>CAZDEZ010000081.1:0-16844 GCA_964504705.1 uncultured Bradyrhizobium sp.
GCACGATGTCGTAAGGCGCGCGGCCGCGGGTGCCGGCGCTCTCCAGCAGCGAGGAATGGAACCAGCCGCGGTGCTGGTCGCTGCCTTCCAGATACATCACGGTGTCAGTGCCGCCGTCGACCTTGCGGACGATGTTGCCCAGCTGCGGAAAGTTCTGGCGGTCCTCGAGCACGAAGGCGTGGGTCGAGCCGGAGTCGAACCAGACGTCGAGGATGTCGTCGACCTTTTTCCAGTCCTCGCCGGCGCGTGAGCCCAGAAAGCGCTCGCGTGCGCCGTCGCGGTACCAAGCGTCGGCGCCTTCCTCCATGAAGGCTTCGACGATGCGCTGGTTGACGGTCTCGTCCTGCAGGATTTCGGCCGAGCCGTCGGCCTGCTCGCGCACGAACACCGCGATCGGCACGCCCCAGGCGCGCTGGCGCGAGATCACCCAGTCCGGCCGGCTCTCGATCATGCCGTTGATGCGATTCTGGCCCGACGGCGGCACCCATTGTGTCACCGAGATCGCGTGCAGCGCGCGGGCGCGCAGCGTGTCTCCCGGCTTGGTCCTGCCGTTGGTGGCGATGTCCTTGTCCATCGCGATGAACCATTGCGGCGTATTGCGGAAGATCACCGGCTTCTTGGAGCGCCAGGAATGGGGATACTGGTGCTTCAGGCGTCCGCGCGCCAGCAGCTTGCCGGCCTCGACCAGCGCCTTGATCACGGCGTCGTTGGCGTCGCCCTTTTCGCCTTTGTCGTTGATGACGCGCTTGCCGGTGAAGCCCGGGGCATGATCGGTGAAGGCGCCGTTCTCGTCGACCGTGTAGGGGATCGCCGTGCCGATGCCGCGCGCAGCAAGATCACGCGTGTTCGCCGTCCAGACGTCGAAGTCCTCGCGGCCATGGCTCGGCGCGGTGTGCACGAAGCCAGTACCGGTGTCGTCGGTGACGTGCTCGCCGTCGAGCAGCGGTACGGTGAACTCGTAGCCGCCGGCGAACCCCTTCAGCGGATGGGCGCACTCGATCGCGTCCATCGTGTCGGCCGGGATGTCGCGCACCTTCTCGTAAGCCGTGACGCGCGCCTGCTTGAAGACGTCCGCGGCCAGCGCGTCGGCCAGGATCAGGAGGTCGCCGGTCTTCGCCCAGTTGTCGGCGGGCGCGTCGGTGATCTTGTACAGGCCGTAGGCGATCCTGGACGAGAAGCTGATGGCGCGGTTGCCGGGCAGCGTCCACGGCGTGGTGGTCCAAATCACCACCGAGGCGCCGGCGAGCGCGCCGTGCGCCGGCGAGGTGACGGGAAATTTCACCCACACCATGTCGGATTGATAGTCCTCGTACTCGACCTCGGCTTCGGCGAGCGCGGTCTTCTCCACCACGCTCCACATCACGGGCTTGGAGCCGCGATACAGCGTGCCGTTGGCGGCGAACTTCATCAGTTCGCGCGCGATTTGCGCCTCCGCCGGATAGCTCATGGTGGCGTAGGGATGATCCCAGTCGCCGATTACCCCGAGCCGCTTGAATTCCTCGCGCTGGATGTTGAGCCAGTGCGTCGCATAGGCGCGGCACTCCTGGCGGAATTCCACCATCGCCGCGGAGTTGCGGAAGTCCGGCTTCTGCTTGCCCTTGGAGCGGTAGTTCTCTTCCTCGACCTTCCATTCGATCGGCAGGCCGTGGCAGTCCCAGCCCGGCACGTAGTTGGAATCGAAGCCGAGCATCTGCTGGCTCTTGGTGACGAGATCCTTGAGGATCTTGTTCAGCGCCGTGCCGATATGGATGTTGCCGTTGGCATAGGGCGGGCCGTCATGCAGCACGAATTTCGGCCGGCCCTCGGCCGCCTTGCGCAGGCGCTCGTAGAGCCCGGCGTCGTACCAGAATTTGAGGATTTCCGGCTCGCGCTGCGGCAGGCCGGCGCGCATCGGGAAATCCGTCTGCGGCAGGAACAGGGTTTTGGAATAGTCGGCGGCGTCGGACTTTTGCGGCTTTTCGGACATAAATGCTCTGATTTGGCTCGTAGACGGCGCGGGATGCGATGATCGCGGTGGAAACGAGGAAAGTCCCGGTCTTGCGCCGAGCCAAAGGCTCAGGCGGAAGCCGGGCCGCTAATCCCTATGATGCGCCGCGCGAACATGGGGGCTTCCATAGCAGGGGAGGGTCGAAATCGCAAAGGCTGGAAGGCCCTCAGGAGATCGCCCCCAGTCTGGGAAAGGTGCCGGGCGCCGCTGCCAGATCGGCACGGGCGCGGGTGGAATCCTCGTTCATCCGCGCCACCAGAGCGTCGATGCTGTTGAATTTCAGCTCCTCGCGGATGAAGGAGATGAAGGCGACGTCGAGTTCGGCGCCGTAGAGGTCGTCCTTGAAGTCGAACAGGAACACTTCCAGCAGCGGCGCGCCATTGTCGAAGGTCGGGCGGCGGCCGAAGCTCGCGACGCCATCGAGGCGCTCGGCTCCGCGGCCGACCCGCACCGCGTAGATGCCGTGCTTCAGCTCGCAGTTCTTGTCGAGGCGGATATTGGCGGTGGGGAAACCGAGGCCGCGGCCACGCTTCTCGCCGTGGATCACCGTGCCGGTGACGAACCAGGGCCCGCCCAGCATGGCGGTGGCGTCGACGATCTGCCCTTCTGCGAGCGCCATGCGGATGGCGGTGGAGGAGACCGGCCGCTCGTCGATGTCGACATGGGCCTGCACGTCCACTTCGATACCGAGCCGCGGCGCCTCGGACACCAACAGGCTCGGCGAGCCGACCCGGCCCTTGCCGAAATGGAAATCGTAGCCGACCGCAATCCCGCCGATGCCCAGCCTCTCGATCAGGTCATGGTGAATGAAATCTTGCGCCGAGGTGCCGGCGCGAACCTTGTCGAAGGTCATCACCACCGCGCCGGCAAGGCCGGTGCCGGCCAGCAGGCGGAGTTTGTTGGTCTCGGTCGTCAGCCGGAACTGAGGGCTGTTCGGGCTGAAGAAGCTACGCGGGTGCGGCTCGAAGGTCACGGCAAATGCCGGCCTGCCCTGGGCGCGGCCCATGCCCAGTGCCGCCCCGATCACGGCGCGATGGCCGAGATGGACGCCGTCGAAATTGCCCATCGCCACCACCGCCCCCCTGGGGATTTCGGAGGCCGGCGTGGTGTCGCGGATAACGGTGAATTTGGAGAGCATTTCGAGGCGATTCCGGGTAGTTCCCGGCTCATCCCGGGGCGCGGCGGGACCGTGGCTTGGCCGGGCCGGCCAAGTCAAGCGGGGTGCAGATGTGCAGCAGAACGGGTGTTTTGTGGACCTTCTCGCGCAGGTCGGCTTAACGCCCTGTTTAACGCCTCGGTGCTAAGCGTTGGGGGCGGATTGTGGCTTAGCGATCCGGAATGTCTGTTGTGGCGTAACGCGTTGGGGGTAGTGAAGATGGCGGTGGATCTGTCGATGCCGGTTCTGGTGGTGGACGACTACAGCACCATGATCCGCATCATCCGAAATCTTCTGAAGCAGCTCGGCTTCGAGAACATCGATGATGCCAGCGACGGTTCGGCGGCGCTGAACAAGATGCGCGGCAAGAAGTATGGCCTGGTGATTTCCGACTGGAACATGGAGCCGATGACCGGCTACGACCTCCTGAAGGAAGTCCGTGCCGATCCTAACCTGGCAACGACGCCGTTCATCATGATCACGGCGGAGTCGAAGACCGAGAACGTGATCGCGGCCAAGAAGGCCGGCGTGAACAACTACATCGTCAAGCCGTTCAATGCGGCGACGCTGAAGACCAAGATCGAGGCGGTCTTCCCGGACATGACGATGGCGTAAGCCGAAGCGCTTCAGTTTGATTTTCGCAAATGCCCGGGCCTCCCCCGGGCATTTGCATTTCTACCAGCGCAATTCCCGGATCAGCGCCTTGGGCGGATGTCCGAACAGCTCCCTCACCGAGGCAGGGTCGAGTTGATCGATCCCGGCGAACTCCTCGGAGTGAATGCCGCGGGTGACGAACAGGCAGTCGATGCCGAAATTGAGCGCTCCGGTCAGATCGGTGCGCACGCTGTCACCGATGGCGAGCACATGACGGAGTTCGGCCGGCTGGCCGCGGCGCTCGGCCGCAAGCGCCATGGCCCGCTCGTAGATCGGCCGGTGCGGCTTGCCGTAGAACACCACCTCGCCGCCGAGTTCGCGGTAGAGCTCGGCAATGGCGCCGGCGCAATAGATCAATCGGTCGCCGCGCTCGACGACGATGTCGGGATTGGCGCAGATCAGCGGCACCTTGCGCGCCAGCGCTGTCATCAGCGTCGGCCGGTAATCCTCGGCGGACTCGGTCTCGTCGTCGAACAGGCCGGTGCAGATGATATAGTCGGCGCTTTCCAGATCGGACATCGCGGGGTCGAGACCGCGGTGGATCGAGCTGTCGCGGTCCGGGCCCACCCAGTACAGCTTCTTGCCGGGATGGTCGGCCACGAAGTTCCGGGTCAGGTCACCCGAACTGACGATGGCGTCATAGGTTTCGTCGGCGACGCCGAGCTTGCGCAATTGCCGCTGTACGGAGTCGGCCGGCCGCGGCGCGTTGGTGATGAGGATCACGACGCCGCCCTGCTGACGATAGCTGTGCAGGGCCGCGCAGGCCTCCGGAAACGACTCCAGCCCGTTGTGCACCACGCCCCAGATATCGCTGAGCACCACTTCGACGCCCCCAATAACGTCGCGGAGCCTCTCGACAAAGCGCAGGTTCATGGCAGTGAGAGACGGTCAGTTCGGACCGACGGCGCGGCGCGCCAGTGCGGCATTGCCGGTCGCGCGCGGCGGAGGTTCGACGGCGGGCGTTTCGAGCGGGGCCTCTTTGCCGGGACCATTGGCTTCCTGTGGCTTGGTGGCGGTGGCCCCGGCGGTAGCAGATGCCCCCTCGGGCCGCAACGGCCGCGGCGGCGCGAACAGGAAGCCCTGGCCGAACCGGACGTCATAATCGAGCAGATCCACGACCGCCCGCTCGCCCTCGATTTTCTCGGCAATCAGGTCGATGCCGAAGCGGCCGAGCAGGTCGGACAGGTCGGACGGGTGGATGTCCGAGGTGGAACTCTGCTTCGGATCGAGCAGCAGCGCGGCCGGCACCTTGATGAAACGGACGCCGCGGTCGGCAAGCTCGCGCGGCTCGAAGCGCAGGTCGGTGACATGGTCGATCGAGAAGCGGTAGCCGCGCTGCGCCAGCGCCGCCAGATTCTCCGTCTCGGCAGGGCCCAGCTTGCGCAGGGTGGACTGCTTGAACTCCAGCACGAAGGACGGCGCCAGCACGCGGTTGGCCTCGAGGAAGTCGAGGCACTGCGCAAAATTGGTCGGATTGGAGATCGTGGTCGCCGACACGTTGCAGAACACGCCGACGTCCTTGTTGCGCACCATCAACCGGCGCAGCACCTGCACGCAGCGCAGCATCACGGCATGGTCGATGCGCCCGATCAGGCCGGCACTTTCGGCAGTGCCGATGAAATCTTCGGCGACCAGCACCTGGTCCTTGTCGTCGCGCAGCCGCGTCACCGCCTCGTAGTAACGGACCTTGCGCTGCGGCAGCGTCACCATCGGCTGCAGGTAGATGTCGAGCCGGTTTTCCTCGATCGCGTTCTTCACGGCAGCGATGAGCTGGGTCTGGCTGCGCGAGGGGGCCGCCTGGATCGGGGCGGCGGAGGATGCGGGCGCGGCAGGCGGCCCGGCTGCATCGTCTTCATTGGCGGGGTTTGCTTCCGCGGCCTGCGGCTCCATGTCCGGCCGGCCCGGCGCTGTTGGCGGCGTCGGTGCCGCGGGCGGGCCGGCGGCCAGCACCTCGTCATGGGTCGCAACCGTGGTTGCCAACTGCTTGACCAGCACGCCGAGTTCGTTGATCTCGCCGATCACGCCCTGCATGCGGTCGGCGCCGGCGGAATTGGCCGACACCACCTTGCCCTCGACGGCCGACAGCCTCCGGCCGAACTCGGCGACCTGGCGGGCGAGATCGGCGGTGCCGCGCGAGAGGTCGGCGATCTGGCCGCCGACATCGGTGCGGTCGCGCAGCCGCATCGAAACGGCGTTGTAGAGGATGAGGAAGGTCAGCGCTGTCAGCGCCACCAGCGCCGATTCATAGAAGCTGATGCCGGCCCATGAATAGAGCACGAGGCCGAGCGAAGCTGCGACCAGCACCATGCAGATGGCGATGAAGATGGTGGAAATACGGATCATCGCGCGTACGCCCTCGCGTCCGGAACGCCCCCATACGGGAAAACACGGAATGCTTCAGGCATGATCTCGAATGCGCTCCCCCAAGGAGCGCAACCATAGCATCATTGCTGATTCGATGGGAGCGTCGTCCGCCCCACAACTTCAGGCTGGCGGCCGCGTGACCCGAGCGCCCCTGGAAGCAGGCCGGAGCGGTCCGGCCTGTTCCATCGGACCGGTTACGCCACGGCGCGGATGACCTTGCCGACCTTGTCGACGATCTCGCCGATCTGGTCTTCGGTGACGATCAGGGGCGGGGTCAGCGCCAGCGTGTCCCCGACGGCGCGCAGCATGATGTCGTTGTCATGGAAGGCGCTGTTGAGCCCGGCGAAGCCGCGCTTGCCCACTCCGTCGGCCGACGGCGCAAGGTCGATGCCTGCGGTCAGTCCCACGGTGCGGATGTCGAGCACGTTGGGGAAGCCTTTCAGCGACATGATGGCGTCGGCAAATTTCGGCTCGAGCTTGTTGGACCGCTCGAACAGCTTCTCGTCGCGGTAGATGTCGAGGGTGGCAAGCCCGGCGGCACAGGCGAGCGGATGCGCCGAATAGGTATAGCCATGGGTCAGCTCGACCATGTGCTCCGGCCCGGTCATGAAGGCATCATGGATGGTGTCGCGCACCAGCACGCCGCCCATGGGCGCTGCACCATTGGTGACGCCCTTAGCGAAGGTGAGCATGTCCGGCAGCACGCCGTAGCGTTCGGCGGCAAAGGCGAAGCCGAGCCGACCGAAGCCGGTGATGACCTCGTCGAAGATTAGCAGGATGCCGTGCTTCTGGGTGATCTCGCGCAGCCGCTTGAGGTAGCCCTTGGGCGCGGCCAGCACGCCGGTCGATCCGGCCATCGGCTCGACGATGACGGCGGCGATGGTGTTCGCGCCATGCAGGTTGACGAGATCCTCGAGCGCATCGGCGAAATGCGCGCCGTATTCCGGTTCGCCCTTGGTGAAGGCCTGCTTCTCGCGGTCATAGGTCGCCGGCAGATGGTCGACGCCTGCAAGCAGCGAGCCGAAGATCTTGCGGTTGCCCACGATGCCGCCGACGGAGGTGCCGCCGAAACCGACGCCGTGATAACCGCGGACGCGGCCGATCAGGCGCGAGCGGGCGCCTTGGCCGTTGATCTGGTGA
This sequence comes from uncultured Bradyrhizobium sp., assembly GCA_964504705.1. Lineage (GTDB taxonomy): Bacteria > Pseudomonadota > Alphaproteobacteria > Rhizobiales > Xanthobacteraceae > Bradyrhizobium. Next base: position 7,302 of record CAZDEZ010000081.1, read on the forward strand.
TAGGCGAGCGCGATCTTCAGCGCGGTATCGGCTGCTTCCGAGCCGGAGTTGCAGAAGAAGACGTGGTCGAGCCCCTTCGGCGCGAGATCGGCGATGCGGCTCGCAAGCTCGAAGGCCTGTGGGATGCCGAACTGGAACGGCGGCGCGTAGTCCAGCGTCGCGGCCATCTTGCCGATGGCGTCCGAAATCTGCGTGCGGCCATGGCCGGCATTGGTGCACCACATGCCGGCGGCGCCGTCGATCAGCTTGCGGCCATCCACGGTGATGTAGTGCATGTCCTTGGCGCCTGCGAGCAGCCGCGGCGCCTTCTTGAAGGCGCGGTTGGCGGTGAACGGCATCCAGTGCGCGGCGAGATCGTTGGGAACGGCGACGGGGGATTTCGTGGGGCTCTTGTCCAGCATGGGAGGCCTCTTTGCGTAGTGTGGGTGCGACGCTCGAGGTCAGGCTATCAGCTTCGCCGCGGAGGGGAAATGCGCGAGGTCGTGATATTTCCGCACAAGCGGGATCAGAGGTCCGAGGCCGCGATCCAGAACACTTCGCCATCGGAATCCTCCGTGTCGAGCCAGAGCAGCGGCAGTTGCGGGAAGGCCGTCTCGAGATTGTCGCGGCCGCGGCCGATTTCGCAGAGCAGGCCGCCTTGCGGTGCAAGATGCGCCTTGGCCTGGCCGAGAATGCGCCTGACGATGTCGAGCCCGTCGACGCCGCCGTCGAAGGCGAGTTTCGGCTCGGCGCGGCATTCGGCCGGCAGGCCCGCCATGCCCTCGGCATCGACATAGGGCGGATTGGAGATGATGAGGTCGTAACGCTTGCCGCCGAGCGGCTTGAAGAGGTCGCCGCGATGCAGCGTGATACGCTCGCCGAGGCCGTGATCGGCGACGTTGCGCGCAGCGACGGCGAGCGCGCCCTTGGAGATATCGACCGCGTCGACCATCGCATGCGGGAAATGGCGGGCGGCGAGGATCGCAAGGCATCCGCTGCCGGTGCAGAGGTCGAGCACACTTTGCACCTCGGCGGGATCGCCGGTCAGCGAGGCCGCATCCTCGCCGTCGCCGAAATGCGAATCCAGCAGTTCGCCGATGAACGACCGCGGCACGATGGTGCGCTCGTCGACATAGAACGGCAGCCCGCGCATGTAGATTTTGTTGACGAGATAGGCAGCGGGCTTGCGCGTCGAGATGCGGCGCTCGATCAGATCGATGATCTTCCGGCCCTCGACCGCCGTGACGCGCGCATGGGCGAACTGCTCGAACTGGTCGGGATGCAGGTGCAGCGTCTCGCAGACGAGGAAGGCGGCTTCCGCGACGGGATCGGTGGTGCCATGGGCGAAGGCGAGCTCGGCTGCGCTGAAGCGGCTCACGGCATAGCGAACGAAATCGAGCAGCGTCTGCAATTCGCCTGCTCCGATCTTCGGCGCCCTGGCGAGGCTGCGCTTCTTCGTGGCCTGCTTTGCACGCTTCGCCATCAGGATTTGGTCCAGCGCGCGGCGGCCGCGTCGTCATGGCTCTGTGCCTCGATCCAGCTCGTGCCGCGGGTGCTCTCCTCCTGCTTCCAGAACGGGGCGTTGGTCTTGAGATAGTCCATCAGGAACTCGGCGGCCTGGAAGGCGGCCTGCCGGTGCGAGGAGGCGGTGACGACCAGTACGATGTTCTCGCCCGGCGCGATGCGACCGAAGCGGTGAACGATCGTCAGTCCCTGCAACGGCCAGCGCGCCATCGCCTCGTCGGCGTGGCGCCTGATTTCGGCTTCCGCCATGCCGGGATAATGTTCGAGCGTCAGCGCCGCGATCGGCTCGTCGCCTTCGGTGCCGCGGCAGATGCCGGTGAAGCTGACGACGGCGCCGACGTCGGTGCGGCCCTTGCTGAGGCGCGCGGTCTCCTGCGCGACGTCGAAATCGGCCTCCTGGATTCGAATGGTCGCGGCGACGCTCATGGCGAACTCAGCCGCCGGTCATCGGCGGGAAGAACGCGATCTCGCGGGCGCCCGATATCGCGGCATCGGATTTGACATGGGCGTGGTCGATCGCGGCGCGGATCACCTTCGGCTTCTCGAACGCGTAGGCATAGGCTTCGCCGCGGCCCGACAGCCAGGCGATGAGATCATCGACGGTGCGCACGTCGGCGGGCGGCTCGATCGTCTCCTCCGCCTTGCCGATCCGTTCGCGCACCCAGGCGAAATACTTCACCTTCATCCTTCATCCTCCTCGATGAGGTGATGAATGCCGGCGCGGAAGTAGTCCCAGCCGGTGTAGATGGTGACGATCGCCGATATCCACAGCAGCACGATGCCGATCAGCGTGGTGGCGGGGATGATCCGCTCGCCGGCTTCGCCCGCAATCAGGAATCCGATGGCGACGAGCTGGACGGTGGTTTTCCACTTGGCGAGCTTGGTGACGGGCACGCTGACCCGAAGCGCGGCGAGATATTCGCGCAGGCCCGAGACCAGGATCTCGCGGCACAGGATCACGACTGCGGCCCACAGCGTCCAGCCATGGATGGAATTGTCGGCGGCGAGCATCAGCAGGCACGAGGCCACCAGTAGCTTGTCGGCGATCGGATCGAGCATCCGGCCGAATGCGGATTGCTGGTCCCAGATTCGCGCATAATAGCCGTCGAGCCAGTCGGTAATGGCGGCGGTAATGAACACCGCCAGCGCGACCCAACGCAGCCAGAGCGGTCCGTCCAGGATCGACTGGACGTAGACGCAGCCGACCACCACCGGGATGGCGGCGATCCGCCCAACGGTCAGGATATTCGGGATCGAGAAGTTCTTGGAGTGGCTTTTGGTGGTCGCGATGTTCATCGGTCTTACCAATACCGGGGACGCTGCGAGGTCAACACCTTGGCGCACATGGGGGGTGGGAGACGGGGTAACTTTAGTCCCAAACCCGCCGTCAGCCGGGCTGGGTGTGGAAATACTCGAAGATCCGGCGGGCGCTTTCGGCGCTGACCCCCGGAACTTTACCCAGATCCGCGATCGAGGCCCGCTCGATCTCCTTCAATGTTCCGAAGTGCAGCAGCAGGGCGCGCTTGCGTGACGGGCCGATGCCGGGGATCTCCTGCAGGCCGGCCTCGCGGATGTCCTTCTTGCGCAACTTGCGGTGCGAGCCGATCACGAAGCGGTGGGCCTCGTCGCGCAGCCGCTTGATGAAATACAGCACGGGATCGCGCGGTTCGAGTTTGATCGCCTCGCGCTCCGGCATGAACAGCGTCTCGCGGCCGGCGTCGCGGTCCGGCCCCTTGGCGACGCCGAGCAGCGCCACCTTGTCGACGCCGAGTTCGGCAAGGATCTCGCGCGCGGCGTTGAGCTGGCCGCGGCCGCCGTCGATGACGACGAGGTCGGGCCATTGCGGGAAGGAGTCGTCGTCGCGCGGCTTGCCGTCGTCGCTCTCCGCCGGCCTCAACAGCCGCTTGAAGCGGCGTTGCAGCACCTCGCGCATCATGGCGTAGTCGTCGCCGGGCGTCAGCCCTTCCGACCTGATGTTGAACTTGCGGTACTGGTTCTTCATGAAGCCGTCGGGGCCGGCGACGATCATGGCGCCGACCGCATTGCTGCCCTGGATGTGGCTGTTGTCGTAGACCTCGATGCGCCTGGGAGCGTGCGGCAGGCCAAGCGTGCCGACCATCGCTTCCAGCAGGCGGCTTTGCGTGGCGGTGTCCGCCAGCTTGCGGCCGAGCGCCTCGCGCGCATTGGTCAGGGCATGCGCGATCATTTCCTTCTTCTCGCCGCGCTTGGGCACGGCGACCTCGACCTTGAAGCCGGCCTTGACGGAGAGCGCGTCCGCCAGCAGCGCGATGTCCTCGACCTCATGCGAGAGCAGGATCAGTTTCGGCGGCGGCTTGTCGTCGTAGAACTGCGTCACGAAGGAATTCAGCACTTCCTCGGGCGTGAAGGTCTTTTCCGCGCGCGGGAAATAGGCGCGGTTGCCCCAGTTCTGGCCGGTTCGGAAGAAGAACACTTCGACGCAGGAGTATCCGCCTTCCTGGTGGATCGCGAACACGTCGGCTTCTTCCACGGTGCGCGGATTGATGCCCTGCTGCGACTGGATCGCCGAGAGCGCGGCGAGGCGGTCGCGAAACGTCGCTGCGGTCTCGAATTCGAGCTCGCCGGAGGCCTTCTCCATTTCGGCGGCGAGCAACTGCTTCACCGCATGGCTGCGGCCCGACAGGAACTCGGTCGCTTCGCGCACCAGCTCGGTATAGCCGGGGAAATCGATCTCGCGCGTGCAGGGACCGGCGCAGCGGCGGATCTGGTAGAGCAGGCAGGGGCGGCTGCGGCTCTCGAAGAACGAGTCGGTGCAGGAGCGGATCAGGAACGCGCGCTGCAGCGCCGTGATGGTGCGGTTGACTGCGCCGGCCGACGCAAACGGCCCGAAATAGCGGCCGGGCCGGGTCTGTGCGCCGCGATGCTTGAGGATCTGCGGCGCCCAGTGGTCGCCTGATATCAGGATGTAGGGGAACGACTTGTCGTCGCGCAGCTGAACGTTGAAGCGCGGGCGCAGCTGCTTGATCAGGTTGGCTTCCAGCAGCAGCGCTTCGGTCTCGGTCACGGTCGAGACGATCTCGACATTGGTCGTTGCTGCGATCATGCGCAGGATGCGCGCCGGCAGCGGCGCGTTGGCCCGGGCATAGGAGGTCAGTCGCTTTTTGACGTTCTTGGCCTTGCCGACATAGAGCACGTCGTTGGCCGCGTTCAGCATGCGGTAGACGCCGGGCGAGGTGGGCGCGAGCCGCACCGCGTTCTCGATCGCCGCATGTCCCGTCGTCAGCCCGCCTTCGGCGATGGCTTCCGCGGTTTCTTCGGCAAGTTCGGGCAGCCGCGCTTCCTCGTCGTCCTCGGCGCTCGCGGTCGCCGGGTCGATGTCAGCAACCACGTCCGGTGGCGAGCCGGCGTCCAGCGGCGGCATGTCGCCGGCGGAACCGGGCTTGCCCTTGCGTGCGCTCAGCGGCGCCGAATGGTCGCGGGAATCGTCCTTCATGGGGCCGAATTTATGCATTGCCTCGCGGCATCGCCAGAAGCAGAGACGCGCGACGGGCGCGGGCCCCGCAGTAACACATTTTTAAGAATGATGAGCGGGCGGTAACTCGGCTTAACAAGGCTTTAACTTAAAACTCTCGATAACTCTTACCCGAAAAGACTGGAATTGCGTAACCATCGCGGGCAATTCGCCTGCCTGGTCGCGTCGAGTGGCGTGGTGGAGAGTACCGATGACCAGGGTTGTGTTGGGCGCGCTGGCGTTCCTCGCGGCAGGCTTGAGCATTCCGGCAGCGGCCGCCGATCTCAGCTACCGGCCCTACACGGTCAATCAGCCGCTCAACGCCTATAGCTGGGCCGGTCCCTATCTCGGCGGCAATTTCGGCTACGCCTGGGCCAGCGTGGACAACGCCTGGGCCAAGCCGAGCGGCTTCGCCGGCGGCCTGCAGGCCGGCTACAACTGGCAGCGAGGCCCGTGGGTGTTCGGCGTCGAGGGCGACATCCAGGGCTCCAGCGCCGACGATACCTTCGCGGCCTGGAAGTTCTCCAACCCGTGGTTCGGCACGCTGCGCGGCCGCGGCGGCTATGCCTTCAACAACGTCCTGTTCTACGGCACGCTGGGCCTTGCCTACGGCCAGCTGCGCGCGGCCACCTTCGGGCTCACGGAATCCCACAACAACATCGGCTGGACCGCGGGCCTCGGCGCCGAGTTCGGCTTTGCGCCGAACTGGAGCGCCAAGGTCGAATATCTCTATGTCGACCTCGCCAACAGCAACTTCGTCATCACCGGCGCCTCGCACGGCCTTTCCTTCGGCACGGTGCGGGCCGGGGTGAACTACCGGTTCTGAGCTCGGCAATACGTACAAGAAAACTGGGCGAACAACCTCCCGGCCACCGAAAGTGGCCGGGATTTTTTTCGGCGATGCGCGGGCCGCGGTCAGGACACCACGAGGTTGACCGCTTTCGGACCCTTGCCCTTCTTGTCCGGTTCGACCTCGAAACTGATGCGCTGTCCCTCGGTGAGATCCTTCAGTCCGGCACGCTCCACCGCGGTGATGTGAACGAACACGTCGCGGCCGCCGTCGTCGGGCTTGATGAAACCGTAGCCGCGCTCGCCGTTGAAGAACTTCACCGTCCCTGTCATGGCCATCGGGAAACCTCCCCCGTCTGCTTTGCCGTGACGCGCCAAGATCGCGTTCGGCCCGACCGGACAATCGCTGCCGGAAAGCATGGCCACCTTGACGGACCGCAATCAAATTCGAAGCGCGTCCGTCCGGCTGTTTCTTCGGCCTTGTCACTCCGCCGCAACCATTCGCGGAAGCGGAACGTAAAGCCAGTCCCATCGGCCTGAGCATAATACGGTTCCCGGCGGGTTGCCTACGGCTTTGATCGCCGCAGTCCGGGCGCAACGGGGTACGCCGGACGCGGTACTCACGGCTTGGCCGCCTCGAGGCGGAAGCGGCCGGCGCCGCCCTGGCCGAGCGGCTTTTCCAGCTCGGGGAGGATGGTCTTGAGCTCGCCCTGCAACGTCCACGGGGGGTTGACCATCAACAGGCCCGTGGAGGCGAGCGGGCCGTCGGCCTGCTGCGGGGCGACCGAAAATTCCAGCCGCAGGCAGCTCGCCGCGGGCTTTCCGTCCGCGGCCGCCTGCGCCACCGCGCGGGCCAGCGTATCGGCGGCGCGGCGGCTCTTGACCGGGTACCAGATCAGATACTGGCCGGTCGGCCATTTCCGGAAGGCGGCAGCGAAGCCGTCCGCCAGCCGCTCGAACTCGTCCTTGGCCTCGAACGGCGGGTCGATCAGGACGAGGCCGCGGCGCTCCTTCGGCGGCACGAAGGCGGTCAACGCCCTCCAGCCGTCGAGATCGACCACGCGCGCCTGCTCGTCGCGGCGCAGCGCGTCGATCAGCTCTTTGCGTGCGCCCGGCTCGAGTTCGCAAGCGGTCAGCCGGTCCTGCGGCCGCAGCAGCGCGCGGGCAATCAGCGGCGAGCCCGGATAGGCGGTGAGCTCGGCCTTGCCGTTGAAGGCCCTGACGATGTCGAGATAGGGCGCAACCAGCGGCAGCGCCTTCTCCGAAAAACGCGCCTGCATCATCCGCGCGATGCCGCTCTTCCATTCGCCGCTGCGCTGCGCCTCGCTGGAAGTGAGGTCGTAGCGGCCGCTGCCGGCATGGGTGTCGATGACGCGGAAGGCGCCGGGCTTTTCCTGCAAATGCAGCAGGATGCGCGTCAGCACGATGTGCTTGATGACGTCGGCGAAGTTGCCGGCGTGGAAGGCGTGACGGTAGTTCATGGAAACCTGTTACCACGTCATTGCGAGGAGCGAAGCGACGAAGCAATCCATATCGCCGCAAGCGAAAGGGTGGATTGCTTCGCTTCGCTCGCAATGACGGTGGAGGGAGCCATCATCCTCCCCGCACCGGCGGCATCAGCACCTGGTCGCGCTTGCAGGTGCGGCGGTCGTTCTCCTCGCAGGAGCGGAATTGCAGGTCCTTGCTCATGCAGATGCGGACCTCGCTGAGGCGCCGCGTATCGCAGGTCACCGAAATGGCGGACGCGGTGAGGCCCGGATTGGCCTTGATGAAGTCGGCTTCCAGCTCTTCCGGCGAAATCATCTTGGGCTTGGCCAGTTGCAGCAGTTCCTCCGGAATCTTCACCGCCGCGCGGGCCCTGCGGACAGTCTCGAAATAGGCGCGCGGCTTGAGGCCGGTGCAGGTGCCGTGCTTCTTCCATCCGTTGACGACGAGCCCGGGCGCCGGCATCAGGCCGAGCATCGAGGACACGGTGCTACGATCGACCCATTCCGGCTGCCGCTGGCAATATTCGGGATAGCCGCGGTCGTATTGCGGCCACAGTCCGTGCACCACGAAGGAAAACGGCCGCTCGCCGCATTGGATCTTCGACCGCTCGGCATTGCCGCGCTCGGCCTCGGCTTCGCAAAAGGACGGCGACCAGGACAGCGCCAGCACATAGAAATCGAACTGGCCGGGGGCGTTCTGGCGGGCATCCTGCGCCTGGGCCGCGCTAAGGAAAGCGGGGCCGAGCAGGAAGAAGGACGCCACGAAAAGCCGGGCAAACAGCATCGAAAAGGAATGAAACATCACCGCGCCCTCGCAACCCAGACCGGCGCGGACCCTATCAGATTGAAGAGAACATTTCAAGAACAAAATGTAAGGTTGCGGCCCGCCTGCCGCAGCGGCTTCAGGGCTTGGCCGCCTTGCAGGCCGGGTTGAAGGCCCAGTTGCGGTCGACGCCGACCACACACCATTCGACGCCCTGTCCGAACCCGGCAAAGCCGCCGTCCTCGATGATGGAATAGTGCACCGCGCGCACCTTGCCGTCGGACAGCAGCGCCTCGCCCGTGCAATAGCGGCGCGGGATGTTGTCGGACTGCCAGGGCCGAAACGCAGTCTCTCGGACGTTGCCGTAGCCGGTGATCTCCAGGCTCGAATTCCAGAACGCGGTTTCCTTGTCGCGGAACTGGGAGGTGATGGTCGGCAGCGCGTATTCGCAGGGCTTGACCTTGCCGTCGTAGCGCGGGCCCGACAGCCAGAAATTCAGCTCCAGCGGATTTGCGGCCCGGGCCTCGCCGAACGAGACAACGCCGAGCAAGGCGCCGAGAACGGCGGCAACGCCGGATTTCACCGGGGATTTCAACAGGGCGCGCATGGGAATCCGCTTCATCTTCCGTTTCGCGCGACCGTGCCGCGTGGGGCAAGGGAGGTCAAGTGCAGCGCGGCAACACTCGCCCAGAGTTCGCCGGGCCGGCCGCCCGCCGTTCTTTTCAGGCCGTGCAAGGGGCTTTAAGGTGCGGCCTCGAACAGGGAGTCGGCGATGCGAAGAATTGTGGCAGCCAGCCTCATTGCGATCTGCGGGACGCTGGCCGGCGCGCCGGTGGAAGCCCAGCAGTGGGTGTCACCGATCAAGGGCAACGACACCGGCGGCATCATCGCCTTTGCGCTCGCCCGGGAGGTCGACGCCCGCCAGATCGCGGTGGAACACTGCGCCCGCTACGGCAAGGTGGCCAAATTCTTGGCCGTGCAGGCCCAGGAGGGTGGCTACATCTCCTTTGCCTGCCGCTGGGTGCCCTATGGCGCCGCCGAGCGGCCGGTGGTCACGCTCTACTAGCGACGAATTCCTTTCACCGCAGGACGGGAGCGCGGCGCATGAAGCGACAGCATCTCTCATTGGCGTGCGCGATCGGGCTTCTCGCGATGCTGCCGGCGGCGCCGGCCGAGGCCGTCGAGCTGCCGATCCGCAAGGCGGGCCTGTGGGAAATGAAGATGCTGCGCAGCGGCGGCTCGGTGCCGGACATGACGATGCAGCATTGCACCGACGCCTCGACCGACAAGCAGATGAGCACCTCGTTCTCTCCGGGCAAGGAGACCTGTTCGAAGCAGGACATCCAGAAGACCGCGACCGGCTATGTCAGCGACTCCGTCTGCGGCGTCGCCGGCATGACCATCACCTCGCATGCCGAGATCACCGGCGACTTCAATTCCGCCTACACCGTGAAGATGACCTCGCGCACCGAAGGCGCCCCCTCCGGCATGCCGCGCGATTCCGCCACCAC
>CAZDEZ010000082.1:0-16671 GCA_964504705.1 uncultured Bradyrhizobium sp.
CCGGTTCGGTCGTCGAAACCGGCACCACCGCGCCGGGTACGCCCGTTGCGACCGGAACGCTCACCGCCGTCGACGTGGACAATGCCGCGAACGCCTTCATCGCAGTCGGCGCGCCGACGGCGAGCAGCAACGGCTACGGCAGCTTCACGATGACCGCAGGGGGCGTGTGGACCTTCACGCTCAACAACAGCAATCCCGAGGTGCAGGCGCTCAACGTCGGCGGTACCCTGATCGATACCTTCACAGTGACCACGGTGGACGGCACCGCGCAGGTGGTGACGATCACCATTACCGGCAACAATGACGCGGCGATCATCTCCGGCACCAGCACCGGCTCGGTCGTCGAAACCGGCACGGCCGTATCCGGCACGCCCGTCGCGACGGGAACACTGACCGATGTCGACGTGGACAATGCGCCCAACAGCTTCATAGCCGTCAGCTCGCCGACCGCGAGCAGCAATGGCTACGGCAGCTTCACCATGACCGCGGCCGGCGTCTGGACCTACACGCTCAACAACAGCAATGCCGAGGTGCAGGCGCTCAACGTCGGCGGCACCTTGATCGACACCTTCACGGTGACGACCGTTGACGGCACCGCGCAGGTGGTGACGATCACCATTACCGGCAACAATGACGCGGCGATCATCTCCGGCACCAGCACCGGCTCGGTCGTCGAAACCGGCACCACCGCGCCGGGTACGCCGGTTGCGACCGGCACGCTCACCGCCGTCGACGTGGACAATGCTGCGAACGCCTTTGTCGCCGTCAGCTCGCCGACCGCGAGCAGCAACGGCTACGGCAGCTTCACCATGACGGCGGCCGGCGTGTGGACCTACACCCTCAACAACAGCAATCCCGAGTTGCAGGCGCTCAATGTCGGCGGCATCCTGATCGACACCTTCACGGTGACGACCGTTGACGGCACCGCGCAGGTGGTGACGATCACCATCACTGGCAACAACGACGCGGCGATCATTTCCGGCACCAGCACCGGCTCGGTTGTCGAGGCCGGCGGCGACGACCCGGGTACGCCGGTTGCGACCGGCACGCTCACAGCCATCGACGCCGACGACGAGGACAACACCTTCATCGCCGTCACCGCGCCGGCGGCGAGCAGCAAGGGCTACGGCACCTTCATGATGACGGCGGCGGGCGTGTGGACCTACACGCTCAACAACGCCAACGCGGAGGTGGAGGCGCTCAATCCCGGCGAAACGCTGACCGATACGTTCACGGTCACGACCATCGACGGCACCACGCAGGTCGTGACGATCGTCATCCACGGCAGCGGCGATGCGGATCCCAACGATTTCGACAACCTGGCTTTGGGGACGGCAGTCGTTACCGATCCGCCATTCGTATACGGGACGCCGAACGGCGAGACCATCGCGGGCGGCGGCAATCAATTTCAGATCGTCTATGCCGGCAAGGGTAACGATACCGTCAACGGCACCAGCTCGGGTGACCTGCTCTATGGCGGGTCCGGCAACGACACCATGAAGGGCAATGGCGGCGACGATACGATTTACGGCGGATCGGGCCGCGATGACATCAACGGGAACAACGGCAACGATATCATCATCGGCGGATATGGCGCCGACACGCTGACCGGCAGCAACGGCGATGACGTCTTCGTCTATCTGTCCGTGGCCGATTCCAACTCGCGCGGGTTCGACAGGATTACCGATTTCGCATCGGGATCGGACAAGATCAACCTCGCAGCCTTCGGCGCGCTGGCGTTCATGCACCTGGCGTCGACGAGCACCTCGGTGCCGCCGCGCACCATCGCCTGGATCTACAACGCCGCGAGCAACGAAACCATCGTCTACGTCAACCCGACCGATGGGGCCCTGGATATCGGCGATCCGGCCCTGCTGGAGATTCATCTGCAGGGCGTGCAGTCGGTCGCCGAGTCGGATTTCATCTTCGAGGAGTCGGCAGCCACGGCCGTCGTTGCAGCGGCCGAAACCGTCGATCCCATGCTCGCCGCGATTGCAGCGGCCGAAACCGTGGTTCTGGCGTCGACCATTGCCGAGGTCACCGCCGAATCCACCGTTGAGGTGAGCGCCCATGGCGGCGGATGGACGCCGCCCAGAACCGAGGAGAGCTTCAAGTTCGATTTCGACCGCAGCCTCGAGTCGATCGGATCCGTCAGGATCGCACAGTTCGGAGAAGCTTCGGCCCACGCGACCGCGGCCGCCGACGGCGAGGCCGTCACTACGCTGGCGAGCGGTTCGCAAGTCGTGGGCGGGCACGCGCCCGCCGCGACGGCAACGACGGAGTCGACGTTCCACCCGGGACCGCTCCACGGCAATGCCAGCGTAAGCGCGGCGGGCGGGACATTCGCGATGGCCTCGTCCGGCGCGAACGAGCCGGCCGCCCTGGCGAACGCAAATGCCGCAGCGCAGCTCGCCGAGCATGGGGTAACGCCCGGCAACGGTGCCGGCCCTTCCGCCTCCGAAGGAAACGGTCCGAACAACCCAGAATCGGCATCGAACTCCGCTGCCGCTGGACACGGTAACCAGCACGCCGCCGCGAACGCGGGTCATGTGGCGGAGCACGGACAAGGACATTCACAACATTCCAACAACGCTTCCCAGCAGACCGATCCCGTCGAGGCCGCAAGTGCAGGTGCGGCTTCGTCCCAGGGGATGGCTCACGGAAACGGGACCGCACACGCGGAGATCGGCAAGGAGCCTGGACAAGGCAACTCCAACAATGCGGCGGCCGCTTCCCACCAGACCGATCCCGTCGAGGCGGCAAGTGCAAGCGCGGCCTCGCCTCAGGGGATGGCGCACGGACACGGGGCCGCACACGCGGCGATCGGCAAGGAGCCTGGACAAGGCAACTCCAACAATGCGGCGGCCGCTTCCAACCTGGCCGATCCCGTCGAGGCGGCAAGTGCAAGCGCGGCCTCGCCTCAGGGGATGGCGCACGGACACGGGGCCGCACACGCGGAGATCGGCAAGGAGCCCGGACAAGGCAACTCCAACAATGCGGCAGCCGCTTCCAACCAGGCCGATCCCGTCACGCCGGTAAATGCGAGCGCTGCTTCGGCTCAGGGGACGGCTCACGGACAAGGGGCCGCACACGTGCTGCTCGTGCAGGAGCCGGAACCAGGCAACTCACCCCATTCCAAGGCAGCTGCGGCTGCTTCCCATCAAGCCGATCCCGTCGAGCCGGCGAATGCAGGCACGGCTTCGGCTCCGGGACTGGCTCACGGGGCCGGACAGGCGCAGGTCGTCCAGGAGCCCGGACAAGCTGGTTCATTCAACTTCAGCAACGCCGTCGCCGCTTCCAATCATGCCGATCCCGTCGAGCCGACAGGTGCGGGCGCGGCTTCGGCTCAGGGACTGGCTCACGGCGCCGGACAGGCGCAGGTCGTCCAGGAACCCGGTCAAGGCAGTTCATTCCAATTCAGCAACGCGACGATCGCTTCCAACCTTGCCGATCCCGTCGAGCCGGCAGGCGCGGGTGCGGCTTCGGCTCAGGGACTGGCTCACGGCGCCGGACAGGCGCAGGTCGTCCAGGAACCCGGTCAAGGCAGTTCATTCCAATTCAGCAACGCGACGATCGCTTCCAACCTTGCCGGTCCCGTCGAGCCGGCGGGTGCGGGTGCGGCTTCGGCTCAGGGACTGGCTCACGGGGTCGGACAAGCGCAGATCGTCCAGGAACCCGGACAAGGCAGTTCATTCCAATTCAGCACCACGGCAGTCACTTCCAACCTTGCCGATCCCGTCGAGCCGATCAATGCGGGTTCGGCGCAGGGGATGGCGCAGGGTTATGGGGCCGGCCCCGTCGGGCCGGCGGAAATCCAGCAATTGGTCGAGCTCTCGCAGCCCGCCGACCCCGCGCCCCTGCACGCTCATCTCGTTCCGCCCCATGCCGCAAGCCACGGCGCGCACGAGCTGATCGTGTGACCTCTTGCCTTCTTAACCGGGACGCCGCGGACGCGACCTCGTCCGTGGCAGCTGACTGGACTCAACCACCGAGCCTGCCGAGCGTCTCTTCCGTCGCCGCATCCGCCGGCATGAACATCTCGACACGCAGTTCCTGCAGCGTGATGTCCTGCGGCGTGCCGAGGGTCAGCACGGTGCCGATCAGGCCGACGGCAATTTCGCCCTTGCGCAGGCGCACCTCGCAGATCGGGCCCGGCGCCACGTTCTCGTCGAACCGGGCCACCGGCAGATCCGGCAGGTTCAACAGCTCGCGCCAGGTCGATTGCAGCGCGAGATCGAGCGGCGCCGCCATCGCCTCATGCCGCGCGCGCGTCAGCAGCGCCTCGGCGACCTTCGCCCAGTTCTCGACATAGGGGCGAAGCTCGTCCGGGGCGAGGAACATGCGCATATGATTGAGCGGACGCTGCATCCGCGCCTCGCCCAGCAGCATGGTCATCAGCCGCGCCGCCGCGCCGTTGGCCTGCAGCACGTTCCAGCGGCGGTCGGTGACAATGGCGGGAAACGGCTCGTGCCGTTTCAGCAGGAGATCGATGGCGCGCCTGGCATCCGCCACCTCGGGCGCGGCGAGGTCGCGCTCGCCATATTGCCGCGCAAAGCCGCCGGCCTCGAGCAGCGCATTGCGGTCGCGCAGCGACAGGTCGAGCGCGCCGGCGAGCTGCAGGAGAATGTCGCGGCTGCCGACGGCCTTGCCAGTCTCGACAAAGCTCAGATGCTTGACGGATATCCCGGCCTCGAAGGCGAGATCGGCCTGGCTCATGGCGCGGCGGGTGCGCCAGCCGCGCAGGAGGTCGCCGACGGGATTGGCGTGGGTGGCAGTCCTGGAAAGCCGCGTGTCCATGCGTCGATTATGCGAAGCGGCACCCGCGAAGTAAACGCTTCTAATCGCGCGGCTGCATCTCCTTCAGCCGCCGGGCGGTCAGTTCGTCCGCCGGAAAGAACGTCTCCAGCGCCAGCTCCGACAGCGTGACGTCGACCGGCGTGCCGAACACCATGGTCGTCGATATGAAGCTCAGCACCTCGCCATTGTGGCGAAGCTTGAAGGGAATCGCGACGTTGTCGGCAGAGACCGGTCCCGAGCGTGCCGGCAGCGGATAGCCCTTCAGGTCGTTGTACAGCTTGATCAGCTCGGCATCGGCGGTCGCCTCGCACTGGCGGTGCAGCCGCTCCAACAGATGCGCGGCCCATTCGCCGAGATTGACCGTGCGCGGCGCAAGGCCCTCGGGGTGGAAGGCGAGGCGCAGGATATTGAGGGGCGGGCTCAGCAGCTTTGGCGGAATATCCTGAAGGATCGGCGCCAGCATGCGGTTGGCCGCCACCAGATTCCAGTGCCGGTCATAGGCCAGCGCCGGATTCGGCTCGTGCGCCTTCAGGACGAGGTCGATCGCCTCGCGCGCCGACTTCAGCGCCGGATCGTCGAGCGGGCGCCGCGGGAAGGCCGGCGCAAAGCCGGCGGCGACGAGAAGCACGTTGCGTTCGCGCAGGGGCACGTCCAGTCGCTCCGCCAGTTTGAGCACCATGTCGCGCGACGGGGCCGAGCGGCCGGTTTCCACGAAGCTAAGATGCCGCGCGGAAATGTCGGCCTCGCCGGCGAGGTCGAGCTGGCTGAGATGACGGCGCTGCCGCCATTCGCGCAGGTGCTCGCCGATGTGAATGGGCCTTGCGTGTTCGGCTCGCGCCGCAGATGCATGTGCGTTCATGGTTGAAACCTACCATGCGAAAATCGCTCGTTCCATTACGTGCGAGGTAATCGAAACGACGCAGCCGGGCGGGCATCTTCGGATCATAAGATGACCATGACCCCGGAAAGCCGATTTCAGCCCGCCGCCATCGCCGAGTGGACCCTCGCCATTGCGACCCGGCTTTTGGCGCGCTCCCTCAACATGCCGGAACCGCTGGTGGTCTCGACCGGCGCCTATGTCTACGCGCAGGTCGCCGCCGCCGAGACCCGCGCGGCCAGGACGCTCTGCCCGGTCGCGCTCGCCCGCCGCCTGTGCGCCTGGTTCCGCGATCTCACCGCCTGAATTCGAAGTCTCACCCCCGAGAGCACAAGGAGAACTGCCATGATCAATCCGTCCTCGTTCCTGCGCCGCGCCCTGATTGCGGATGCCGTCTTCAGCGGCGTTGCCGCGCTCGGCTTCACCTTCGGCGCCGGCGCCTTTGCCCCGCTGTTCAACCTGCCGGAGATGTTCCTGCGCGAGGTCGGCCTGTTCCTGATCGTCTATGCCGCCTTCGTCGGCTGGCTCGGCACGCGGCAGAGCATGATGAAGGCGCTGGTGCTGATCGTGATAACAGGCAACGCCGCCTGGACGCTCGGCAGCATTGCGCTTTTGTTCTCCGGCGCCGTGTCGCCGAACCTGTTCGGCATGGCCATGGTGGTGGCGCAGGCGATCGCCACCGGCGTGTTCGCCGAGCTGCAATATATCGGCCTGCGCAAGAGCGGCGGCGCGGTGACCGCGTAGGCCGCAACCTGCCAAACTGGACGGTCGCCGCGGCATTCGCGGCGGCCTCCCCTTTTCAGCTCAACAGCAGCGCCGCGATCATGCCGGCAAAGGTGAGCACGAGGCCGATGACCAGCATCGGCACCAGGCTGCTTCCCGCAAACGGGCTGGTTGATTGCTTGATGACATCATTCTCGATGGCGACGGCCTTCGCCCTTGCGTTGCGATAGTGCATCCTACTGCTCCTGTTTCACGGCGCGAAACCGCTCGCCCTTGCCCAGCATCACCCCGTTCGTGCTGGCGACGCCCATTTCGAGGCTCGAGGCAATGCGCCGCGCGCGCTCCATGAAATGTGCCGCCGCTTCGGGCGGGCAGACTTCGCGGGCGGTCTCCTCGAACAGTGCGAGCCAGCGGTCGAAATGGCCGGCATCGACCGGCAGCCGCATATGCTTGACCATCGGCGTGCCGTGATAGCGCCCGGTCATCAGCGCCACCGACGACCAGAACGCGAACATCTGGGCCAAATGCGGCTCCCAATCCCTGATGCGCGCCTCGAAGATCGGCCCGAGCACGTCGTCCGCCCGCACCCTGGCATAGAAGGCGCGGACCAGTTGCTCGATCATCCCCTCGGTAATGCCGGTTCGGGCAACGATCTGCGCGGTGAGTTCCTCGCGTCGTTCCGGGCCTGACGCTACTGCCTGCGGCGCTGACACTATTCCCTCTCGAATAGCTGGTACTGGAAAATAGGTATTCTAAATACCTATTTAATCTGATACAGGATATTTGCAAGGGCATAATCGCGAGGCCTTCCATGCGGCTTACCAGCTTTACCGACTTTGCGTTGCGCGCCCTGATGCGGCTGGCAGGCGAGCCGGCGCGTTCATTCTCGACCGGCGAGATCGCCGCCGAATTCGGCATCTCCCGCAATCATCTCGCCAAAGTCGTGCGCGATCTCGCCGATGGCGGTTTCATTGCCACCCAGCGCGGCGTAGGCGGCGGCTTTTCCCTGGCGCGTCCCGCCCAGTCGATCACGCTCGGTGCGGTCGTGCGCACGCTCGAGAAACGGCAGGGCCTGGTGGAATGTTTCCGCGAGGATGGCGGCGCTTGCGTGCTGACCCCGCGCTGCCGGCTGAAATCAAGACTTGCCGCCGCGCGCGAAGCCTTCATGCGCGAGCTTGACGCCACCACGCTTGCGGAATGCGCCTGGCCGGCAACGCCAGCGAGGAAACGAGCATGAAACCCGTTCGGCTCGGCGACGGCGTCATCGAGATTGAAGCTTCCCTGGTCTCGGAGGGGCTCAATCTGCCATTGCCCCTGCTCCGGCAACAAATGCGCGCGGGCCGGATCACCAGCGTGTCGGAGCGCCGCACCGGAGACGACGCCGGACGGCATCGCCTGACCTTCTTCTCCGAGCACCGCCGGTTTCGCGTCACCGTCGACGAGAGCGGCGCAATCATCCAGCGATCGGCGATCGACTTCGGGGACGAAAGGCTGCCGCGGTCAGCGCGAAAACGGGCGTGATTGCGACTAATCCACAGCGCGCCTTGCAATCTCTGCTTGCCTGATCGGCGGCAGCGTAGCTTCATCGAGGTTCCGCAATTGCGCGGCAAAACACTCTCGGGGAAGCATCATGAATCTCAGCGCGCCCACCATGCCGGTTTTCCTGATCTCGGTCGTCCTCGCGGTGATCGCCCTGCTGGTGCATTATGCCGGCGTGTCCATTCCCTACGCCAACAAGCACGTCTTCGAGGTGCTGCTGATCGCCTATGCGGCACTGTTCGCGGGCAACATCTTCAAGGGAATCTAGGCGAGGGAATCTAAGGCGAGCCGGTCGCGGCAAGCGCCCGAACCGGCAAATATCCTGCTGCCTGGCGCGGCGTGACTCGGCGCGCCTGCGCCGGATTCAGCCCAAGGCCCCCTGTCCGCCTCTCGTCCGCAGGGTGATGTCCCGCTGCACGGCGTGGATCTTGTGCGGACCGGATCCGTTGAGATACCCGCCATGGAGCTGCTTGCGCGCGGCATGCTTGCGCGTCTCTTCGGCCTTCTCTCGGGCCTGGCGCGCCTGCTTTTCCCGCTCTTTCGCCAGTTTCTCGGCTTGCCTGTGCGCCTTTTTCTCGGCCTTTGCCTTCAGCCGCCGCTTCTCCGCCCTCGCCTCGACGCGCTTCTTCGCCCGCTTCTTCTCGCAGGCGGCGCACAGGCAGCCGATCGGCTTGAGGTATTCCTTGAAGTAGTCGGTGCCGTAGTCGTAGTTGATCTCCTCGCCCGGGGCGATGTTCTTGATGGCGCGGATGTAGACCTTGCGCTTGATGGGCTGAACGTCGGATTCCGCGTTCGGCCTGCAAGCATGGTTGATGTAGCGGGCGATGTTCTGGCGCACCGAGCCGTCAATGGTCCAGCGGTTGGTCAGCTGGAACAAATACTTGTTCTCGATCGCGTCGTCCGCTTCCTTGTTGCAATCCAGAAGCGGCCCGAAATAACGGATGATCCGGGTGCCCTTCTTGATCGGTTTGGTGGCGAAGAGGCCGAGCCCGGTGCGGGAGCGGCCGATACGATAGGGCTTGTGCGACGAAATGGCAGGCATGACCGACTGAATGAACGCTGAGGGCGATGTCGCGAAGCACCCCTTCTAGAACGATTCCGCTTCGCTGTCAGGTGTTTCCCGCAATGCGATTGAACCGTCCCCAGATTGCGAACGTCAAAAGCTGCAAGACGTTCCACAAGACGGACCGGCCGATGCGCATCCTTCCCTCCCCTGTCACAATCGCGCTCACCACCCTGACGCTGGTTGCGACCAGCGCCGCCATGGTCCTGCAATCCAGTGCCGAAACGATCGGCTCCACCTACACCTCGACCGCGCCCGGGGATTGCCGCGTCAGAAGCGCGGGCAACGGCGTCGACGACAGCACCGTCCGGGTCTGCCCCGGCAAGAACGGCCTCATCGTGCTGATCAGCGAGGACGATCTGCGCGAAACCGTCTCGGTCGGCCGCAATCGGCTCGCCGCCTCGAAGGAACCGGCGGCGCAAACCTGGTTCGGCCCGTTCAATTCGACCACCAACACGGTGGAATGGCGCGCCGCCAATGGCAGGCCCTATGCCATCATCCAGCGCTGGCACATCGCCGACAATGCCGACGAGGACAAGGACGGCCGCCCCATCGCCAAACAGATGCTGGCGGTGACGCGGCTGGCGCCGGGCCCGGTCTGCCATGTCGCCTATGTGGACGTAGCGGCCAATCCCGACGCCAACGAGCTGGCACGCAAGGCCGCGGACGAACTGGCGCGCAGTTTCAAGTGCGGCAAGGACGCGGTGAAGGTCGTCGGCAACAGCGGCCGTGGCGTGGAGCTGGCGGGCCGTTGAGCATGATCTCCAGAAAGTGGACCGGTTTCTGGACAGTGGATCATGCTCCAGTAAGAGTCAGCGCGAAGGCGGCCTGGCCACCGTGGACGTCAGCATCGCATGCAGCAGCGTCTCGACCGTGGTGCCCCTGGGCAGCCGCGCCAGGATCGCGGTCAGGCGGCCGTCCAGCAGCAGAATGGTAAAGCCGTGCACCAGCGACCAGGCGCGCGCGATGGCGGCGGCCTGGTCGAGCGTCAGCGTCTGTTCCTGGATCTGCTCGTCGCGGCTGGCGCCGACCGCGCCGGCAAGCGCCGCGAACGAGGCCTCCGCGGCCTCATGCAGCGAAGGGCGCGACATGTCGATCCGCTCGGTGCGGAACATCAGCCCGTACATGCCGGGATTGGCCTGCGCATAGGCGACATAGGCCTTGGCGCCCGCCAGCGCCTTTTCCAGTGGATGGGTGCCGGTGGCACGTGCCTCGGCCAATGCCCGGTTGAACCGGCTGAAGCCGATCGCGGCAAGCTCGCTGACAAGCCCGGTGAGGTCGCCGAAATGATGGGTGGGCGCGGCATGCGACACGCCCGCCTCACGCGCCACCGCACGCAGCGTGAGACCCGGCAGACCGTCGCGTTCCAGCACTTTTTCCGCCGCCTGCAACAGGGCGTCGCGCAGGGCGCCGTGATGATAGGGCGAATCCTTCTCTGCGCGGGTTCGCCGCACCGCCGGCTTCGCCGGCGCGGGCCTGGCCGGGGCCCTGCGGCTGCGGTTCACCTTGTTTTCCTTTGGTTTTCTCGTCATGCGACTCTTATAGGCCGCCATTTTGACAGTGTAAAGATTTTGCTTGACGGGGGCAGACATGCGCGCTACTCATATCTTTACGATGTAAAAGATAAAAACCCGGGGAGTAGGCCGTGCACGATCAAGTGACGACCAATGCGGCGCGCACCAACCTGGCGCCGATTCCGATGGAATGCGACGCGCCCTTCCTGAAGATCACCGGTGAGCTGCCGCGCGAGCTCAACGGCACGCTCTATCGCAACGGCCCCAACCCGCAATTCGACGTCCCCGGCGCGCACTGGTTCGTCGGCGACGGCATGCTGCACGCCTTCCACCTCGAGAACGGCCGCGCCAGCTATCGCAACCGCTGGGTCCGCACGCCGAAATGGCAGGCCGAGCACGACGCCGGCCGCGCGCTGTTCGGCGGCTTCGGCCGCAAGCTGCCGGGCACCCCTGCCGACGTCACCACCGACGGCGGCGTCGCCAACACCAACATCATCTCCCATGCCGGCCGCCTGCTCGCGCTTGAAGAGGGGCACTTGCCGACCGAGATCGAGCCGGGCACGCTGAACCGGCGCGGCTATTGCGACTATGACGGCGCCATCAAGGGCCCCTTCACCGCCCACCCCAAGATCGATCCGGTCACCGGCGAAATGGTGTTCTTCGGCTACAATGCGAACGGCCCGCTGACGCCGACGCTCTCCTTCGGCTCGGTGTCGTCATCCGGCACGGTGAAGCGCTTCGATCGCTTCGAGGCGCCCTATGCCAGCATGGTGCACGACTTCATCGTCACCGAGAACCACATGCTGTTCCCGATCCTGCCGATCACCGGCAGCATGGAGCGCGCCATGCGCGGCCAGGCGCCTTACGCCTGGGAGCCGGAGAAAGGCGGCTACACCGGCGTGATGAAGCGCGACGGCTCGGCCAACGACATCGTCTGGTTCCGCAGCGAGACCTGTTACGTCTTCCATGTCATGAACGCCTGGGAGGAAGGCAACCGTATCGTCGCCGACGTCCTGCAGTACGAGGAGGCGCCGCTGTTCAACCATCCCGACGGGACGCCGACGGACCCCGCGAAATCGCGCGCCCGCTTTTGCCGCTGGACCTTCGACCTCGCCGGCAATACCGACCGCTTCACGCAAAGCTATCTCGACGACCTGACCGGCGAATTCCCGCGCGTCGACGACCGCAAGGCCGGCTTCGCCACCTCTCACGGCTGGTATGCCTGCGCCAACCCGGATCTGCCGATGTTCGGCGCCCTGTCGGGCATCGTGCACGTCGACGGCGCCGGCAAGCGGCTTGCGAATTACCTGCTTCCTGCGGGCGACACCATCTCCGAGCCGGTGTTCGTCGAGCGCAGCAAGGACGCGGCGGAAGGCGACGGCTGGCTGCTCGCCGTGGTCTGGCGCGCGCGCGAGAACCGCAGCGATCTTGCAGTGTTCAACGCGCAGGACATCGACAGCGGCCCGGCGGCGCTGGTGCATCTCGGCCACCGCGTGCCCGACGGCTTTCACGGCAATTGGGTCGGCGCGAACTGACGCGTAGCTTGATGGCGCTGCATCACGGCGGCGCGTTATTGCGCCCTCTCCCCTTGCGGGAGAGAGCTAGAAAGGTCTTCGCTGCGAGTTCGCTTGGGTGAGGGGTTGGTCAACTAGGGATCAACTCGCGAATAGAGCCCCCTCATCCGGCGCTTCGCGCCACCTTCTCCCACAAGGGGAGAAGGGGCGATGCTGCGCATCGCTGAACCAATGACGCATTGAGGGGAGACAACGCCATGCACGTGCCGTCCGTCACCGCCTTCTACCTCGCGATCCTCGCCCTCATCTACGCCGTGCTGGCGCTGCGGGTGGCGGGGCTGCGCCGGGCCAACCGCGCGCTGTTCGGCGATGCCGAGAACGCAAGCCTGCGCACCGCCATTCGCGTGCACGCCAACTTCATCGAATATGTGCCGATCATCGCCCTGCTGGTCGCGCTGCTCGAGATGTCCGGCATGCCGGCCTTTCGTGTCCACCTGCTGATGGGCGCGCTGTTGCTGTCGCGCCTGCTGCATCCGATCGGAATGGCGGCACGGCCCGGCACCTGGCAATTCAACGCCGGCCGGATCGCGACGATCCTGCTTACCCTCGCCGTGCTGGTCGCGGCGGCGATTCACGCACTGGCGCGCTTCTGGCCGTTTTGACGCCCCCCGTCCAACTTGTTGAAAAACGGCGACAAAAACGCTCCTGATCACCTTATTTTGACACTGTAAAGATTTCTCTTGACGATTCCCGCCCACGCCCCTACGGTATCTTTACGATGTAAAGATTGAGCCCCGAGAGGCTGCCATGCTGGTCTTCCTGATCCTCGCCCCCTACGGCGCCTTTGCCGCGCTGATGCTGATGACCTCGGCCGTTGTCAGCCTGTTCGTTTCCGCCGGCGTCAACCTTGCCGTGATGGCCTTCGACGCCTGGCGCGGCCGCTCGGTCAAGATGCTCGGCGCCGGTTCGGTCGCGACCTTCGCCGCCGTCGGCCTCTACGTCGCGCTGGCCGATCCCGAACTCGGCGATTCCGCGGTGCGCTTCGCGGTCGACACCGGCATCTTCCTGGTGTCGCTGTTCTCGATCCTGATCCGCTACCCCTTCACGCTGCAATACGCGCTCGAAGTCGTCGACGCCGAGACCGCACGCCTTCCCGGCTTCGTCCGCTCCAACTACGTCATCACCTGGGCCTGGACCGCGGCAATGGCGCTGATGATGGTCGGTAACGCCGCGATGATCTACGTGCCGTGGCTGCCATTCTGGGGCGGCCTGCTGGTCGCCTTCGCCGCCCGCAACTGCGCGATCTATTTCACCAGATGGTATCCGCAACACCTTCGGGCCAAGTACGGCACGCCCGCCGCCGGCGCACTGCCCCGATCCCAATGAGCCGAGGAGATACCGTGCCGGAATTGCTTTCCCGGCGCGGACCGCCTATCCAACCCCGCCCTCGAGGCGGACCTCGAAAAACCAGGGTGCAAGGAAACAGACGATGAAGGACGTATTCCGCAGGCTCGGCTCCGACTTTCTCTCGACCATCGTCTTTCTGGCGATCTACCTCGCCACCGACAACGTCATCCTGGCAACCGCCGTCGCCATCGTCGGCGCCGTCGGCCAGGTGATCTGGTCGCGCATCAAGGGCCAGACGCTGGGCTATATGACCTGGGCGAGCCTCGGCCTCGTCATCGTGCTCGGCGGCGCCACGCTGCTCACCCACGATCCCCGCTTCGTGCTGGCCAAGCCGGCGATCGGTCATGCCGCGATTGGCCTGATCATGCTCAAGCGCGGCTGGATGCTGCGCTACATGCCGCCGATCGTCAGCCAGACGATCCCGGAATACGTCATCTATGCCGGCTACGCCTGGGCCGCGCTGTGTTTCGCACTCGCCGCCGGCACCATCGGGGTTGCCATGACCGGCGACATGAAGCTGTGGGCGTTCTACGTGACGGTCGTGCTGATCGGCGCGAAGGTCGTTGCCTTCGCTGTCCAATATGTCGCCTTTCGCCTGCTGGTCGGCAGCCGCCTGCGCGCCGCCGCCCGCGCCTGATTCACGGCGTATCGAGTCGGGCGAGGCGTCAAGAAATCGCATCGATACGCCGAGAGACCATTGGGCTTGCCCGATGTAATGAGCTATAACCGCGCAACTTGTACAACCTCGGGAGACGCCGAATATGGCCGTGGACGGAAACTGGAACATCACCCTCTCGACGCCGATGGGCGAGCGCAAGACGACGCTGAGCGTCAAGGCTTCGGGCGGCGCGCTCAACGGCACGCAGGGCGCCGACGGCAACTCGACCGAGATTTTCGAAGGCACGGCGAACGGCGACGATGTTGCCTGGAAGGTGTCCATCACCAACCCCATGCCGCTGACGCTGGCCTTCAGCGGCAAGGTCACAGGCGACAGCATGTCGGGCGAAGCCAGCATCGGCCCGATGGGCAGCTTCCCGTTCACGGGAACGCGGGCGTAAGCCGCAACGGCATCGAGTGCGCAAATGGCCGGGCAATGCCCGGCCATTTCATTTCGGCCTGACAGGCACGATGGCGATCGGATTGAAGGTGTAGACGGCCTCGCCGTCCTGATTGTAGGCGGTCCATTTGACGCGGGCGACGCCGTGCGGCTTCGAGCGCGACGGCACCAGTTCCACCAGTTCGCCTTCGAGATGAACGGAATCGCCGGGCCGTACCGGCTTCAGCCAGCGCAGATCGTCCACCCCCGCCCCGAACAACGGATGCGGGCCGAACGGCTTGCAGCTTGCGGCAAGCCGCATGGCGATCGCCGCCGTGTGCCAGCCGGACGCGGCAAGGCCGCCGAGGATGGAATTCTTCGCCGCCTCCTCGTCGAGGTGAAAGGGCTGCGGATCGTATTCGCGCGCAAAGCGGACGATGTCGTCCTTCGACACCGTCACCGCCTCGCTCTTGAAGCGCATGCCGATCTTCAGGTCCTCGAACCACTCGACCATGCCGCCCCCGATTCCGATTGAAGGGCGAGCTAGCCCAGGTTCAATTCCTTGAAGAAGTCGTTGCCCTTGTCGTCCACGATGATGAAGGCCGGGAAATCCACCACCTCGATGCGCCAGATCGCTTCCATGCCGAGCTCGGGATATTCCACCACCTCGACCTTCTTGATGCAGTGCTCGGCGAGGTTCGCCGCCGACCCGCCGATCGAGCCGAGATAGAAACCGCCATGCTTCTTGCAGGCCTCGCGCACCGCGGGCGCCCGGTTGCCCTTGGCCACCATGACCAGCGAACCGCCGGCGGCCTGGAACTGCTCGACGAAGGAATCCATGCGCCCGGCGGTGGTCGGACCGAACGCTCCAGAGGCGTAGCCTTCCGGCGTCTTGGCGGGACCGGCGTAGTAGACCGGGTGGTTCCTGAAATAATCCGGCAGCGGCTCGCCCTTCTCCAGCCGCTCGCGCAGCTTCGAATGCGCGGAGTCGCGCGCGACCACCATGGTGCCGGTCATCGAGACCCGCGTCTTGATCGGATATTTCGACAGCGTCGCCAGGATCTCCTTCATGGGCTTGTCGAGGTCGATCTTCACCACTTCGCCGCCGAGCGTCTGCTCCACCGCCGGCAGGTACTGCGCCGGGTTGTGCTCGAGCTCCTCGAGATAGACGCCGTCCTTCGTGATCTTGCCGAGCACCTGGCGGTCGGCCGAGCAGGACACCCCCAGCCCGATCGGCAGCGAAGCGCCGTGGCGGGGCATGCGGATCACGCGCACGTCGTGGCAGAAATACTTGCCGCCGAACTGCGCGCCGACGCCGAGCGACTGCGTCATCTTCAAGATTTCCTGCTCCATCTCCAGATCGCGGAAGGCATTGCCGTCCGCAGAGCCCTGGGTCGGCAGCGCGTCAAGATAGCGCGCGGAAGCAAGCTTCACCGTCTTCATGCAGAGTTCGGCCGAAGTGCCGCCGATCACGATCGCGAGGTGATAGGGTGGGCACGCCGCCGTGCCCAGTGTCAGCACCTTCTCCTTCAGGAACGCCAGCAGGCGATCTTTCGTCAGTACCGAGGGCGTTGCCTGGAACAGAAAGCTCTTGTTGGCGGACCCGCCGCCCTTGGCCATGAACATGAACTTGTAGGCATCGTCGCCCTCGGCGTAGATCTCGCACTGCGCCGGCATGTTGTTGGCGGTGTTCTTCTCCTCGTACATCGAAAGCGGCGCCACCTGCGAATAGCGCAGGTTACGGCGCAGGTAGGCGTCGCGCGCGCCTTGCGACAGCGCGGCCTCGTCGTCGCCGTCGGTGATGACGTTGCAGCCCTTCTTGCCCATGATGATCGCGGTGCCGGTGTCCTGGCACATCGGCAGCACGCCGCCGGCCGCGATATTGGCGTTCTTCAGGAAGTCGAAGGCGACGAACTTGTCGTTGTCGCTGGCCTCCTTGTCGTCGAGGATGGCTCGCAGCTGCTTCAGATGCCCCGGCCGCAGGTAATGATTGATCTCGCCGAACGCGGCCTCCGACAGCGCCCGCAGCGCCTCGCGCGACACCACCACCATGTCGCGGCCGAGCACTTTCTCCA
The DNA here is from genome assembly GCA_964504705.1 of uncultured Bradyrhizobium sp. Lineage (GTDB taxonomy): Bacteria > Pseudomonadota > Alphaproteobacteria > Rhizobiales > Xanthobacteraceae > Bradyrhizobium. Next base: position 16,546 of record CAZDEZ010000082.1, read on the forward strand.
CCCGCACGCCCTCACTGGTGATCTTCTTGTAGGGCGTCTCGTCCTTGCCCAGCGGGAACAAGGGAGTGTGCTTGTACGGCGGTACGGGTTTGGACTGGTCGGGAAAGGCGGTCGGGGCGTTCATGG
>CAZDEZ010000083.1:0-16512 GCA_964504705.1 uncultured Bradyrhizobium sp.
CGGCGGACGGTGAAGTCGTGTGGTCCTGGCGCCGCGACCCTGGCGTCTATCCCGGTCTGCCTGTGCGGGCCGGGCAACGGGGGCAAAAGAGGCCGTTCCCCGGGGAGAGCACGAAGTAAGCCGCCAAACCATTGCGCGGGGAAGGTCGGGATGTCCTGGCTGTACCTGTCAAATCCGTGTGCGTCTTCTACTACCCATTGCACACGGTGCTGCGGGTGCCGCCGGCGCCCGGCCTTCCCTGCGCCCTCAGTCAGAGAGAGGGCCGAAGAGATGCAAAACTCAGGCGAAAATCGCGTCGTGAGAGCGAGAGCGTGTGTCTTTCCCCTTCTGCATGTTTTTCCTCGTCATTGCGAGGAGCGAAGCGACGAAGCAATCCAGCTTTCCTTGCTGCGGCGAAGCTGGATTGCTTCGCTTCGCTCGCAATGACGGTGTCGCACCGGTCGTGTGCGTCTAACTCACTTGCTGAAAATCTTCGCGTACTGATCCCGCAGGATGTTCTTCTGCACCTTGCCCATGGCGTTGCGCGGCAGTTCCTCCACCACGAACACCCGCTTCGGCATCTTGAATTTGGCGAGCCGTCCATCGAGCCCCTTCAGCACCGAGGCCTCCGTCACCGGCGCGCCCTTGCTGCAGACCACGACCGCGGTGACGCCCTCGCCGAAATCGGCATGCGGCACGCCGATCACGGCGGACTCGACCACGCCCGGCATGGCGTCGATCTCGCTTTCGATTTCCTTCGGGTAGACGTTGAAGCCGCCGGAGATCACCAGGTCCTTGCCGCGGCCGACGATGTGCACATAGCCCTTGCCGTCGATCTTGCCGAGGTCGCCGGTGATGAAGAAGCCATCGTCGCGGAATTCGGCCTTTGTCTTTTCCGGCATGCGCCAGTAGCCCTTGAACACATTGGGGCCCTTGACCTCGATCATGCCGATCTCGTCGCGGTCGAGTTCCTTGCCGCTCTCGGGATTGGTGACGCGCACGGAGACGCCGGGCAGGGGGAAGCCGACCGCGCCGGGCACGCGGTCGCCGTCATAGGGGTTCGACGTGTTCATGTTGGTCTCGGTCATGCCGTAGCGCTCCAGCACGGCGTGGCCGGTGCGCGCCGACCATTCGCGATGGGTGTCGGCGAGCAGCGGCGCCGAGCCGGAGACGAACAGCCGCATGTGTTCCGTCGCTTCCTTCGACAGGCCCGGATGCTGCAGCAGACGGGTGTAGAAGGTCGGTACGCCCATCATCACGGTGGCGCGCGCCATCAGCTTCAGGATCAGGTCGGGGTCGAACTTCGGCAGGAAGATCATCGAGGCGCGCGCGAACAGCGTGACGTTGCTTGCCACGAACAGGCCGTGGGTGTGGTAGATCGGCAGGGCGTGGATCAGGACGTCGTCCTTGGTGAAGCGCCAGTAGCCGACGAGGCTGAGCGAGTTCGACGCGAGATTGTCGTGGGAGAGCATCGCGCCCTTGGAGCGGCCGGTGGTGCCGGACGTGTAGAGAATGGCGGCGAGGTCGTCGTTTTCACGCGGCACCGTCGTGAACTCGGTCTTCGCCTTGGCGGCGGCCTCGGACAACGAGCCCTTGCCGTCGGCGCCGAGCGTCTCGACCTTCGCGCCCACCTTCGCCGCGATCTTGCCGATGCCCTCCGCTTTCGCAGGATCGCACACCACCAGCGACGGCTCGGCATCGCCGATGAAATATTCGAGCTCGTTGAGCGTATAGGCCGTGTTGAGCGGCAGGTAGACCGCGCCGGCCCGGACGGTCGCGAGATAAAGCACCAGCGCCGGAACGGATTTTTCGGTCTGCGCCGCGACGCGGTCACCGGTCTTGACGCCGCGCGACACCAGCACATTCGCCATCTGCCCGGCGCGGGCGACCAGGTCGGAATAGCTGATGCGCGTGCCGTCGAGCTCCTCGATCGCGAGCCGGTTGGGATCGTCGAGGCGATCGAACAGGCGGGAAAACAGGTTGGCGTTCGCGGTCGTGTTCATGCAACATTCCCTGAGGGGGCGCTGGCCGGAAAATTCCCGGCTGGATTAGCAAAAACGCCCTTCAATAAGCAACGGAGACAGTTTGCATGACAAATAGCGGGAAACGCGTGGCCTGGGTGACCGGCGGAGGCAGCGGCATCGGCGAATCCGGGGCGGAATTTCTGGCGGCGGACGGCTGGACCGTGGTGGTCTCGGGCCGCCGCAAGGCGGAGCTCGACCGCGTGGTGGCGAAAATCGCGGCCAAGGGCGGCAAGGCAGAGGCCATCGCGCTCGACGTTTCCAGCAAGGACGACGTCAACAAGGCGGCCGAGGCGATCCTCGCCAAGCACGGCCGCATCGATCTCCTGGTCAACAGCGCCGGCGTCAACGTGCCGAAGCGCAGCTGGGAGGATTTCGACCTCGACGGCTGGAACAAGGTCGTCGATATCAACCTCAACGGCGTGCTCTATTGCATGCGCGCGGTGCTGCCGGCGATGCGCAGGCAAAAGGACGGCTGCATCATCAACGTCGCCTCCTGGGCCGGCCGCCACGTCTCGAAGATGACGGGTCCGGCCTACACCACGACCAAGCACGCCGTGCTCGCGCTGACCCATTCCTTCAACATGGACGAATGCGTCAACGGCCTGCGCGCCTGCTGCCTGTCGCCGGGCGAGGTGGCCACGCCGATCCTCAAGTCGCGTCCCGTTCCGCCGAGCGAGGCCGAGCAGGCCAGGATGCTGCAGCCCGAGGATTGCGGCCGCACCATCGCCTTCGTCGCCAGCCTGCCGCCGCGCGTCTGCATCAACGAAATCCTGATCAGCCCGACCCACAACCGCGGCTTCATCGCCACGCCGAAGAGCAACGATTGATCGCCGCTCTCTCCACATGTCGTCCCCGCGAAAGCGGGGACCCATAACCACAGGGAGTAGTCGTTAAGGCAAGCTCTGGCTCCAGCGGTCACATCGCTGACATCGGTGGGTATGGGTTCCGGCTCGCGCTTCGCTTGGCCGGGACGACAGCTGCAAGCGCCTCACGATCACCCCACCCGTCGGTTTCAAAAATCACAAAGATTTTTTCGCCCGAAACCGCCGCCGAAACCTCCCGTAGTTCGGCCAACGACGACGCTGTCTCACCCACCACGACGACGCCGTTGTTTTCATCGCCGGCGGATGGCCCGTCGGCCAGCTCAATCATCGGGAGACTATCCTATGTCGAAGCGTATTGCCCTGCTGTCCGCCGCTGCGTTTGCGGCGCTCGCCCTCACTGCGACCGTTGCTGCGCCGGTGTCCGCGCAGGAGAAGACCGTGATGGTCGGCGGTGCGGCGATGTTCCCCTCCAAGAACATCGTCCAGAACGCCGTCAATTCGAAGGACCACACCACGCTGGTCGCCGCGGTGAAGGCCGCCGGCCTCGTCGAAACCCTCGAAAGCAAGGGCCCGTTCACGGTGTTCGCGCCGACCAACGCCGCCTTCGGCAAGCTGCCGGCCGGCACGGTCGACACGCTGGTCAAGCCCGAGAACAAGGCGACCCTCACCAAGATCCTCACCTACCATGTCGTGCCGGGCAAGCTCGCCGCTTCCGACCTCAAGGACGGCATGAAGCTGAAGACCGCCGAGGGCGAGCAGCTCACCGTCAAGCACCAGGGCGACAAGGTCTGGATCATCGACGCCAAGGGCGGCCAGTCGATGGTCACGATCTCCAACGTCAATCAGTCCAACGGCGTGATCCACGTGGTCGACACCGTGCTGATGCCGGCGTCCTGACAACCTCGCGTTCTGGCCAGCCCCAAAAACAGGACGCGTGACGGGAGGCGAGCCGGGGCGACCCGGCTCGCCTTCTTGTGATCGCGATAGGCCCCGTGCATGAAACCAATAGGCACGGGATTGTAACGGAAAGGCCGTTGCCGGCGTATTATGCCGGTACCGGGCGAGCCAGGAACCAGGTCCAGGGAACCGCAATCATGTCCAGCGTGACCGTCAGCAACGAGCAAGCCGCTTCGGCGACATCGGGCAAGACCAGGGTAATCCAGCCCGCCTGGGTCAGGGCGCTGCACTGGACCAACGCCTTTGCCATGGTCCTGATGATCATGTCGGGCTGGCAGATCTACAACGCCCATCCCCTGTTCGACTTCACCTTCTCCAGGACCATCACGCTCGGCGGCTGGCTCGGCGGCGCCCTGCTGTGGCACTTCGCCGCGATGTGGATCCTGATGGTGAACGGCCTCGTCTATCTCGCGCTCGGCTTTGCCACCGGCCGCTTCCGCAAGAAGCTGCTGCCGATCACGCCGGAGGGCGTGATCTCCGATACCAGGGCTGCGCTCACCGGCAAGCTTTCGCACGACGACCTCTCCAAGTACAATTCCGTGCAGAAGCTGCTCTATGTCGGCGTCATCGTCGTCGGCGTGCTCGTCGTGCTGTCGGGCCTGGCGATCTGGAAACCGGTGCAGCTGTATTGGCTGGTCGCGCTGTTCGGCGACTTCGATGCCGCGCGTTACGTCCACTTCTTCTGCATGGCGGCAATCGTCGCCTTCATGGTGGTGCATGTGGCCCTGGCGCTGATCGTGCCGAAGAGCCTGCGCGCCATGATCATCGGCCGCTAAGATAGTTGGGAGGATCGCATGTCCCGCAAACGCTCGCTCATCATCCCCGGCGTTGACAAGCAGTTGCTGGTCCGCGATGCCGCGAAGGCCATGCCCGACCTGACCCGCCGCCGCTTCATCACCGGCGGCGCCAGCCTCGGCGCGCTGACCTTGCTGACCGGATGCGACGTCGTCGACAGCTTCTCGGCCGAAGAGATGCTGAAGCAGGTGTCGAAGTTCAACGATGCCGTGCAGGCCGCCATGTTCAACCCGAACGCGCTGGCGCCGACCTATCCCGAAAGCATGGTGATGAAGCCGTTCCCGTTCAACGCCTATTACGGCCTCGACGAAGCCCCGACCGTCGACGGCAAGACGTGGAAGCTGGAAGTGCGCGGCCTCGTCGACAACAAGAAGCCCTGGACGCTCGACGAGCTCTACGCGCTGCCGCAGGTCAAGCAGGTCACCCGGCATATCTGCGTCGAAGGCTGGAGCGCGATCGGCAGCTGGACCGGGACGCCGCTGCGCGATTTCCTGAAACTGATTGGCGCCGACACACGCGCCAAATACGTCTGGTTCCAGTGCGCCGACAAGGACGGCTACAACTCGCCGCTCGACATGGCGACCGCGCTGCATCCGCAGACCCAGATGACGTTCAAATTCGCCGACGAGATCCTGCCGCGCGCCTACGGTTTTCCGATGAAGATCCGCGTGCCGACCAAGCTCGGCTTCAAGAACCCGAAATACGTGGTCTCGATGGAAGTTACCAACGACTACAAGGGCGGCTTCTGGGAGGACCAGGGCTACAATTCGTTCAGCGGGAGCTAGGCCTTCAGCTTGCGCTGGAACGCCGAGAGAATTGCGCCGAGCGCGAGCAATGCCGCGGAAACATTGAGCGCCGATGAAAGACTCCCCACCGCATCCGTGATCGCGCCGACCGCGATCGGGCCCAGCGTCTGGCCGATGCCGAACGCGATGGTCATTGCCGCGATGCCGGCGGGCCATTCGGACGGAGGGTAGTTGAGCCGTACGAACGCCGTCGTCGATCCCACCACTGCGAAGAAGGCGACGCCGAATACCAGCGCGGAGACGGCAAGCAGAATTGGCGAGTGTCCGAAGATCGGCAGCGCTGCGCCGATCGCGTTGGTGCCGAGGATGATCGTGGTGGCAAGCCCCCCGCGGTCGAGCGCCAGCACCCGCCGCCACACCCACGGCGTGACGAAAGCGGAGACGCCGATCAGGCCCCAGAACGTCGCCTGCGCGGTTGCGCCGCCGCCGCCGTCGCGCACATAGGCGATCATGAAGGTCATGTAGGCAATGTAGCCCGCGCCGAACATGAAATAGGCGGCGAGATAAATCTGCACGGGTCGGACGGAGAATTTCACACGCACGGCCGAATCGAATTCGCGGTTGTCGCCGAGCGGCGCCAGCCACAGCGGCGCCAGCATGACGAGCGACAGCGCCGTCAGTGCCCACCACACGATCCACCACGAGCCCGGACCGAAGGCCTGCAGCGTGAAAGGGGCGATCAGGCCGGAGGCGAGGATGCCGACGCCGGGGCCTGCATAGAACAGGCTGAGCAGGAAGTTGGCGCGCATGGGCTGCGTCTGCGCGATGGTCGCTGCCAGTGCGCCGCCGCCGACGAAACCGGCGGCGGCGGCAAAACCGGCCAGCAGCCGTGCAAGGCTCAACGCGACGAAGTTACCGGTCAGCGCACACAGCGCCAGCGACGCCACGCAGGCGGCGGTGCCCCAGACCACGCTTCGCGCCAGCCCAAAGCGCTTGATCAGGAGCGATGCGGTCAGGGCGCCGGCAAGGTACCCGACGGCGTTGACGGTGTTCATGAAGCCCGCAGCCGAATAGGACCACGACAGGGCGTCGCGCATGTCGGGCAGCACCAGCGCATAGGCGAAGCGGCCGATGCCGAGCCCGATGGTCGGCGCCAGCGACAGGATCAGGATCAGCCGCGCAGGATGCGGGTACGGTTGGAAGTGATCGGGGGATTTCACGCAAGGCTCCGGCAGGCCCCGCACTGTGACAGGCCACGACGGGCCTGCACAGGACGCCGCCTGCAGAGGTGCATTGCCCTCAGCGCAACAATTTCATCCCGCCAGCACCAGTGCCACGCCGGCGACCGTGAGCACGGTGCCGCCGACGATCCGCGGGGTGATCACGCTATTGAGCACGAGCTTGCTGAGCAGGACGGTGACCAGCGGAAACACTGCAATGACCGGCGCGACCAGTGTGATCGGCCCATGACGCACGGCGGTAAACATCGTCAGCGTGGCGAGCCCGTTGGCGATGCCGGTGACGGCGAACCACAACAGGCCCGATTGCGGCGCGTCCGTGAGAAATTTTCCCTGCCGCAGGCGCTGCACGGCCAGCAACACCAGCGACGACATGACGTAGCCGATCAGGCAGGCCCAGAGCGGGCTCGGCCAGACCTCGAGCCCGAGCTTGACGATCGGTGGGGTCACGCCACGGACCAGCGCAGCCGCGAGCGGCAACAGCAGTGCCCAGCTTCGCCAGTGGCCGAGATCGCGCGGACGGGTGACGCTGATGATGACCGCGCCGATCACGGCAATGACGAGACCGGCCAGCTGCGTCGCGTGCAGCGGCTCGCGCAGCACCAGCACCGCCAGCGCGACCGAGAACAGGGGCGCGAGATTGCCAAGCGTCGAGGTGATGACCGGCCCGAGCGCGCGATTGGAGGCAAAGGCGAGCAATGTCAGGCTGGCCGGGAAAAAAAGGCCGAGCACCGCGAAGATCGGCAGGCCGCGCCAGACCACCGGCTCGCCCGCAAGGATGATCGGCGAGAGCAGCAGGAAGAGCAATGTAAAGGAGGGAACGGCGACGGCAGCCCCCGTCAGCGGCTCCATCGTCCGCAGGCCGAGTTGGGAGGTTACCACGGCCGCGCCCAGGAAGGCTGCGGACGCAAAGGCAAACAAAATGGCTGCGGTCATGCGTTCCGACTTGCGACGGGTGTATTGAAACCGATTTTCCCGCCTGTGGCGAGCGCCTTGCCAAGCCGTCCCCGGCGTTCTAGCACTCCGCCCGGATTACCCCTTTATCGTCGTGCCCGGCCCGTGCCGGGCATCCACGTCTTCCGCGCAGGAGCAGTGCAAGACGTGGATGGCCGGGATGGGCCTCGCCACGGCAGGACTTACGAGGATCTGATCTATGGCGACTCACAAACTGCTGCTTCTCCCCGGCGACGGCATCGGCCCCGAAGTGATGGGCGAGGTAAAGCGCCTGATCGGCTGGCTGAACAAGGCGGGCATTGCCTCCTTCGAGACCGAGGACGGGCTGGTCGGAGGCGCCGCCTATGACGCGAGCAAGCAGAGCATCACGGACGCGACCATGGCGGTGGCCAAGGCTGCGGATGCCGTGATCTTCGGCGCGGTCGGTGGCCCGAAATGGGACGCCGTGCCTTACGAGGCGCGCCCGGAGGCCGGCCTGCTACGGCTGCGCAAGGATCTCGGCCTGTTCGCGAACTTGCGTCCCGCGGTGTGCTATCCGGCGCTCGCCGATGCCTCGAGCCTTAAGCGCGAGGCGGTCGAAGGCCTAGACATCATGATCGTGCGCGAGCTCACCGGCGGCGTCTATTTCGGCGAGCCCAAGACCATCACCGATCTCGGCAACGGCCAGAAGCGCGCCATCGACACCCAGGTCTACGACACCTACGAGATCGAGCGCATCGGCCGCGTCGCCTTCGACCTCGCGCGCAAGCGCCGCAACAAGGTCACCTCGATGGAGAAGCGCAACGTCATGAAGTCGGGCGTGCTCTGGAACGAGGTGATGACCCAGTTGCATGCGCGCGAATACAAGGACGTCACGCTGGAGCACCAGCTCGCCGATTCCGGCGGCATGATGCTGGTGAAGTGGCCGAAGCAGTTCGACGTCATCGTCACCGACAATCTGTTCGGCGACATGCTGTCGGACATCGCGGCGATGCTGACGGGATCGCTCGGCATGCTGCCGTCGGCCTCGCTCGGCGAGATCGACGCGAAGACGAAGAAGCGCCGCTCGCTGTTCGAGCCGGTGCACGGCTCGGCGCCCGATATCGCCGGCAAGGGCCTCGCCAACCCGATCGCGATGATCGCCTCCTTCGGCATGGCGCTGCGCTATTCCTTCGACATGGGCGCGCTCTCCGACAAGATCGATCAGGCCATATCAGCGGTGCTCGCCAGCGGCCTTCGTACCGCTGACATCAAGTCGGAGGGCACGACCGCGGCCAATACCCAGCAGATGGGCGAGGCGATCCTGAAAGAACTGCAGAAGCTGCACTGACAAAAAAGCCCGGCGCGGGCCGGGCTTTTTCGCGAGGCGAGGAGAAGAACTCAGTACAGCGGGAAGCGCGTCGGATAGCCGCCGAGATCGGACGGCGTGCTGAGCGGCTGGCGGTCGATCGGCCGCTGGCGGTTCTCGCGGGCGAAGGTCGGGTAGCCGATCTCCGGCGGGAAGGCGTAGTCCTGGAACTTGCGTTCGCCCGGCAGCACTTCGGTGCCGGCATCGAGCCAGGAGCGCGTGGTGATGTAGACGCGGGTGTTTGGCCCCTGCTGGATGACGCGGTTCGGACCCTGCTGGCCGTAATAGACGCGGCCGTTCTTGTCGTATTGCATCCGGGTCTGCTGCGCAGCTGCAGGCAGTACGCCGAGCGCGAGGACGGCGATCGCCGCAAACAGCACTGAAATCCTGGGGGTCATTCGCGTCGCGTCCTGATCATTGCACCTGCCGGAACTGGCAGGCGCGCGTGTCCAATTTGCGGCCATCCTAGCCGCCGGGGGCATAGCCCCACTAGGTCAAATGGGCCACACCCGGCACAGATAATGCGCCCGCGAAGTTAAAAGTTGCATGAAAACCAGCAGCTTGGCTGCGATACGGCGCTCAGATCGCGCCCCGCAAGGAAGGCTTGCCGACACCCGATACCCAATCGGTGCGGCAGTCCGCGCGCTTCAGCTCCGCGCGGGCGAAAAACTCCGCGAGTTTGGCGTCGTTGCCCGCGGCAACCAGACTCAGGCGGTTGAGCATGCAAGCGATTGCGGCACTACGGGCAGGCAGCGTTTCGCCCTGGCAGACGTAGCCGGAAATGCGCAGGGCCGGCTGCTCGACGGTCTTGATGAAACCGAGGCAGGCGCCGTCGCTCAGGCGGAGAAGGGTGACCGGGCCGAACTTGCTGTCGATCTGGCCGGCGCTGTCGGGCGCCGTCAGCTGGTCGGATTCGGCGCCCGGCCGGTAGACCTCCAGTTCGGCAATCGGCAATCCGCCCTCGGCGTTCCAGCGCAGCGCGTCCTTGCGGCCACCCTCCGGATGCCGGAAGATGTGGTAAGACTTTGATTTGTATGACCAATCATACTGGTTGCTGGCGAAGGCCGGGGTCGAGCGGCTTGCCAGCGTCCATTCCGGGCGCGTGGAAGTCTCGGAATGCATGTCCGGCAGCTGGTCCCAGAGATAGACCCCGCCGATGAACAGCAGCGCCAGCGTGCAGAGATAGGCGATCAGCCGCGCCAGTGTCGCGCAGGTTTCATCGACCATGCTCTTCAGCACGGGCGGGAATCCGCCGGTATAATGAGGCGCGGCCGGAACGGCGTGAGACGGCTGCATCGACGACCCGAAAAACACGTCTAACGTTGTGTTAAGGGCGTTTCTCGCATAGAAGCGCTGCCTCTTCCCTTCCGCCGCGGGCCAGGGAGAGGCATTTTTCTCCGGAGAGTGAACGATGGGTTACAAGGTCGCAGTGGTCGGCGCCACCGGCAATGTCGGGCGCGAGATGCTCAACATCCTGGATGAGCGGAAATTCCCTGCCGACGAGGTCGTCGCCCTCGCCTCGCGCCGCAGTGTCGGCGTGGAGGTCTCCTATGGCGACCGTACTCTCAAGGTGAAGGCGCTGGAGCACTACGACTTCTCCGACGTCGATATCTGCCTGATGTCGGCGGGCGGCTCGGTGTCGAAGGAATGGTCGCCGAAGATCGGCGCTGCCGGCGCCGTCGTGATCGACAATTCCTCGGCCTGGCGCATGGACCCGGACGTGCCGCTGATCGTGCCGGAGGTGAATGCGGATGCCGCCGCCGGCTTTACGAAGAAGAACATCATCGCGAATCCGAACTGCTCGACCGCGCAGCTCGTGGTCGCGCTGAAACCCCTGCACGACAAGGCGACGATCAAGCGCGTCGTGGTCTCGACCTATCAGTCGGTGTCGGGCGCCGGCAAGGATGCGATGGACGAACTGTTCTCGCAGACCAAGGCCGTTTACACCAACGACGAGCTGATCAACAAGAAGTTCCCCAAGCGCATCGCCTTCAACGTCATCCCCCACATCGACGTCTTCATGGAGGACGGCTACACCAAGGAAGAATGGAAGATGATGGCGGAGACCAAGAAGATCCTCGATCCCAAGATCAGGCTCACCGCCACCTGCGTGCGCGTGCCCGTGTTCGTCGGCCATTCCGAGGCCGTCAATATCGAATTCGAAAACCCGATCACCGCGGACGAGGCGCGCAACATCCTGCGCAAGGCGCCGGGCTGTCTGGTCATCGACAAGCAGGAGCCGGGCGGCTACGTCACGCCCTATGAGGCGGCCGGCGAGGACGCCACTTATATCAGCCGGATTCGCGAGGACGCGACGGTCGAGAATGGCCTGGTGCTCTGGTGCGTCTCCGACAATCTGCGCAAGGGCGCGGCGCTCAACGCGATCCAGATCGCCGAATGCCTGATCAACCGCAAGCTGATCAGCGCCAAGAAGAAGGCGGCGTAAGTAGCGGTAGATCGCAGGGTGGGCAGAGGCGCCCTCGCGCCGTACCCACCCCGAGCGGCAACGTCGGGTTACTCCCGCGCGCTACGAAATTCCTTGGCTTCCGCATCGAGGACGAACAGCGAGCCCTCGGCGACGCCGAAATAGGCGCCGTGCAGGTCCATCTCGCCGTTCTGCACGCGCTCGCGGATGAAGGGGAAGGTCAGCAGGTTTTCCAGGCTGCGGAACACGGCGGCCTTCTCGATGCGCACGACGAAATCCTGCATGGTTTCGTGGTCGCGTTGCTCCACGACCTCGCCCGGCTTGATGAACATCGACATCCAGCGGCCGATGAAATCGCCCGGCGACAGCGGCTTGATCTTGTCGATGAAGGCGCGGATGCCGCCGCATTGGGCGTGGCCGAGCACCACGATGTGCTTCACCTGCAATACGTTGACGGCGTATTCCAGCGCGGCCGAGACACCGTGGGTGCCGCTGTCGGGCGCGTAGACCGGCACCAGATTGGCGACGTTGCGCACCACGAACAATTCACCCGGTCCGGCGTCGAAGATCACCTCCGGCGAGACGCGGGAATCGCAGCAGCCGACCACCATCACGGCTGGTGACTGTCCTTGCTCCGACAGTTCGCGGTAACGCGACTGCTCGGTCGGCAGGCGCTGCGTGGTGAAAGTGCGGTAGCCGTCTAGGAGACGTTGCGGAAAGGGTGCCATGGCCCCTGCCTAACCATAAGCCGCTTGCGGGAACAAGGCTTCCGGGAACGGAAGCGGAATGCTATCGGCTGCATTCCAGAAAACTCAAGGGAACCGCCATGATCCGACCGCGCCGCAGCCTGTTGTTCATGCCTGGTTCCAACGCCCGGGCGCTGGAGAAGGCGCGTACCCTGCCTGTCGACGGCCTGATCCTCGACCTCGAGGATGCGGTCGCCCCCGACGCCAAGGCGCTGGCGCGCGACCAGATCGCGCTGGCGGTGGCGGCGCGCGGTTTTGGCAAGCGCGAGGTGCTGATCCGGATCAACGCGCTCGACACGCCCTGGTGGATCGACGATCTCACCATGGCCGGCAAGGCGAAACCCGATGGCATTCTGGTGCCGAAGATCTCCAGCGTCGCCGACCTCACGGCGATTGCCGACCGGCTCAGCGACATCAATGCCGATCAGTCGATTCGGGTCTGGGCCATGATCGAGACCGCACGCGCGGTGCTCGATGCCGACAGGATCGCGGCCGCCTCGCGCGACTCCGAGATGCGGCTCGCCGGCTTCGTGTTCGGGCCCTTCGACATTTCGCGGGAGACGCGCATCCGCATGAAGCCGGGCCGCGCCGAGATGATTCCGATGATCACCCACTGCGTGCTCGCCACCCGCGCGCACGGGCTGGAAATCCTCGACGGTCCCTACGGCGACATCGCCAATGTCGACGGCTTCGCCGCGGAATGCGCCCAGGGCCGCGATCTCGGCTTCGACGGCAAGACCCTGATTCATCCGAGCCACATTGCCGCCTGCAACGCCATCTTCACGCCGCCGGCGGAAGAGGTGGAGACGGCGCGCAGGATCATCGCGGCGTTCGAAAGGCCGGAGAACGTCTCGCGCGGCGCGATCCAGCTCGATGGTCGCATGGTGGAGCGGCTGCACGCCGACATGGCGCGGCGCACGATCGCACTCGCGGACGCGATCGCGGCGATGGCCTGACTATTCGCGCTTCAGGCCGAGGATGAATCGGGCGAGCTCATCGGCCTGATCCGGCGCGATGATGATGTTCGGCATGCTGCGGTGACTGGTGCGGAAGAAGACCTTCAGCGACAGCTCGGTGGTCGAGGTTCGGTTGGCGATCTCTGCGAAGTCGGGCGCGCGGCTGACCCTGCCCGGACCGGTTCCGTCCAGTGCGTGACATTCGCTGCACCAGGTTTCGGCGAGGCGGCGCCCGTCGGACGTGTCGTTCTGCCCCGGCGCGCCGTTGGCGACGTGAAGACGGATCAGCAGCAACGCCGCCAGCGCGATCGCCAGCCCGATGAGAATGCGGATCCATGCACGGCGCGACATGGCGGCGTCGAAACCCCGCTAGTGTTTGACCGACTCGCCCAAGGCCTCGATGGTCGGCGCGTTGGGACAGTACTCCTTGTAGTGCTCCGCGGCGGTGCCGGCGGCGAAATCGCCGTGGCATTGCGCCTTGTCGCGGCACAGGGCACAGACCCGCTCCATGTCGCGTACCAGCAAGGGCTTTGTGCGCACCAGATCGTTCAGGTCGATCCCGAGCGCCTCCAGCATTTTCGGCATTTCGTCGGCGCTGTGCGGTCCGGCCTCGACCATCCTGTCGAGATCGTCGGGCGAAACACGCAAGTCCTGCGCGATCATGTCGAAGTCGGTCCGGTTCATCCGGCGGATTTCGCTCAGTTCCCGGCGGTGTTTCAGCCAGTCGACGAACTTGCCGATGACAAGCTCGACAGTGGGATGATGAGGCTCTTGCTTGGCGGTCATGGCAGCCTTCCGGTCGATAAGCAGCGTTGCATCATTATGACCAGAATAGCGGGCAAGGCGTTGCGGCAGATCAAAACCGCCACCGGCACGCGACCTCAGGTGCGGGGCCTTCGGGACCGCCGTTGCCTGCGTTTGCGCCGCTCCCCGTCCAGGTCGATCACGCCGGCGCCGTCCTGCAATCGCAACTGCCTCGGACTCTTTCCGGTCCAGCGCTTGAATGCGTGCGTAAAGGCGCTGACCTCGTGATAGCCGAGCAGCCATGCGATGCGGGAAACGGTGAGGCCCTCGCGGAGATAGCGCGTCGCCAGATCGAGCTTCAGCTCGTGCAGTATCTGCGAAAAGCTCAGGCCCTCGCCGGCGAGGCGGCGAGCCAGCGTGCGTTGGCTGAGTCCGAGCCGGCGCGCGATCTCGGCGGCGCTGGCTTTCCCGTGCGGCAATAGCGGCGCAATGGCATTCTCGACCTCGTGCCTTAAAGTGATGACGCGGCTGTCGCTGCGGTGCGTCAGCGCCTCGTCGCAATAGCGCGTCAGGAGGTCGTTGAGATACAGGTCGGCGCCGACCACCGGCATTTGCAGGACGTCCCTGGAGAACACCACCTCGTCGGCGCCGGCCGCGAATTCGATGTCGCAGCCGAGGAAGGAGCGGAATTCGGCCGGCATTTTCCGTCCCTGGTGAGTCACCCTGACACGATTGGGCACCAGCCGTCGGTTGGTGAGCTGGCGGGCGAGGCGCACGATGATGGTAAACCAGAGCTCGATATGCTGGCGGTCGCCGCGCCGCTCGACATTGACATAGCGGAAGCCGATGCCGGTTTCGCGACCCTTGCGCCAATGCAGGCGGACGCCTTCGTTGACGATGCCGCTGTAGCGCACGGCCTTGCTGAGCGCATCGCCCAGCGTTTCCGAGGACGCCAGCACGTAGTAGAGCAGCCCGAGCTCGCGCAGTTCGCAATCCTGGGCAAGATGAAAGCCGAGCAGATCGTCGCCGGACGCTACGGCCGCGAGCTCCAGAAACCTGATCTGGCTTTGCGCGGTGACGCGGGCCTTGCGATCGGCGATCTGCGCCGTCGTCAATCCCGCCCTGGCGAGCAACGGCCCCGGCGCAATTCCCGCGGCGCGCAGCCTTGCGGCGAGAAGGCGGGAGATGCCGCCGGATGCGCTGGGCAGAGAGTCCAGACGGATCTTGCGGGAAATGGCCAATCGGCGCCTCCGGGAAACTACCTTGTTTGCGATCCGTTCGCAGCGCCAAGCCGTGCTTTGGCGGCCGCCGTCAAGTGATTGGCACGAAATAACAAGATTTGGGGGCCGCCGTCGCCTATTCGTTTCGACGCATCCGATCTGGCATCCATTGTAGTCCGCCGGTCGCGCCTTTTTCTTTGAACAGATTGCAGACATTCATGCCGGACGTACCTTCGAAGATCGCCGTGTTCATCGACGGCGCCAACCTTTACGCCACCGCCAAGGCGCTCGGATTCGACATCGACTACAAGAAGCTGCTCAAGGAATTGCAGAGCCGCGGCAATCTGCTGCGCGCATTCTACTATACCGCGATCTTCGAGGATCAGGAGTATTCTTCGATCCGTCCGCTGGTCGACTGGCTCGACTACAACGGCTACACGGCCGTCACCAAGGCCAGCAAGGAGTATGTCGACGCTTCCGGCCGCCGCAAGGTGAAGTCGGACATGGATATCGAGCTTGCGGTCGGCGCCATGGAGATTGCCGCTTACGTCGACGAGATCCTGCTGTTCTCCGGGGATGGCGATTTCCGCCCGCTGGTGGAAGCGTTGCAGCGCCGCGGCGTGCGGGTGACGGTAGTCTCCACCATCGCCTGCCAGCCGCCCATGATCGCCGACGAATTGCGGCGCCAGGCCGACGCGTTCATCGATCTCCAGGAATTGCGCACGCGAGTCGGCCGCGATCCCGCCGAGCGTCCGGCGCCACGCGAGGCGCGGCCGCGGGGGCCCGGGATTTCCTGTACCTGAGTATCCAGATATGACTGCCCATCAGGCAAAGCGCTCGGCGGCCCAGGCGTACAAGCTGCCGGGCAACGGCGCCTGGTTGCCGCGGCCCTTCGGCGAGATGTGCAGGCCGATCACGTCGGGATCGGCGATCAATCCGGAAAAGTCCGACGGATCGAAGAACAGTTTTGGCTCGGCGTGCACGGCATAGAACGACCGCTTCGGCAGCGCATGAGCGATCGCTCCGCTACGGCGGGCGAGCGCCGTGAGCGAAGCCGGGCCGTAGATCGCGACGCGGATGTCGGAGAGCCGCTGCGAGCCGCCGCGCAGGCGGCGCATCGCAAACACCAGGCGATGGCGCAGCGACAGCCAGTTCGGCGTCAACTCGTCCTGCTGCATCAGGTCGGCGTAGGCCGTCACGATGGGATGGTCGGCGGGCAGATAGAGCACGGAATTGCCGAGCTGACGCGGCCGCTCCCAGGCGAAGTACGGCTTTGCCGGGTCGATCTCGACGGCCTTGAGCAGCAAAACGTCGGCGTCGAGCCACAGGCCCGCGCGCTGCGCCATCAGGCGCATGCGGAAGAAATCGGAGAATTGCAGCGTGGTCCAGTCGCGCCACGAGCCATCGGGCTGCGGCGGCCGGATCTTTTCCGAGAAGACGTGCGGCAGCACGGCTTCCGCCTCGGCATTGGCGATGCCATCGGGGAGGCCGGGCAAGGGATCGAAACTGTAGACGGTAACCTTGTGGCCGGCGGCGAGCTGCGAACGCAGGCAGAGCGTCCGCAGCCGGTCGAGCGG
>CAZDEZ010000084.1:0-16367 GCA_964504705.1 uncultured Bradyrhizobium sp.
ACGTCATCATGGTGCGGGAGGGCGAGCCGCCATCGCTCTCCTTAATGGTTGCTACAAGGTACGTGATCGCGAGGGACACCAATCCCATGAACCAGAAGAACCTGCTCGAAGTCGACTGGAGCCAGATCCCGGCGCCGACGGACGATGGCGGCGCGGCGCATCTGCAGGGGATGACGATTCCCGCCGTCAGCCTGCGTGCCACCGACGATACCGTCGTCGATCTGTCGCAGCTGAACGGCCGCACCGTGGTGTTCGCCTATCCTCGCACCGGCGAGCCCGGCAAGATCAGCCTCGTGGACGACTGGGACATGATCCCGGGCGCGCGCGGCTGCACGCCGCAGACCTGTTCGTTCCGCGATCTCTTCGCCGAGCTGAAGGCGGCCGGCGCGAAACAGGTGTTCGGGCTGTCCACCCAGAGCAACGCCTACCAGGCCGAAATGGCGGCGCGGCTGCACCTGCCGTTCCCGGTGCTGTCGGACGAGAAGCTAGCGTTCACCGAAGCGCTGCAGTTGCCGACCATGGAGGTGGCGGACCTGACGCTGATCAAGCGCCTCGCGCTGATCGTGGACGACGGCCGCATCGCCCATGTCTTCTATCCCGTGTTTCCGCCGGACCGGAACGCCGGCGATGTGCTGGCCTGGCTGAAGGCAAATCCGCGCTGATGCGGTAGCGCAGAATTGTAGGATGGGTAGAGCGAAGCGAAACCCATCGTCGCTCCGCGCATGGGATCGGTGGGTTTCGCTTCCGCTCTACCCACCCTAGGATCACCCCAGATCCTTCCGCACCCGCGCAAACACCTCGCGGAACATCTTTGGCGTCAGCACGCCGGTGTTCGTGTTGTAGCGCGAGCAATGATAGCTGTCGTAGAGGCGGATGTTGCCGGCGCCGTGCACGGCCCCGTGCGCAAAGGGCGCCGCTGCAGCCTTCAGGCCCAGCGCCTTCAGCGTCGAATCATGGGCGATCCGCCCGAGCAGCACGATCGACGAGAGTTTCGGCATCGTCGCGATGGTCGCGGCCAGGAATGCCCGGCAGGTGTTGATTTCGGCCGGCAGCGGCTTGTTTTGCGGCGGCACGCAACGCACCGCATTGCTGATCCGGCAATCGACCAGCGCCAGCCCGTCATCCGGCCGCGCCTGATAGACGCCGCTGGCAAAGCCGTAGTCGAGCAATGTCGAATAGAGGAGGTCGCCGGCATAGTCCCCGGTGAACGGCCGGCCGGTACGGTTGGCGCCCTGCAATCCAGGCGCAAGTCCGACAATCAGGACCCGCGCATTCGGATTGCCGAAGGAAGCGACCGGCGCGTTGTGCCACGCCGGCTCTCTCTCGCGCGCCTCAACGCGGAACGCCGCCAGCCGCGGACACAGCGGGCAGTTGTTCTCGGGCTCGGTCGCGGAGACCTCGAGGCTAGTCTTCGAAATCGTCGCCGGCTCCACGGGGCGCCATGGTGGTGGCACGCTGCAGGAACTGCGGCGCGTGGTGTCGCTCGCCGCCGCGCTCTCCGCGATCCCGCGGGGCAGGGCGCTCGGAGGGATCGCGGCCGAGCTTGGACTGCAATTCCACGAGGTCGGTGAAGACGTCGGCCTGGCGGCGCAGCTCGTCGGCGATCATCGGCGGCTGGCTGGCGATGGTGGAGATCACGGTGACCCGCACGCCGCGGCGCTGCACGGCTTCAACCAGCGAGCGAAAATCGCCGTCGCCGGAGAACAGCACCATCTGGTCGATATGTTCGGCGAGCTCCATGGCGTCCACCGCGAGCTCGATATCCATGTTGCCCTTGACCTTGCGACGGCCGGAGGCGTCGATGAATTCCTTGGTCGCCTTGGTGACGACCGTGTAGCCGTTGTAGTCGAGCCAGTCGATCAGCGGGCGAATCGAGGAGTATTCCTGGTCCTCGATGATGGCCGTGTAGTAGAAGGCCCGGAGCAGGGTGCCGCGGCCCTGGAATTCCTTGAGCAAGCGCTTGTAGTCGATATCGAAGCCGAGCGTCTTCGCCGTGGCATACAGGTTGGCGCCGTCGATGAAGAGCGCGATCTTGTTGGAAACGGGTGTCGACATCAAAAGCCTTCTCGCTTGGTAGTTGTTAACGCCTTTTCACGCAGCTGCAAAGAGCCGCGTGCAGATTTCACGCCCGGCTGCCTAAAGTTCGGTGAATTGTCCCTCTGCCAGTGACCACGCAAATTGTGGTCCTTTCGAGGGCGAAAACCCAGACCTTTGACGCTGCAATGTAATGTCTGACTTGTCCTGGACGGCACTTCGCCACGTCACGGACGCTCCGGCCTTCTGGCCCCGCCAAAGGGGTTAGCAGAAGGATGCCTGTAACGCCAAATCACAATTTGGCCTTGCGTATTCCGACGGGCGCCTATAACTAACCCCGAACAATCAGCAATTTAGGCCCCATTTAACGGAGCGACAGCAGATGGCGCGCGTCACCGTGGAAGACTGCATTGACAAGGTGGACAACCGGTTCGACCTGGTTCTCTTGGCCGCGCACCGCGCGCGCATGATCTCGTCCGGCTCGCAGCTGACGGTCGATCGCGACAACGACAAGAACCCCGTCGTGTCGCTGCGTGAAATCGCGGAATCCTCTATTTCCCCCGAGGATTTGAAGGAAGAGCTGGTGCATTCCCTGCAGAAGTTCGTCGAGGTGGACGAGCCCGAGCCCGATACCGTGCCGCTGATCGGCTCGGCCGGCGCCAGCGTCGATGCCGACGACACCGAGGTGGCGGTCGAGCGCATGACGGAGGAGGAGTTGCTCAAGGGCCTCGAGGGCCTCGCGCCCCCGGAGGAGCAGCCGGAAGAAGACGAGTAACCCTTAACCCCACACCGCAATTTTACGAAAAGGCCCGGACAATTGTTCGGGCCTTTGCTTTTGTTGACATTTTTTTGGTTAGGATGCGTTCTTGAAGCGGCAGGCGGGCTATCTGTGCCCGGTTGGGTGCATTGGGGGCTCGAACGCGGCATGCGGACGTGCCGCAGTGTCCATGAGCTATCGATAGCAGGCGGCGAATCGGATGGTGTTTTGGCGTCGCAGTTCACGGCAGATGCAGGCCGCAACCGAGCAGGTTGCGGTGGCGCCCGCCACTGCGCCCGGTCCCGCCCGTCCGGCCAAGCCGCGTGCCGGCATGATGCGGCAATACGACCTGGTTGAAAAAGTCAGGTCATACAACCCGGATACCGACGAAGACCTGCTCAACCGCGCCTATGTCTATGCCATGAAGGCGCACGGCGCGCAGACCCGCGCCTCCGGCGATCCCTATTTCTCCCATCCCCTCGAGGTCGCGGCGATCCTCACCGACCTCAAGCTCGACGATGCCACCATCGTCGCCGCGCTGCTGCACGACACCATCGAGGATACCGAGGCGACGCGTGCCGAAATCGACCAGGTCTTCGGCCACGAGATCGGCTCGCTGGTCGAGGGCCTGACCAAGCTGAAGCGGCTTGAGCTGGTCTCGCGCGAGGCCAAGCAGGCGGAAAACCTGCGCAAGCTCCTGCTGGCGATCGCCGACGACGTCCGCGTGCTCCTGATCAAGCTCGCCGACCGCCTGCACAACATGCGCACGCTGGAGTTCGTGCCGCCGGCCTCGCGCCGGCGCATCGCCGAGGAGACGCTCGACATCTACGCGCCGCTGGCGGGGCGCATGGGCATGCAGGAAATGCGCGAGGAGCTGGAGGATCTTTCCTTCCGCAGCATCGATCCGGAAGCCTATGCCGTGGTCAAGCAACGCCTCGACGGCCTCGCAGAACGCAACCGCAACCTGATCGGCGAGATCGAGAGCCAGCTGCAGAAAAACCTGCAGAAGAACGGTGTCGTCGCCCACGTCTACGGCCGGCGCAAGAAGCCGTTTTCGATCTGGACCAAGATGGAGCGAAAGTCGGTCGGCTTCGAGCAACTGTCCGACATCTTCGGTTTCCGCGTGGTGCTCGACAGCGTCGAAGCCTGCTACCACGCGCTCGGCGTCGTCCACACCACCTGGCCGGTGGTGCCCGGCCGTTTCAAGGACTACATCTCGACGCCGAAGCAGAACGATTATCGTTCGATTCACACCACGGTGATCGGTCCCGGCAACCAGCGCGTCGAGCTGCAGATCCGCACCGAGGAGATGGACCGGATCGCCGAATTCGGCATCGCCGCGCACGCCTTCTACAAGGACGGCGTCGGCTCGCCGACCGAGCTCCTGAAGCGCGAATCCAACGCCTTTGCCTGGCTGCGTCACACCATCGGTATGCTGTCGGAAAGCGCCAACCCGGAAGAGTTTCTGGAACACACCAAGCTCGAGCTGTTCCACGACCAGGTGTTCTGCTTCACCCCGCGCGGAAAGCTGATCGCGCTGCCGCGCCATGCCAACGTGATCGATTTCGCCTATGCGGTGCATACCGACGTCGGCAACAGCGCGGTCGGCTGCAAGATCAACGGCAAGTTCGCGCCGCTGTCCTCGGAACTGACGAACGGCGACGAGGTCGAGGTACTGACCTCGGAGGCACAGTCGGCGCCGCCGTCGGCCTGGGAAACGCTGGCGGTGACGGGCAGGGCGCGCGCCGCCATTCGCCGCGCCACCCGCACCGCGGTGCGCGACCAGTATGCCGGGCTCGGCCGGCGCATCGTCGAGCGCCTGTTTGCACGCGCCAAGATCGACTATGCCGACGACAAGCTGAAGGGCGCCCTGCCAAGGCTGGCGCGAACCTCCATTGAAGACGTGATGGCTTCGGTCGGCCGCGGCGAGTTGAAGGCCTCCGACGTCGCCCGCGCGATGTATCCCGACTACAAGGAGGAGCGGGTGGCGCGCTACGGCCTGAAGAAAGGGCTCGCCGACAAGCTGAAGCAGGCGCAGCCGCACCATCCCTCGCGCGCCACCGCCGTGATCCCGGTCGGCGGCACCGGCAAGGCCGATTTGCCGATCAAGTTCGCCCCCAATGGCGGCGCGGTGCCGGGCGACCGCATCGTCGGCATCGTCACGCCGGGCGAGGGCATCACGATCTATCCGATCCAGGCCCCCGCGCTGAAGGATTTCGAGGACGAGCCCGAGCGCTGGCTCGACGTGCGCTGGGACATCGACGAGACCACGCCGCAGCGCTTTCCGGCGCGCATCCGCGTCGACAACGTCAACGAGCCCGGCAGCCTTGCCCAGGTCGCGACCGTGATCGCCGAGCATGACGGCAACATCGACAACATCAGCATGTACCGCCGCTCGCCCGATTTCACCGAGCTTACCATCGACCTCGAGGTCTATGACCTCAAGCATCTCAGTGCAATTATCGCGCAACTCCGTGCAAAGGCCGTGGTCGCGCGGGTCGAGCGCGTCAACGGATAGCTTTTTTGCGCATGGTAGACCCTCATGGTGAGGAGGCGCTCTTGCGCCGTCTCGAACCATGAGGCCACATAGGGGCCCGCATCCTTCGAGACGGTACCGCGCTCCTCAGGATGAGGGATCGTCCACCGCGCCTGTTGCGAGCCCACCATGCCGAACCCCCCGCCGCTGCGCCTTGGCGTCAATGTCGATCACGTCGCAACCCTGCGCAATGCGCGGGGCGGAGCGCGTCCCGATCCCGTCCGCGCTGCGCTCGCCGCCATCGACGCCGGCGCCGACGGCATCACCGCGCATCTGCGCGAGGATCGCCGCCACATCCGCGACGAGGACATGACGCGGCTGAAGGCCGAAATATCGAAGCCGCTGAATTTCGAGATGGCGGCGACCGAGGACATGCTGCGCATTTCGCTGGCGACAAGGCCGCATGCGGTGTGCCTGGTGCCGGAGCGGCGCGAGGAACTCACCACCGAGGGCGGGCTGGATGTCGCCGGCCAGCACAACCACCTGCAACCCTTCATCGCCAGACTGAGCGATGCCGGCATCCGCGTCTCGCTGTTCATCGCCGCCGACCCGCGCCAGATCGAGATGGCCGCCAAGCTGCGCGCGCCGGTGATAGAGATCCACACCGGCGCCTGGTGCGACGCCGTCGTCGACGGTCACGCCGCCAGGGCCGATGCCGAGTGGCAGCGCATCAAGGCCGGCGCGAAACTGGCGCGGTCCGCCGGGCTCGAGGTCCATGCCGGCCACGGGCTAGACTATGCCACCGCGGAGACCATTGCAGCGCTGGCCGAGATCGCCGAGCTCAACATCGGCTATTACATGATCGGCGAGGCGATCTTCGTCGGCATCGGCGAGACGGTCCGGCAGATGCGCGCGGCGATGGCGCGCGGGCGGCAAAAAGCGGAAAGCGCGGCATGATCATCGGCATCGGTTCCGATCTGATCGACATCACCCGTGTCGCACGGGTGATCGAGCGCCATGGCGACCGCTTTCTCGACCGCATCTTCACGGACGCCGAGCGCGCGAGGGCCGAGCGGCGCGCCAAGAGCGAGAAGATGGTGGTGGCCACCTATGCCAAGCGCTTTGCCGCCAAGGAGGCGTGTTCCAAGGCCCTGGGGACCGGGATCAGGCGGGGCGTGTGGTGGCGCGACATGGGGGTGGTGAACCTGCCGGGCGGCCGGCCGACCATGCAGCTGACCGGCGGGGCGCTGGCCCGCCTGCAGGCCCTGACGCCGGAGGGGCTGGAAGCCCGGATCGACCTCTCCATCACCGACGATTGGCCGCTCGCGCAGGCCTTCGTCATAATTTCGGCTGTCGCCCCGGGCAAATCCTGACGCCGTCAGGGTGGAATCGGGACGCTGGCAGGCCAAAACTAAAAATATTTGTAATATCAATAAGTTGCGTAGTTTTGTTGCCGGCCTTGATTGCACGTCTGCGAACAACCGTCTAAAACGCCCCCGGGTTGGCAAATCGAGCGAGGAGCGGCTTTCGGTTCGCGCCGGAAAACGTTCTCAACAACAGAAATAGAGAGCATTTTGTTCGGGCGGGACGGGCAACCGATTCGCCCAGGGAAAGCGCTCTGCCACGGCACGGGGCTCCCGCGCGCGGAAATTGGGAAAGCGATGAGCGTGACTTCAGGGACTAAATCGGAGAGCGGATTTGGTGAAACCGTTCGCGTCATCATCCATGCCCTGCTGATCGCGCTGGTGATCCGCACCTTCCTGTTCCAGCCCTTCAACATCCCGTCCGGGTCGATGAAGGCGACGTTGCTGGTCGGCGACTATCTGTTCGTCTCGAAATATTCCTACGGCTACAGCCACTACTCGATCCCGCTGTCGCCGCCGCTGTTCTCGGGGCGCATCTTCGGCTCCGACCCCGCCCGCGGCGACATCGTCGTGTTCCGCCTGCCCAAGGACGATTCCACCGACTACATCAAGCGCGTGATCGGCCTGCCAGGCGACCGCGTGCAGATGAAGGAGGGGCTGCTCTACATCAACGACGTGCCGGTCAAGCGCGAGCGGCTTTCCGATTTCGTCGGCGAAGATCCGTGCGGCTCGGACGCCCGCGTCAAGCGCTGGAGGGAGACGTTGCCGAACGGCGTCAGCTACGAAACGCTCGATTGCGTCGACGTCGGCTTCTACGACAACACCAATGTGTACACCGTCCCGGCCGGCCATTTCTTCATGATGGGCGACAACCGCGACAACTCGACCGACAGCCGCGTGCTGTCCGCGGTCGGATACGTGCCGTACCAGAACATCATCGGCCGCGCCCAGATGATCTTCTTCTCGATTGCCGAGGGCGAACACGCCTGGATGTTCTGGCGCTGGCCGACGGCCGTGCGCTGGAATCGCCTCTTCACCATCGTGCGATGAACGACGACACCCCCGTCATCCAGAAACCGGCCAGATCCGGCGCCGCAAGCCAGGAGCCCGACGCCGCGCCCGATGCCACGCCCGGCAAGGAGGCTGCGCCGAAGAAGAAGCAGGGCGCCGGCGCGCGCAAGTCGGCGGCGCTGAACTCGATCGAGACCCGCATCGGCCACAAGTTCGCCAAGCGGGCCGGCCTCGTCACGGCGCTCACCCATGTGTCGGCGCTCAGCCCGGCCAAGCGCAACCGCGCCGACAGCTACCAGCGCATGGAGTTCCTCGGCGATCACGTGCTCGGCCTCGTCATCTCCGACATTCTCTACAAGGCGTTCCCCAAGGCCGACGAGGGCGAACTGTCCAAGCGCCTCGCCGACCTCGTGCGGCGGGAGACCTGCGCGGAGGTGGCAAGGTCGCTCGGGCTCGGCGAGGACATCAAGCTGGGCGCCGTCGGCAATGCCGCGGCCGCGGCGCGGCTGCGCGAATCCGTGCTTGGCGACATCTGCGAAGCCGTGATCGGCGCGATCTACCTCGACGGCGGCTATCCGGCGGCTTACGCCTTCGTCGAGCGGCACTGGACCGAGCGGATGCACAAGAACCGCCGCCCGATGCGCGATGCCAAGACCGCGCTGCAGGAATGGGCGCAATCCAGGGGGCTGCCGACCCCGGTCTACCGCGAGATCGAGCGCACCGGCCCGCATCACGATCCGCATTTCCGTGTCGCGGTGACCCTGCCGGGCCTGGAGCCTGCCGAGGGCGTCGGCGGCAACAAGCGCGCGGCGGAGAAGAGCGCGGCGATGGCCATGCTCGCGCGCGAAGTCGGCGGCAAATATGAAGGCTGAGGAACCTGAGGGGACGCCGGCCGCAACGCGCTGCGGCTTCGTCGCCCTGATCGGCGCGCCCAATGTCGGCAAGTCCACGCTCGTCAACGCGCTGGTCGGCGAGAAGGTCTCGATCGTCTCGCGCAAGGTGCAGACCACGCGCGCGCTGATCCGCGGCATCGTCGTCGAAGGCAACGCGCAGCTGATCCTGGTCGATACCCCCGGCATCTTCGCTCCGAAGCGGCGGCTCGACCGCGCCATGGTCACCACGGCCTGGACCGGCGCGCACGACGCCGACCTCGTCTGCGTGCTGCTCGATGCCAAGCTCGGCCTCGACGAGGAAGCCGACGCGATCTTCACGAGGCTTGCCGGCGTCGCGCATCCGAAGATGCTGGTGATCAACAAGATCGACCTCGTGCCGCGCGAAAAACTGCTGGCGCTGGCCAAGACCGCCAACGAGCGCATGAAGTTCGAGCGGACCTTCATGATCTCGGCGCAGTCGGGCGACGGCACCGACGACCTGCGCCAGGCGCTGGCGGCGGCGCTGCCGGAGGGGCCGTTCCTCTATCCGGAGGACCAGATGTCGGTGGCGCCGATGCGCCATCTCGCCGCCGAGATTACGCGGGAAAAGATCTACCGGCAGCTGCATCAGGAACTGCCGTACCAGTCCACGGTCGAGACGGACAGCTGGACCGAGCGCAAGGACGGTTCGGTGCGCATCGAGCAAACCATCTTCGTCGAGCGCGAAAGCCAGCGCAAGATCGTGCTGGGCAAGGGCGGCGCCGCCATCAAGTCGATCGGGGCGGCGGCGCGCAAGGAACTCGCCGAGATCGTCGGTCATCCCGTGCACCTCTTCCTGTTCGTCAAGGTGCGCGAGGACTGGGGCGACGATCCCGACCGCTACCGCGAAATGGGGCTCGAGTTCCCCAGGGAATGAGGCATGATCCCGAAAAGTGGGAACCGGTTTTCGGAAGAGATCACGCCCAACAACAAGAGGACAGGTTCCGGCCATGAACGTGCCGAAGAATGTCTGGTCGTTCGAAGTCCTGCTCTATGCATCGCTGCTGCTGGATGCGCTGTCGCTGGCGTTCGAGGACCGCACGCCGAGACCGGGCGTAACCGAGCAGATGATCACGGCGCAGATCCTGTTTGCGGCCGGCATGCTGGTATTCGTGCTCTATCTGATCTGGCTGGCGGCCCGGCGGCGCAAGGGATGGCCGCGCTGGCTGCTTGCCGTGCTGGTCGTACTGTCGCTGCCCCAGCTCGCCCACGTGGTCGCCGCGCGCGGCGTCGGGTTCGGTGTCGTCGTCGACACCGTGTCCGCTGTGCTGGCGGCGTGGGGGCTGTATCTGTCCTTCACGGGCGATGCCAGGGACTGGTTCGACGCGTGACGGATGCGTACTGCGTAGGGCGGATTAGCCGCAAGGCGTAATCCGCCGCTGCCACAAATTGCCGTAAATTGGCGGATTACGCTGGCGCTAATCCGCCCTACGTCCCGGCGAATTGTTGTAACCTCTTCCCATGGAATGGACCGACGACGGCATCGTGCTGGGCGTGCGCAGGCATGGCGAATCCTCCGCCATCGTCGAGCTGCTGACGCGGGCGCACGGCCGGCACCTTGGCCTGGTACGCGGCGGGGCCGGCTCGCGAATGCGCCCGCTCTTGCAGCCCGGCAACGGCGTGCGCGCGGTGTGGCGGGCGCGGCTCGACGAGCATCTCGGCACCTATGCCATCGAGGGCCTGAACTTGCGCGCCGGCTCGCTGCTGGCGTCCTCGCATGCCGTCTACGGCGTCACGCACCTGGCCGCCCTGGTGCGCCTGTTGCCCGAGCGCGACCCGCATGAAGACATCTACGACATGCTGGAGCACACGCTCGACGATTTCGACGACGCCGGCGGCGCGGCGGCGCATGTGGTGCGCTTCGAACTCGCCATGCTCGCCGAGTGCGGCTTCGGCCTCGACCTCTCCAGTTGCGCCGCGTCAGGCGAGACGAGCGAACTGATCTACGTCTCGCCGAAATCCGGCGGCGCGGTGTCGCGCAGCGCCGGCGAACCCTGGCGCGACCGCCTTTTGCGGCTGCCGGCCTTCCTGCGCGAAGGCGAGGGCGGCGCTAACGGCTACACCGACGAGGATCTGCAGGACGGCTTCCGGCTCACCGGCATGTTCCTGCTCCGCCACGTCCTCGAGCCGCGCGGGCAGGGCCATTCCGACGCCCGCGAGGGTTTCGTCAACGCGGTGATGAAATACCGGGCACGAGCCCGCACCGCGGTTCCGTAGCGCCCTTGTGCGGCCTAGATTGGGCTGCTGATTCGCAACCGATTCGACCCACCAAAAATCCAGAACGGCACCCATGGGAAAGCAAGTCACTCCGCCGCAACCGGCCGAGGTCCACGAGGTCATGCTGCGCGATGCGCTGGAAGAGCGCTATCTCGCCTACGCGCTCTCGACCATCATGCACCGCGCGCTGCCGGATGCCCGCGACGGCCTCAAGCCGGTGCACCGTCGCATCCTCTACGGCATGCGCCTGTTGCGGCTCGACCCGGGCGCCGCCTACAAGAAATCCGCAAAGATCGTCGGCGACGTGATGGGCTCGTTCCATCCGCATGGCGACCAGGCGATCTACGACGCCATGGTCCGCCTCGCCCAGGAATTCAACTCGCGCTACCCGTTGGTCGACGGCCAGGGCAATTTCGGCAATATCGACGGCGATAACCCCGCCGCCTACCGCTACACCGAAGCGCGCATGACCGATGTCGCGCGGTTGCTGCTCGAAGGCATCGACGAGCAGGGCGTCGAATTCCGTCCCAATTACGACGGCCAGTCGGAGGAGCCGGTCGTGCTCCCCGGCGGCTTCCCGAACCTGCTCGCCAACGGTGCGCAGGGCATCGCAGTCGGCATGGCGACCGCGATCCCCCCGCACAACGCTGCCGAACTCTGCGACGCCGCGCTGCACCTGATCGACAAGCCCGACGCCAGGTCGAAGTCGCTGCTCAAATACGTCAAGGGCCCGGATTTTCCGACCGGCGGCATCGTCGTCGATTCCAAGGAAGCGATCACCGAGGCCTATGTCACCGGCCGCGGCTCCTTCCGCACCCGCGCCAGGTGGAAGCAGGAGGAAGGCTCCCGCGGCACCTGGGTCGTCGTCGTCAGCGAAATCCCGTGGCTGGTGCAGAAGTCGCGGCTGATCGAGAAGATCGCCGAGCTCCTCAACGAGAAGAAGCTGCCGCTGGTCGGCGACATCAGGGACGAATCGGCCGACGACGTCCGCATCGTGATCGAGCCGCGCGCCAAGACGGTCGATCCGGAACTGATGATGGAGTCGCTGTTCAAGCTCACTGAGCTCGAAAGCCGCATCTCGCTGAACCTCAACGTGCTGATCAAGGGCAAGATCCCCAAGGTGGTGGGCCTTGCCGAGTGCTTGCGCGAATGGCTCGACCATCTGCGCGACGTGCTGATCCGCCGCACCAACTTCCGCAAGGGCAAGATCGAGAACCGCCTGGAGATCCTCGGCGGCTATCTGATCGCCTATCTCAACATCGACAAGGTGATCAAGATCATCCGCACCGAGGACGAGCCCAAGCCCGCGCTGATCAAGGCGTTCAAGCTGACGGAAGTGCAGGCCGACGCCATCCTCAACATGCGCCTGCGCTCCCTGCGCAAGCTCGAGGAGATGGAAATCAGGACGGAGGACAAGAATCTCCGCAACGAGCTGAAGGGCGTCAAGTCGCTGCTCGGCTCCGAGCCCGAGCAGTGGAAGAAGGTTTCCGAGCAGGTCACGAAAGTCCGCGACATGTTCGGGCCGAAGACGCCGCTCGGCAAGCGCCGCACCACCTTCGCCGATGCGCCCGAGCACGATCTCGCCGCGATCGAAGAGGCCTTTGTCGAGCGCGAGCCGGTGACGGTCGTGGTCTCCGAGAAGGGCTGGGTCCGCACCATGAAGGGCCATGTGGAGGATCTCTCCGGCCTGTCGTTCAAGACCGACGACAAGCTCGAGCACGCCTTCTTCGCCGAGAGCACCTCGAAGCTGCTGGTGTTCGCCAGCAACGGCAAATTCTATTCGCTCGACGTGGCAAAACTGCCGGGCGGCCGCGGCCATGGCGAGCCGATCCGCATGTTCATCGACATGGACCAGGACGCC
The DNA here is from genome assembly GCA_964504705.1 of uncultured Bradyrhizobium sp. GTDB lineage: Bacteria > Pseudomonadota > Alphaproteobacteria > Rhizobiales > Xanthobacteraceae > Bradyrhizobium. Next base: position 12,632 of record CAZDEZ010000084.1, read on the forward strand.
GCCATCGTCTCGCTGTTCGCCAACAAGGGCGGCCGCAAGTTCCTGGTCGCCAACACCGACGGCCAGGGCTTCGTCGTCAGCGAGGACGATTGCGTCAGCAACACCCGCAAGGGCAAGCAGGTGATGAACGTCGACATGCCCGTGGAAGCCTGCGCCATCGCCACCGTCGCCGGCGACACCGTCGCGGTGATCGGCTCCAACCACAAGATGGTGCTGTTCCCGCTGGAGCAGGTGCCGGAGATGGCCCGCGGCCGCGGCGTGCGCCTGCAAAAATATTCCGGCGGCAAGCTGTCCGACGTTGCCGTGTTCGACTCCAAGGTGGGACTGACGTGGAAGGATTCCGCAGGCCGCGAGCAGAGCATGACCATGAAGGAACTGTCCGACTGGCGCGGCAACCGCGCCGACGCCGGCCGTCTCGCGCATGGTTTGCCGAAGTCCAACAAGTTCAACCGCGGGGTGGAGTAGGGGGCATCTCGTAGGATGGGTTGAGCTCTTGCGAAACCCATCGGCTTCGTTGCAGAGGCGTGATGGGTTTCGCTGTCACTCAACCCATCCTACGACGACATGATGCGCGGCGCTGTCTTGCGCATGCGAAAAATCCGACCTACGTTGCTTCCCCGGGGACAAGGCGGGCTCCCCTTTAGACGGCCCTCCGTCCAAGCTCTGCGCACCACTCGACGAGTCGAGGATTGCGCATGGATGCAAACACCATTGATCCCCCCAATACGGCCACCGGCTCCTCGCTGATCGCTCTGCTTTATGCCGCCCGCGCGCTGCGCGGCTTCGGCGACGGCTTTGCCATCATCATCCTGCCGGCCTACATGACCGCGCTCGGCTTCGATGCCGCCGCGGTCGGCCTCGTCGCCACCGCCTCGCTGCTCGGCACGGCGCTGCTGACCCTGGTGATCGGCTGGATCGCGCCGCGCTTCGATCTGCGCGCGCTGCTGCTGTTCGGCGCGGCCCTGATGACGGCAACGGGGCTTGCATTCCCCAATGTCGAGCATCTGACGCTGATTGCGCTGGTCGCCTTCGTCGGCACCATCAATCCCTCCGGCGGCGATCTCGGCGTCGCCGTGCCGCTGGAGCACGCCGTGCTGGCGCGCACCGCCTCCGACGAGCGGCGCACCCAGGTGTTCGCGCGCTACAGCCTGATCGGCGCGCTCTGCGCCGCTGCCGGCTCGCTCGCCGCCTCGCTGCCGGATTTTCTCGTAACCCCCGGCAACTCCCAGCTCGGCGCGTTCAGGTGGATGTTCTACGCCTACGCCGCGCTCGGCGCGATCTGCGCGCTGCTCTACCGCCAGGCCCCGCATGCCCGCGCCGAGGAGAAGGTGCACGCGCCGCTCGGCCCCTCGCGCGGTACGGTCTACAAGCTCGCCGCGCTGTTTTCCGTCGACGCCTTTGCCGGCGGCTTCGTCGCGCAATCACTGCTGGTGCTCTGGCTGTTCCAGCGCTTTGATCTAACGCTGTCGGCGGCCGGGTTGTTCTTCTTCTGGGCCTCCACGCTGTCCGCCTTCTCCTATCCGGTCGCCGCCTGGATTTCGCGCCGGATCGGGCTCGTCAACACCATGGTATTCACGCATATCCCGTCCAGCATCTTCCTGATCCTGGCCGCGTTCGCACCCAATCTCTACGTCGCGCTGGCGCTGCTCTTGCTGCGCGCGGCGCTGTCGCAGATGGACGTGCCGACCCGCACGTCCTATGTCATGGCCGTGGTGACGCCGGCGGAGCGGCCGGCGGCGGCCAGCGTCACCGCGGTGCCGCGCAGCCTTGCCTCCAGCATCAGCCCGGCGATCGCGGGCGTGCTGCTGACCACGAGCTTTGCCGGCCTGCCGCTTGTGCTCTGCGGCGCGCTGAAGATCGCCTATGACCTGGCGCTGCTGTACTCCTTCCGCCACATCAAGCCGCCGGAGGAGCAGGGGTAGCGAGATTGGTAGTCTGTAGGATGGGTAGAGCTCTTACGAAACCCATCATTCCCGTCGCGGAGACGCGATGGGTTTCGCTTCGCTCTACCCATCCTACGAAGATGCTTCGTTGTGATAGTATTCGTTTCTCCAACCGCTATATCGGGCTGATCTCGCAATCGACTCGCGCGATGCGTTTGGAGACGCCCGATGGCGCACAGCCACGACGGTCACGATCACAGCGGCATTGGTCATTCGCACGCGCCGGCCGATTTCGGCCGCGCCTTTGCCGTCGGCATTGCGCTGAACTCGATATTCATCGCCGCTGAGCTGGTGTTTGGCTGGCTCGGCAATTCGACGGCACTGATTGCCGACGCCGGCCACAATCTCAGCGATGTGCTCGGCCTCTTCGTGGCATGGGGCGCGGCATCGCTGGCAAAGCGCGCCCCGGCCGGCCGTTTCACCTACGGGCTGCGCAGTTCCTCGATCCTCGCTGCCCTGTTCAACGCCGTCTTCCTGCTGGTCGCGGTAGGTGCGATCGGTTGGGAGTCCATCCTTCGCTTCTTCAATCCCGAGCCGGTATCGGGAACCACCGTGATGATCGTCGCCGGCATCGGCATCGTCATCAACGGCGCAACCGCCATGATGTTCGCCAGGGGACGCAAGGGCGACATCAACATCGAAGGCGCGTTCCTGCACATGGCGGCCGATGCCGCCGTTTCCCTCGGTGTCGTGATCGCGGCCGGCCTGATCATCTGGACCGGACGGACGTGGATTGATCCGCTGATGAGCCTGGTGATCTGTGCGGTCATTCTCTGGAACACCTATGGCTTGTTGCGCAGTTCGCTCGGCATGTCCCTCAATGCCGTGCCACCCGGCATCAGCGTGGACGCGGTGAAGGAGTTCTTGCGGAAACAGCCGGGCGTCGCGCAAATCCACGATTTGCACATCTGGCCGATCAGCACGACCGAGACGGCGCTGACCTGTCATATGGTCATGCCGGCAGGTCACCCCGGCGATCGGTTCCTCCTCGACACCGCACACCGGCTCGCGCATGATTTCGCGATCGGCCACGCCACCCTGCAGATCGAGGTCAGCGAAGATACGGCCTGTGCATTGGCGCCGGATGGCGTCGTTTAGGCCAAGGAGGGTTTTTGCCGGTGACCGTCACCATCTACCACAACCCCGCCTGCGGCACCTCGCGCAACACGCTGGCGATGATCCGGCAAAGCGGCGAGGAGCCCGAGGTGATCGAATATCTGAAGACACCGCCGAGCCGCGCGCGGTTGCTCGAACTTGCCCGGGCGATGAACGTTCCCGTGCGTGCGCTGTTGCGCGAAAAAGGCACGCCCTATGCCGAGCTCAACCTCGCCGATCCCAAGTGGAGCGATGACGAACTCATCGACTTCATGCTGGCCCAGCCGGTCCTGATCCAGCGTCCGATCGTGGTGACGGACAAGGGCGTGCGCATGTGCCGGCCGTCCGAGCTGGTGTTCGATCTGCTCGACAAGCCGGTATCGTCCTTCGTGAAGGAGGATGGCGAGGTGGTGAGGCGTGCCATCCCCTGAGGCAACTCCCTGCTGTGGCTATGGTTTCCGGATGCTTTGGTCCTGGAAGGACGGCGACGATTCGGAATTACAAAATATCGCTTGACGATTACGCAAATCAGAACTATATAGCCCCCAGCCCGTGCCGCCATGAGGGACGCTTCGCGGTCGTCACGAAACGTGGCGCGGGTTGCGATGGGCCGTTGCCGGCGTCAGGTGATCTCTTCACCCGGCGAAACGCCGGCGGCGGACGGTGAAGTCGTGTGGTCCTGGCGCCGCGACCCTGGC
>CAZDEZ010000085.1:0-16362 GCA_964504705.1 uncultured Bradyrhizobium sp.
ACGCCGACGCCCATCACGAACACCTTGGCGGCCGGGACGGTGCCGGCCGCGGTCATCATCATCGGAAAAGCCCGGCCGAAGGCTTCGGCGCCCTCGATGACCGCGCGATAGCCGGCGAGGTTGGCCTGGGAGGACAACACGTCCATCACCTGGGCGCGCGTGATGCGCGGCATCAATTCCATCGCGAAGGCCGCAACGCCGGCATCGGCCATCGCCTTCAGCGCGGCTTCGTTGCCGTAGGGGTCCATGATGGCGACGACCAGCGCACCGCGCCTGTACTGCGAAAGCTCGGAAGCCTCAGGCCGCTTCACCTTGATGATGATGTCGGCGTCCTTCAATGCGTCGGCGCTGACGGAGGCGCCGACCGCGGTGAATTCGGAGTCGGGCAGGCCCGACTTGACGCCCGCGCCGGGCTCGACCGCGACTTCCGCGCCGAGTGCCTTGAACTTCTTCACGGTATCGGGTGACGCCGCAACCCGCGGCTCCGACGGATCGATTTCCCTGGCAACGGCAATCTTCATGGGGCCTCCGCTGGCGCGAACGCGCAGGCTAGCGCTGTTTCCATCCGGATGGATACCGGTTTTGCGGCCGGCACGCGGGCAAAATTTGATTCCGCGCCGCGAGGGAGGCGGCGCAGCGGTGACGGATCAGGTCAGGAAGATCGCCATCAGGGCGACAATCGCCACGACGGCGGCGGTGCCGTACTTCACCAGCATGATGAAACCCACATAGGTCTGCTCATGCGCTTCGTAGTCGTTGCCGTCGGCGGTGGTGTAGGCCACTTCGCTATGGTCTGCCATCGAGGTCCCCAGTCGGTCTAAAGTCTAATCTTGCGAGCCAATACCGCAATCCCGCCAGCAGGGCAACGGCGCGCGGCCAATATGCCCCGACCTTATCGGATCATTGGGAAGGCCAATTGTCCCTGATCCAGCGGGTCAGGCTTTCCTCGCTGACTTCGCCGGCGGCGAGCGACACAATGATCTGGGTCGCGTGTGCCGGGTCCGGGCTGAAGGGCACACTGTTCTTCACAAGAAACGTCATCATCGCCATAAAGGCGATACGCTTGTTACCGTCGACAAAGGCGTGGTTTTTCGCAAGCCCGAAAGCATACGCTGCGGCCAACTCGGGCAGCGAAGCCTGTTCGTATTGCCACTTGTTGATGGGACGCTCGAGCGCCGAACGCAGCATGCCCTCGTCGCGCAAGCCCGGCGCTCCGCCGAAACGGCGGAGCTGGCGGCTATGGATGGCGATCGCTTGCTCGTAGGTGATCCAAAGCGGCTCGTTGGATTCGCTCATCCGGCGAACCGCTATTTCGCGAGGGCGGCAAGGGTGTCGCGGTACTTGTCCATAAGCTCGTCGGCGACCTCCATCGTTCGTTCGAAGTCGGGATCGTAGGGGAGCGCTTGAAAGCCGCCGCCAGGAAGTTCGGTGATGTGCAGCTGCTGACCCCGCTTGAGGTCGAGTCGTTGCATCAGCTCACGAGGCAACAGCAAGCCGTCGGAATTGCCGATCTTCTTGATTTCGATCTTCATGAGCGAATTCCCACCGTCAGGAATGTACGTTGTACATACGTATAACATCATTTCCAGCAGCGTTCAACAGCTGTATTACGAAGGTCTCCCCATTGCCGGATGCCCCCGCGCGATCCCGGCCAGCAGCATTTCCAGCCCGGTCTCAAATGTCGGCAGGAAATGCGCGGGCTGGAAATAGGGCGCGGCCGCCGCAAGACTCTTGAAACTGGTCGCGATGGTCTCGTTGGAGACCGGCTCGGCCGCCGACGGCCCCTTGGCATAGCCGGCGGTCTCATCCAGCGCGGCGCCGACGAGGTAGTAGCCGAGGGTGCGGAAGTGCGTCGCCGCATCGCGGTCGGAAAAGCCGGCATGCCGCAAAATGCCGATGATGCCGTCGATGAAGGCAATGCCGGCGGGCGTGTTGAGCCGGTGGACGGCGAAATAGGGGAAGAACTTCGGATGCTTCAGCGCCATGGCGCGAAAGCCGTGGGCGCAGCGGCGCAGCCGCTCCAGCCAGTCCCATTCCGGCAGGAGCGCCACGCGAGCTTCCACCAGCATCAGGTCGACCAGCGCGTCCATCAGATGCGCCTTGTTCGGGAAGTGGTGGTAGATGCTCATCGCCTCGCAGCCGAGTTCATCGCCGAGCCGGCGGGTCGAGAGCGCGTCAAGCCCCTCGCGGTCCACCAGGGCCATGGCCGTGGCTGCGATCCGCTCCCGCGACAGCGGCAGCGAGCGCCCTGCCCTGCTCCCGGCGCGGCTCCTGGCCGCCTTCGGACGGAGAGCGGGCTTTCCCTTCGCTTTTTTGATCATCCGGATCCAGCGATTCAATTGAAACCTTACACTGTAAGATACGTATTGCCGATATTGCTTGACCTGCAAAGCCGGAGAATTGCCCATGACCGCCGTCGACCTTCTTGGCCTGCTGGTGCCGGTGACCTATCTGGTCATGCTTGCGATCGAGTCGCTGTTTCCGGCGCGACACTTCCCGCCAATCCCGTGGTGGCGGGTGAAGGGATTCTTGTTCCTCACCGTCCAGGGACTGCTGGCGACGCTGACGCCGCTCCTGATCCCGGAAGCCTGGCTGCACGCGCATCGCCTGATCAACCTCGACGGTCTCGGCGTAGTCGGCGGCGCGGCGCTCGGATGGGCCGTTCTGTCGCTGGTGCTGTATGGTTGGCACCGAAGCGCTCACACCTTCCCGATCATGTGGCGGCTGTTCCACCAGATCCATCACAGCCCCCAGCGCATGGACATGTCGGGCGCGGCGCTGTTCCATCCGCTGGAGACGATCATCTTCTTCGTGCTGGCGACGATCACCACCACGCTGATTCTCGGCCTCGATCCGGTGGCAGCCGCACTGACAGGCTATATCGCGGCCTTCTGCGGTTACTTCCAGCACATGAACACCCGCACCCCGCGCTGGTTCGGCTATCTCATCCAGCGGCCGGAGGCGCATTGCATCCACCACCAGCGCGACGTGCACGGCTACAATTACGGCGACCTGCCGGTCTGGGACATGCTGTTCGGCACCTTCCGCAACCCGAGAGGTTTTGCCGGCGATGTCGGCTTCGACCAGCCGGCCAGCGGCCGGCTCGGCGCAATGCTCGGCTTCGTCGACGTCAACGAGCCGGCGGCCGGGCCCGGCACGCTCGGGCGAAGCACCCGCCAACCGATCTAGCCGATCACGAAGTCGAAGCGGCCGGCCAGCCAGCCCTCGTTCTTGGCGGTTCGGATCAACAGTTCCTTGCGAAACAGGCCGTCGGAACGGTTCCTGGCCTCACCCGGAAAGTACAGCTGCGTGGTCAGCACGCGGCCGCCGCGCGGCTGCAGCTTCACATGGATGTGGCGGGTACGGCCGGGATAGACACCGGGAACGACGGTTTTCAGCCGGAAGCGCCCGTCGGCGTCGGTGAATTGATGGCCGCGCAGGCGGAAGCCGGAATTGTCGTAGTTCCCCTTGCCGTCGGCCTGCCAGAAATCCACGAGCGCACCCGCGACCGGCTTGCAGTTGCGCGACAGCACGAAGCCGACGAGTTCGATGGGCTGGCCGGCCATGCCGGCTTCGATCAGTTCGATCCGCTCGGGCGAGGACGGCTTGAAAAACGGCCCCTCCGTCTGTGACACCGTCGGCTCGTCGCCGTCGTGGCAGGCGGGCGTCGGCGCCCGCGGCGTCTCGGCGGCGAGGCTGCCGATGCCGAACAGCGAGCCGGCGGCGAAAGCTCCCGCGCCGAGTATGACACGGCGTGTCGGTGTATCGATCATGCGATCCTCCACTCCGCCCCCGCCTCGAGGTATCGAACGCCTCAGCGCATGGTTTCGAGTTCGTCGATCATTCCGGCGATCACCGACAACCCGCCATCCCAGAACTTCGGGTCCTTGGCGTCGAGCCCGAACGGCCGCAGCAACTCCGAATAATGCCGGGTGCCGCCGGCGGCGAGCATGTCGAGATAGCGCTCGGCAAAGCCTTCCGACGCGTTCTCGTAGACCGCATAGAGCGAGTTCACCAGGCAATCGCCGAACGCATAGGCGTAGACGTAGAACGGAGAATGGATGAAGTGCGGAATGTACATCCAGAAATTCTCGTAGCCCGCCTTGATCTCGATCGCCGGTCCGAGACTCTCGCCCTGCACGCTGAGCCAGATCTCGCCGATGCGTTGCGCCGTGAGTTCGCCGCCTTTGCGCTCGGTGTGGACCGCGCGCTCGAAGGTGTAGAACGCGATCTGCCGCACCACGGTGTTGATCATGTCCTCGACCTTGCCGGCGAGCAGGGCCTGGCGCTGCTTCGGGTTCTTGGTCTGCGACAACAGCCGCTTGAACGTCAGCATCTCCCCGAACACGCTTGCCGTCTCCGCCAGCGTCAGCGGCGTCGGCGCCATCAGCGCGCCGTTCTTCGCCGCCAGCACCTGGTGCACGCCATGGCCGAGCTCGTGGGCCAGCGTCATCACGTCGCGCGGTTTGCCCTGGTAGTTCATCAGCACGTAAGGGTGCGCCGACGGCGTGGTCGGGTGCGAGAAGGCGCCCGGCGCCTTGCCGGGACGGACCGGCGCGTCGATCCAGCGGTCGGTGAAGAAGCGCTCGGCGATCTCGGCCATGTCAGGCGAGAAACCGCGATAGGCGGTCAACACCATCTTCTGCGCTTCCGGCCAGGCGATGCTGCCGGTCGCCGCGAACGGCAGCGGCGCGTTGCGGTCCCAGTAGGGCAGCTTCTTCTTTTTGAACCAGCCCGCCTTCAGCGCGTAATAGCGGTGCGACAGTTTCGGGTAGGCGGCGCGGACGGAGGCGACCAGCGCGTCCACCACCTCGCGCTCGACGCGGTTGTTGAGGTGGCGGGAGTCCGCAACGTCCTTGAAGCCGCGCCAGCGGTCGGAGATTTCCTTGTCCTTGGCGAGCGTGTTGGTGATCAGCGCAAAGGTGCGCTCGTTGTCCTTGAAGGTCTTCGCCAGCGCATTGGCCGCCGCCTTGCGCTTCTCGCCGGAGCGGTCCTGCATGAAATTCAGCGTCGGCTCGATCGCCAGTTCCCTGGGCCCGACCTTGAAGCGCAGCGACGAGATGGTCTGGTCGAACAGCCGGTTCCAGGCGGCGTAACCGCTCTGCGCCTTTTCGTGGAACAGCTGCTCGACGCGGTCCTCCAGCTGATACGGCCTGTCCTTGCGCAGGTCCTCGATCCACGGCCGGTAATGGCCGAGCTCCGGCGTCTGCATCGCGCGCTCGATCACGTCATCGTCGACGCGATTGAGCTCGAGGCCGAAGAAAAGCAGATGGGTGGAAGCCGCGGTCAGCCGCTCGGAGACGTCGCCATAGAACTTCGAGATCGCGGCATCGACGCTGTCGCCGGCGTGCACGAGCCCGGCATAGGAACCGAGCCGGCCGGCCAGATCGTCGATGGCCTCGTAGCGCCTGACCGCGTCGGCGAGCCAGCGGCCGCCATCCTCTCTTGCAGTGAATTCGGCGAGCTTGCCCTTGTAGTCCGTCTCGAACGCGAAGCAATCGGCATCCATCCGTGCGAGGTCGCGCGCGACTTCGGGCGCGTCGATGCCGGAATAGAGGTCGGCGAGATTCCACTCCGGCAGCTTGCCGGTCTTCGATTTCGCGGCAGGCGCCTTTCGGGTCGCGGCCTTGCGGGACATTTTGGCGGCGCGAGATTTCGCGGATGATTTCGCGTTCATGGACACTTTCGAAACTGGCGGGGAGAACGACTGGGACCGGCCTGATCCTGCGATCAAACGAAAGCTGCGAGCTGCGGCGCTATATGGACCAGAAGCTCTTCGCCCTCCACGAGGGCCGGTTCGAATTTTTCGTGCAGCGTGCTGCGGATCGCGCACCACAGCACGACCGCCCGCACCATCAGCCATGGCGTCGACGAGACCGCCGCTCGTGCATGCAGGGCAACGAGATCGAGATTTCGATGCTCGAACAACAGCCGGCCCGACCCGTCCTCGAGAACGTACAGCCGTCCGATTCGCGACAGGCAAAGCTCGCACGACTGGTCCGGTCGCGGACCCAGCAGATAAAACTGCCTGTCGCCATTCTCCGTTACGTCGGTCTCCCAGCTGCGGCCATGGGTCGGCGCAAGGGCCGCGTGCAGCGCCGTCACGATGGTGTTGAGCTCCGTTTCGGTCCACACCGGGGCGCCAAGCCTGCGCTCGAACTCAACCACGCTCATTTGCTCTCCGCTCCAAACAGCAGCCGGTAAAGCTCCGGCTCGTAATACATTATCAGATGTCTGGTGAAGACGCGCTGTTCAAGGCCGAGTTCCTCCGCCCACGCGCCCATCAATTCCGTTGGAACCCGGCTGAACCCGTTCTCGACCTGCGAAATGAACGTGTAATATTTGAGCTTCAGCCGCGCAGCCAGATCGGCCTGCGACAATCCGGCATCCGCCCTGCGCTGCTTCAGCCAATCCCCAGCCTGCTTGCGCAATTCCCGGGCATCCGGCGCGGCCTTGACCGGCGAGTGTACAGCGGAACCATCTTGATGTTTTGCTCGTTTCATGATTACTAAACTATCCGATATGAATGTCAGGACAGGTAGTGCACCCTAGCACAATCTCATTCTGGCGCCGGTTCCGCAATTCCGAGGGGGGCCAGGAATGCCTCTGGCAGACCGCGACCACATTGTTCGGCCGACCCGCCGCGACGCCACCACCCACGCCCAGGAGCTGACTGCCGGCATTCTGCTGGCCGCCCTGGTCGCCGCGCTCGGCGTCCGTCACCTGGTGCCGAGCGAGGCGCTGGCGCCTGTCGTCGTCACGTTGCTGTTCGCGGGCGCCGCGCTGACCGCCGGCGTCGCGCTGCTCTGCCAGCGCGGCCGATTCGGCGTCATGTGGTTCGAGCTTGCCGGCGGCCTCGCCTTCATCGGCGTCGTGCTTTCCGTCCTGATCGAGCCGGACCAGTTGGTCAGGCTCACCGGAGTTTCCAATCAACCTGAGTAACAGGAACAAGCCGCCGCAGCCTGCCTGCGGCTCGTCGAACGTGCACATCCAAGACCGGGCCCCTCTGGCAGTTCACCTGAGCTGCGATGTCGGATTGGACTTTGAAACGGAGTGGCCCGAATGCTGGAGATGATCTCCTCCCAATCCCTGACAGCGCTCTTCCAGGTCGTGATGATCGACCTCGTGCTCGCCGGCGACAATGCGATCGTCATTGGCCTGGCGGCCGCCGGACTGCCCGAAGGCCAGCGGAAAAAGGCCATCCTGGTAGGCATTCTGGCCGCCACGGCGCTGCGCATCGGCTTTGCAGGCATCACGGTGCAACTGCTGCAGATCATCGGACTGTTGCTGGCGGGCGGGCTTCTCCTGCTCTGGGTGTGCTGGAAGATGTGGCGCGAGTTGCAGTCGTCGCACCATCAGGCGGCGCCCCAGAGCCTCTCGGCTGCGCGCGTAGCCACAGTCGACGCCGCGCCATCGCAAAAGACACTCGGCCAGGCCATCTGGCAGATCACCCTCGCCGACGTCTCGATGTCGCTCGACAACGTGCTGGCCGTTGCAGGCGCGGCGCGCGAGCACCCGATGATCCTGGTCTTCGGCCTCGCGCTCTCGATCGCGCTGATGGGCCTTGCCGCCAACTTCATCGCGCGCGTTCTGGAGAACCATCGCTGGGTCGCCTATGTCGGCCTTCTGATCATCCTGTATGTCTCGCTGGACATGATCTATCGCGGCGGACTGGAAGTGTGGCCGGCCGTCAGGCTCTGAGGTCGCGCGGCATCGCATCCGCCGGGCGCCGGCCGCCATCGTTCCTTGCCGCAAAATCGGCCAGCTTTCTCTTGTAGGAATCGATCCCGAACGCGCCGCGGTCGGCGGCCATTTCCAATGGCCGCGCGTCACCCTCCTGTTCGGGGGCGACGAAGAGCGGGCCGAATGGCAAGGCTTAAGAGTGCATTAATCGGCATCGTCCACATTGCCCCGATTCGGGACAAATAGTCTGTAACGTGCGGGGAGTGCCAATGGCTGCCACCATCTTGATCGCCGACGATGACGCCGTAGCGCGCCGCTTGGTTGAGAACATGGTGCAGAAGTGCGGCTATGAGACCGCCGTGGTCGATTCCGGCGACGCCGTCGTCGAACTTCTGACCGGCCCGGAGGGCCAGGGAATCGATTGCCTGGTGCTCGACCTCGTGATGCCCGGCCTCGACGGCATGGGGGTGCTGGCGAAGATCCGTGAAGCGGGACTGAACGTTCCCGTCATCGTGCAGACCGCCCATGGCGGCATCGACAACGTCGTCTCCGCGATGCGCGCCGGCGCGCAGGACTTCGTGGTCAAGCCCGTTGGCGTCGAACGATTGCAGGTATCGCTGCGCAACGCGCTCAACGCCTCGGCACTGAAGGGCGAATTGCAGCGCATCCGGCACAGCCGCGAGGGCCGGCTGACTTTCTCCGACATCGTCACCCGCTCTGAAGCGATGGCCGGCGTGCTGCGCATCGCGCAGAAGGCGTCGACTTCCTCCATTCCCGTGCTGATCGAGGGCGAGTCCGGCGTCGGCAAGGAGTTGTTCGCACGCGCCATCCACGGCAGCGGCGAGCGCAAGGCAAAGCCCTTTGTCGCCGTCAATTGCGGCGCCATCCCGGACAGCCTCGTGGAGTCGATCCTGTTCGGCCACGAGAAGGGCGCGTTCACCGGCGCGACCGAGCGCCATACCGGCAAATTCCTCGAGGCGCACGGCGGCACGCTGTTCCTCGACGAGGTCGGGGAATTGCCGCTGGCGGCGCAAGTGAAACTGCTGCGCGCGCTGCAGGAAGGCACCATCGAGGCCGTCGGCGGACGCAAGTCGGTCAAGGTCGACGTCCGCATCGTCTCGGCGACCAACCGGAAACTGCTCGACCTCGTCAAGGCAGGGCAGTTCCGCGAAGACCTGTTCTATCGCCTGCACGTACTGCCGCTGACGATCCCGCCCCTGCGCCAGCGTCGCGAGGACATCCCGCATCTGCTCCGCCATTTCCTCGCTCGCTTCTGCGCCGAGGAGAACCGGCCGATCACGGCGATCGACGGCGAGGCGATGGCCTATCTCTCGCAGCTCGACTGGCCCGGCAACATCCGTCAGCTGGAGAACGCGGTGTACCGCGCCGTCGTCATGAGCGAAGGCGACCAGCTGGGCCTTGCCGACTTCCCGCAAGGCGCCGCGCACGTGTCGGCCATCAATCCCCATGCCGAGCCGCTGGTGCTTGCCCCTTCGACGGCACCCACGATGGTTTCGGGTAATGAAATACCGATCGCGCCGCTGCCCGCTGCAGGCACGCTGGCGATGCTGACCGGTGCCGGCGACATACGGCCGCTGGAAGAACTCGAGAACGAAATCATCCGGTTTGCGATCTCGCACTATCGCGGACAGATGTCGGAGGTCGCACGGCGGCTCAAGATCGGCCGCTCCACGCTCTATCGCAAGCTCGACGAAGCCGCCGAGAACGAGCCCGGCAACGCGGATGACGCCGGCTGAGCCAGTTCGGAATTCGCGGGCTGCGGTGGCGGCACTTTCGGGGCCGGCCCTCCGCCCCGGAAGGCCCCGGACCGTGGCTTGCAGGTGACAGACAAAAGGCGGATAGCGTGGCAAAAGCGCGCAATCCCGAACAAAAAGGGTCGTTTGAGGTCAGTTTGTCGTGAGTTGCACCGGCCTCAACTAGCTGCTTGAGAACGGCGCATGTATCGTCCGGGTTGACTCTCATGCGCGCGTGCATGGCGATTCGAACGGGGAACGAGGCCGGCGCGTCATGCTGGCTTGAGGCAAACGATTTTCGATCTGTCTCGCTGCCGGGACAGCTTCGCCCAAGGGGGTTTGACGATGCGTGATAGTTCGAAGCGCCATGGCGGATTTGACCGCGCATTGATGGCCGTCGCGGCTACCTTCCTCACGGTGGCGGCGACGTCGGCGCTGGCCCAGTCCGGTGCGCCGCGCAGCGCCGCCGAACTCGCGATCGAGGCAGCAATCCCGGTCCCGCAGCCCGCCAACCTGCCGCCGCCGACCGCCAACGATTTCAGGATGGACGCAACCGCGTCGGTGCCGCCGAAGCAGGTTCAGCTGCCGCGCGCGACCGCCAACACCGACCCGAAGCCGGCCGAGACCAGGTCCGCCACGACCGCAGCGGCACCGGCGGCCGAGGCAAAGCCCGCCGAGGCGCCCAAGCTCGAGAGCGCCACCACGACGGCCCCGGCAGCAACCCAGGCGCCGGCGACGGCCGCGGCGCCCGCGGCTGAACCGGTCAAGACGGCGAGCACCGTTCCGGCGGCGGACCAGCCGGTTGCCGACAGGCTGCGCGAACAGCTGGCGGCCAAGACGCTGCGCCTGTTCGATCGCAAGGGCGAGCGCCAGGCGGTCGAGAAATTCTACTCGGGCCGCGAATACGCCCCGGTGTGGACGTCGGCCGGCAGCCTGACCGCGACCGCCAGGGGCGTGATCGCGCGGCTCAAGGACGCGGCTTCCGAAGGCCTCAATGTGTCCGACTATCCGGTGCCGGATTTCGCCGCGGCGACGACGCCCGAGGCGCTGGCGGACGCCGAGCTCAAGCTCACCTCCAGCATGCTCGACTATGCTCGCCAGGCGCAGAGCGGCCGCATGCATTATTCGCAGGTCGCCTACGACATCCTCTATCCGGAGCATCCGACCGACCCGGCGGAAGTGCTGGCGAACGTCACCGGCGCCAGGGACGCCTCCGCGGCGCTCGAGAGCTACAACCCGCCGCACAAGCTCTACAAGCAGCTGAAGGCAAAGCTGGCCGAACTGCGCGGCCAGGGCGACGGCCCCGTCGCCACCATCGCCGACGGCCCGGCGCTGGCCTACAAGGCGGCCACCAAGAAGCAGCCTGCGGTGATTCCGGAGGACTCGCGCGTGCCGCAGCTGCGCGCCAAGCTCGGCATCGCCGACAACCCCGACGACACCAGGTACGACGAGAAGGTCGCCGCAGCGGTTCGCAAGTTCCAGGAGAGCGCCGACCTCAAAGCCACCGGCGTGCTCGACGACAAGACCGTCAAGGCGCTCAACAGCCCGAAGCGCGACAAGATCATCGACACCGTTGTGGTCAACATGGAGCGCTGGCGCTGGCTGCCGCGTCAGCTCGGCGCGCAAAATCTGAACGATGCCTATGTGATCCTCAACGTCCCCGACTTCACGCTGAAGGTCATGCAGGGCGGCTCGCAGGTCTGGACCACGCGCGTGGTGACCGGCAAGCCGGGCAACCACGCCACCCCGATGCTGACCGAGACGATGAAGTTCATCACGGTCAACCCGACCTGGAACGTGCCGCCTTCGATCATCTACAACGAATACCTGCCGGCCCTGCAGCAGGACCCGACGGTGTTGCAGCGCATGGGCCTGCGGCTGGAGCGCACCCGCGACGGCGGGATCCACATTTCGCAGCCGCCAGGCGAAGCCAATGCGCTCGGCCGCATTCGCTTCAACTTCCCGAACAAGTTCCTGGTCTATCAGCACGACACGCCGGACAAGCACCTGTTCGCCAAGGAGGAGCGCGCCTTCAGCCATGGCTGTATGCGCGTGCAGAACCCGGACCAGTACGCCGCAACACTGCTCAACATCACCATGCCGAGCGGCGGCTACACGCCGGAGAAGATCCGCAGCATGTACGGCCGTTCCGAGATCGACCTGAAATTCCCGACCCCGATTCCGGTCAACATCACCTACCAGACCGCCTTCGTGGATGACGCCGGCAAGCTGCAGATCCGCAAGGACATCTACGGCCGCGACGCCGGCATGCTGGCCTTGCTGAAGGGCAGCCGCGGCCGCGACCTCGAGAACGTGGTCGCCCGTGCGCAGCCAAGCTACGGTCGGCCGAGCAGCTCCTCGCTGCCGTCCAACGTCGCCTTCAACGACGGCTATTCCGGTCCGTCCTTCTTCGAACGCCTGTTCGGGCCGCCGACCCCGCCTGCCCCGGTCGGCCGTCAGCAACAGCAGCAGCGACGGGTGATTACCCGCTAATCACAGCCCACGCCGACTGAATGGAAAGTTGAGGTAAATCAACGGCCTCGCCCTCCAGGCGGGGCCGTTTACGTTAACCATTCTCCACCGTCGGATAGGCCCAAGGCACTTTTTCGCCACACTTGGCGGGTTAGGTTAAAGCCGACTTGGGGGTGGGATGGTAAACGTTCAGTTAACCCTCCCGCATTAAGACTGCGTTCACGCTCTTTCGCTTCGCGGGGTTGCGAAGGGGTTTCTCGACCGGTCGTCACTTGGGTGGGCTTCGCTTGCTGGCTGTCTTCGCGCGCCAAATCAAACCGCTCGGTTCGCAAAAGGTCGGATACCGCGCCGGCCTTACGGCCTTGATGCTGCTCGCCGGAGCCGGAGCCGTCCGCGACGCCACCGCGCTGAACGAGACCCGCACCCTCTCCTTCCACCACACCCATTCCGGCGAAGACCTCACCGTCACCTTCAAGCGCAACGGGCGCTATGACGAGGAGGCGCTGAAGCAGCTCAACCACTTGCTGCGCGACTGGCGCAACCAGGAAAAGACCGAGATGGATCGTCGCCTGTTCGACATCCTCTGGGAAGTCTACCGCGACGTCGACGGCAAGCAGCCGATCAACATCATCTCCTCCTACCGCTCCCCCGCCACCAACGCCATGCTCCGCCGCCGGTCTTCCGGCGTGGCCCGTCACAGCCAGCATATGCTGGGGCACGCGATCGACTTCTTCATCCCGGGCGTTGCACTGGAGCAAATTCGCTACGCGGGCCTGCGCCAGCAGCGCGGCGGCGTCGGCTTCTATCCGACCTCCGGCTCGCCTTTCGTGCATCTCGATACCGGCAGCGTGCGGCACTGGCCGCGCATGACCTATGCCCAGCTGTCGAAGGTGTTCCCGGACGGCCGCACCGTGCACCAGTCCACCAACGGTCCGATGAAGGGCTATGAACTCGCCCGGGCCGACCTCGACCGCCGCGGCAACGGCGAGGAAATTCAGGTCGCCAGCAAGCCGACGAACTTCCTGGCCGCCCTGTTCAAGGGCAAGTCCGCTGCCGACGAGGAAGACGAGGCTGTCGTCCCCGCCCCTGCCGCGAAGGTGGAGAAACCGGTCAAGACCACGGTGGTCGCGGCGGCGCCCGCCAAGGCAGCCGAGAAACCTGCCAGGCCCGCCGCCTCGACCCTGCAGCTTGCGTCCGCCGACGCCAAGATCGTTCCCGCGCCGAAGCCTGCGCCGGCTGCATCCGCCGCCGTCGAGGCGAAGCCGCAAGGCCCCGCCGCCCCGCAGACGCCCGCCGACATCATCAACGCCCGCGGTTTCTGGGACAACATCCCCGCCCCGCAGCAGGCCAGTCCCGCCCAGATCGCTGCCCTCAACGCCCGCAAGGCGGTCAATGCGGCCGACCCGCAGCCGACCGCCAGCGTCACCGAGAACTTCAACAAGGCGATGGCCTACGCGCCGGCCGCGGCATCGCCGGTGGACCGCGCCAACGTGGTCGCCGCCAGCGCGCCGATCCCGCGCAGCGCCCGTCCGGCGGCTCCGACGCGCAATTCGATGGCCGTCAACGACGTCACCACCGTGGTCGCCAAGAGCGGCCAGGGAATCGGCAATGGCGGCATGGTCGCGACCTCGGCCCGGCTCGCCGCCTCCAGGGGCAACAACGAGACCTGGCTGCGCGTGATGATGCTGGCGCCGAGCGCGAGTACGTCGATGTCGGTCACCGTGTTCGGTGATGCCGACCTCACCTTGATGCGGCAGCATTTCGTCAAGCCGCAGGCGATGGTTGCCATGACCTTCTCCGCCGATCCGGCGCTCGGCTTGGTCACCGACCGCTTCACCGGCTCGGCGACAGCGCGGCTCGAGACGATGTCGTTCGTGATGCGCACCGCGGCCCTGCGGTAAGGCGCAAACTCTTTCCACAAATTCGCCTGTCGTCCTCGCGAACGCGAGGCCCCATAACCACAGCTGCGCGTGAAAAGCACGCTGGAGCTCCAGCGTGCTTTCACCGCAAGCACTTGTGGTTATGGGGTCCCTGCTTGCGCAGGGACGGACCGGTGGAGAAGTTATCGCCTCAGATCATCCCCAGCGCTTGCATGTAGGTTTCGAGAATCGTCTCGGCTTCGGCACGCTCGTTGGGATCCTGCTTGCGCAGGCGGACGATCTGGCGCAGCGCCTTGACGTCGAAGCCGTTGCCCTTGCCTTCGGCATAGACGTCGCGGATATCGTCCGAGATCGTCTTCTTCTCTTCTTCCAGCCGCTCGATGCGCTCGATAATGGCCTTGAGCTGATCCTTGGCAAATCGTGTCGCAGGCGCTTCTTCCTGAACGGCGGCAGGCGTGGCCATCGTGTACTCCTGGAGGGAACTGACGGTTGAAAATCGAGCGGCGCGTGCCGGAGCGCACGACGCTTTTCCGGTTCGACCCTCGATTTTTTCACGGCCTCCCGTCAAGGAAGCATCGCGTCATCCACAGAAGCACCCACAGCTAAGGCGCGCCGGCAAAAAGAGCCGTGGAAAAGCTCCGTCGTTCGGCAAAATCCTAGTGGCCGTGCGGATGAACCTTCTTCATCGCCTCCAGTTGCTCCGGCGTGGCGGGGCCCTGGTACTTCGCCTTCCACTCCTCATAGGGCATGCCGTAGACCGCCTCGCGGCTCTCGTCCCTCGAGAGGCCGACCCCCTTGGCGTCGGCGGCATCCTTCATCCAGTTCGACAGGCAGTTGCGGCAAAACCCGGCGAGATTCATCAGCTCGATGTTCTGAACGTCGGTGCGGCCGCGCAGATGCTCGACCAGGCGGCGGAATACCGCAGCCTCGAGTTCGGTGCGGGTCTTGTCATCGATCGTCATGGCCGCTTCCTCGCATTGGTCCCGTTCATTCGATTTAGCAATTGTCACATATTTTGCCACATCGCAGCGCAAAACTGCACCCAAACGGGCGAAATTCACGTAACTGCACCCAAAATGGGTCGACCCAGCGTTGACAGTTCCACCCCCACACGCGAAATCGTCAATGAATCGATATAGCCTCGCGACATGATTTTCCGCGGTCTTGCACCTTCCACACGCCTCATGACCCGACTTGCCGCCAGCCTGTCGCTGGGGCTCGCCCTTCTGTGCCTGGGGAACAATCCTGCAGCGGCCGACTTTCGCCTCTGCAACAACACCCCCAGCCGGGTCGGTATCGCGCTCGGTTACAAGGACGCCGACGGCTGGACCACCGAGGGCTGGTGGAACGTTTCGTCGCGCAGTTGCGAGACACTGCTGCGCGGCAACCTCGTCGCGCGGTTCTACTACATTTACGCGCTCGATTACGATCGCGGCGGCGAATGGTCGGGACAGGCGTTCATGTGCTCGCGCGACAAGGAATTCACCATCAAGGGTGCCGAGAACTGCCTGGCGCGCGGCTTCGACCGCACCGGCTTCTTCGAGGTCGACACCGGCGAGCAGCGTTCCTGGACGGTGCAGCTGACGGAGGCCAACGAGCAGCCATCGCAACGCGTGCCCGGGATCCCCGGAACGGTCGGGCCGGGCGGACCCGGCCTGCCCGGATTACCCAATCCGCCGGCCGGCGCGCCGGGTCTGCCGCAAACGCCGGGTAAGAAACAATGAGGCGCCTGCGCCGGATCAAGATCCTCGCAACCCTCGGGCCTGCCTCCTCCGACAGCGCGATGATCCGCAAGCTGTTCGAGGCAGGCGCCGACGTGTTCCGCATCAACATGAGCCACACCCCGCATGACAAGATGCGGGAACTGGTGAAGACCATCCGCAAGGTCGAGTCGAGTTACGGCCGCCCGATCGGCATCCTGGTCGACCTGCAGGGACCGAAGCTGCGGCTCGGCCAGTTCGAAGGCGGTGCGGCGCAGCTCAACAACGGCCAGAGCTTTACGCTCGATTCCGACAAGTCGCCGGGCAACAAGAACCGCGTGCACCTGCCGCATCCGGAGATCCTCGCCGCGCTTCGCCCCGGCCATGCCCTGCTGCTCGACGACGGCAAGGTGCGGCTTATCGCCGAAGAGACCTCGCCCGAGCGCGCGGTGACGCGGGTGGTGGTCGGCGGCAAGATGAGCGACCGCAAGGGCGTCAGCCTGCCCGACACCGATCTGCCGGTCTCGGCGATGACGCCGAAGGACCGCGAGGACCTCGAGGCTGCGGTCACCACCGGCATCGACTGGATCGCGCTGTCCTTCGTGCAGCGCGCCGAGGACGTCAAGGAAGCCAAGCGGATGATCCGCGGGCGCGCCAGCGTGATGGCCAAGATCGAGAAGCCGCAGGCGATCGATCGTCTCGCCGACATCATCGATGCGTCGGATGCGCTGATGGTGGCGCGCGGCGATCTCGGCGTGGAATTGCCGCTGGAGCGCGTGCCGAGCCTGCAGAAACAGATGACGCGGATGGCGCGCCGTGCCGGCAAGCCGGTGGTGATCGCAACGCAAATGCTGGAATCGATGATCCAGTCGC
>CAZDEZ010000086.1:0-16313 GCA_964504705.1 uncultured Bradyrhizobium sp.
ATCTCGTCGCCATCGAGCTCGACGACGGGGTTGGACACCTTGATTTTTGCCATGTCGGAAGAAGCCTCTTGGGAACAGCGCGTTTTTGGGGCGGGGTGGGCGGGATTATGGCGGGGCTATAGCACTGCCCGTGCCCGGGCGGAAGCGATGCGGGTATGCACTTTAAGCCCATCCTTTGGCCGAGATGCCTTCGGTTGGAGCGCGGGCCCGAAGGGCTCCGGGCAGGCCCTTCCGGACCGCAAATCCGGCTTCCGGCCCAACTTCCAAAGCCGCCGCTAACGTGATTATTCCCCTTGAGAATTTCGGCCGAACAGGCAAACGGGGGCGAAAGAGGATGGGCAGGGCCGTTGAGACCCTGATTCAGAATCTTCGGAAGTTGAATCAGGAAATGAAGTGATGTCCGGAACGGACAGGACCAAATCAGCTCCCGACCTCGCGGGTCCCGTCGTCATCCTGGTCGAGCCGCAGCTCGGCGAGAACATCGGCATGGCCGCGCGCGCCATGGGAAATTTTGCGCTCTCCCGGCTGCGTCTCGTCAAGCCGCGCGACGGCTGGCCGAACATCGCCGCCCAGCGCGCTGCCGCCGGGGCGGACTACATCCTGGAGAAGGCCGAGTTGTACGACACGCTGCAGGCGGCCGTTGCCGACCTCGACCTCGTCTTTGCCACCACGGCGCGCGCCCATGACCAGGCCAAGCCCGTGATGGCGCCGGAGGCTGCCGCGCGCGAAATGGTCGGTCACATCGCCGCGGGCGGTGGAGCCGGCATCCTGTTCGGCCGGGAGCGCGCCGGGCTGACCAACGAGGAGGTGGCGCTCGCCAACCGGATCGTGACCTTTCCGGTCAACCCCGGCTTTGCCTCGCTCAACCTGGCGCAGGCCGTGCTGCTGATGGGCTATGAATGGTTCAGGCTCGCGACATCAGGCGAACTGCCGTTCGCCATGCCCGAGCGCTCCGAGCGGGCCTCCCACCACCAGATCGACGCCTTCTTCGAAAACCTCGTGCGCGAGCTCGACAAGGTCGAATTCCTGCGCCCGCGCGAGAAGCGCGACACCATGCTGGTGAACCTGCGCAACATCTTCACCCGCATGGAGCCGACCAAGCAGGACATGCACACCCTGCACGGCGTGGTGATGGCGATCGCCGAGGGGCGCAAGGGACCGGCCAAGGGCGGGGTGCTCGACGGGCAGCAGGCGACCCGGCTGCGGGCTTTGCTCGCCGAGCAGGGCCAGCAGAGCGGTGCAGTCTCGGACAGCGGCAGCACCCTGAAGGGGCTGGCGCGCCTGCTGCGGCGAAACCCGACCGACGCCGAGCGCATCCTGTGGCAGGCGCTGACCAAGGATCGCCGCTTCGCCGGCCAGTTCAAGCGGCAGACGCCGGTAGGCCGCCAGATTCCCGATTTTGTCTCCTTGGTACATCGCCTCGCCATCGAACTGGTCAACCCGGACGAGTCGGAGGCGATTGTCGCCGACCGGGCGGCGCGAAAGGCGTGGCTCGAACAGCGGGACTATCGGGTGGTCAGCATTGCGACCGCAGAAATCGAAAGCGATATCGAGACCCAACTCGTCCGCTTGCAGAAATGCCTGACTGGCGGAGGCTAGACCGCCGCCAGTTCGATCGCCGCGGCCGGGCGCTTCGGCCGCTTCGTCTTCGCCGGGCCGAACAGCGATCTCGCGGCGAGTGCGGCCGTATCCGCAACGCTGGGGTCGCGCGACACCATGGCGGCGACGATCGCGCCGTCGATCAAAAGCGCCAGCTGATGCGCGAACAGCGCGGGTTCGGCTGCGCCCATTTCGGACGCGAGCCTTTCGATATGAGCGAGCACGACCTTCTTGTGGCGTAGCGCGATGTTGCGGAACTGCTTCTGGTCCTTGTCGTGCTCGGCCACCGCATTGATGAAGGGGCAGCCGTAGAAGCGATCCTCGGCGAACCAGGTCTTGAGCGTGGGGAAGATGCGCATCAGCTTCGTCTGCGCGTCGCCGCCGCCGGCCTCGATGGCGCCGATGAACCATTCGCGCCATTGCTTGCCTTCGCTCTCGAGCACGGCGTGGACGAGGTTGGTCTTGGAGCCGAACAATTTGTAGAGCGTGGTCTTCGCCGTGCCGGCTTCGTCGATGATGGCGTCGATGCCGGTCGCGTTGATGCCGTCCTTGCAAAACAGCCGCGTCGCCGCAGCCAGCAAACGTCCGCGCGCCGATTCGTCATCGGCAGGAGCGAACGCGGCGCTCTTCTTCCTCGAAGCTGATTTGCCCATGCGCTTCAATAAATCGGAACGCGACAAAATCATCAAGCTGCATCTTGCCCCTGCTCAAAACAATCGCTGCGGCGGCAGCATCTGCATCGCATGTGAGCAGGCACGCGCTGATCAATCCGCGGGCAAGGCAGGCTAACGGCCTGCATCGCTTGGCCTTTTGGCGTGGTGCGCCTCTGGCACGGCTTATGCAGGAAACAGACCGTTCGGTATCCTAACTCCGCGGGAGAGAAACTGATGACTGCGGTCGCTCAAAAAACAGTGCTCACAGGCTGCCTCGCGCCCATCGACAAGGGCGGGCTGGAGCAGCTCATCGCCAACGGCAAGGCCAACCCCAAGGTGATCAAGACCTTGAAGTGCAAGACCGTTGCCGAGGGCAAGTTCCGCCACGCCAACTACATCCGCAATCTCGCGCCCTATATCGTCGACGAGCCGCCGGGCCTGCTCGGCGACGACACCGCGCCCAATCCCTCGGAAGCCTCGCTCGCCGCGCTCGGCTCCTGCCTTGCGGTCGGGCTGCACGCCAATGCCGTGCACCGCGGCTGGATCGTCAACAAGCTCGAGCTCGAGCTCGAGGGCGATCTCAACATCACGGCGGTGTGGGGCACCGGCGACGTCAGCGAGAAGCCGGTCGGCTTCACCGACGTGCGCGTCAAGGTCGAGATGGAATGTGAGGGTATCTCGCCGGACGAGATCAGTGCGCTGGTCGCGCACGTGAAGAAATGGTCGCCCGTCGCCAACACCTTTACCCGCCCCGTCAATCTCGAAGTCGGAATCTAGGCAACGGAAAGGTGCGGGAGGCGATCATGGGTTCACTGGCTTTATCGCGGGTCGAAACTGTCGACCGGCCCGCACCTTCCATTGTCGGCGAGGTGGCGCGCATTGCGCGTCAGGAACTCTCGCCGCTGGCCCCGGCCATCGACGAGGGTACGGTCTATCCGGCTGACGTGCTGCGCAGCCTCGGCAAGATCGGCGCCTGGGGCAGCCATGTCCCGCAGCAAGGGGCCGCCGACCTGCGCTGCGCCATCCATTCGATGGCCGCGATCGGAGAGGTCTGCGGTGCCACCGCCTTCATGGCCTGGTGCCAGAACACGCTGGTCTGGTACGCCGCGAATTCGAGCAACGCGAAGCTTGCCGCTCGCTTCGGTGACAGCTTTTCCTCCGGACGTGTGCTCGGCGGCACCGGGCTCTCCAACCCCATGAAGAGCTTCTTCGGCATCGAGAAACTCAAACTGAAGGGCCGCAAGGTCGAGGGCGGCTACATCGTCAGGGGCGCATTGCCCTGGGTGTCCAATCTCGGGCCCGATCATTTCTTCGGCACCATCTTCGAGCGCGAGGACGAGCCGGGCGGCATCGTGATGTTCCTCGCCGACTGCGCCGATCCCGCGATCGCGTTGCAGCCCTGCAAGCCATTCCTTGCGATGGACGGCACCGGCACCTATGGCGTGCAGTTCCGGGATGTCTTCGTGCCGGACGAGCTGATACTCGCCGAAGAGGCGGGGCCTTTCGTCAAGAAAATCCGCGCCGGCTTCATCCTGCTGCAGGCCGGCATGGCGCTCGGCCTGATGAAGGACTGCATCGACATCATGGACGAGGTCGACCCAATGCTCGGCCATGTCAACCGCTATCTGCCGCAACAGCCGGCGCAGTTCCGCGAGCTCTACGCCGAATTCGAGAAGGAGGGGATGACGCTCGCCGCCGATCCCTACAATGCGGACGAAAGTTACTGGCGCCGTGTCGTCGCGCTGCGCCTGCGGATGGGAGACGCTGCGGTCGCGGCTGCGCACGCGGCGATGCTCCATTGCGGCGCGCGCGGCTACCTGAAGGGTCACCGCGCCCAGCGTCGGCTCCGCGAAGCCTATTTCGTCGCCATCGTCACGCCCGCCACCAAGCAGCTTCGCAAGATGCTGGCGGAGTTCTGACGACGCGCTTCGGTTCGACCCGACTGCAACCACCACAACAGGAGAGGCCTGCCATGACGGACGTTCTGATTACTGTCGGCGAACTCGCCGAATTCATCAAGAAGGAACCGTGCGTGGTCATCGACACGCGCAATCCGGACGCCTATGCCGCCGGCCACCTGCCGGGCGCGGTGAACGTGCACGAGATATTCACGTATCTGGCGACCTCGACGCCGGAAGGCATGCAGGAGCTGAAGACGAAGTTCGCCGATGCGTTCGGCGCGGCGGGCTTGTCCGGCAAGGAAACCGCAATCATCTACGAGCAGTCGATGAATTCCGGCTTCGGCCAGTCCTGCCGCGGCTACTACCTGCTGACGATGCTCGGCTATCCCAGGGTGAAGGTGCTGCATGGCGGCTACGACGCCTGGGCGGCTGCGGGCCTGCCGACGACGAAGGAGGTGCCGAGCCCGGTGAAGGCCTCGTTCCCGATTGTGCCGGAAGCCGGCGACATCCTGATCGACGCCAAGACGATGCTCGCGGCGCTCGGCAAGCCCGGCATCGCCATCCTCGACGTGCGCGACGTCGACGAGTGGATCGGCGATAGCTCGTCTCCTTATGGGAAGGATTTCTGCCCGCGCAAGGGCCGCATTCCCGGCGCGGTCTGGCTGGAATGGTACCGGATGATGAAGCCGACCGGCGAAGGGCCGCGCTTCAAGTCCAAGGACGAAATCCTGGCGGAGTGCGCTACCGTTGGCATCTCCCCGAACACGCCGGTTTATCTCTACTGCTTCAAGGGCGCGCGGGCGTCGAATACCTTCCTTGCGCTCAAGAACGCGGGCGTGAAGGACGTGCGGATGTATTTCGGGTCCTGGAACGAATGGTCGCGCGATCCCGCGCTGCCGATCGACGAAGGATCACCGGCGACGTCCCGCGTGACCGACAAGGCGGCATAGAAACTGCATGACCAATCGGCGTCCGGCCGTGCGACGCGGCCGGACCTTGGCGAATTGTTCCGGATCGCGGCGGGATCGAGGCTCGCGCATGCACCGGTCAAACAAAGGGGCGCAGCATGTCCACCTTCGACGATCCCTTCGATTCCGGGCGCGAGCTCGGTTGCGTTTGCGGTCAGCACCGCTCGGCCGCCGAGCATCGATACGCCGAGCGCACCCTGCGCTGTGAGCCTGCTACGCCGCCTCCGAGCGAGGAGAAGCGATACGAGAGCGTCGTCGCGTCAGCCGTCATGCGTGCGGTGTTCCCGCAGGACATGGCGCGCCGCGCCTTCCTGAAATCGGTCGGTGCTGCCACCGCGCTTGCCGCCGTCTCGCAGTTCTTCCCGATCAAGGCCGCAACGGAGGTTTTCGCCGCCGGCGGTCCACCGGAAAAGAAGGATCTCAAGGTTGGTTTCATCCCGATTACCTGCGCGACGCCGATCATCATGGCAGCGCCGCTCGGCTTCTATTCGAAGCACGGGCTGAACGTCGAGGTGGTGAAGACGGCCGGCTGGGCCGTGATCCGCGACAAGACCATCAACAAGGAATACGACGCTTCCCACATGCTGGCGCCGATGCCGATCGCGATCTCGCTCGGGCTCGGTGCGCAGCCGGTCCCGTTCACGGTGCCGGCGATCGAGAACGTCAACGGCCAGGGCATCACGCTCGCCACCAAGCACAAGGACCGGCGCGACCCCAAGGACTGGAAGGGCATGAAGTTTGCCATTCCCTTCGACTATTCCATGCACAATTATCTCTTGCGCTACTTTCTCGCCGAGCACGGCATCGATCCGGACACCGACGTGCAGCTGCGCTCGGTGCCGCCGCCGGAAATGGTGGCCAACCTGCGCGCCGATAACATCGACGGCTTCCTCGCCCCGGACAACATCTGCCAGCGCGCGATCTATGACGGCGTCGGCTTCCTTCATATCCTCTCGAAGGAAATCTGGGACGGGCATCCTTGCTGCAGCTTTGCCGCCAGCAGGGAGTTCATCACGACGTCGCCGAACAGCTTTGCGGCGCTGACCCGCGCCATCGTCGACGCCACCGGCTATGCCGCCAAGGCGGAGAACCGCAAGCAGATCGCCGAGGCGATAGCGCCCGCGAACTACATCAACGCGCCGGTCACCGTGCTGGAGCAGGTGCTGACCGGCACCTATGCCGACGGGCTCGGCGGCGTGAAGACTGATCCGAAACGTGTCGACTTCGATCCGTTCCCCTGGCAGTCCTTTGCGGTGTGGATGCTGACGCAGATGAAGCGCTGGGGCCAGATCAAGGGCGATGTCGATTACAAGACGGTAGCCGAACAGGTGTATCTGGCGACCGACACCGCCAAGGTGATGGCCGAAATGGGGCTGACGCCGCCGGCGAGCGCTTACAAGTCCTTCTCGGTGATGGGCAAGACCTTCGATCCGGCCAAGCCCGACGACTATCTCACGAGCTTCAAGATCAGGAAGTCGGCCTGACGCCGGTGATTATTGCAGGCCCGCTTGCCGCGTGCGGGCGGGTGCCAGCCCGAGCGCCTTCATGCGCGATGCCAGCGTAGTGGGCTTGACGTCGAGCAGGGCGGCGGCGCCGTTCGCGCCGAACACTTTCCCGTTGCACGCCGTCAGCGCCGCCTGAATGTTGCTGCGCTCGAGATCGCGAAGCTCGGTCGATGTCATCACCGCGGGCCTTTCGTCGCTGCTTTGACGCTCGCCGCCCGTGGCCGGTTTCGGTCCCGGCGCATCCGGCAGGTCGATCCGCAGCCGGCCGTTTTGCGCGAGGATCGCGGCGCGCTCGATCACGTTCTGCAGTTCGCGGACATTGCCCGGCCAGTCGTAGCGCGACAGGCGCCGGACGTCGCCTTCCGAAAGCCTGAGGCCCGACTTCGGCTCGGTCCTTTCGCTCATCAGGAAGTGCTGCGCCAGCAGCGGAATGTCCTCGCGTCGCTCGCGCAGCGGCACCGACTCGATCGGGAACACGTTGAGGCGGAAGTACAGGTCCTCGCGAAACCGTCCGCGCTGCACCTCCAGCTTGAGGTCGCGGTTGGTGGCGGCGATCAGACGCACGTCGACGGTGCGCGTGCGTTCCTCGCCGACGCGCTCGAAATTGCCTTCCTGCAGCACGCGCAGCAGCTTGCCCTGAAGCTCCAGCGGAATTTCGCCGACTTCGTCGAGGAACAGCGTGCCGCCGTCCGCAAGCTCGAAGCGGCCGATGCGGTCGCGCAGCGCGCCGGTGAAGGCGCCCCTGACATGGCCGAAGAACTCGCTTTCGAACAGCTCGCGCGGGATGGCCGCACAGTTGACGCGGATCAGCGGCCGGTCGCGGCGCTGGCTCGCTTCGTGGATGGCGCGCGCGATCAGCTCCTTGCCGGTGCCGGACTCGCCGCTGATCATCACGGCGGCGGTGGCCGGCGCCACCAGCTTGACCTGGCGCAGCGTTTTCTGGATCGCCTCGCTCTGGCCGATGATGCCGCGCGGATTGGTCTCGATGCGGATTTCCTCCTGCAGATAGGCGTTCTCCTGCTCCAGCCGTTCGCGCAGCCGGTCGACCTCGGCAAGCGCGGCGTGCAGCTTCTCGTCGGCTTCGCGGCGCTGGCTGACGTCGCGGAACACGATCACCGCGCCGACCACCACGCCGCGGTCGCGGATTGGCGTCGAGGTGTACTCGACCCACACCGGCGTGCCGTCCTTGCGCCAGAACACCTCGCCGTCGACGGTGTGAACCGCGCCGTCGCGGAATGCCGCATAGATCGGGCAATCGTGATCCGGATAGTGGGTGCCGTCGGGATAGGTGTGATGAACGATCGGGTGGATTTCCTTGCCGACCAGTTCGTCGGCGGCCCAGCCGAGCATGCGCTCGGCGGCGGGATTGACGAAGGTGGTCTTGCCTTCCGCGTTGACGCCGTAGATGCCTTCGCCTGCCGCGCGCAGGATCAGCTGGTTCTCGCGCTCGATATCCTGGAAGACGCGCTCGACGCGCTGCCAGGCCTCGAGCCCGCTCCGCATGTGGTCCTCGGCCGTGGCATCGACGTAACGGCGGCGGCGCTGCTCGAGATCGCTCATGCCGAGCAGCATCAGCATGCGCCCCTCGTGCGGCAGCCGCGATCCCGAATATTCCAGCCGCAATTGCTGCCCGGTGGCGTGGCGCGGGGTCAACGCATCGGTCCACCAGGAGCCTTTTTCCAGTACGGCCTCGGTGAAGACGATCAGCGCGGGCATTTGATCGGCATGCAATGCGCTGATCTTGGTGTCGCGAAGCAGCGCGCGGTCGTAGCCGAGCAGGGTGCAGGCGGCCGGATTGGCGTCGATGATCTGGTCGGCCTGGGGATCGAGCAGCAGGGTGGGCTCGGCCAGGTAATCGAAGGCGAGGGTGCGCAGGTCGCCTTCGCGAACTGCCGCAGGCGCCTGCGAAGCGAACTCCATGTCGAACTCCGAAATCTCGTAATTTATCTACGAATTCTCGTATACTACGAATTTTCGTGGTGGTCCATCAAACCCGGAACCCGCGGAGCTGATTGAATATTCGCCTTGTTCAGAGAATGGCACGCTCCTTGCTCCGTTTGCCTCAGCAATAGGCAGGAGGCGTCATGTCCACCTTCGACAATCCCTTCGATCCGAACCGCAGGCTTCACCGCGGCGGCTGCAGCTGCGGCCGGCATGTCAGCGAGGCCGAGCATCAGGCGGACATGCAGCTGCAGGTCCAGCCGCCGGTCGAGAGCGAGGCGAAGCGCTACGAAGGCGTGGTTGCCTCCGCCGTGATGCGCGCGATGTTTCCGCAGGACGTTGCCCGCCGCGCCTTCCTGAAGTCGGTGGGGGCGACGACCGCCGCAGCGGCCCTGTCGCAGTTCTTTCCGCTGCAGACGGCGACCGAAGCCTTTGCGCAAGGCGGGCCGCTGGAGAAGAAGGACCTCAAGGTCGGCTTCATTCCGATCACCTGCGCGACGCCGATCATCATGGCGGCGCCAATGGGCTTCTATGCGAAGAACGGCCTCAACGTCGAGGTGATCAAGACCGCGGGCTGGGCCGTCATCCGCGACAAGACGCTGAACAAGGAATACGACGCGGCGCACATGCTCTCGCCGATGCCGCTCGCCATCACCATGGGCGTCGGCTCCAACCCGCTGCCCTACACCATGCCGGCGGTGGAGAACATCAACGGGCAAGCCATCACGCTCGCCATCAAGCACAAGGACCGGCGCGACCCGAAGAGCTGGAAGGGTTTCAAGTTCGCCGTGCCGTTCGACTATTCGATGCACAATTACCTGCTGCGCTACTATCTCGCCGAACACGGGCTCGATCCCGACGTCGACGTGCAGATCCGCGCGGTGCCGCCGCCGGAAATGGTCGCCAACCTGCGCGCCGACAATATCGACGGCTATCTCGGTCCCGATCCGATGAACCAGCGCGCCGTCTATGACGGCGTCGGCTTCATCCACATCCTCACCAAGGACATCTGGGAGGGGCATCCCTGCTGCGCCTTCGCGGCATCGAAGGAATTCATCACGACGATGCCCAACACCTACGGCGCGCTGCTCAAGTCGATCATCGAGGCGACCGCTTTCGCGCACAAGGCGGAGAACCGCAAGCAGATCGCCGACGCCATCGCGCCGGCGAACTACCTGAACCAGCCGCCGATCGTGCTGGAGCAGATTCTCACCGGCACGTTCGCCGACGGCCTCGGCAACATCGTCAAGCAGCCGAATCGCGTCGACTTCGATCCGTTCCCCTGGCACTCCTTTGCGATCTGGATCATGACGCAGATGAAGCGCTGGGGTCAGATCAAGGGCGACGTGGATTACGCCGGCATCGCCGCCCAGGTCTATCTCGCCACCGACGCGACCAGGCTGATGAAGGAAGCCGGGCTGACGCCGCCGACAACGACGACGAAGAGCTTCTCGGTGATGGGCAAAACCTTCGACCCGGCCAAGCCGGACGAATACCTCGCCAGCTTCAAGATCAGGAAGGCGTCGTGAGAATTTCCGGTCTCGTGTCCCGGACGCGATGCTGCACGAAGCGCATGGCGCGTAGTGGTGCGTCGCTGAGCCGGGACCAATTTGGGCTTGATGGGTCCCGGTTCAGCAGCGCACCACTGCGTGCTGCGCTGCGCCCGGGACACGAAAGGTGAAATGATGACCACCTCCCTCCGCTGGCGCGCCGCCATCGTCTCGGTGGTGCTGCTCGCAGCTTTCCTCGGCATCTGGCACCTCGCCACGCGCCAGACTACGGCGGTCGGCGCCATGAGCCCGGAATACGCCAAGCTGATGGGCGTGACCGCGACTCAGGGCAAGTCGGCGATGCCGGGTCCGCTCGACGTCGGCGCCAAGCTGTGGGAGCACCTCAAGCAGCCGTTCTACGACAACGGTCCGAAC
This sequence comes from uncultured Bradyrhizobium sp., assembly GCA_964504705.1. Classification (GTDB taxonomy): domain Bacteria; phylum Pseudomonadota; class Alphaproteobacteria; order Rhizobiales; family Xanthobacteraceae; genus Bradyrhizobium. The sequence goes on from CAZDEZ010000086.1 coordinate 10,493, forward strand.
GACAAGGGGCTCGGCATCCAGCTCGGCTATTCCATCGCCCGCGTCGCGCTCGGCTATCTGATCGCGGTGCTGGTCGCCATTCCGCTCGGGTTCCTGATTGGCATGTCGCCCCTGATGAGCAAGGCGCTCGATCCCTTCATCCAGGTGCTGAAGCCGATCTCGCCGCTCGCCTGGATGCCGCTCGCGCTCTACACCATCAAGGATTCCTCGATCTCGGCGATCTTCGTCATCTTCATCTGCTCGGTGTGGCCGATGCTGCTCAACACCGCGTTCGGCGTCGCCAGCGTGCGCAAGGAATGGATCAACGTCGCGCGCACGCTCGAGGTCGGCACCATCCGCCGCGCCTTCACCGTGATCCTGCCGGCGGCGGCTCCGACCATCCTGACAGGCATGCGCATTTCCATCGGCATCGCCTGGCTCGTGATCGTTGCGGCCGAGATGCTGGTCGGCGGCACCGGCATCGGCTACTTCGTCTGGAACGAGTGGAACAACCTCTCGATCACCAACGTCATCATCGCCATCCTGACGATCGGCGTCGTCGGCATGCTGCTCGACCAGATCCTCGCGCGCGTCGCGCGCATGGTCACCTTTCCGGAGTAGGCGCGCGTGACCGACAAATTCATCTCCATCGAAGGCATCGCCAAGCGCTATCCCGGCGCCGGCGGCGAGACTACCGCCGTGTTCGAGAACTTCTGGCTGTCGATGTCGCGCGGCGAATTCGGCTGCGTGATCGGCCATTCCGGCTGCGGCAAGACCACGGTGCTCAACATCCTCGCCGGCCTCGACGAGCCCAGCGAGGGCGCGGTGATCGTGGACGGCCAGGCGATCGAGGGCACCAGCCTCGACCGCGCTGTGATCTTCCAGAGCCATGCGCTGCTGCCGTGGCGCACGGTGCTCGGCAACGTCGCCTACGCCGTCACCTCGAAATGGCGCAAATGGGACCGCGCCAAGGTCAAGGCGCATGCCCAGAAGTTCATCGATCTGGTCGGCCTCAGCGGCAGCGAGCACAAGCGGCCTTCGGAGCTGTCAGGTGGCATGAAGCAGCGCGTCGGCATTGCGCGCGCGCTGTCGATCACACCGAAGATCATGCTGATGGACGAGCCGTTCTCGGCGCTCGACGCACTGACGCGCGGCACGCTGCAGGACGAGGTCCGCCGCATCTGCCTCGAGACCGGGCAGACCGCGTTCATGATCACCCATGACGTGGACGAGGCCATATACCTGGCCGACAAGATTTTCCTGATGACCAACGGTCCCGGCGCGGTGCTGGCGGAGGTCGTCGAGAATCCGCTGCCGAAGGATCGCGGCCGCATCGACCTGCACCGCCATCCCTACTACTACGCGCTGCGCAACCACATCGTCGATTTCCTGGTCAGCCGCAGCAAGACCTTCGTCGCCGAGAACCCGACCCACGATCCGCGCAACGTGCCGGTGGTGCGGCCGGGTCTCAACGAGCCGGCCATCGTCGCACCGCCGCGACCGGTCGAAGCCAATTCCGCGCAGGCCATCGCGCGCTGATCTCAGGAAAGGAAGACTGCCATGAAACGATCCGATCTCACGGAGAAGCTGCTCGACATCAAGCGCGAGAAGGGCTGGAGCTGGAAGCACATCTGCGACGGGATCGGCGGCTATTCCGAGGTGTTGATCGTCGGCGCCATCCTCGGCCAGATGAAGCTGACCAAGCCGCAAGCGGCCAATGCAGGCGAGCTGTTCGGGCTGTCCAAGTCGGAAGTCGCGATGCTCAACGAAGTGCCGATGCGCGGGCAGGGCACGCCGATGCCGCCGACCGATCCCCTGATCTACCGCTTCTACGAGATGGTGATGGTCAACGGCCCGGCCTGGAAGGCGCTGATCGAGGAGGAATTCGGCGACGGCATCATGTCGGCCATCGATTTCGACTTCGTCATGGAGCGCCTGCCCAATCCCAAGGGCGACCGCGTCAAGATCACCATGTCCGGCAAGTTCCTGCCCTACAAATACTACGGCGCCAGCGGCAACGTGCCGGAGTACGGGTTCAAGGAGGGGTGACGCTAGCTCTGCCTCGAAGCGTAGGGCGGATTAGCCGAAGGCGTAATCCGCCGTCTTCGCAACACGCGGCCGAGGCGGATTACGCTTCGCTAATCCGCCCTACGGACCTCGCAACGACGGGGAGAGGCTTCAGTCGCTCGCCATTCCCTTCGCGAATCCTTCGCGCACTTCCTTCACGGGCGCCATTTCGCGGACGTAGGTGAAGGCCCCGTGGTCTTTCATCTCGCGGGCGCATTTCAGGAACGCCGCCAGCGCCACGCGCGCCATGGCGCCGCCGACGCTGATGCGCCTGACGCCGGCGGCCGACAGCTGCGGCACTGTCAGCGTCGGATCGGCAAATCCCATCACATGGTTGAACGGCTTCTTCAGGGCTGAAGTGACCGTCTTGATCGTGGCGAGATCGTAGAGACCGGGCGCGTAGAGCACGTCGGCGCCCGCGGCCTCGAATGCCTGCAGCCGCCGGATCGTGTCGTCGAGATCGCTGCGGCCGTGCAGGAGATTCTCGGCGCGCGCCGTCAGCGTGAACGGGAACGACAGTGAACGCGCCACTTCCACTGCGGCCTGCACCCGCTCGACGGCGAGCGTGAAATCGTAGATCGGATTGCCCCGCTCGCCGGTCGCATCCTCGATCGAGCCGCCGACGCAGCCTGCTTCCGCCGCGAGCCGGATCGCCTGTGACGCGGCTTTCGGCTCGTGCGCGCCGCAATTCTCCAGGTCGGCGTTGACCGGCAGGTCGGTCGATTCCGCGATGATCCGGCAATTGTCGAGAATGGAGGCGAGGCTCACCGTCGCGCTGCCGAGCGAATTCGCGACGCCGAGACTCGTCGTTGCCAGCGCCTCGAACCCCATCGCCGCCAGCAGGCGTGCCGTGCCGGCATCCCAGGGATTGGGGATAATGAAGGCGCCCGGCCGTTCGTGCAGGGCGCGGAAGGCTTCGGCTTTTTCCAGTTGCGTTCGCATCGAACTCTCCATCCGGCGTCGGCGCAGCAATAGCGCCGGCTTGTCCATCAGCCAAATTTGTTGTTTTGTCCTTGTCTATCAGCTTTTTGCATGGAGGCGGGAATTGGACAGCGATGCCCTCGACACGTTCCTCACGGTGCATCGCAAGGGCGGGGTCTCGAATGCTGCCCGCGCGCTGCATCGCTCGCAACCGGCGATCTCGCGGCGCATTGCGCTGCTGGAGCGGGAGCTCGGCGTGCCGCTGTTCGAGCGCGTGGCCGGGCGCACCAGGCTCAGCGACGCCGGGCGCGTGATGGTGCCCTATGCCGAGCGCGCGGTCGCGGCCGCGCAGGATGCCGAGAATGCGATCCGTGCGCTGAAGCGCCAGAACGCCGGTCCGGTCTCGCTCGCCGTCGTCGGCACGCTCGCGGGCGGTCGGCTGTCGGAAATCCTGAAACGCTTTGCGCGCGAGCACCCCGGCGTCGATATCAAGCTACAAACCGCAACGAGTGCGGAAGTCAGCGACCTCGTCCGGCGCGGCGAGGCCGCCATCGGCCTGCGCTATGACATCGACCGGCTGCGCGATCTCGATTACGAGCGGCTCGCCAGCGAGCAGTTGCAGGTCGTCTGCGCGCTCGACCATCCGCTGGCCGGCAAGCGCGTCGCGCGGCTCGCCGATCTGCGCGGCGAGCGCTGGATCGCGTTTCCGGAGATTCCCGGCCGCCGCGAAATCGCGGCTGCGCACGTCTTCGCGCTGTTCCTGACCCATGGGCTCGGGGAGGTCGCCTGGACGCCGGTTGACAGCCTCACCGCGCAGAAGCGGCTGGTCGAAGCCGGTCTCGGCATCGCGCTGCTGTCGCAGACCCATGCCGCCGAGGAGCTGAGATTCCGCTCGATCGCGACTATCCGGGTTGGCGATCTCGCCGCCCGCCAAGACATTGTCGCCGTGACGCGGCGCGGCGGCTTCCTGAGCGCGGCGTCGCAGCGGCTGCTCGAGATCATCCGCGCCGGCCATGCCGGAACGAAATCAGCCGGCCCCCGGGTGGGCCGGCCGAAACGGATGCAAAAGCGCGGCAGAAAGTAGGGGCGTTACTTCCCCGCCTTCACTTCCCCGCCTTCACCTGGGCGACGGCCTCGGCCATCAGTTCGCCCATCATGGCGCGGATGTCGGCTTCCGAAATCGCGATGCCTTTCTTGGCGAAGTCGCCGGCCACCTTGCGCAGCACGTCGCTGTCGCCGGCCTCCTCGAAATCGGCAGCGACCACTTCCTTGGCGTAGGCGGCGGCCGCGTCGCCGGTCATTCCGAGCTTGCCGGCAGCCCAATGGCCGAGCAGCCGGTTACGGCGGGCTTCGGCCTTGAATTTCTGTTCCTCGTCGAGGGCGAACTTCTTCTCAAAACCCTCTTCGCGCTTGTCGAATGTCGTCATGTCGGAGTTCCAATCCACTGCCAGTCTGGGCGAGGGCGACCCGCATTGCGACGACCCTCTCGGCTGCCTACATAAGTGTCGGATTGGGGCGGAACAACGGGTTTTTAAGCCGCAGGCAAAACGGCAGAATCGACCCGGAAACCGCCGCCACGGTATAACTCGCCCCTTGGGGGCCGGGTCGATTGTGCTGGATAGGCCAATCGGTTAGGTTGCCCAAAGGCCCGGTTCCTGTTCTGTTTCCGTTGGGCGATTCAGGTTCCTGGCCTTCACGGCAGCTCCGTCGTGGGTCTTCAGTCCTGTTCATCCGGAGCACACCAAATCGATGGATTTCAACAAAACACGGTACATCCCAATGAGCCGTCGGCGACGCATTTATGAAGGCAAGGCCAAGGTGCTTTACGAGGGCCCGGAGCCGGGCACCCTGATCCAGCACTTCAAGGACGATGCGACCGCCTTCAACGCCAAGAAGCATCAGGTGATCGAGGGCAAGGGCGTCCTCAACAACCGGATCTCGGAGTACCTGTTCCAGCACCTCAACGACATCGGGGTGCCGACCCACTTCATCCGCCGTCTCAACATGCGCGAACAACTGATTCGCGAGGTTGAGATCGTGCCGCTGGAGGTGGTGGTGCGTAACGTCGCGGCCGGTTCGCTGTCGCAGCGCCTCGGCATCGAGGAGGGCACCCAGCTGCCGCGCTCGATCATCGAGTTCTATTACAAGAACGACCAGCTCAACGACCCCATGGTGTCGGAAGAGCACATCACCGCGTTCGGCTGGGCGACGCCCCAGGAGATCGACGACATCATGGCGCTCGCCATCCGCGTCAACGACTTCCTGACCGGGCTCTTCCTCGGCATCGGCATCCGCCTCGTCGACTTCAAGATGGAGTGCGGGCGGCTGTTCGAGAACGAGATGATGCGGATCATCGTCGCCGACGAGATTTCCCCGGATTCGTGCCGGCTGTGGGACGTCAAATCCAACGAGAAGCTGGACAAGGACCGTTTCCGGCGCGATTTGGGTGGCCTGCTGGAGGCCTACACGGAGGTCGCCAAGCGGCTCGGCATTCTCATGGAGAACGAGCGGCCGGCCGGCACCGGTCCGGTGCTGGTGAAGAGCTAGCGCATGATCCCGAAAAGTGGGAACCGGTTTTCGGACAAGATCATGCGCAATAAGAGAACTTAGGGAAGCGATCGTGAAGGCACGCGTTACCGTTACGTTGAAGACCGGCATCCTGGATCCGCAAGGCAAGGCCATCGAGGGCGCATTGAAATCGCTCGGCGTCGAGGGCGTCGCCAGCGTCCGCCAGGGCAAGGTGTTCGACATCGAAATGGCCGGTGCCGACAAGGCCAAGGCGGAAGCCGCGCTGAAGGATGCCGCCGACAAGCTGCTGGCGAACACGGTGATCGAGAACTATCGGGTCGAGCTG
>CAZDEZ010000087.1:0-16229 GCA_964504705.1 uncultured Bradyrhizobium sp.
GCCGGCAAGCCGGTGGTGATCGCAACGCAAATGCTGGAATCGATGATCCAGTCGCCGGTGCCGACCCGCGCCGAAGTATCGGACGTTGCCACCGCGGTCTATGAAGGCGCCGACGCCATCATGCTGTCGGCGGAATCCGCCGCCGGCAAATTCCCGGTCGAAGCCGTCTCCACCATGAACCGCATCGGCGAGGAAGTGGAGCGCGATCCGACCTATCGCGCCGTGCTCTCGGCGCAGCGCATGGAGCCGGAGCCGACGGTGGGCGATGCGATTTCCGACGCCGCGCGGCAAATCGCCGAGACGCTGGAGCTTTCCGCGATCATCTGCTGGACGGATTCGGGTTCGACCGCGATCCGCGTCGCGCGCGAGCGGCCGAAACCGCCGGTGGTGGCGATCACGCCCAACATGGTGACGGGCCGCAAGCTCGCACTGGTCTGGGGCGTTCACTGCGTCGTTGCCGAAGATGCGCATGACCAGGACGACATGGTCGATCGCGCAGGAACGATCGCCTTCCGCGACGGCTTTGCCAACGCCGGTCAGCGCGTCATCATCGTCGCCGGCGTGCCGCTGAGGGTTCCCGGCACCACCAACATGCTGCGTATCGCTACCGTCGCCGGGCCGGAAAAGTCCTAGAGCATGATCCGGAAAAGTGTGAAGCGGTTTTCCGAAGAGCTCATGCTCAAACAACAACCTGAAGCGCGATGACGATTAATCCCAATCTCATCGCGCTTTATTAGGCCCCCACCAGCGTCTTCGCCGGCAGCACCGCCTGCACCACGAGCCCGCGCGCACGCGCGTCCATCACGCCGACGGCGCGCAGCGCCAGCAGCGTCACCGTCTGCACGGCATCGCGGAGCCTCGCGGGATCGTCGAGATTGTCGGGCGCAAGCGGGCCGACGAGGGCCTCATGCAGCGCGCCGAGCAATGCCGTGGCGGCAAGCGCGGTGTCCTGCGCCGGCAGATGGCCGGCGCGCACCGCTGCGTCGATGCGGCCGGCAATCTCACCGGCGATCTCGTGGCGGCTGGCAAGGCGCGAGGCGGTGACGTCGACGTCGACCGGCTCGGCCAGAATGCCCCAGGCGAGCTTGCGCTGCGACAGCACGTGCACGGCGACGGTGGTGACGGCGGCCGCCAGCGCCGATGACGGACCGGGCGCGGCGTCGGCGGCGCGGCGGATCGCAGCGAGTTCGTCCCGCGACACTTCGGCGATCAGTTCGGAGATCAGGTCGGCCTTGGAGGGGAAGTAGCGATACACGGTGCCGGCGGCGACGTTGGCGCGAACCGCGACCGGCGCGATCTGCACCGCCGCCATGCCGCCTTCGGCGGCCGCATCCCGTGCCGCGGCGAGGATGGCGCTGCGCCTTGCGGCCAGCCGCTTCACCACCTGATGGGTTCGCCGGTACACCATGGCGCGTTTGTCGTCCCCGGAGCGCGCCAGCCGGTCAGGGAAGGGCCGCGCGCCGATTCTCGGGCGATCGAGTATCAATCGCCATCAAGAACTGAACAACTATTCAGACCGACTGGCAAGCCGGTTTGTCTTGACGAATGACCGTTTAACGGGCGCCCGGAGGGCTGTGCGGGCGGATCACGCCCCGGCCGGTGCGAGCGCCTGTGCCGGCTCCCGCCGCCACCACGACCCTGCCCGGCGCAGCACGAGGGCAGCCACGATCAGCGTGGCGCCGAGGCCCACCGGGAAGCCGGTGAAGATGAAGCTGACGATCAGCGCCAAAGCGAGCCCGAGCGCCGGAAGCTCGTAGGGACGGAAGCCGCTCTTCAGGCCGAGGCGGACCAGGAAGGCGACCGGGATGGCCAGCACCATCATGTCGTACATGAACAGATAGGGCGTGACGAGCAGCGTGCCGGAAGCCAGCGCCGCGGCCTTCAGCGTGTAGGGCACGCGGCTGCGCCACATCAGCACCAGTACGGTCGCGACCCCCGCGGTGAACACCCAGTGCACCGCCCAGGCGAACTGCTCCGGTCCGCCGAGGAAGCGCACCATCGAGTAAAGCGATTGCAGCTTCCACCAGGTCGCCTTGCCCTCGCTGAGGAAGGCCTGCGAGAACATCGGCATCCAGTGGAAGAACGCCTTCCATGCCTCGAGGCCGAAGGCGAGCCAGGAGGCGATGGCGAGCGCCACCACTGTTACGCCGGCGGAGACGAAGGCGCGCCACTGTCCGGCGGCGACCAGCACCAGCGGAAACAGCAGGCCATATTGCGGCTTGTAGCTGAGCAGCCCCAGGCAAATGCCCGCGAGCACCGGACGCATGGGCAGCAAGTACAGCGTGCCGCCGATCAGGGCCGCGGTGAGAAAGCCGTTCTGTCCAACCAGCGCATTGCTGAACACCATCGGAAAGGCGATGGCGAGCATCAGCCCGAAGGGGCGGCCGACGATGGCCCTGAACACGGCGACATACGGCACGATGCTGACCGCCATCCAGCCTGCGAAAGCCACCGCATACGGAAACTGCGCGAGGAACGCCGCCACGAACAGGAATGGCGGCGGATAGTGCCAGGCGAAATAGCCGATGAAATCCTGCCCCAGCAGCGCGACCTCGACCTTCTTCTGGACGTCCCAGTCATAGGCGAGCGCCGGCGTGCCATCGAGCACCAGCTTTCCCGCGGCGAAGACGTTGACGAAGTCGGTGGGGATGCCGAGGCCGTTGGGGTCGTAGATCCACCAATGCGAGAAAAAGGCGATCGGGAAATAGACGATGTTGATGGTGAACAGCACGAAGCACGCATTGAACAGCCCCGGCGGGATCGCGCGATGGTCAGGAGGCGTGATCAGGACGGGAGTTGCCGTGGCCATGCGTAATGTCCCTTGGCGCAGCCGGGCAGGCGCGCGTCCTCCAGCAATAGGCCGGACTGCCTTGAAGATTTGTTAAGGGTTGGCGCCCGCTCGGCGAAGAGCCGCGCCGATCGCAGCAGCGGACCATGCCGGAATGCGAAAAGGCCCGGCTTGAGGCCGGGCCTTTGCGTTAGCGGGGTGCGGTGAAAGCCGGCACGCGGCCGGTCACGCCTGCGGCTGCGGCTCCAGGCCGGGGTCCGGATCGGGACGCGGGCGCGACTTGCCGGCGGGCGGCACCGCCGAGGTACGCGGGCCGGTCGGCTCGAGCACGGATTCGCGGTTCGGCTTCTTGCCGTTGATGACGTCGGTGATCTCCTCGCCGGTCAGCGTCTCGTATTCGAGCAGCGCCTGCGCCAGCGTCTCGAAGTCCTTCTTCTTCTCGGTCAGGATCTTGCGCGCGGCCTGATAGCCCTCGTCGACCAGGCGCCGCACTTCGGCGTCGATCTTCTGCGCAGTGGCTTCCGAGATGTTCTGCTGGCGGCCCATCGACATGCCGAGGAAGACCTCTTCCTGGTTGTCGCCATAGGCGACCGTGCCGAGCTCGTCGGAATAGCCGAGCTGCGTCACCATGGCCTTGGCCATCTTGGTGGCCTGCTGGATGTCAGAGGAAGCGCCGGAGGTGATGTTGTCCTTGCCGAAGGTGATCTCCTCCGCGACGCGGCCGCCCATGGCCACCGCGAGCTGCGAGGTGAACTCCTTGTACTTCATCGAGTAGCGGTCGCCCTCGGGCAGGAACTTCACCATGCCCATGGCGCGGCCGCGCGGGATGATGGTCGCCTTGTGCACGGGGATGCCGGCCGGCACGTTGAGGCCGACAATGGCATGACCGGCCTCGTGATAGGCGGTCAACATCTTCTCTTCCTCGCTCATGACCAGCGACTTGCGCTCGGCGCCCATCATGACCTTGTCCTTGGCCTCCTCGAACTCGGCCTGGGTTACCATGCGCTTGTTGCGCCGGGCAGCCGTCAGCGCAGCCTCGTTGACGAGATTCATCAGGTCGGCACCCGAAAAACCAGGCGTGCCGCGGGCGATGATCTTCAAATTGACGTCCGGCGCCAGCGGCACCTTGCGGACGTGGACCTTGAGGATCTGTTCGCGGCCGCCGACGTCCGGATTGGGCACCACGACCTGGCGGTCGAAACGACCGGGGCGCAGCAGCGCAGGATCGAGCACGTCGGGCCGGTTGGTCGCGGCGATCAGGATCACGCCTTCATTGGCCTCGAAGCCGTCCATCTCGACGAGCAACTGGTTCAGCGTCTGCTCGCGCTCGTCATTGCCGCCGCCGAGGCCGGCGCCGCGATGACGGCCGACCGCGTCGATTTCGTCGATGAAGATGATGCAGGGCGCATTCTTCTTGGCCTGCTCGAACATGTCGCGGACGCGCGAGGCGCCGACGCCGACGAACATTTCGACGAAGTCGGAACCGGAAATGGTGAAGAACGGCACGTTGGCTTCGCCCGCGACCGCGCGCGCGATCAGTGTCTTGCCGGTGCCGGGCGGGCCGACCAGCAGCACGCCGCGCGGAATCCGTCCGCCGAGGCGCTGGAATTTACCGGGGTCGCGCAGGAATTCGACGATCTCCTGCAGATCCTGCTTGGCTTCGTCAACGCCGGCGACGTCTTCGAACGTCACGCGGCCGTGCGCTTCCGTCAGCATTTTTGCACGCGACTTGCCAAAGCCCATCGCCTTGCCGGCGCCGCCCTGCATCTGCCGCGACAGGAAGATCCAGACGCCGATCAGCGCGATGAACGGCAGCCACGACACCAGCAGCGACACGAACCACGGCACGTTGTCGCCAGGCGGCTTTGCCGTGATCGAGACCTTGCTGTCGTAAAGGCGCTTGATCAGGGTCGGGTCGTTCGGCGCATAGGTCTGGAAGCTCGAACCGTTGGTGAAGGTGCCGTGGATCTCGTGGCCCTGGATCACGACGTCGCGGACGTGGTTCTGGTCGACTTCGCTGAGCAGCTGCGAGAACGGAATGTCCTGCGTGGAGGCGCGCTGACCGGGGTTCTGGAAGAGCGTGAACAACGCCAACAGCAATAGGACAATGATGACCCAGAGGGCGAAGTTGCGCAGATTGGCGTTCATTGACTTTCCTTCGTGGTCGCGCGGATCGCGGCCTCTTGTCCTTGGCAGTAAACCCCGGCAGCAACGAGGGATTCCCCCGCTCGACTGCGATACAATTTAGGTGCCGTGCGCCTCGGTGCCAAGGGAACGGGACAGGACTATTTAGCGCATCCTAGCCCGATTCCTGCTGAAATAATGGCGTCAAGACCCGTCGTTTTCGGGGGGTGGTTAAGCTTCCGCGCGATGGTTCGCAATATCCTGCAGGGATCAGCGCGGGCGGCGCCGGCGCGGCGGCGCCGGCTGGACCAGGATTCGCCCCTTGGAAAGGCTGATCGCCGCCCCTGCGAGGGTCTGTTTCAGCCTGGTTTGCCCCTCGGCGACGGCGTCATCGAGTGCTTCCAGCAAAGCCTCGACCTTGCCGAGTTCCGCAGGGCCCTCATGTCCGTGCCGATCCACCGCACGCCTGAGCAGGCGCAGCCGGATCTCGCCGGGCAGTGCTGCGAACGCGCGCGCATCGTAGCTGCCCGCAGCAGCGCCGCGATCCGTCAACGCGAGGTAGCGCTCGGCGCCGTCGGCCAGCACCTCCACGGCGGCATTGGCGCGCGCCAGCCTTGTGGCGAGCCGTGCCAGCGTTACGGCATCGGCGCCCTCCTCCGCCAGCAGCGGCATCAGCGCGCGCAGCCGCGGGCGTGTGAAGGCGCGATCGCGATTGGTCGGATCGTCGGCAAAGCCGATGCCGGCCGCCTGCAGCGTCGCGATGAGTTCCGCCTTGGAAATGTCGAGCAGCGGCCGCAACAGCCGCACACCCTCACGCTCGGTTTCGGCGGCCATGGCGGCAAGTCCTGCGATGCCGCTGCCGCGCAACAGGCGCATCAGCAAGGTCTCGGCCTGATCGTCGCGCGTATGCGCCGTTGCGACGTGAATTGCGCCGCCCTCGCGCGCGGCCCGGGCCAGCAGACGGTAGCGCGCCGCGCGCGCCGCGGCCGGCACTCCGGTCGTCGGCTTGGCGCCCTGCCAGCGCAAGGTGCGGTGCTCGATCCCGAGCCGGCGAGCGAGACGCTTGACCTCGCGCGCCTCGCGCGCCGCTTCCTGCCGCAGGCCATGATCGACGGTGACGGCAATCAGCCGCGGTCCGCGCCTCAGCTTGCTGCGCCAGCGCGCCGCCAGCCACATCAGCGCGACGGAATCCGGCCCGCCCGAGACGGCGAGCACGACCGCAGGCAAGGCCTTCCAGGGCGCGAAAATCGCTCGTGCCCGCGCCGCCGAGATCGGGAGATTTTCCTTTCGCATGTGCCGCCGTCGATGTGCGGGCCTTCAAGGCCCCATCATCGGTTGCTTAGCACTTTACCCGCTTCTGCTCACGGTCGACGGCCGCCTTCACGCCGCCGGAGGCCCGCGGATATTTCTGCAGGACCGCGCCGAAGGCGGCACACGCCGCCTCCTTTTCCTTCAAGGCCGCCAGCGACTGGCCGAGCCGCAGCATGGCGTCGGGCGCCTTGGCGGACTTTTCGTGGTCGCTGGTCACGCCGAGGAAAGCCTGTGCGGCTTCGCGATATTGCTGGCGCTGGAAATAGCTTTCGCCGAGCCAGTATTTCGAATCCGCGATCATCGGATCTTTCGGATATTTCTGCGCGAAGTTCTTCATGGTCTCTTCGGCCAGCGCATAGTCCTTGCGCTGCATATAGCCGATGCCGAGGTCGAACTCGTCGCGCGGCGTCGCCGACGGCGGCAACGTCGTCAGCGCGGCGCTCGGCCCTTGCGCCGGTGCCGGCGGGCCGGACGGGCGCGGACTGACGCTGCCGAGATCGAGCGGCTCGCCGGGAGCGCGGCCGCCGGGAGCACCGACGGCGGCCTGATTGCCGATCGGCAGCTGGCCGCCGCCCAGCGCCTTCGGCGCGCCGGGCGCGTTCGGATTTTGCGTGGGGTCGAAGGCATCGCCGCGGCGGCGATTGCCGGCGACGGGCGGAGCAGCATCCTGCATGATCGGCGCGGGGGCTGCGATCTGAGGCTCTGCGGCACCCGGCTGCTGCCGGTAAGTCTGCTGGGCCGGTGGCTGCTGATAGCCGGGATGCGCCGGCTGGTAGCCGCCCTGCTGCGGATAGGCCGGTTGCTGTTGGGGCAGATTGGCCTGGGGCGGATTGGCCTGGGCCGGCGGCGCCGCGGCGACGTTCGGCTGGGCTGCCGTCGGCTGGCCGCCCGGCGTGCCGGGCGGCGCTGCGCCGAGCTGGCGCAACCGTTCCTCGAGCTGGCGGTTGCGGTACTGCAGCTCCTCGTTCTGGCCGGTGAGCTGGCGCAGCTGGTTCTCCAGCCGCTGGATGCGCATCTCGAGGTCCATATCCTGGGCAAGCGCCGGCGGTGCAATCGCGATGGCCGCGGCAGCGGCCACGGCGCGTAAGGCATTCTGAAGTCTAGGTGACATGGTTTCCTGGCGGCGAAATCGGCGCGACAAGCGGGAATCACATGAGAGACGGAGTACGCCGGAATTGTGACTGAGACCAAGGGGTTTCGGCGGTGGTTAAGTTCAACAAAATGAAACCGGCGCCCCGAGGGACGCCGGCCTCTAACTCACCCCAAGCGACGAAAGTCTACGAGCTGGCGTTCAGCACGGTGACCGCGCGGCGGTTCTGCGACCAGCAGGAGATGTCGTTACAGACGGCGACCGGACGCTCCTTGCCGTAGGAGATGGTGCGCATGCGGCTCGGATCGATGCCGCGCGAGGACAGGAAGGAACGCACGGATTGGGCCCGGCGGGCGCCGAGCGCGATGTTGTATTCGCGGGTGCCGCGCTCGTCGGCATGGCCTTCGATGGTGAAGGCGTAGCGGTTGTAAGTCTGCAGCCACTGCGCCTGCTTCTCCAGGGTGGCGATGGCCTGCGGGCTGAGTTCGGTCTGGTCGCTTTCGAAGAAGACGCGGTCGCCGACATTGACGACGAAGTCCTGCTGGCTGCCCGGGGTGGCGGCGTTCGCCATCGCGTCGGTCGCGGCATTCTTGTTGGCGCAGGCGCCCATGGCCAGCGCCACAGCCAGCACGGCGGCCAGCTTCAAACCCTGGAGGATACGCATCTGGTTTCTCATTCCGGAGCCTCCACGCTCACGTTCTCGGTACTGCCATCCGGTCTACAGGGCGTTGGTTAAGCGAACGTTCCGTCAACCTTGATGGGGTGTTGCCGGGACCGGTCAAATGCCGCCGATCGGCGAAAAGCGACCGCGATAGTTAATCATTTGTAAATATGGCATGAGGGTGGAGGCAAGCAGCGACATCGGCCGGAACCGGCCGTTCAGGCCGCGTTTTGCCCGAATAATCGCGGACCGCGGCAGGACTGCAACGGTTCGCGGGACGAACGCCGGCCGGCCGGTTCAGGCTTCCGGAACGATCGAGGGACGCTCGAAGGCCGCCACGACCCCCCGCGGCGCGGACTGGCGCGCGCCGGCGCGCTGGAACAGCATCTGCCGCTCGGCGTACGTCGAACGCATGATGGGAAAGCGGGCCGCAACCTTGTCGCGCACGGCCCGGAAATCGCACGCCATCAGGGCCACCTCCTGCCGGATGATCGGGATCGGGCGCGGCCCGGCGATGGTCTCCTGCAGGAAGACACGGCGGTAAAACGCCTGGTGCTCGGCGCGAACCAGCGCGAGCCCCGTATCGGCGTTGAAATGCTCGCACGCCATGTAGCCCAGCCGCACCGTCAGGTAGGGCAGCTCCGGAAATCGCCCTGCTTTCTCGGGATCTGCGGCCAGACGCGACGGATCGACGAAAATCTCGCCTCGGTCGAGACGGGGATGCAGCACGTCGCCGAACAGGTCGGACGTATGGGACATCCGCAATTCCGGCGTCAGGACATGGAGGCGGACGGAGCTGCAGAGCTCGCGGTCGATATAGATCCCGAACGTCCAGGCGTTCGGCGCATCGTCATAGGGGTCGTAGACGCGCTGGACTTCCGACGGCCCGATCAACCCACCATGGAGATAGGCCTTGTAACGCAACGAGGCGATGTGGTCCCTGTCCTCGACGGTTTCGATGAGCCGGTAGTTGACGCGATCCAGCAGTCCCGATCCCCAGAAAGCGTGCGAGATGCGGGCATCAACTCCGGACTTCATCCCCACACACTCCTCGAACGCTCGACAACTTCTACGGGCATTAGACTAGCCTTAACAGCTTCTTAACGCCGATGCAAAGGAATCGCGACGTTAGGGTTAACCATGCCGGCGCCACAACTGACCGATTTTCCCGTAGTTTTGCGGAAATGTCAGGCGATTGACCGCGAGGTGATGGGGAGCAGCGCATCGTCCGGCGCGCGGCGGCCGTAGGAGGCGTTCAGCAACTGGCGGACCCGCACCGCCGGGACCGGCCGGCTGAACAGATAGCCCTGAGCCTCGGTCACGGTGCCATCGCTGGAGATGCGCTCCAGCTGCTCGTTGGTCTCGACGCCCTCCACCACCACGGACATGCCGAGGTCGGCGGACAGGCGGGCCACCCCGCGCAACAGGGTCAGCGGACGGTCGGTGTCGATGCCCTCGAGGAAGGAGCGGTCGATCTTGACCTTCTGCAGCGGGAAATTGTGCAGGTAGCTGAGGCTGGAATAGCCGGTGCCGAAGTCGTCCAGCGAGATGCGCACGCCCAGCGCATGCAGCTGCGCCAGCACGTCGTGGGTGAGCTGGGTGTTGCGCAGCAACGAGGATTCGGTGATCTCGATCTCGAGCCGGTCGGCGGGCAGGCCGGACACCTCGAGCGCGTAGCGGACCTCGTTCAGGATGTCGCGCTGGTGAAACTGCTGCGGCGAGAAATTGACCGCGACGCTGACGCGGTCCGGCCACTTCATGCACTCCATGCAGGCCTTGCGGAGGATCCAGCGGCCGAGATCGATGATCAGGCCCATGTCCTCGGCAATCGGAATGATGTCGATCGGGGACACCGTGCCGCGCACCGGATGATTCCAGCGCAGCAACGCCTCGCAGGTCGAGATCCGGCCGGACTTCAGGTTGACCAGCGGCTGGTAGTAGAGCTCGAACTCCTCGTTGGCCAGCGCCTTGCGCAGGTCGAGCTCGAGGATGCGGCGCGCTTCGACGGTCTGCGCCAGCTCGGCGCGGAAGAAGCAATAGGTGCCGCGGCCGTCGGCCTTGGCGCGGTACAGCGCCATGTCGGCGTACTTCAGCAGCGTATCGGCAGACACGCCGGGTTCGGTCATCGCGATGCCGACGCTGGCTCCGATCTCGACCAGGTGGTTGTCGATCTTGTAGCGCTCGCTGAGGCGATCGACGATGCGCCGGGCGAGACCGGCGGCGTCCTCGGTGGAATGAATGTTCTGCTGGAACACGACGAACTCGTCGCCGCCGAAGCGGGCGACGAAATCCTCCGGCCGCAGCATCTCGCGCAAGCGGTCCGCCACCGCGCAAAGCAGCTGGTCGCCGCAGGGATGACCGAGCGTGTCGTTGACCTGCTTGAACTGGTCGAGGTCGACAAACAGCAGTGCGGACATATGGTCGTCGCGCTGGGTCGCCAGCAGGCGCCCGATCTCGTCGCGGAAATTGACACGGTTCGGCAAGGCGGTGAGTTCGTCGTAGCGGGCCAGATGGCTGATGCGCGCCTCGGCGTTGCGCCGCTCGGTGATGTCCTCGAGCAGCACCACGGCGCCGCCGCCTTCCATCGGCTGGAACGTCCACGACATGAAGCGGCCGCGCTGGGAATCCGGGTCGGTCGTGATCATGTCGCGGGCGCGGGTGTTCTCGATCTCCGCCATGATCATCCGGCCGCTCGCCGCCGAAATCGAGCCGGCCGCCACGCAGGCGTCGACGATGTGGGCGACGGTGGCGCCGCGCTGCACGAAATCCTCGGACAGGTTCATCATCTCGCTGAAGCGGTGGTTCATCACCGCCAGCGTTCCGTCGGCGCGGAACATGCACAGCCCGTGCGGCATGTTGTTGAGCGCGGTGTCGAACTGGCCGGCCAGCGCCGCCTCGCGCTCGCGCGCCACCAGGGCCTGCATGAATATCCTGTGCAGGTTGGCCGACAGCTTGATCAGCGTGATCAGGAACACCGCGGTCACGAACGCCATCGCCACGTAATAGGGCGTGCCGCGCAGCGCCAGCGCGAGCACGGTCGTGCCGAGGGCGAGGACGACCTGCAGCCTGAAAATCCACTGGCGCCCATAGGCCCTGGCCGCGCCGCCGGCGAGCAGGCCGATGGTCACGGACAAGGCGATCATGTGGGCCACGGCATCGTCGGTGCTGAGCAGCGTGGTGGCGCACCAGATTCCGATCGCGATGGCCTGGATCATCGCCCCGACCTGGTAGCGCGTCTGCCAGCGGGCGGCGGCATCGGAGGTCAGGCTGGATTTGCGCGCCTGGTAGAGGTGCAGGTCGATCGCACGGATGACGCCTGCCAGAGCGAGCAGCCCGACGCAGGCCCAGATGTAATCGCTTCCGGTCTTCAGCGCGGTCATGGCCGCGGTGGCGGTCGCGAACACGATGCCGACATGCACCGTGCCGGCGGTCTCGAACAGCGAATCGATCAGCGCGCCGTGGATCGACGGCGTCAATTTCTGATCGGCCTCTCCTGTTTCCTTGGCAAGTTGCATCGGCGGGCGCACGCGGGTCCGGTTTTGGTGCGTAGTTCTACCGCCGGCAGATGAAGCCTTTCTGAGGGAACAGGGTTAGCGAGTCATTTCTTTGGCCGCGCAAAACGGAAATATGCCCGATATTTCAGCGCGGTAGGCAATCTTTGCCGATTAACGTCAGAGCCGTTTGCGGAACGCTACCTATGACAGCAGCGGCGACCATGCCGGATCGGAGGCAAAGCCCGGCGTCGGCACGCGCTGCTCGTTACGTCCGGAGACGTCAACCGTGAAGAGCGACGGCCCCGAATTGCCGCCGGGCTCGCGGAAGAACATCAGGACGCGGCCGTTCGGCGCGAAGGTCGGCCCCTCGTTGTGATAGCCCGCGGTGAGGATGCGCTCGCCCGATCCGTCGGTCTTCATGATGCCGATGGCGAACTGCCCGCCGCCCTGCTTGGTGAACGCGATGTAGTCGCCGCGCGGCGACCACACCGGCGTCGAGTAGGAGCCTTCGCCGAAGGAGATGCGCTGCGCCGGGCCGCCGGTCGCGGCCATCACGTAGATCTGCGGCTTGCCGCCACGGTCGGACTCGAAGCACAGCCGCGAGCCATCCGGCGCGTAGGAGGGCGAGGTGTCGATCGCCGGCGTGTCGGTCAGCCGCGTCGTGGTCTTGGAGCGCAAATCCATCACGAACAGGTTGGAGTTGCTGCCCTGCTGCAGGCTCATGATCACGCGCTGGCCGTCCGGCGAGAAGCGCGGCGCGAACGACATGCCGGGGAAATTGCCGACGATCTCGCGCTGGCCGGTCTCGATGTTGAAGAGATAGACGCGCGGGTCGCCCTGCCCGAACTCCATATAGGTGATTTCCTGGCTCGACGGCGAGAAGCGCGGCGTCAGCACGAGGTCGCTGCCGCGCGTCAGATAGCGCACGTTGGCCCCGTCCTGGTCCATCAGCGCGAGGCGCTTGACGCGGCGCTCCTTCGAGCCGGTCTCGTCGACGAACACGATGCGGCTGTCGAAATAGCCTTTCTCACCGGTCAGCCGCTCGTAGATCTGGTCGGAGATGATGTGTCCGACGCGGCGCCAGGATTCCGGCGAGGTGGTGTATTGCTGGCCGGAAAGCTGCTGCGCCGTGTTGACGTCCCAGAGGCGGAATTCGCCGCGCAGCCGCCCGTCCGGCTGCCGGGTGATGCGGCCGAGCACCAGCGCCTGGGCGTTGATCGACTTCCAGTTCTGGAAGTTCGGCGCCTGGTCGACGTTGACGGTCTTCTCGATATAGGCGGCCTGGTCGATCGGCGCGAACAGGCCGCTGCGCCTGAGGTTGTTGGCGATGACCTGGGTGACGCCGACGGCGACCTCGCCGTCGGCCGGCGTGCCCGCCACGAAATTCGGGATCGCGATCGGCAGCGGCGCAAAATCGCCTTCTGTGATGGTGATGCGCTTCTGCGCCAGCGCCGCGCGCGGCGACACCGCGGCGGCAGCACCGAAGGCGGCCATTCCGGCAACGATCTGGCGGCGGTTGGGGAGGAGCAGCTTGTCGCGCAGTCTGGCTTGATCGGTCATCGGTCACTTCAACTCGGATTAAATGGGCTGCTGGCCTGCGTTCAGATCGGCCGTTCCTGGAAGACCGGCACGAAGGCCTTCCATTCGTCGAAGAACTGCGCGGGCAGATTATACGGCTGGCACTGGATGATGGCGCGCAAGGCGCTCTCCGAATAGGCGCGGGCGTAAGGCGTCGAGGGCGTGCCGTCCGGCGACGGCATTGCTTCCAGCGTGCCGTCCTTCTTCAGGCGGATGTTGAAGGCCACTTCCGGCCGCTCCTGCTCGATGCCGCCATAGGGCTTCTTCCAGCAGTTCTCCACCTGCCGGCGGAACATCGCGCCCCAAGTGGCTGAATTGTCCCCCGCGCGCCCCTTGGACAGTCCGAGCGAGGCATTCGAATTCAGGGTTTCGCCGGTGACCGCCTGGCGCGACGGATCGCGCTTGTCGATCAGGGCCGCGATCTTCGACTGGTCGAAATGACGCTCCTTGATCTTGGCCGGCTCCGGCGGCTTGGCGGCCTGCACGGGCGGCTTCGGCGGCGGCTTCTTCTCCTGCTTCTTGATCGCTTCGGCAATCGGATCGACCGCCGGGTCGGGCTTCTTCTCGACCGGCTTGGGCTCTTCCTTCGGCTTCTCCGCGACCTTGGGCGGATCGGGCTTCTTCTCGACGGGCTTTTCTTCCGCCTTGGGCTGCGGCGCGGGCGCGGTGTCGGTGACGACCGGCTGCTTCTTCTCCTCGATCTTGCCGACGGCGTCGTCCACGGGCTTGGCCTCGGCGACCTTCTCGACCAGCGGCTTCTTCTCTTCCTTCTTGCCGGTCTTCATGCCGGCGGCGACCTGCGACTCCAGGGAAATATCGACGCCGACGGATTCTTCCGGCCTCACTTCCAGGGCCCTGGTCGAGAACGACAGCAGCACGAAGCCCAGCACGACCACGTGCAGGGCCACCGACGCGAGCACCGTCTTGTCGACCTTGACCTTCACCTTGCTTACGAGCCCTGCTCGGGAATGATCACGATATTCGCCTTGAACCCCGCGGCCTTGATGTTCCCCAACATCTTCATCATGTCAGTGTAGCAGACATCCTTGTCGCCCCGCAGGAAGACCACGTTGTCCGCCTCGGTGCGCGTCTCGCGGATCGCCTTGATCTTGGGCAGCAGCTCCGCGGTCGAAATCATGACATCGCCGAGATAGAGTTCGACATTGGAGTTGCAGCCGCCGCCGGTCCGCTTGACCGACAGCGTCAGCGGCGGCGCGTTGGACGCCGTCTGGTTGCCGCCCTTGGCGATCGGCAGGTCGATATCGATCGAGCTCGTCATCAGGGGGGCTGCCACCATGAAAATGATGAGCAGCACCAGCATCACGTCCACCATGGGCGTGACGTTGATTTCGGCCATGACCGACTTTTGGCCCCGACGGCGGCCGCCGCCCGAGCCTCCCATGTTCATGCCCATGCTATGGTGCCCACCGCCGTTGCCACCATATGATACCGCTGCATCAGCCCCTTCTTCTGGGGCATGATCTTGTCCGAAAACCGGCTTCCACTTTTCGGGATCATGCCCGCTCATCGATCTGGCGGGACAGAATCGCCGAAAACTCGTCCGCAAACCCCTCCAGCCGCTGGGCCTGCCGGTTCACCTCCGAGATGAACTTATTATAAAAGATTGTCGCCGGAATTGCGGCGATCAGGCCGATGGCGGTGGCGAAGAGGGCCTCCGCGATACCCGGCGCCACCACCGCCAGCGAGGTGTTTTTCGAGGCGGCGATGGACTGGAAGCTCGACATGATGCCCCAGACCGTGCCGAACAGGCCGACAAAGGGCCCGGCGGAACCGACGGTCGCCAGCACCAGCAGCCGCCGCTCCAGCCGCTCGACTTCGCGGGCAATCGAGACGTTCATCACCTTTTCGATGCGGGCCTGCAGGCCGGCGATGGAGCGCGACTGGCTTTCGAAGGAGCGCTTCCATTCCCGCATGGCCGCGACGAAGCAGGCCGCCATCGACTGCGTCGGCTTGGCCGACAGCGCCCGGTAGAGTTCCTCGATCGACTGGCCCGACCAGAACGCCTGTTCGAAGCGGTCCATCGCCCGTCGGGTGCGCGAGTAGAGAAAGATCTTGTCGATGGCGATGGCCCAGACCCAGACCGAGCAGGCCAGCAGGCCGAGCATGACCGCCTTCACGACCCAGTGGGCCTGAAGGAACAGCGCGATCAGCGATACGTCGGCAGCCGGAATCGGCAAGGCGGCGGTATCCATCAGCGGTATCCTCTCAACGATGCGGGATGACGTCTTGCGCCGTCACCGCGCCCTACCCTTTCTCCTGAACACGATCGTTCTCGAAAAACCGGTAGCCGCTTTTCGATCACGCTCCGTCCAAAAAACTCCGGGAGCAAATGGCTGCCGGCTCTACAGTCACGCGTCGACGCGGCGACATGCACCAGCGCGAGAGCCTTCATCGTGTCGTAAGGGGGCCCGTCCAAAGCCGGGTCCGGATTCCCCCGCCAACATGTCAAAACCAAGGCTTCCCCACGCGGCTCTGCGACCCTAACCAAACGATAATCTCGGTTAACGCGAGGTTACCAAAGGGGAATTGCGGGCGGGAAATGTGGCTGGCGGCCGTGGGTTGCGGGAGGGGAACCGGGGCAG
The DNA here is from genome assembly GCA_964504705.1 of uncultured Bradyrhizobium sp. Taxonomy (GTDB): domain Bacteria; phylum Pseudomonadota; class Alphaproteobacteria; order Rhizobiales; family Xanthobacteraceae; genus Bradyrhizobium. The sequence goes on from CAZDEZ010000087.1 coordinate 15,650, forward strand.
CTCCCTCTCCCCGCCCCTTGCGGGGAGAGGGCTGGGGTGAGGGGCTCTTTCCACGAGGCTCGCTCCGTCGATAGACCGGTACCCCCTCACCCGGATCGCATCTGACGATGCGATCCGACCTCTCCCCGCAAGCGGGGCGAGGTGAGCCGAGTTCCCGATTGAAATGCCAAACAGCCGAAAGCATTCCCGCGACTCGCTTTCGCCCGGGTTCTGCAATTTCGTTTGCTCCCTCTCGAGTAGAGGGCGCAGGGAAGACCGGGCGCCGGCGGCACCCGCAGCACCGTGTGCAATGGGTAGTCAAGAACGCACACGGATTTGACAGGTACAGCCAGGACATCCCGGCCTTCCCCGCGCAATGGTTTGGCGGCTTACTTCGTGCTCTCCCCGGGGAACGGCCTCTTTTGCCCCCGTTGCCCGGCCCGCACAGGCAGGCCGGGATAGACGCCAGGGTCGCGGCGCCAGGACCACACGACTTCACCGTCCGCTAGCTGAGCGTTTCGTCGGGCGAAGGATCACCTGACGCCAGCAACGGCCCATCGCAACCCGCGCCACGTTTCGTGACGACCGCGAAGCGCCCCTC
>CAZDEZ010000088.1:0-15509 GCA_964504705.1 uncultured Bradyrhizobium sp.
CGCTCAGCCCGTTCAGGCTGAGCGGAAAGCCGATGCCTTCTTCCGGCGTCTCGAAAATAATGAACGTCGCGGTCTTGGCGCCCTTGAGCTGACCGAGCAGCTTGTCGTCCATCATGACTTCGGCGACGCAGCCATTGGGCAGGCAGCGCACGAATCCGGCACGGCCGACGTCCTGGTTGTCGAGCTTCAGCCCGAGGCCCGACGGCAGCAGCACCCCGAGCGGCGCCACCACGCGCATCAGCTTGCTCTTATGGTCGGCGGTCTTCAGCACGATCACGGTCAGGCCCGCATTGGAGCGGTCTTCGGCGACCACGCTCTGGATCAGGGCGCATTGCTCGCCTTGCGCGCCCGGCGGGGTGTCGCAGCGGATCTGCCAGTCGCCGTGCACAGAGCGCACCGCGCCTTGCGCATGGGCGGCCTGGGCGAGGGCGACCAGCAGGGCGGCCGCGAGCAGGGCGCCCGCGAGGCGGAAAATAAGCTCGGCGCGGCCTTCGTCACGGGCTACCGCTCGGGATGTCGCTTGCCGCTTCAAAAACCCCATCCGGGTCGATCCTTCGGTAAAGGCCGGCGCGCCGGCTATATTTCCCGCCCCTTGGGCTGCCATGACACCCTGCCACAACGCTGGACTGAGAACTGGAATCCCGGCGCCTTGAAGGCGCGATTTCGCGCCATCCCCTGCCGCAAAGCATGGCTGCACCGGCCGAATCAGCCGGGCCCCGGGGCGCGCCTCCTGTGGGTACATCGGGCAATCCGGCTGTCAAGCGCCGCCCGTGCCGGAAAAGGCGCCTTTTGCCTGATTTGTCGGAAAAATTCGGCATCCACTGCGGCGTGGGCCGCAAGGCCCCTCGTCTTCCACTACTGCATTGCGAGCGCCGGAGAATTATGGTTTGGAGAGGCTGGATTTGGACGCATTCTAGCGATCTGGCCCCGGCGGTTCTAAGGTAATCCCAAGGTACTTCCCGGCCGTTTGTCAGGGGGCGGATCGTGCCGCATTGGACGCCGTCCGGCGCCATGCTTTTGGGGAACTTCTTTAGGGAGCGCAGGCGACATGAACCTGTCGAGGATTGGCCATCGGTTGCTGGGTCTGGCGATGGCGGGCATGACTTTGGCGGCCGCGACTTTGGCGGCCATGGTGCCTGCCGTTGCGGAGCTCGGCCAGCCGAAGCCGTGGGAATACACGCTGCAGGAATCCGCGACGCCGGTGATGGACAACATCGTCTGGTTTCACAATTTCCTGCTGATCCTGATCACCGTCATCACCCTGTTCGTGCTGGCGCTGCTGGTCATCGTGATCGTCAAGTTCAACGCCAAGAGCAACCCGGTCCCGTCGCGGACGACCCACAACACCCTGATCGAGGTTGCCTGGACGCTGATCCCGGTGCTGATCCTGGTTGCGGTCGCGGTGCCTTCGTTCCGTCTCTTGTTCCTGCAGCTCGACGTGCCGAAGGCGGACGTTACGGTGAAGGTCACCGGCAAGCAGTGGTACTGGAGCTATTCCTACCCGGATAACGGCAAGTTCGAATTCGATTCGCTGATGGCGCAGGACAAGAAGCCGCGCCTGCTCGCCGTCGACAACGAGATGGTGGTGCCGGTCAACAAGGTGATCCGCATCCAGACCACCGGCGCCGACGTCATCCACGCCTTCGCGGTGCCGGCCTTCGGCATCAAGATCGACTCCATCCCCGGACGCCTCAACGAGACCTGGTTCAAGGCCACAAAGACCGGCATGTTCTACGGCCAGTGCTCGGAACTGTGCGGCAAGGACCACGCCTTCATGCCGATCGCCGTGCGCGTGGTTTCCGACCAGGAGTTCGCGGCCTGGGTCGAGACCGCAAAGAAGAAATTCGCGACCAACCCGAGCAACACCTATGCCTCGGCTGGCGCGGCCGCGCAGTAACAGCGCGGTCTAGGGACAAGGGCGACGGGACCAGCACGGTCCCACAGGGGACTGCAAGGCAGGATTTAGAACGATGGCAACTTCCGCAGCGACACATCACGATCACGCCCATGACGACCATGCGCATGCCAATCCGACGGGATGGCGGCGCTGGCTCTATTCGACCAACCACAAGGACATCGGCACGATGTACCTGGTGTTCGCGGTCATCGCCGGCGTCATCGGTGCCTTGATGTCGATCGCCATTCGCATCGAACTGATGTTCCCCGGCGTCCAGCTGTTCCACGAGACCCATACCTACAACGTGTTCGTGACCTCGCACGGCCTGATCATGATCTTCTTCATGGTGATGCCGGCGATGATCGGCGGCTTCGGCAACTGGTTCGTGCCGCTGATGATCGGCGCGCCGGACATGGCGTTCCCGCGCATGAACAACATCTCGTTCTGGCTGCTGCCGGCCTCCTTCGCGCTGCTGCTGCTCTCGACCTTCGTCGAGGGCGAACCCGGTTCGAACGGCGTCGGTGCGGGCTGGACGATCTACGCGCCGCTGTCGACCTCGGGCCACCCGGGACCGGCGGTCGATTTCGCGATCCTGTCGCTGCACCTTGCCGGCGCCTCCTCGATCCTCGGCGCCATCAACTTCATCACCACCATCTTCAACATGCGCGCGCCCGGCATGACCCTGCACAAGATGCCGCTGTTCGTGTGGTCGATCCTGGTGACGGTGTTCCTGCTCCTGCTGTCGCTGCCGGTGCTGGCGGGCGCCATCACCATGCTGCTCACCGACCGCAATTTCGGCACCACCTTCTTCGCTGCCGACGGCGGCGGCGACCCGGTGCTGTTCCAGCACCTGTTCTGGTTCTTCGGTCACCCCGAGGTGTACATCCTGATCCTGCCCGGCTTCGGCATGATCAGCCAGATCGTCTCCACCTTTTCGCGCAAGCCCGTGTTCGGCTATCTCGGCATGGCCTACGCCATGGTCGCGATCGGCGGCATCGGCTTCGTGGTGTGGGCGCACCACATGTACACGGTCGGCATGTCCTCGGCTACGCAGGCCTATTTCGTCGCAGCGACGATGGTCATCGCGGTGCCGACCGGCGTGAAGATCTTCTCCTGGATCGCCACGATGTGGGGCGGCTCGATCGAGTTCAAGACGCCGATGGTCTGGGCGATCGGCTTCATCTTCCTGTTCACCGTCGGCGGCGTCACCGGCGTCGTGCTGGCCAATGCCGGCGTCGACCGCGTGCTGCAGGACACCTATTACGTCGTCGCGCACTTCCACTACGTGCTGTCGCTCGGCGCCGTGTTCGCGATCTTCGCCGGCTGGTACTACTGGTTCCCGAAAATGTCGGGCTACATGTACAACGAGACGATCGGCAAGGCTCACTTCTGGTTCACCTTCATCGGCGTGAACCTGGTGTTCTTCCCGCAGCACTTCCTCGGTCTGTCGGGCATGCCGCGCCGCTATGTCGACTTCCCCGACGCCTTCGCCGGCTGGAACTACGTGTCGTCGATCGGCTCCTACATTTCCGGCATCGGCATGCTGATCTTCATCTACGGCGTGATCGAGGCCTTCGCCCGCAAGCGGCAGGCGGAAGCCAATCCCTGGGGCGCCGGCGCTACCACGCTGGAATGGACGCTGTCCTCGCCGCCGCCCTTCCACCAGTTCGAAGTGCTGCCGAAGGTGCAGTAAGCGGCAAACGCAGCGCGCCCAAGGGCGCGCTGCAGTTTACGAGCATGATCCGGAAAAGTGGGAACCGGTTTTCCGACAAGATCATGCTCAAGAAATAGAATAGTCAGGAAGAGCAAGTCTTGTCGGTCGTCGATCACAACGCCATCGAACTCGGCCCCCGGATATCCGAGGCCGAAGTCGGCGATTATCTCGCGCTGCTGAAGCCGCGCGTGATGTCGCTCGTGGTGTTCACCGCGCTGGTCGGCCTGATGATCGCCCCGGTCCATGTGCACCCGGTACTGGCCTTCACCGCGATCCTCTGCATCGCCGTCGGCGCCGGCGCTTCGGGCGCGCTCAACATGGCCTATGAGGGCGACATCGACGCCAAGATGACGCGCACGGCCAACCGGCCGATTCCGCGCGGACGCATCACGCAGGGCGAGGCGATGGCCTTCGGGCTGACGCTCGCCTTCTTCTCGGTGCTGACCCTCGGCATCCTCGTCAACTGGGTCGCAGGCAGTCTGCTCGCCTTCACCATCTTCTTCTACGTGGTGATCTACACCATCGGCCTGAAGCGCTGGACCGCGCAGAACATCGTGATCGGCGGCGCGGCCGGCGCGCTGCCGCCGGTGGTGGCCTGGGCCGCAGCCACCGGCTCGCTCTCGGCCGAACCGCTGCTGCTGTTCGCCATCATCTTCTTCTGGACCCCGCCGCATTTCTGGGCGCTGGCGCTGTTCCGCAGCGACGACTATGCCCGCGCCGGCGTGCCGATGCTTCCCGTCGTCGCCGGGCCCGATGCGACGCGGCTGCAGATCCTGCTCTACACCGTCGTGCTGGTGGCGGTGGCGCTGGCGCCCTGGCCGCTCGGCTATTTCAGCGCCGTCTACGGCGTGACCTCGCTGTTGCTCGGCGCCGGCATGCTGTGGCTGGCCATCGACGTCTATCGCCTGCGCGAAGGCGTTGCGGCTTCGCGCGCCACGCGGAAACTCTTTGCCTTCTCGATCCTTTACCTGTTTGCGCTGTTTGCGGTCCTCCTCGCCGAGGTCGCCTTCCGCGCCATTGCACCTTTGGTCCGGTAGGGGGCGCATGGGAACGGAATGGACGAGCAGCAGAAGCAGGAAGGTATCGTCCTCACCGAGGCGCAGAAGCGCAGCCGTCGGCAGCGCTCCATTGCCATTGCCCTGGCGCTCGCCGTCCTCGTCACGCTGTTTTTCGCGGTCACCCTGGTCAAGGGGCCGGCCGTCCTCATCCGGCCGATGTGAGTGAAATGGAACGACAGGCCAACCAGCACACCCACAGCAAGCCGCGCCTGACGCGCGATGCGATCGTGGCGTCGATCTGCGGCTTCGTCGTTGTGCTGATGGTGGGTGCGTCTTACGCCGCCGTGCCGTTCTACAACTGGTTCTGCCGCGTCACCGGCTTCAACGGCACCACCCAGGTCGCGACTGCGGCGCCCGTCTCGGGACCGCTGGCGCGAAAGATCGCGGTGCGCTTCGACGCCAATGTCGGTCCGGGCCTGCCCTGGAAATTCGAGCCGGAGCAGACCGAGATCGAGATCCCGATCGGACAGGTGACGACGGTGTTCTACACCGTGACCAACCAGTCGGCGCGTGCAACCGCAGGCCAGGCGGCCTATAACGTCGCGCCGCTGACGGTCGGGGCCTATTTCCAGAAGATCAACTGCTTCTGCTTCACCGAGCAGGCCATGGCGCCGGGCGAAAAGCGCGAGATGCCGGTCGTGTTCTATGTCGATCCCGCACTCGCAGCCGACGCCGAGAACGACGGGCTCAGCACCATCACGCTGTCCTATACCTTCTATCCCTTGCGCGACCCCTCGCCCAAGCCGCTTGCGGCAGGCGAGGGCGACAGGCGCAAGGGCAACCTTTGACGATTTGACCGATACCGCGCCCCGCACGGCGCGGCTCTAATGGGGAGACTGCAATGGCCGCACACGCCAAGCACCACGACTACCACCTCGTCGATCCGAGCCCGTGGCCGGTCGTAGGCGCGATCTCGGCCTTCATCATGGCCGTCGGCGCGATCGCCTGGATGCACAAGATGTTCGGCGCCGCGCCGATCGTGTTCGGCATCGGCACCGTGGGCGTGCTCTACACCATGGCGAGCTGGTGGGCCGACGTGATCAAGGAAGCCCAGCACAAGGGCGATCACACCCGCGTGGTGCAGATCAGCCACCGCTACGGCATGATCCTGTTCATCGCTTCCGAAGTGATGTTCTTCGTCGCCTGGTTCTGGGCCTTCTTCAATTCCGCGCTGTTCCCGGCCGACGCCGTCCACGCCACGCGCGACGCGATCTTCGGCTGCGGCCCCGGCACCGCCGCGGGCGCCTGCGCCGTGCCCGGCACCTGGCCGCCCAAGGGCATCGAGACCTTCGATCCCTGGCACCTGCCGCTGCTCAACACGCTGTTGCTGCTGACCTCGGGCACCACGGTGACCTGGGCGCATCATGCGCTGCTCGAGAACGACCGCCAGGGCCTGAAATACGGCCTGATCCTCACCGTCGTGCTCGGCGCCCTCTTCACCTGCGTGCAGGCCTATGAGTACGCCCACGCCTCCTTCCACTTCTCCGGCAACATCTACGGCGCGACCTTCTTCATGGCGACCGGTTTCCACGGCTTCCATGTGCTGGTCGGCACCATCTTCCTGCTGGTCTGCCTGTTCCGCGCCTATGCCGGCCACTTCACGCCGAAGCAGCACCTCGGCTTCGAGTTCGCCGCCTGGTACTGGCACTTCGTTGACGTGGTCTGGCTGTTCCTGTTCGTCTGCATCTATGTGTGGGGGCGCGGCGCCGCAGTCGCCGGCGCCGCCGCGCACTAGTGCATAGCGTTTCCAAGCGAAGTGGTTACCGGTTCGCGTAAAGGAAACGCGTCAAACTGAGAGAGACTGTGCTAGGAAAGGGCGGCCGCAGGGCCGCCCTTTTTCGTTGGACGTGAAGCCATGAACGCATCTCCACCTACGCTCGCCGAAAGCGCGCTGCGCGGCATCGCCTGCAAGTGCCCGCGCTGCGGCAAGGGCAGCATCTACAAGGGGTTCCTGACGCTGCGGCCAGCTTGCGAATCCTGCGATCTCGATTTCGCCTTCATGGATTCGGGCGACGGCCCCGCCATCTTCATGATCATGATCGCTGGCGCGATCGTGGTCGGCGCCGCGCTGATCGTCGAAATCAAGTACCAGCCGCCGTTCTGGCTGCACGCGGCGCTGTGGTTGCCGCTGATCCTGGCGACGACGCTGCTGCCGTTGCGCTCGATGAAGTCGCTCCTGATCGCGCTGCAGTACCATCACAAGGCGGCGCCCGGCCGGCTGATTGATCGCGCGCCGAAATGAATGCGCGGCGGACGGGTTTCAGCCTCTTCACCCTGGCGATGGTCGCGGTGCTGGTCGGCCTCGGGTTCTGGCAATTGCAGCGCCGCGGCGAAAAGCACGTTCTGATCGCAGCACTCGACCAGCGGCTTGCCATGGCGCCGGTCGCGCTGCCGCTTGCCCCGCAATGGAAGGACTTGCGGGCGGCCGCCGACGAATTCCGCCGCGTCCGTCTCACCGCCGTCAGGCTCGACCTTGCGTCAAGCGGAAGGGTCTACAGTTCCGGCTCCGCCGTGCGCGACGACATTTCCGGGCCGGGCAAGTGGCAGTTCGTGCCGGCGCAGCTGGAAAGCGGCGAGGTCGTCGCCGTCAACATCGGCTTTGCGCCGGATCCGCCGCCGAACGCGCCGGCCGCCGAGATGCGCAACCAGAGGATCGTGATCCGGCATCCGCTGCAGCTGACGGGCTATCTCCGCTTCCCCGAACCCGCCGGCATGTTCACCCCCGCCGGCAATGCCGCCCAGCGGCTGTGGTTCACCCGCGACCATCCGGCGATGGCCCGTGCGCTCGGCTGGGACCGCGACGGCAGGACAGTTGCGCCGTTCTATGTCGATCTCGAAAGCCCGGCGCTGCTCGACGGGGTGAAGCCGGGGCCGCTCCGCGTCCGCCTGAAGAACGACCATCTGCAATACGCCATCACCTGGTTGGGCCTCGCGGCCGTCATGCTGATCGCCTTCGGCTTCTGGCTGCGCGCGCAGCGGCGCTGAATTGGCGGCGCGTTACCAGCTCATTGTCCAGAATCCTCTCGCTCCCGACGCCGGATTGCCGGAGACGGACGCCTCGCGTCTGGCCGGCGCGAACCAGTCGTTTCGGGCACCAGGCATGTCGTTGCTTGCAGCGATGCGGTGGTTCGACGCCCGCGCTGTCTTCGCGCGGTGCACGCGCTGCCTGGCCGGCCTCGCCGCGGGCAAGGGCACGGGTTCGGCCGCCATGGCATAGGCCTTGCGCGCCGGTCCGGGCGGTTCAACCGCCGCCATCACCGTCGGCGGCACGATGGTCGGCTGCGTGGTGTCGATCGTGACGGCCGACGGCCATTTGTGCGCCGAATGAATCCGGATCGAGTAGCGATCGACATGGGCGCGCCTCGGCTCCTTGCCGGGCGGCAGGTACCAGTCGGCGACGAACAGGAGCGCCAGCAGCACGCTGCCGATATACAGAAAGTAGCGGCCGATTGGCATGGAAGGACGACCTGCCCTGGTACTTGGCTCTGAAGATACAGTTCGAACGTTCGCCGGCGGCGATGGTTCCTCCAAGGAATCATGCGGCCGACCGCGGGAACCTTCTGCCGCGCCGGATGGTTTCACCCCCGGCATCACGAATCACTGGAGGAGAAGACGATGAGGAAGCTTGTGATGATCGGCGCGGTGGCTGTTGCGGCCACGGTCGGCGGCAGCGCGGTGGCGGCCGAGTTCTATGTGGTGCGCGACGCCAGCACCAAGAAATGCACGATCGTCGACACCAAGCCGACGACGTCGACCGTGACGATCGTCGACAACGGCACCTTCAAGACCCGGACGGAAGCCGAAACCGGCATGAAGACCATGAAGGTGTGCACGAGCAACTGAGGAGGAGCGGGAGGGCCGCGGGATGCGCCGCGGCCCTTTTTTGCGCCTGTCAGGGCGGCTCAGCTGCTCCGCGCCGCCGAGGCCGTCCTCGACCAATGCAGTGCAAGCGGGCCGAGCAGAATGCCGAGCGCCAGCACGGCAAAGGCGGCCGTCCAGGCGGAAGCGCTCGAAGGTCCGCCCGCGGCATCCAGCGCCACGCCGACCGCCCAGGCGCCGAGCGCGGACAGGCTGAACCCGACAGTGGAATGCAGCGCCATCGTCGCGCCGCGGTTGGCGGGATCGGCGGCCATGGTCATTCCCGAGGTCAGCGCGCCGGAATCAGCCGGCACGGTCAGCGCATAGAGCAACAGCAGCGGGACCAGCACCCAGGGCGGCTGGTCGGACAACACTCCGATCGACAGCGCCACCGCGCCCGAGGCGAACATCACCGCCGATATGGCGCGATGCCGCCCGAGCTTCAGCGCCAGTTCGTTGCCGAGGATGCTCGCCGGCATCGCCAGGATGGAGAACACGAAGCTGACGATCAGCGGCGTCAGCACCGAAGGGTGCTTTGCGACCACGAAGGTCCAGAACGCGACGATCCAGGTCCGGATGCCGTAGAGCTCGAAACAATGCGCGCCATAACCGAGCACGAAGCCCATCGCGCTGGTGTTGCGCACGACCGGCGCGAAGTTCAGCAGCCGCCCCGCCGCGGGCTTCGGCTCGACCGCTTTCAACAGCGCGCTCGCCGTCAGCATTACCAGCGGGCCGGCCGCGGTGACGAAGAACGCGGCGCGCCATCCGAAATTCTCGGCCGCCAGCTGGCCGACCAGGAACGACAGCCCGACGCCCAGCGAAAAGCTCGACGTGTAGAGCGTCACCGCGCGAGAGGAATCGCCGGGCGCAAGCCGGTCGGTCAGCGCCTTCAGCCCGGGCATGTAGGCGCCGGCAAAGCCGATGCCGGCAATGGCGTTGCACAACGCGCCCGACCAGAGTCCGGTGGCAAACAAGCCGAACAGCACGGTGCCGAACGCGCTCAGCGCCGATCCCGCGATCAATATCTTGCGGGCGTCGATCCGGTCGGTCAGCGTCGCCAGCACCGGCACCGCCAGCATGTAGCCGGCCGCGCCGGAGCCGGACAAAAGCCCGGCCTGCGCGCCCGACAGATGCCACTCCGGGATCAGGAAGCCGGCGAGGATCGCCGGCACGACGACATGCGGCAGCAGGCTGCCCAGCTGCCCCAGGCACATCGCGACGATAACGGCTTTGCCTTCCAGCCTGATGATCTCACCCCGCCCGATCGAAATGCGTCAGCCGCACCCGCAACCGGCCTTTCCCTGTTGCTTTGCTTTTGCATCGTCAGTGCAACAGGCGTCAACACCGGCCGGCGCCGGTCCGCCGCAGCAGGCGCCGGCGGCGGGAGCGGCCGAGCGGGTGCACACCCCGGTCTCCGGCAGCACCAGCTCGACGCGTTCGGCGGCCTCGCGGTCGCCGGCAATGTCGGCCGCGATCGAGCGCACCTGTTCGTAGCCCGTGAGCATCAGGAAGGTCGGCGCGCGGCCATAGGACTTCATGCCGGCGAAATAGAAGCCGGGTTCGGGCTGCGCCAGCTCGCGCGCGCCATGCGGCCGCACGGTGCCGCAGCTGTGCAAATTGGGATCGATCAGCGGCGCCAGCGGCACCGGGCTCTCGACCACGGGATCGAGTTCGATGCGCAGCTCGCGCAGGAAATCGAATTCGGGTCGAAAGCCCGTGGCGACGATCAACTCGTCGACGGTGACCTGGCGGGCGCCGGCATCGGCGCCGACCACGAGGCCCGCGCCGTCGAGCGCGATATGGGAGACACGAAATTCCCGTTCGAGCCCGACCTTGCCGCCGGCAACGAGACGCGCGAACGCGCTGCCCAGTTCACCGCGCGCAGTCAGCTTGTCATTGGCGCCGCCGCCGAACGCCTTGGCGGGATCGTTGCCGCGCAGCAGCCAGACCGGCCGCGTGTTCGGCTCCCCTTCGGCGAGCCGCGCCAGGTCGATCAGCGTGCCGATGGCGGAATGTCCCGCCCCGAGCACGGCAACCGTCTTGCCGGCGTAACGCGCGCGTTCCCTGCCGAGAACGTCGGGCATGCCGTAGGCGATGCGGCTCTTCGCCGGCCCTTCGCCGATCGCCGGCAGCCCGTTGGCGCCGGCGGGGTTGGGCGAATGCCAGGTGCCGGAAACGTCGATCACGGCATCGGCGCGCAGGGTCTCCGGTCCCTTGCCGTTGCGGTACCTGATTTCGAACGGCGCATTCTCGCGTCCCCCGCTCTTCAGCTTGTCGAAGCCGACGCGGCTGATATCGGTGACTCGGCTCGAGGTGCGGACGTGACGGGCCAGCGCCGTTCGCGTGGCCAGCGGTTCGAGATAGTGCTCCACCAGTTCCGCGCCGGTCGGATAGTGCTGCGGGTCCGGCGAGTTCCAGCCCGTGGGCGCGAGCAACCGCTCGGCGGCGCGGTCTACATTGTAGCCCCAGGGCGAGAACAGCTGGACATGGCTCCATTGCCGGACCGCGTGCGCGACGGTCTCGCCGGCCTCCAGCACGACCGGCGTCATGCCGCGCTCAAGCACATGCGCCGCGGCGGCAAGTCCCACCGGGCCCGCACCGATGATCGCGACAGTCTTGGACTCTCTCATGTCTTTTCTCCCACAGGGCCAGAAGCATCAAAATCAGGATCATGCGCTGCTCCTCAAACTAGCTACAACAGGACGAGGCCTTGGCGTTCGGCTTGGTTGCCCGGATGAAGGCGCTCATGAACTTGCCGTCGACGTCGCTTGCGACGGCATCGACGTCGATGCCCTTGGCGGCCAGCAATTCGCGGGCGTCGTCGATCCGGTAGACGCGGGTCGGCTCGACGCCGGCCTGCTCGAACCCGGCTGCCGTCAGCTTCGCCCGGTACTCGTTCTCGTCGAGCGCGCCGGCGATGCAGCCGACCCACAGCAGCACGTCCTGCCGCAATTGCGCTGGGATTTCCCCGCGGGTGACCACGTCGGAGACGGCGAAGCGGCCGCCGGGCTTCAGCACCCGGAACGCCTCGCGGATCACCTGGTCCTTGTCGGCGGAAAGGTTGATGACACAGTTGGAGATGATCACGTCCACGGAATTGTCGGGCAGGGGGATGTGCTCGATCTCGCCCCTGAGGAATTCGACATTGGTCGCGCCGGCCTTCTTCTGGTTCTCGCGCGCCAGCGCCAGCATCTCGTCGGTCATGTCGAGGCCGTAGGCCTTGCCGGTCGGGCCGACGCGCCGCGCGGACAAGAGAACGTCGATGCCGCCGCCGGAGCCGAGGTCGAGCACCGTTTCGCCCTGCTTCAGTTCGGCAAGCGCCGTCGGGTTGCCGCAGCCGAGCGAAGCCAGCACCGCGGTGTCCGGAAGCGTGCCGGTTTCCTGGTCCGAATAGAGGTTCGAGGTGATCGGGTCGGACGGCCGCGCGCCGCAACACGAGCCTGCGCGCACCGCAGCCTGGCTGTACTTCTCGCGGACGGCTTCCTTGATGTCGGTCATGTCAGGTCTCCTCTTTTACTATCCTACTAGAATTATCGAAATTTGGGACGGCAGAACGCCCCGCGGCATGCATGATCAGGCCGCGCTCTTGGCATCCCCGCTTTCGGCAGACTCGCAGCAGCACTCGGCCATCAGGAAATCCAGCAGCTCGCGCATCACGTCGTAGTTGGCGTGACAGACCAGCGTGGTCCCTTCGCGCACCTGCGTCACGAGGCCGACCGTCACCATCGCCTTGATGTGATGGGAGAGGGTGGAAGCCGCGATCTTCAGCCGGTCCTGCAGGCGTCCGACCGGCATGCCGGCGCCGCCGGCGCGGATCAGCGCGCGGTAGATTTTCAGCCGGGTCGGATTGCCGAGGGCTTCGAGATGGGTGGCGGCGTCATCGAGTTTCATGAGGGCAACATAGGCGAGGTTGCTTCCGTTGTCAACGGTATTTCTAGAACAATCGAAATAATGCGGGCGAACGGCGCCGGCGGCCCATCCATCCTGCGGCTGCTGCAGCGAAAAACCGGACCGCCTGCGCAAGCGATATCCGGCCACGCCGCGCGCCCGAGACCCTACGGCACGAGCGCCCGGTAGGCCTCGCGGGCGGCCTTGAAGCGCTCGAACGGAAACTTGATCGGCACGCCTTCCATCGCGGCGGCGAACATCTCCATGTGCGCCTCCCATCCGGCGCAGGTTCGGGCGATGTCTTCGCTGTCGGGGATGGCAAGCGTCAGGGAGAGCCGGGTGCCGCCCGGCGTGGCAATCGCTTCCCAGCGAAGAGGGCGATCCGGCTCGCCCGGGCTGCTCCACGAGTATTCGATGAGCCGCGGCGGATCCACTTCCGTGACGACGCTGTCGACATTGGTGCCGCTCTCCGGAAAATTGAGCTTCGCTGCGCCGCCCCTGCGCAACGAAAGATCGCCGGGCGCGAGCCATTGCGGCAACAGGCTCGAATCCGTCAGCATGCTCCAGACGGCTTGCCGATCGTGTTCGAGCGCGCGCTCGATCCGGGCCTCAAAACGATTGCCGACATGTTTGATCGTACCGAGTTCGCTTGCTTCCATTGTCCTTGCACCTTGGGATGATTGCCCAATCTATGCCGCTCCCACCTAGGGAGTTTGATCCGCCACAAACATCGCTCGTCACACTGTCTTGGCTCCCTAAAACACCCGCGCGGCACCATCTCTCGGGTTGACGCTGCTTAAAATATCCATATAGCTGGATATATGGAAACAGAATCCGCCATCCTCGCGCTGGCTGCGTTGGCGCAATCGACCCGGCTCGACGTGTTCCGGCTGCTGGTGAAGCATGAACCCGAGGGACTTGCCGCCGGCGACATCGCCAGGGCCCTTGCCGTCCCGCAGAACACCATGTCGGCGCATCTGGGCGTGCTGTCGCGGGCCAACCTCGTCGCCGCGCGCCGCACCGGCCGTTCGATCGTCTACCGCGCCGATCTCGCTCGCTTTCAGGCCGTGATGGCGTTTCTGGTCAACGATTGCTGCGACGGCCGCCCGGAAATCTGTGCACCGCTGATCGAAAGCATCTCGCCCTGCTGTCCGCCGAAGCGGAAGGGGAAAGCCCAAAGGAACGCTCATGTCCGATCGCACGTATAACGTCCTGTTCCTCTGCACCGGAAACACCGCCCGTTCGATCCTCGCCGAGTCGATCCTGCGCAAGGAGGGGCGCGGCCGCTTCAACGCGTTCTCCGCCGGCAGCCAGCCGAAAGGTACGGTGAACCCGTTCGCAATCGAGGTTCTCGCCGATATGGACTATCCGGTCGAAGGCCTGCGCTCGAAGAGCTGGCAGGAGTTCGCGCAGGCAGGCGCGCCCGCGATGGATTTCGTCTTCACGGTTTGCGACAACGCCGCGGGCGAGGCCTGTCCGATCTGGCCGGGCCAGCCCATGACCGCGCATTGGGGAATCGAGGACCCTGCCGCGGTCGAAGGCACCGACCTGCAGAAGCAGGCGGCCTTCGTCGAGGCCTTCCGCTACCTGAAGAACAGGATCGCTGCCTTCACCAGCCTGCCGCTCGCCGGCATCGACCGCCTGTCGCTCGGCACGCGGCTGCGCGACATCGGCCGCCTGGACGGCGCGACCGTAGAGCAGGGCAAGGCCAGCTGATGGACGCGTTCGACCTGCCGCGCCGGCTCGTTGCGGAAGCGCTCGGCACGGCCCTGCTGGTCGCAACCGTGGTCGGCTCCGGCATCATGGCGGAGACCCTGAGCCGGGACGTCGGTCTCCAATTGCTCGGCAACACCCTGCCGACCGGCGCCATCCTCGTTGTGCTGATCACCATCCTCGGGCCGGTCTCCGGCGCGCATTTCAATCCGGCGGTCTCGCTGGTAATGGCGCTGAGGGGCGACATGCCGGGAAGCGAAGCGGCGCGTTACGTCGCTGTGCAGATCCTCGGCGGCATCGCCGGCACCGCGATCGCGCATGCCATGTTCGGCCTGCCGTTGTTCGATTTTTCCATGAAGGTGCGCACCGGCCACGCGCAGTGGCTGGCCGAGGCGGTGGCCGCGTTCGGACTGGTCGTCGTTATTCTCGCCGGCATCCGCTTCAACCGGAGCGCCGTGCCCTGGCTGGTCGGCCTCTACATCACCGCGGCCTACTGGTTCACGGCGTCGACCTCGTTCGCCAACCCGGCCGTGGCGATCGCGCGCTCGCTGACCAATACCTTCTCCGGCATCCGGCCCGTCGACCTTCCCGGCTTCATTGCGAGCGAACTCGTCGGCGCCGTGATCGGATTGATGCTGATGAGCTGGCTGCTGCGCGCGACGGCAGCGAAAGGCGTTCCGTAAGAAGCGTGTCGTATTCGCAGACGCGCCGGCTGCCTTGTTGAACGGCGGCGGATGCTGTGCCACGCTGAAATCCATGAAAACTGTCGTCGTCTATATTGGCGCCGCCATCGCCGAGATCGCGGGCTGCTTTGCGTTCTGGGGCTGGTTGCGTCTGGGCAAGCCGGTCTGGTGGCTGCTGCCAGGCCTGCTTTCGCTGATTGCGTTCGCGTATCTGCTGACGCTCGTCGAAACCTCAGCGGCAGGCCGTGCCTATGCCGCCTATGGCGGCATCTACATCGTAGCGTCGCTGGTCTGGCTTTGGGCGGTGGAGAGCGCGCGCCCGGACCGCTGGGACATCGCGGGCGCCTCCATATGCCTGCTCGGGGCAGCCGTCATCCTCTGCGGACCGCGCGGATAAATGCTGTTCGTTGGATGGGTAGTAGTTCGTAGGATGGGTTGAGCGAAAGCGAAACCCATCATGTCTCCGTAACAAAGGCGACGGGTTTCGCGAAGAGCTCAACCCATCCTACGGCAGCGGCGAGTGAAGCCGGAGTGTTGCCGATTCAACACGACGGGCAAATCACTTCGATTTGTCGGAATCGTGTCAAGCCATCGCTCCAAAAATATTTCTCTTTACCGTAATTCCGATTTGCGGTATCGATCTCCCCAGCCCGTGCCGCCATGAGGGACGCTTCGCGGTCGTCACGAAACGTGGCGCG
>CAZDEZ010000089.1:0-15425 GCA_964504705.1 uncultured Bradyrhizobium sp.
GGCGCTGACCGCGCGCAAGCAACAGCGCGCCGCCAAGGCGGCCGAGGCTGCGGCGGCCGCAGCGCCCGCGCTTGCCGCTGCGGCGGGAGCTGCGGCTGCGGAAGAGCCGATCTCCACGGCGCTGAAGATCGACGACCTCAAGATCGAGCTCGGCTATGCGCTGCTGCCGCTGGTCAACGGTCCCGACGGCACCGACCGCCTGACCGAGCAGATCAAGGCGCTGCGCCGCTCGCTCGCCATCGAAATGGGCTTCGTGATGCCGGCGGTGCGCATCCTCGACAACGTCCAGCTCGAGGCCAACACCTACATCATCAAGATCAAGGAAGTGGATGCCGGTACCGGCAAGATCTGGCCGAACCAGTTCATGGTGATGGACCCCGCCGGCAACCAGGTGCAGGTGCCGGGCATTCACACCGTGGAGCCGACCTTCGGCCTGCCCGCCACCTGGGTCGACGCCGCGCTGAAGGAGGAGGCTTCGCTGAAGGGCTACACGGTGGTGGACGCGGCGACCGTGCTGTCCACCCACCTCACCGAACTGCTCAAGGCCAACATGAGCGACCTGCTCTCCTATGGCGAGGTGCAGAAGCTGCTGAAGGACCTGCCGAAGGAACAGGGCGAACTGGTCAAGGACATCGTGCCGAGCCAGGTCACGGTGTCCGGCATCCAGCGCGTCCTCCAGCTGTTGCTGGCCGAGCGCATCTCGATCCGCGACCTCTCCACCATTCTCGAAGGCATTGCCGACGCGCTGGCCTTCTCGCGCAATCCGGCGACCATGGTCGAGCACGTCCGGGCGCGGCTGGCGCGGCAGATCTGCGCGCAGAACACCTCGTTCAACGGTTACCTGCCGCTGATCGCGCTGTCGGCGCGCTGGGAGCAGGCGTTTGCCGAGTCGATCGTGGGCCAGGGCGAGGAGCGCAACCTCGCCATGCAGCCCTCCAAGCTCACCGAATTCATGACGGCGGTGCGCATTGCGTTCGAGAACGCCGCGCGCGAGGGCGAGGCGCCGGTGCTGGTGACTTCGGCCGCGATCCGTCCCTTCGTGCGTTCGCTGGTGGAGCGCTTCCGCTCGCAGACCACGGTGCTGTCGCAGGCCGAAATCCATCCGCGCGCGAGATTGAAGACGGTCGGCAGCGTGTGATGTGCTTCTAAGGTTCATTCGCAACGACGATGCGTATCGTAGAATCGTTCGACACCGCGCGCGAACCATTGCGGTCATCGCGAAGCGGCGCTAGTGAAACCGCCATGCCTGCTCCGGTTGCCGATCGCTTCTCGCTCGTTCCGCTGCTGCGCTTCATCCCGCTCCCGCTGCTGCAACCCGTTCTCAGTCTCATCGGCACGCAGGTTGCCCGCAACCAGCCCGACCTTTTCCTTCGCCTCGGCGAGCACGCGCAGAAGACTTTCATCATCGATCCGACCGATCTTCCCTTCGTGCTGATCCTGAAGCCGCGCCCCGAGGCGCCGGCGCTCGGCGCCTGCCGCCGCGTCGAGGCGCCGGCCTCGCACGCGCGGATCGCCGGCACGTTCCTCAATCTGTTCCAGTTGGTTGACGGCTCGCTCGACGGCGATGCCCTGTTTTTCTCGCGCGATCTGAAGGTCACCGGCGACACCGAGGCCGTGGTGGCACTGCGCAACGCGCTCGACGACATCGACGGCGGCCTGGTGCAGGCCGTCACCGGCAGCTTCGGTCCGCTTTCGCCGATCGCCGCGATGACGGTCGGCCATTTCCGCTCGGTCGGCGGCAGGAGCAGCCATGAACGATGACATCACCCCCCGGCGTCCCGAACTGGTCTGCCCGGCCGGCACGCCGGCGAGCCTGCGCACCGCGGTCGATGCCGGCGCCGACGCCGTCTATTGCGGCCTGCAGAACGCCACCAACGCGCGCAACTTCCCGGGACTGAATTTTTCGCCGGCCGAGTTGCAGAAGTCGGTCGACTACGCCCATGCGCGCGGCGCCAAGGTGCTGCTCGCCGTCAACACCTTTCCGCCGGCCGGCAGGTTCGGCCTCTGGAAGGACGCGCTGGAAGTCGCCGCCGCCGCGGCGGTGGATGCGGTCATCGTCGCCGACATGGGAGTTGCCGCCTACGCTTCGCGGAATTTCCCGGAGCTGCGGCTGCATCTGTCGGTGCAGGCCGGCGCCTCCTCGCCGGAGGCGATCCGCTTCCATTGCGAGGAATTCGGCGTCAAGCGCGTGGTGCTGCCGCGCATCCTCACCGTCGCCGAGATCGCCGCCATCCACCGGCAGATTCCTTGCGAGATCGAGGCCTTCGTGTTCGGCAACATCGGCATGATGGCCGAGGGCCGCTGCAGCCTGACCAATTACGTCACGGGGATTTCGACCAACATGGACGGCGTCTGCTCGCCCGCTGCCGACGTGCGTTTCGAGGAAGAAGCCGACGGCGCGCTGACCAGCCGGCTCGGCTCGTTCGTGATCGACCGCTACGCCTGCGGCGAGAGCGGCGGCTATCCGACCATCTGCAAGGGCCGCTACTCCTGCGCCGCGCAACCCGAGCCCTATTACGCCTTCGAGGAGCCGCGCTCGCTCAATTTGTCGGCGCTGCTGCCCGAGCTGATGCGCGCCGGCGTCACGGCGCTGAAGATCGAGGGCCGCCAGCGCAGCCGTGCCTACGTGAAGGAAGTGGTCGGCCCGTTCCGCCGTGCCGTCGACGAGATCATGGCCGGCAAGCAAGCCTCGCTCGCCAATCTGATCGCGCTGACCGAAGGCCACAAGGAAACGCAGGGCGCCTTCCGCAGCAAGAGCTGGAGATAGCAGGGCCATGAACGAGGCGTGCACCGAACTGACGCTCGGCCCCAATCTGTTCAACTGGGCGCCGGAGCAATGGCGAGATTTCTATTTCCGCATCGCCGACGAGGCGCCGGTGGCGACCGTCTATCTCGGCGAGACCATCTGTTCCAAGCGCGCGCCGCTGTTCGACGAACATTACGAGGCGGTCGCCGAGCGGCTTCGCGCGGCGGGCAAGACCGTCGTGCACGCGACCCTCGGCGAGACGGCTTCGCAAGTCGACCGCCGCCTGGTCGGCGAGGTCTGCCAGCGCGTCAGCGACCTCGTGGAAGCCAACGACACTTCGGCGGCGTATCACCTGCGCGGGCGGCCGCATTGCATCGGCCCCCTGATGAACGTCTACAACGAGGAGACCCTGCGCTTCCTCGCCGCCAAGGGCGCGCGCAACATCTGCCTGCCGGCCGAGCTGCCGTTCGCGTCGGTCGCCGTACTCTGCAGCGCGGCCGCCGCCGAGGGTGTGACGATCGAGGTGCAGGTGTTCGGACGGCAGTCGCTGGCGCTGTCGGCGCGCTGCTACCACGCCCGGGCGCACGGCCGCACCAAGGACACCTGCCGCTTCGTTTGCGAGAACGACCCCGACGGCCTGCCGCTGACCACGCTGGACGGCAAGCCGTTCCTGGTTGTCAACGGCATCCAGACCCTTAGCTACGAATATGTGTGCCTGGCGCAGGAAGCTCCCGCGCTGAAGGCGGCCGGCGTCCAGCGCTTTCGCCTGTCGCCGCACGGCTGCGACATGGTGCTGGTCGCCTCCTGCTTCCGCGATCTGCTCGACGGGAAGCTCGCGCCCTCCGAGGCGCTGGCCCGGCTTGACGGGCTGCAGCTCGGCGCGCCGTTCTCGAACGGCTTCATCCACGGCCAGCCCGGCCATGGCTGGACGATGGGCGCGAAACTGAACTGAGGCGGGCGGGCGCAAATCAGCTGCAAGGGCGGCGAAGTAATTTCGCCACAGGCAACTGGTTTGTCGGCCAGCTGGTTTCGGCCGCGGATCCGGCGGATCGACGACGGAAAGCCATTCAATGCATTGAAATTACGTCGTAAATCATCATTTCTCCCATCGGATCAGCCGCCGCCAATCGCGGGATTTCAAGTCTTATCACCGCCTTGTGATCGCCTCTGGGGATCCAAACGACGGATTCCTACGTTGTGGAAGGCGAGACGTTGAACCGATCTCTGAACGGAGCACACCAATCCAACAGAGAAGGAAGGCGGCAGGAGACTTCCATGAACCACTCGATCTACAGCGCAGATCGCACGACCCATCTCAAGATCGTGGTCGTGGCGCTTGTGGCGGGTATCCTGGTCGCCGGGTTCGGCATCTCGACACGAGCCACCAGCTCGGACGACAGCGTGCAGACCGCCAAGGTCCTGAAGGCCGGCAAGCCGGTCGCCGTGACCAGCTCGGGTGCATCGGTCGTCCGCTAACAGAGGAATTCACGGAATTCACGTAGCTCTTTACCAGCCCCCCAAAGTCGCTGCGTGGATATTAGAAGACCCCAACTACCCCCAAGTTGACGACCGGAAAACGCCCGCTCCCCACGGGCGTTTTCCATTTTTGGGATTGGGAAATTCCGGCTTCAGCGCTTGGGCGCGGCCGGCGGCACCGTTTCGATCAGCTTGCCGGCGAACACCACCGGCCCGGTCGGAGCCCCCGTCGTCGAGCCGCCTTGCGGCTCGACGCTGACGGCATAGGTCGCCTGGTTGATGATCTCGGCGTCATAGCCGGAAAGCACCGGGCGCGCCGTGAAATCGTCGTTGCCGATCACGCCGAGCGAGCGCGGCCGCTGCAGCTTGTCGGACACGATCCAGAGCTCGTAGCTCTTGCCGGCTTCCGGCTGGGCGCCGACCTTGCGCACGGTGAAATTCCTGGTCGCCGCATCGACGGTGAGGATGAAGGCCGGCGCGTCGCGGTTGCCCTGCAGCAGCGCGACATATTGCGCGCCCGGCGGCGGGGGCGGCGTCTTCACCTCCACCACCTGCGTGCGCGGCTTCGGGCGGATGCCGTCCGGCAGGGCGTCGGGCTGGTAGACCTGCAGGCCCACCATCACCAAGAGCGCCGCAGCGATCGCCGATGCAACGCTTGCGACATTGCGCCAGCGGCGGATCCGGCCGGTGAGCTGGATGACATTCGCGCTGTCGGCGACGGCGGGCGGTAGCGGTGCGACGGCGGGCTGGTTGTCGTTGGCTTCCGGCACGATCTCGGGCGGCGCTCCGGGAGCGGTGGGCGGCGGCGCCTCGGGCAGCAGCAGCGGCGCCTGCGCGCCGCCATGGCCGACGGCGCGGCGGATATTGTCCCACACCAGCGGACGCGGCTCGACCGAGCCGACCATCTGGTTGAGCACGCCGAGGCGAAATTCCCAGGCCTGCACGATCGCGGCAAATTCCCTGTCGACGGCCATCATGGTCTCGACCTGCGCGCGTTCGTCGGCATCGAGGGTGCCGAGTGCGTATTCCGCGGCGAGCGCGATATGGTCTTCGCTATAGGCCATCAGTCACGGTCCAAAAGTCCAAACCCCAATGTTCAAGTCCTAAAGTCCACTTCGCTCTAGAGCCCGAGACACTCCCGGATATCCATCATGCTGCGGCGCAGCCACGTCTTCACCGTATTCACCGGCGCTTCGAACTTCGCGGCCAGCTGGTCGCGGCTCCAGCCGTTGTAATACGCAAGGAGCACGAGCTTCTGGCGATCCGGCTCGAGCCGGCCGACGCACTCGAGCAGCCGCTTCAACTCCTCCGTCATCTCCCGCCGCGCCAGCGGATCGGGAGAGTCGGCCGCCACTTCCATGGCCGAGGGCTCTTCCTCGATGGAAGATTCGCTCCGCTTGCGCACGACGTCGATGGCGCGGTTGCGGGCGATCGAAGCCATCCAGGTGATCGGGGACGACAGCGCTGGATTGAACTGGCCGGCGCTGTGCCAGATCTTCACATAGGCTTCCTGGATGACCTCCTCGGCGAGATCCTGTCGCCGCAAGATACGGAGCACCACTCCGAAGAGTTTCGCGCGCGTGGCGGCGTACAGCCGCTCGAAAGCGGCCTCGTCCCCCTTCGCAACCGCGGCAATCAGCCAGACCAGCTCCGCCGGCGTCAGCATTCACACTCCCCCAATTGCGATCCCCCTCGCCGTCGGACCGGGAGCGCCGCTGTCCCGGTAGCATACCCTGCCCTATACGGGCCACCAAGCCGCTGGTTTGTGGACGGCATCAACGGAAAAACCCGGGCCTTCCGGCCCGGGTTTTCGACTTCCGTCGTATTGATCTGATGTCTGGCGCGTCAGGCGATGGCGCCGAGGCGGGCGCGCATCAGGCCGATCGAGTCCATGTCGGCCTGCTCGCGGGCGTTCTCTTCGGCGCGCTCGCGGGCCTGGTCGCGCTCGTCGAGCAGCTCGACCTTCTTGAGCTCCTCGAACGCTTCGCTCAGCAGCGCCTTGGCGTCCTCGAGCTGCACGCGCAGCTCGTCGGCGGAACGGGTCAGATTCTCGCGGCGCTGGATCGCGGCCTTGGCATAGGTCGGATAGGCGAAGTGCGAGGGATCGTTGATCCCGGCGCGCTCCTGTTCCGTCTGGATTTCGCGCTCCAGCTCGACCGACATCCGCTGGAATTCGGCGATCATTCCCTCGATCTGGGCAACCCGGCGTCGCTTTTCGTCGACCTGAAATTTCTTCAGGCGGATCAGCGTTTCTCGTGACTTCATCGACTCATACTCCCCAGAAGTCCCCGTCCCGACAAGGGACAAGGCCGGCTCCCCGATGGGGCCCCGCCGGCATTAACAATGACGTGCCGCGGATGATGGCCTGACAAAGTTAGCGTTCCGTTTCCAAACGCCCGAGTATTTGCTCGAGCATGGCGTAACCCTCCGGTAGTGAAGACTTTTCGTCCTTGGCCTGGCGCAGAAAGGCCTCCAGCGGCTCGTGCAGGCGGATCGCCTCGTCCACTTCGGCACTGGAACCGGCCCGGTAGGCCCCGAGCCGGATCAGTTCTTCCATGTCGGCATAGGTCGCCATCACCTGGCGCGCCCGGGTGAGGATGGGCAGGAAGGCCGGGTCGGCCGATTTCGGCATGGTGCGGGAGACGGATTTCAGCACGTTGATCGCGGGATAGCGCCCGCGCTCGGCGATCGAGCGCTGCATCACGATGTGGCCGTCGAGGATGCCGCGCACGGCGTCCGCAATCGGCTCATTGTGGTCGTCGCCGTCGACCAGCACCGTGAAGATGCCGGTGATGGTGCCCTTGCCGAGCCCGGGCCCGGCGCGTTCCAGCAGCTTCGGCAGTTCCGTGAACACGGTCGGCGTATAGCCCTTGGCGGTCGGCGGCTCCCCGGCGGAAAGCCCGATTTCGCGCTGGGCCATGGCAAAGCGCGTCACCGAATCCATCAGGCACAGCACGTCGCGGTCTTCGTCGCGGAAATACTCGGCGATGGCGAGCGTCAGATACGCCGCCTGCCGGCGCATCAGGGCGGGCTCGTCCGACGTCGCGACCACCACGACCGAGCGCGCCAGGCCTTCCTCGCCGAGATCGTCCTGCAGGAATTCCTGCACTTCGCGGCCGCGTTCGCCGATCAGGCCGATCACGGAAATATCGGCATCCACATTGCGCGCCAGCATCGACAGCAGCACGGACTTGCCGACGCCGGAGCCGGCGAAGATGCCCATGCGCTGGCCGCGGCAGCAGGTCAGGAAGGTGTTGAGCGTACGAACGCCGAGATCTAGCGGCGGGCCGACGCGCTGGCGCGAATGCGCCGGCGGCGGCAGGTTGCGGTAGGGCATGGGCGAAACGCCCTGCACCATCGGCCCCTTGCCGTCGATCGGCTCGCCCATGGCATTGACCACACGGCCGAGCCAGGCCGACGACGGGCGCACCTGCCCCGCCGCATTGGCAATCACGGCCCGGCAACCGCGCCGCACGCCTTCGAGGCCGGCGAACGGCATCACCACCGCGTTGTCGCCGGAAAAACCGATCACCTCGGCCGGGATGAACCGGTTGCCGCCGGTCTCGATCACGATGCGCGCGCCCACCGACATGGCATGGATGGGGCCGGCGATCTCCACCATCAGACCGCGCACGCCGACGACCCGGCCGTAGATGTTGACGCCGTCGATGTCGCCGATCTGCTCGGCCAGTGCCTTCATGCTGCGGCCTTCAACGTGAGACCATCATTGCGAAACCCTTAAGTTTCCTCGCCTTTGCCCCGATCGCTTAACTTCGTGTTTACCCGCATCGTTAATCATTACGTCACTGTCTTTGGTGACTGAGAGCGCTTGCCCACCCAGAAGGAAGGGCGAGTCGCGAGAGTCCGTTAGCGCGGACTCTTAATGTGGAACTTGAACGATGTAGGTGACAAAAAGCTGACCTGACGCAATATCTTAGGGCGATTCGACAAAAATTGCACGGATAGACCTTGCGGAACAGAATCAGATTTTGTTAACCATATGCCTGTCAGGATCCGAATCAGTTGTTCAAAGGCGTTTGTGTGCCGCAGTGTGCGGCCGACCTGACGCCCGGAGCGGCGACTAAAGGGGACTGGCATGCGCGTTTTGCTGATTGAAGATGACAGCGCCGTCGCGCAGTCGATCGAGCTGATGCTCAAATCAGAGAGCTTTAACGTCTACACGACGGACCTCGGCGAAGAGGGCGTCGACCTCGGAAAGCTCTACGACTACGACATTATCCTTCTCGACCTGAACCTGCCCGACATGTCCGGCTACGACGTGCTGAAGCAGCTGCGGGTCTCCAAGATCAAGACCCCCATTCTGATCCTCTCCGGCCTTGCCGGCATCGAGGACAAGGTCAAGGGTCTCGGCGTCGGCGCCGACGACTACATGACCAAACCCTTCCACAAGGACGAACTGGTCGCCCGCATCCACGCCATCGTGCGCCGTTCCAAGGGTCACGCCCAGTCGGTCATCCAGACCGGCGACCTCGTGGTCAATCTCGACACCAAGACGGTCGAGGTCGGCGGCCAGCGCGTGCACCTGACGGGCAAGGAATACCAGATGCTGGAGCTGCTCTCGCTCCGCAAGGGCACCACGCTCACCAAGGAAATGTTCCTCAACCACCTCTATGGCGGCATGGACGAGCCGGAGCTGAAGATCATCGACGTCTTCATCTGCAAGCTGCGCAAGAAGCTGGCGAACGCCTCCGAGGGACGCAACTTCATCGAGACGGTGTGGGGCCGCGGCTACGTGCTGCGCGAGCCGCACGAGGCCGACGAGCGCATTCCGGCCTGATCAGGGTTGTATCGGCGAGCCCGTTGGCTCACTCCTCCCAGACTGAACCCCGCCGCGAATGGCGGGGTTTTTGTTTTTGGGGCGGCAAAGGATGCTAGTCTGAGCTCCCTGCACGTTGCCGGCCGACGATACGTCGAGGGAGCTAGCCAGGCATGACCAATGTCGATCTCGGGCTTTCGATTGCGCTCGGCATCGCCCTTGCCGCGGCGACCGGCTTTCGGCTGTTCCTCCCGCTTCTCGTCCTCAGCGTTGCCGCCTGGACCGGGCATGTGCCGCTCAGCGACAGCTTCGCCTGGCTCGGCACGCCGGCCGCGGTCCTCATGCTCGGCACCGCGGCGATCGTCGAGGCTGCCGCGTTCTACATCCCCGGCGTGGACAACCTGCTCGACACGCTCGCGACCCCGGGCGCCGTCGTTGCAGGGACGATCGCATCCGCCGCGGTCATGACCGATGTCCCGCCGATGCTGAAATGGACGGCGGCCGTCATTGCCGGCGGCGGCGTGGCGGGCATCACGCAGGGCGTTACGGCGATGCTGCGCGCGAAATCCACCGTCTTCACCGGCGGCCTCGGCAATTCCGCCGTGGCAACGGTCGAACTCGGCAGCGCGACGCTGATCTCCATCCTGGCCCTGGCGGCGCCGGTCGCGGCGCTCGGGCTCGTCGTCCTGTTCTTCTGGATGGCATATCGCCTGGTTCGCAGCCTCGCACGAAGAACGCCGGCAAGCGGCAAGTCTCCACCCTGACCTTCGGCCAAAGGCGAGGATCAAGGTCTCCACCCTGCGGCGAAATTCGTTCTCCGGGAATGAAACCGGCTGCGCGTTGTTTCGTAGCTGACGGAATTGTCCGCAAAGGGAGAAGTCATGAAGAACGTCAGCTTGGCTGCCGCAATCGCGCTCGGATCGGCATCGGGCGCGCTGATCGGCTATTCGGCGCTCGCCGGCGGCGACAAGGTCGCCTTTCCGGAAGGTTTCGAGAAGGGCACGCTCTACGCCACGGTCGATCGTTACGACAACAAGCAGTATCGCGAACTCTACGCGACGCCGGCTGCGGTCGAAGCAGCGCGCAAGGGCCAGCCGATCCCGAGCGGCACGGTGCTCACGCTGGTGCAGTACAAGGCAGAGCTCGATGCCAAGGGCGAGCCGGTCAAGGACGCCAACGGGCGCTTCAAGAAGGGCGACCTCGTCGCCTACACGGTGATGGAGAAGCGCGACGGCTGGGGCAGCGAATACAAGGACGACATCCGCAACGGCGAATGGGAATACCAGGCCTTCGGCCCGGACAAGAAGGTCAACGACAAGGCCAACCTCACGGCGTGCTTCACCTGCCACAAGCCGCATGCCGGGCAGGATTTCGTGATCTCGCTGGCGGGCCTGAAGGGCACGCCTGACGGCGCCATGGCCAAGCCCGCACCCGGACCCGGCGTGGTTTCGATCGCCGACTTCAAGTTCGGCCCGGAGACCGTGATCGTCAGCAAGGGCCAGACCATCACCTGGCACAACACGGACTCCTCGCCGCACCAGGTGACGATCACCGGCCCCAAGGCGCAGCGTTCGACGATCGCGCTGAAGGGCCAGTCCACCCAGCTGACGCTGGCCGACGCCGGCATCTACGATTACATCTGCGGCCTGCACCCCGCGATGAAGGGCAAGATCGAAGTGAAGGAATAAGCAGTCCCCTCATGCCGCGAAAGCTCCAAACCCCGCCTTGCGGCGGGGTTTTTGTTTTGGATTGAACCCGCGCCTCACTCGCCCCGACCAATGGGCCGTGCAAATCTGCCGCCAACCGCAGATTCGGGGTGACGTGATGGTGCTGCAATCCCTCGCCGGGCTGCCGGCGTTTCTGGTGTATTTCTGCACGGCGATCGTCGCCGTCGTTTCCTACCTCTTCGTCTATACCCACGTCACCCCGTACAACGAACTCGACGAGATCCGGGCCAACAATCCGGCGGCCGCCATTGCGCTCGGCCTTTCCCTGCTCGGCTTCTCGCTGCCGCTGATCAGCGCGATCATGCACGCGTCCAATGTCTGGGACTGCATGATCTGGAGCCTGATCGCGCTGATCGTGCAGATCGTCGTCTTCTTCATCGTCCGCATCCCCGTACCGAACCTGCCGCAGCGCATCGCTGACGGCGAGCTCGCCCCGGCGATCTGGCTCGGCCTCGCCTCGCTCGCCTTCGGCGCCATCAACGCCGCCTGCATGACCTACTGAGGCAGGGTCTGAAGATGGCCGACAAACCGCCCACCCAGTTCGAACGGCGCAGCCGGGGCTCGGCGCCGCCGAGCCGGCCGAAGCCGCCGCCGAAACGCTCCCACGAGGTGGTGCTGCTGGTGATGGGCTCGATCGCCGTCGGCAGCACGGCCTATGCGCTGATGCCGCGCCAATGCACGCCGGCGGAGCCGGGGACGATGCCGACCGTATCGTCGCCGGCGGAATGCCCGCCGCGCGGCTCGTCATCGAGCAGCCATGGCGGCTCCGGCGGATCGCGCTACGGTTACTCGTCGGGAGGCTCATCCGGCTCGACGCCTGCGTCCACCACCGACGCCAGTTCCAGCACCGTCAAGCGCGGCGGCTTCGGCAGCTTTGCTCACAGTTTCTCGTCGCACTTCTCGTTCGGAAGCTGAAGATGCAACTTGCCGTGAGGACGGCGGCTTTCTCTTGCCAGGCGCGGCGGCTTGACCAACACTGCCGGTCCCTCATTCATCGCAGGCAGGACCGCTCCATGAAACGCTCGCGCCGCGTCGTGCTGACATTGATGGGAAGCGCCGCGGTCGGTGCCGTCTCCATGGGCTTCACACCGCGCCGCGATTGCGGACCGGACCTGGAAGCGGTACCCGGGCCAGACGGAAGGCTCTATTGCCGCACGCGAAGCGGCTTCGGCTTCACCTCGCACCGAATCCACGGCCACGGCCACCGTCACGGCCATGGCCATCACGGCGGCTAGCGCACGGCATGAAACGCATCGTCTGCCCCGAGCGCGACGACTGGCGCATCACCGCCGAGAACGCCGGGTTCGACTTCCACACCATCGACGGCGAACGCTATTGGGACGAGCGCGCCTATTATGCCTTCACGCTCGACGAGATCGAGCGCCAGATCGAGGCGCCGACCGGCGAGATCGACGCGATGTGTCTCGAACTGGTCGGCAATGCGATCGAGGATGAAAGATATCTGCGCCGCCTGAAGATTCCCGAAGCCTATTGGCCGCTGATCGCGGACAGCTGGCATGGCGACCAGCCCAGCCTCTACGGCCGGCTCGATCTCTGCTTCGACGGAAAGAATCCGGCAAAGCTGCTCGAGTACAACGCCGACACGCCGACGTCGATTTTCGAATCCGCCGTCTTCCAGTGGACCTGGCTGGAGCAGGCAATCGAGCGCAGCATCATTCCGAGGCGCGCCGACCAGTACAACTCGATCCACGAACGGCTGATCGAGGCCTGGAAGAAGTTCGGCAGCGTCAGGCACCTGCATCTCGCCGGTACGATGGCGAGCACCGAGGATGCGGGCACGCTCGCCTATCTCGAGGACACCGCGCGGCAGGCAGGGCTCTCCACGACGCTGCTCGACATCGAGGACATCGGCCTTTCGGGGGACCACTGCTTCGTCGATCTCGACAACCGCCCGATCGAGCTCGCCTTCAAGCTCTATCCCTGGGAATGGATGTTCCACGACGAATTCGGCGTGGAGATCGCCAAAGCGCCGACGCGCTGGATCGAGCCGCCCTGGAAGGCGATCCTATCCAACAAGGGACTCTTGCCCCTGTTGTGGGAGATGTTTCCCGGACACCCGAATCTGCTGCCGGCGTATTTCGAGGACGACGCGCAAGCCGCAAAGCTCGGCACGTCCTTCGTGCGCAAGCCGCTGTTCTCGCGCGAGGGCGCCAATGTCACGCTGGTCAGCGCCGGCTCGACGCTGGTGGAGCAGCAGGGCCCCTACGGGGCCGAAGGATTCATTCGCCAGTCGCTGGCGTCGCTGCCGAATTTTTCCGGGCAGTACGCGGTCATCGGCAGCTGGCTGGTCGATCACGCGCCGTGCGGACTGTCGGTGCGCGAGGACGAGAACCCGATTACGGGCAACACCTCGCGGTTCCTGCCGCACGCGATACTCTAGCGCGCGGCGGCTACCAGCTTCAGCGGCATCGCGGACGAACCCGCCGGACGCGACGCGGTCGCACGCGAGCTGTTCGGGCAGTACATGCCACGGCGATCCGGATAGGGCTTGAACGCGTCGGTGATCCCGACCACGGATTCGGCCGCACCCAGCGCCAACGCACCGTCCGGCTCGAGGAGCTTCGACATTCGCTCGAAGATCGATGCCTTCGTCGGCTGGTCGAAATAGATCAGCACGTTGCGGCAGAAGATCACGTCGAACTTTCCGAGCGGCGAGAGATCCTGCAGCAGGTTGAACTGCCTGTGCTGCACCATCGCACGGATGTCGGGGTTGAGCTGCCAGGTGTCGCCGTTCTGCTTGAAGTACTTCACCAGCATCTGGATCGGCAGTCCGCGCTGAACTTCGAACTGGCTGTAGATTCCCGCTTTCGACTTCTCCAGAACCTCTTGCGACAGGTCGGTAGCGACGATCTCGACGCGCCAGCCCGACAGGGCTGCCATTTCCTTCACAACCATGGCGATCGAATATGGCTCCTGGCCTGTGGAGCACGCTGCGCACCATATCCGCAGGGAACGCCGTGCCCCCCGCGCCTGGATCAGCGCCGGGAAAATCCCGTCCTTCAGGTGATCGAACGGGACCTTGTCGCGGAAGAAGAAGGTCTCGTTGGTGGTCATCGCTTCCACGACTTCCGCCGTCAGCGCTTCCGCGCCACCCTTCATCTTCTGCACCAGCTCGGGAATGCCGGGAAGGTTTGCCTTGCGCGCCAGCGGCACGAGGCGGCCTTCGACCAGATATTGCTTGTCGGCGGAAAGATCGAGGCCGGAGCGCTCTTTCAGAAGCTTACGCAGATACTCATAGTCTGAAGGCGTCACGAACGTACTCCGGAAAACAACTGGACCAGCTTTGGCGCGATGTCCTTCAGAGGCAGCACCGCGGCGCAGATCCCGGCATGGGCCGCAGCACCCGGCATGCCCCAGACCACGGAGGTGGCTTCGTCCTGCGCGATCACGCTGCCGCCGGCGGCGACGATGTCCTTGCCGCCGCGCATGCCGTCGGAGCCCATCCCGGTGAGGATCACGGCGAGCGTGCCGCCCTGCCAGACGTCGATAGCGGAGGTGAACAGCGGATCGACCGCCGGCTTGCAGAAGTTGACGGGCGGACCGTCGTCGAGCGCGATCACGGTATCGGTGCCGTGGCGCACCACTTTCATGTGACGGCCACCCGGTGCGAGGTAGATGCGGCCAGGCTTGACGATCTCACCGTCGACCGCCTCCGCCGTGGGCCTGCGGCTGGAACGCGCCAGGTGTTCGGCGAGAATGGTGGTGAAGGTCGGCGGCATGTGCTGGGTGATGAGCACCGGGAAGCGGTCGATCACGGGCCCGATCTCGGTCACCAGCGACATCAGCGCCTGCGGGCCGCCGGTCGAGGAACCGATGACCAGTGCGCGCGGCGCCGTCAGGCCGAACTGGCGCTTCACCAAAGG
The DNA here is from genome assembly GCA_964504705.1 of uncultured Bradyrhizobium sp. Lineage (GTDB taxonomy): Bacteria > Pseudomonadota > Alphaproteobacteria > Rhizobiales > Xanthobacteraceae > Bradyrhizobium. The sequence goes on from CAZDEZ010000089.1 coordinate 14,611, forward strand.
CGCTGCGGGTGCCGCGGGCACCGGCTTCGCATGCGGGCGGTCGAGCGTCGGCACCAGCGGCGGGCTCGCCGCCGCCGTGCGGCGGACCTTGGCGCCGAGATGGCGAATCTTCTGGATCAGGTCGTGATGGAAGACATCGGCGGCGGCCGCCTCGCGCGTACTCTCGGGCTTGGGGATGTAGTCCGATGCCCCCAGCGACAGCGCCTTGAAGCTGATCTCGGCGTTGCGGCGGGTCAGCGTCGAAGCCATGATGATGATGAGATCGCGCTTCTTGGCGAGCAGCCGCGGCAGCGCCGAAATGCCGTCGAGCTCGGGCATTTCAATGTCGAGCACCGCAACGTCCGGATTGATCCGCTCGATCTGGTTGACCGCGTCGAGCCCGGTGCGCAGCGACGCCGCCACCTTCATGTCCGGCTCGGCATCGATCCAGCGCGAAATCATGCCCCGGATCACGACGGAATCGTCAACCACCATGACGCGGATCGGCTCCTGCCTGCCGGCACCATGGGTCGCAGAACTCATCAACGCAGTACTCATTTACTTCACCAACTCGGCACTAACGGCACGCATGAAAAACTGGGGATGCCGAGGGCCGCGAGACCGCCGGGATCGGATTCAGATCAGATCAGTCCGACCTCCTGGAACTTGGCGGTCACGATGTCCTTGTCGAACGGCTTCATGATGTACTCGTTGGCGCCGGCGTGCAGCGCCCGCGCGATATGGGCGACGTCGTTCTCGGTGGTGCAGAACACCACCTTCGGCGCATCGCCGCCGGGCATGCGGCGCAGATTGCCGAGGAACTCGTAGCCGTCCAT
>CAZDEZ010000090.1:0-15250 GCA_964504705.1 uncultured Bradyrhizobium sp.
CTTGATGCCGCCGAGCGTGGAAATCAGCACCAGATAGTCCGGCAGCTTGGTGTCCTTGCCGACCAGGAACGGACGCAGCAGATTGTCGACGAGGCCGATCACGAGCACGCCATACAGGATCAGCGCGATGCCCTGCCAGAACGCGCCCGACGTCAGAAGGTAGATCGCAACCGGCACCCATACGAGCCCGGCGCCGACGGCCGGCACCAGCGACAGGAACGTCATCAGCACCGCCCACAGCAGTGGGGCGTGAATGCCGAGGAACCAGAACGCGATGCCGCCCAGCGCGCCCTGCGCGATCGCGACCAGGATGCCGCCCTTGACGGTGGCGCGGACGATGGTGGCGAAGGTCGAAAACAGCGCGGTCTTCTGGTGAGTGTGCAGCGGAATCGCTGCCTTGATGCGTTCTGCCAGCGTGGCGCCGTCGCGCAGCAGGAAGAACAACAGGTACAGCATGATGCCGAGGCCGATCACGAAGTCGAACGTGTTGAGGCCGAAGCTGAGCGCCTGCGGGGCCAGCGCCTGCCCGCCCTTCAGCAGGTCCGGTCCGAGACGCTCGCGCAAGGAGGAGAAATCGGTGAGGTTGAACCGCTCGATCAGTCCGGTCGCCCATGCCGGCAGCGCGTCGAGCATCCGCTGCAGGTGGCCGCCGAGGTTGAACTCCCCGGACTGGACTTTCGCGACCAGGCTCGAGGCTTCCCGAATCAGGGAAGTCCCGACAACTGTCAGCGGCAGGATGACGATCGCAATGATGATCAGCACGGTGACGATGGCGGCAAGGCCGCGCCGGCCACGCAGCGGCGCCAGCAGGCTTCGGTGCACCGGCGCGAAAACCACCGCGATCACGACGGCCCAGAGAACGGCGGCATAGAACGGCCACAGCACCCAGGCGAAGGCCAGGGTAATGGCGACGAGCAGCAGCAGGAAAGTCTGGTGTTCGATCTTCTGCACGGGGCCCGCACTACGCATGACAGTTCCGGGATGTGCATAGCATAGCCGTCGCTTTTTCACGCCGGTAATGATGGCTGTTGCGGACTGCCCGGTGCACGGGCAGCGTCCATGCCTGCCCGGCATTGCACGGCGGGTTCGGTGCAAATTGCTCCGACACGCCACCCGCATCTGCATGCCCAATATCGCGGCATTGTGGGTTGACCGGAGGCTAAGGGCCGACCAAGTTGCGCGGGCCGTGGCAATTTCCTCCGACTTCAATCCAGCTCCCGACCGGTTTGTTCCCGACTCGCGTCAGGCGTGGCTGCGGCTCGTCGTGGCCGTGCTGATCGCCGCCGTCGGCGCGGTCGGCATGTGGTCGGTCGTGGTCGTCATGCCGGTGGTGCAGGCCGAGTTCGCGGCCACGCGCGGCGCGGTTTCGCTCGCCGCGACCGCGATCTTCTTCGGCTTCGGCCTCGGCGGCGTCATCATGGGCAGGATCACCGACCGCGTCGGCATCGTTCCGGCGATGGCCGTCAGCATCGCCCTCCTGTGCATGTCCTACGTGCTGGCAGGTCTGTCGACGGCGTTGTGGCAATTCGTTGCCATCTCCTTCCTGATGGGACTGGGCGCGTCGTCGACGTTCGCGCCGCTGATGGCGGAGGCCTCGCACTGGTTCGAGCGCTATCGCGGGTTGGCGGTGACCATCGTAGCCTCCGGCAACTACATTGCGGGCACGTTCTGGCCGCCGCTGGTCAACTGGGGCACGCAGGGTTTTGGCTGGCGTACCACCCATTTCGCCATCGCGATCGCCTGCGCAGTGCTGATGACGCTGCTGCTGCTGGTGCTGCGCGCCATCATGAGCGGTCATGCGGCGCCGGACCACGCCAAGGCGCCGCCGCCGCGGGTCGATCTCAACCTGTCCACCAACACGCTGACGGTGCTGCTGTGCATCGCCAGCATCGCCTGCTGCGTGGCGATGTCGATGCCGCAGGTCCACATCGTCTCCTACTGCGGCGATCTCGGCTACGGCCCGGCGCGCGGTGCCGAAATGCTGTCGCTGATGATGGCGTTCGGCATCGTCAGCCGCATCGGCTCCGGATTCCTCGCCGACCGGTTCGGCGGCATGGTCACGCTGATGATCGGATCGGTGGCGCAGGCCTTCGCGTTGTTCTTCTATCTGTTCTTCACCAGCCTGCCCTCTCTCTATCTGATCTCGGCGATGTTCGGCCTGTTCCAGGGCGGCATCGTGCCGAGCTATGCCATCATCGTGCGCGAGACGATGCCGGCGAACGAGGCGGCGACCCGCGTCGGCATCGTGATCTTCGCCTCCGTGGTCGGGATGTCGTTCGGCGGCTGGGTGTCCGGCGTCATCTTCGACTATACGGGCTCGTATGCCGCGGCCTTCGCCAACGGCTTTGCCTGGAACCTGCTCAATATCGGAATCGTACTGATGCTGCTGTTGCGTCGCGGCCGGCAGCGGCTGGCAATGGCGTGAGGACGGCCGCCTTCCGCCTTCCAAGCCGCCGTTTCCGATTCATCCCTGGCAGCAGCCGCGCACGGCGGCTCCACCGGAGCGCTCGGCCTGAATCGGCGGACATGGTACGGAACCGTAGGAGCAGAACACGCAGCAATCGCCGGGCTTCGGCCGCAGCCGCGTGCCGCAACCAGTGCAGACGTAGAAGATCTGACAGGCATCGGTCGGCATGGTTTCCGAGCTTTCGGTGCTGCAATGCGGACAGGTGACGGTGGATTGCAGAATCATGCGTTTCCCGGAGCAACTCGCGCGCGAGTCTCAAGACTCTATGCCGACTGTCCCGCCTTCAGCAATGAACACCCCGTGATCTTCAGGCTGCCGTCGGGCTGCTGTTCCAGCGTGTAGAGCGCTTCCCACGCCTCGCCGTCGTCATCGACGATTTGGACGCGTTGCGCCACATGCCCGCCGGACACCTTGGCCTCGCCGAACTCGAAGCTGCGGTGGCGGTAGACCGGCGGGTAGGCCTGCCGTACCATCTGCATGAATATCTCGGCGTGCGGAAAGACCTCGCGGATCGCCGGCGCGGCATGCGACCAGGCCGCGGCCGCATCGCCGCGGGCAAAGGCCTGCTCCTGGGCGCGGATCACGCTCTGCGCTGCCGCGACATCGGCGGCGCGGGCGGGCAGGGCGAGGCAGAGCAGCAAGCTGGCAAGCACAAGGACGGCGCGCATCGAATGGCTCTCCGACAACCATGTCCAGATACGGATGCGGCATGCGGCGGTTTCCCGCATGATCATATCGTTCGAGCCGCTGCCAGAATAGCGCGTTGACGCAAGTCGGGTACGGTCTTCGGCCGGCGCGTGGCGGCATTCGCCGGCAGCCGGTTGCCCGGGCGGGGAAAAGGGACTGTAATCCGGACAAACGGCGCCAGGACGCCGACAGTTGGCGGAGCAGGAAACGATGGGCGACGGAAAGACGCACTACGAGGTGATTGTCGTCGGCGCGGGCGTCGCCGGCATCTACCAGATCAAGCGGCTGGTCGATCTCGGCATCGAGGCCACCGTGCTGGAATCCGCCCCCGACCTCGGCGGCACCTGGTACTGGAACCGTTATCCCGGCTGCCGGTTCGATTCCGAGAGCTACACCTACGGTTTCTCGTTCTCGCGCGAGCTGCTCGACGAGTGGCACTGGAAGGAGCGCTTCTCCAGCCAGCCCGAGAACCTGCGCTACCTGAACTTCGTCGCCGACAAGTTCGACCTGCGCAAGCACATGCAGTTCAACTGCAAGGTCGAGGCGATGGCCTTCGACGAGGCGCGCGACCTCTGGCGGGTCAGGGTCGGCGACGGCCGCGAACTGACCGCGCGCTTCGTCGTGCTCGGCATCGGCCTGCTCTCGGCGCCGACCCTGCCGCGCATCGAGGGCGTCGACAGCTTCAAGGGCCGCGCGTTCCACACCTTCTACTGGCCGCACGAGCCGGTGGACCTTAGGGGCAAGAAGGTCGCCATCATCGGCACCGGCGCCACCGCCATCCAGATCATCCCGGAGATCGCCAAGGAGGTGGCCGACCTCACCGTGTTCCAGCGCCGGCCGAACTGGAGCGCGCCGCTCAACAACAGCCCGATCTCGAAGGAGGAGATGGCCGACATCCGTTCGCGCTACGACGAGATCTTCGCCGCCTGCCTGCTGACGCCGGGCGCGTTCGTTCACGGGCCGGACAAGCGCGGCTTCTACGAAGTGTCGCGCGAGGAGCGGGTGAAGTTCTGGGACAAGCTCTATGACGAGCCCGGCTTCGGCATCTGGCTGGCCAACTTCCGCGAAATCTTCATGGACGAGGCGGCCAACGCCGAGTTCTCCGAATACATCGCCGAGCGCATCCGCCGCCGGGTCAGGGACCCCAAGGTGGCCGAGAAGCTGATTCCGAGGGATCACGGCTTCGGCGTGCAGCGTGTGCCGCTGGAGACCAACTACTTCGAGGCCTACAACCGCGACAACGTGCACCTGGTCGATCTCAAGGAGACGCCGATCCAGCGCATCACCGAAACGGGCCTGCGCACCAGCGAGCGCGACTACGAATTCGACGTCATCATCTATTCCACCGGCTTCGATGCGATCACGGGTGCTTACGACCGCATCGACATCAGGGGCATCGGCGGCGAGACCCTCTACGCGAAGTGGAAGGACGGACCTTCGACGTTCCTCGGCATGCTCGTGCACGGCTTTCCGAACCTGCTGATGCCGACCGGCCCGCAGAGCGCCTCGGCTTCGACCAATTTCCCGCGCGGCATCGAGAACGGCGTCAACTGGTGCACCGACCTGATGCAATATGCCTGGGACCGCGGCCTTACACGCATGAATGCGACCCGCGAGGCCGAGGAACGCTGGACTGCGCATGTCGTCAAGATGTACGAGATGATGCTGATGCGCAAAGCCAAGTCGTGGTTCACCGGCTACAACTCCAACGTCGCCGGCCACGAGGAGGGCACGATCCGCTACTTCGTCTACAACGGCGGGACGCCGAAATTCGTCGGCATCATCAACGAGGTCGCCGCCAAGGGCTACCAGGAGATTGCGTTTTCCGCGAACGCGAAAGCGGTGCCGGACGCGCGGCGTTCGCGGGTCAGCGCCTGATCACGCTTCGAACGCGATCTCGACGCTGGCGAGGTCGCCGAACCGCGCGCGCACGCCTTGTCCGGCGCGCACCGGCAGCATGCCGGTCATCGAGCCGGTGCTGATGGTTTCGCCGGCGAACAGGCCGTCGCCATGGTGGCGGCGCTCGTCGGCGAGCCATTGCAGCGGCCGCAGCGGGTCGCCCATCACGTCGGCGCCGGTGCCCTCGCGGCGCAGGACGCCGTCGACCTCGAGCGTCACTTTAATCGCCGCCAGTCCGTCGCGCCAGTTCTCGATCCGGTTGCCGAAGACATAGCGCCCCGACGCGCTGCCATCGGCGAGGATCGCCGGCAGCGGCGGCAGCGCGGCCCTGGCGTAGCGGCACTCCGCCACCTCGATTCCGGCATGCACCTCGGCAATGGCCTCGATCACCTCTGCCATCGTCCACGGCGCCTCGCGCGGCGGCAGGTCGCGCGCAAGCGTGACGAAGAACTCGCATTCGACCAGAGGATCGAGCAGTTCGGCGTGCCGGAGGCGGGCAGGGGAGGCGCATTTGAAGCGGCGGAATGAGCGGCCGTAGATCGGCCCGTCGAGCCCGAGCTTGCCGCGAACGTTCGCCGTGGTGCCTGCGATCTTCCAGCCCAGCGGCTCCCAGCCGAGCCGTGCGGCAATTGCGGCGTTTATTTCGTAGGCCTGCGCCGCCGTGTCGGGAACGAGGTCGCTTGCGAGGGAATGCAGTTGGCGCGCATTGCGCCGCGCATCGACCAGCAGGTCCGCGAGTGACTGCTGTTTCGCCGAGAGATTTGCCACGCCCGTCGCCTTCCTACTTGCCCTGGAACACCGCAGCGCGGCGTTCGATGAAGGACATGATGCCCTCGCGCGCGTCGGCCGAATTGAGTACGCGGTCGCGGATATCAGGGATATAGGCGATCGCCGCCGCCTCGCCGCCCTCGATGTACTTCAGCGCGGCTTCCTTGGTGACCTGGATGCCGAGCGGCGCATTGCGCGCGATGGTCGCAGCGAGCTCCATGGCGCGCGCGACCTGCTGTCCGGCCGGCACGACTTCCTGCACCAGTCCGATCTCCTTCGCGCGCGCCGCGTTGAACTCGTCGCACAGGAACAGGTGATACATCGCGTTGCCCCAGCCGGCGCGGGTGAGGAAGCGGAAATGCGCGCCGCCGAGGGGGGCGATGCCGCGCTTCGATTCCATCTGGCAGAAGCGGCTGTCGTCGGCGGCGACGACGATGTCGCCCGCCAGCATCAACTCGATGCCGATGGTGAACACGATGCCTTGCACCGCCGTGACGATCGGCTTCCTGCAGCGCTTCTGCAGGGCGAAGGCATCGACATTGCCCTCCCTGAAATTGCGCTTCTCGGCCGTGGGACCGAAGAACTTGGGCATGTCGAGGCCGGCAGTGAAATCCTTGCCCTCGGCGCAGACAACGCCGACCCGGTAGCTGTCGTTGTTGTGCAGCTCGGTGAGGGCGTCCGAGAGCTGTTCCATCATCTGCGGCGAGAAGGCGTTCTTCTTCGCGGGGTTGTCGATGACGATTTTGAAGATGCGATCATGCGCCTCGGTACGGATATTTCCTTCGTTCATGTCCGGCTCCTCTATCGATCGTATTTGACGGCAAGTGCGGTGCGGATCGCCGCCGCGCGCTCCGGCGGAAAGGCCGCGCCGCCCTGGTCGAGCAGGTCGCCAAACGACAGCACGCCGCCGCGCGAGCCCCAGTTGCCCTCGTCGATGATTCGAAAATTGATCCACCAGCCCGGTGAAGGCGTATCCATGCCGAGTGCATCGGTGAGGGCGGCAAAGATGTTGCGGATCACGGCTGCGCGGTCCTCCCGCGTCCAGCAGCAATCCATCACCACGACATCGAGCACGATGACGTCGCTCGGCCTGTCGGACAGCAGTTCGCCGCCATGGGCGATCATGTCGAGCGGCCGCTCGAGGAAATGCACCTGGTAGCCGCGGCGCGCTTCCGGCACCAGCCGACCGACTTCGGGCACCAGCACCGCATCGGTCAGCGTCTTCGCCAGCACCCGCCGCTGCCCGGCGCCGATCCGCCCCTGCGGGCTCATCACGTGGATGAAGGTCACGAAGTCTCCTCCCGGCCGTATTCGCCGTTCTATGACGACTGGCATAGTCCACGGACGGTCTGGCTATGTCAACTGTCATAGTCTATGCTCGCCATGCGATTCCCGGAGAGGGCCATGAGTTCGGAGACCAGGGTGAAAATGGTGGCGGGCGCGGCGGACCTGATGAGCCGGCGCGGCGTCAACGGCACCAGCATGCGCGACGTGGTGCGCCACACCGGCACGCCGCGCGGTTCGATCGGCCATCATTTCCCGCGCGGCAAGCAGGAGCTGATCGAGGACGCGATCCTCTTTGCCGGCCGCAAGGTGAGCGGTCCGCTGGAGCATCTGACGCGCGATCGCGGCGCTATCGCGGGCCTGCGGGAATTCATCGCACTGTGGCGCAAGACGCTGGAGAAGTCGAAATTCCAGGCCGGCTGTCCGGTGCTCGCGGTCGCCACCGAGCAGTTCGTCAACGACGCCACCGAGCGCGACGGCAAGCCGGACGAGGACGCGCAAGGCCGCCTGCTCGATCTCGCCGACGGCGTCTTTGCCGACTGGCAGCGCATCATGTTCGAGGCGCTGCGCCGCGAAGGCGTGTCGCCCGCACGCGCGCGGCGACTGGCCGCGGTGGTGATCGCCTCTACCGAGGGAACGGTCGCGATGTGCCGCGCCGCGCGCAGCGCCCAGCCATTGGAGGACGTGCGGCAGGAGCTGGAACTGGTGCTTTCGTCCGCGATCGCGGGCTGAGCGTCAGCGCCTGCAGTTCGGTGTGTCCGGCGCTCCCGCGAAGCGGTCGCGGCTCCAGGCGACGAGGTCGGCGTCGAGCGCGGCGTGGCCGGCGACCAGCGAAACATGGTCGCGGCCGGGATAGATGCGGTAATCGATCGGCTGGCCGGCCGCGCAGCGCGCCGCGACGTAGCGATACTGCAGGCTCGCCTGCACGAGATCGTCGTCGCTGCCCTGCGCAATAAGCACGGGCGCGGCGATTGTCGTGGCCGGCGTGTTCTGCCGCAGTCGTTCGCCGAGCGGTCCCGAGGTGGGGTCGCGTGCAAAAATGCCGGCGGCGGGAAGCAGCTTCGTTTCCATCACCGAGAACAAGGTGGCGCGGCCGCCGACGCAGCGCGAGGCAATGTCGCCGGCGAGCGGCCGCACCCTCGGCGTCACATAGGCAGACATGCCGACATCCGGATAGGCGGCGGCATAGGCGTGGACGAGATAGGACGAAACGATCTTGCCGAACATCGTTCCCTGTCCCGACTTGAACAGCGCCGGCAGGTCGCTTGCCGGGGCCAGCGCCGCGACGCCGACGATGTTGACGTCAGGCGCATAGTCGTCGGCGCGGATGCCGGTCCACAGCGCCGAGTTGCCGCCCTGCGAATGGCCCCACACCACGGTGCGGTTGTCCGGCGCAAGCCCTTCGAGCCGCCGCGCGGCGCGAATGGCGTCGAGCACCGCGCGGGCCGCATCTTCGCCGACGAGGTAGGCGTGGCCGCCCGCCGTGCCGAGGCCGACATAGTCGGTTGCGACGTAGATCCAGTTCTCCGCGACGATGCGGTCGACGGCAGGGACGTTGGCGAAGGGCGCCATCACGGATGGCGCGCAGCCGGGGGCGATGCCGGTGGTGCCGTGCGCCCAGGCGATAACGGGGCGGGGCGACGTCCCCGCCTGCACAGACGCGATCACGACGGCGCTGGCGACGGCGGCCGAATCGTCGGCGCGCTTGGTCGCATAGAGAATTCGCCAGCCCTTTGCCCCCGCCGGCAATTGCGTTGTGTAGGACTCGCTGCGCAGCAAGGTGCCGGGCTCACCCGGCTTCTGAACCGGCGGCTCATAGAATGCATCGGGCTGGGAAGGGCGGGATGCCGTCCAGAGGACGGCCACAGCCGCAACGGCAATGGCGGCGCCCGCCAGCATCCAGCGCAACACCTTCATGCGCAGTCTTCCCCTTCGGTCCGGACGGCAGCGCCGGATCTCGCGCGCCGGAATCGCTCTCATCGCTCAAAGTATCTCACTCTGGCATCGTCGTCAGGACGCGCCGAACGTGCTTCCGCCGATCCCGGCTCCTGCACCCGATCGATGCGGCGCCACGGACCGTAGGCGTCGGACCGCGGCGGCCGGTCCTCCTCGAACAGATTCCAGGGCCAGGGTGTCGGCGGCGTCACGGGCACGTCGAACATGCGCACGGGTCCATTCGGGATCGCAACCTCGACCGTCGAGCCGGCGGGGCCGGCCATCTGCGCGATGCCGTGCAGAATGACCCGATCTCCTTCGACGCGACGCCAGTTTTCGTTGTGCAGGCTGCCGCGCTCGGCATTGTCGGCGAACCGCGCCGTCACGGTGACGGCTTCGCGATCCTCCGGCAGCGGCGTTGCGGACGGCAGCTCCAGCTCGAATTCGACGATGGGCCGGCTGAACTCGACCTGTGGGTTGTGCACCCGATAGCGGATCTCGAAGGGATCGTTCGCCGGCACGGGCTGCGAGCGCTCTGCGCCTGCCGGGAAGAGGTAGTCGGCCCTTTGCCACGGGCCGAGCGCATCGCTGTGCTCCGGCGTCGGCTTGATCGCGAGCCGGAAGATCCGATCGGGTTCGCCGGACATCCGGAGCACCAGCAGGCGGCCGGCAGCGCGGTGCAGGATTTCCGCGCCACCGCGGCGCACCAGCCGGCCGTCGGCAGCCGTAACGGCATGGTCGAACCATTCGGTTGAACCTTCGGATTGCAGCTCGACGCTGGCTGCGGCGATCCTGTCCGCCGAGATGCCGGGTGCAAAGCGCATTTCAAAAACCAGCTGGGGCTTTGCCGAGTTGGGGAAACCGTCGAGCGTGGCAAGGCGGAGCAGGACGCCGCCGACGACAAGCGCGCCGATGGCGAAGACGATCAGGATCATCCGCCCCGCGATGGCGGAAAAGCCGCTGAACCCGCCATGGAAACGCAGCACCAGGTACATGCCCAGCACCAGGCCGCCGATCGCGCCGATCGGGCCGGCCACGAACGCCACGAAGTAGCCGGACGCGCCCTCGAAGCTCGACATCTGGAACACGGTCGCGAGCACCGAGCCGACGGCGGCCGCGCCGAGATAGCCGGCCACTGCGCCGGCGGCTCCGGCCAGCCATGCGAACAGATACGTCATGGTGCGGCAGTCCCCCGATGGCCGCTCATGCGAGAAACGCCGGATCGCAGCCGGATCGTTGGTCGCACCCGAACCGCCGGCGGTTCGAGCCTTCCATTGCCGTCAGAGCAATTGCGGCCGGTTCACGACTGCGCCACCGCATCGGCCCAGGGCTGCGCGATCTCCGTCGCGCCTGAATTCACCGATCCCTGCCGCATCGTCACGCTCGGGCAGGCGAATTTCATCGGGAAGGTCTGGACGCGCGCCTGCTCGTAGTCGAAGCGCGAGCGCAACGCATCGTGCACCGGCGCGGGCAGGCGCACGTCGCCGATCACGATCGCGCCTTCGCTGGCGTCGATGCGCGGCTGGTGGATGGCGGCGTCGAGGTCCATGCCGAAATCCATGGCGAAGGAGAGCAGTTGCGTCACCGCCGGCAGGATGCGCCGGCCGCCGGAGGCGCCGACCGCGAGGCGGCGGCCGTCGGAGGTTTCCGCCACCACCGGCGTATAGTTGGTCAGGCAGCGCTTGCCGGCGGCAAGCGAGTTCGGCACGCCCGGCGTCGGGTCGAACCACATGATGCCGTTGTTCATGGCGATGCCGGTTTGGGGTGTCACGAACTTCGAGCCGAAGGTCGAGAGCAGGGTCTGCGTCACCGCGGCCATGTTGCCGTCCTTGTCGACGACGGAGAAATGCGTGGTGCAGGCCGGCGCGAGATGCTCGGCGCCGAGGGTGCGGCGGCCGTCGGCATCGCCCATGTCGGAAAGCCGCTCGCGATAGGCCGCCTGCAGCGCCAGCGCGTATTCGGTGTAAGCCGCCGCGTCCGGCGCGCGTCCGGGCGACCACTTCTCCAGCCGGCGCAGCGTGGAGGCCATGGTCGGGCCTGCGGTCAGCTCCGGCGTCGCAAACACCTTGCCGCCGCGATAGGGGATCGCAAGCGGCTCGCGATGATGGGCACGGAATGCGGCGAGGTCCTCCACATCAAGCGCGCCGCCGGCGGCCTTGATGTCGGCGGCCATGCTGCGCGCGATCTCGCCCTCGTAGAAATCGCGCGGGCCGCGCGCGGCGAGCTGCTCCAGCGTCGCCTTCAGCCTGTCCTGCGGCAGGCGCAGGACGGACTTGATGCCCCATTGCGCATTCGGCGGAAGGCCGTCCTGCAGATAGGCCGCGGCGCTGGCGGGATAGCGCCGCAGGTCCATTGCGCAGCTTGCGATCATCAGCGTGGTCCACCAGTCCACCAGCAGGCCTTCGCCGGCGAGCTTCGCGCCGGGCCCAAGCAACTCCTTCCACGGCATTCTGGCGTGGCGGCGATGCGCCTCCTCCATGCCGGCGACCACGCCGGGCACCGCGATCGAGCCGGGGCCGTGCAGGTTGCGGTCGTCCTTGACCCGCGGCCAGGGGAAGATGTCGGAAGCGGCACCTCCGGTGAGCGGATAGTCCTCGACGCGCAGGCTGTTCGGCGAGCGCATGCCGTAGTCGATCACCTCGTAGCGGTTTTCTCTTGCGCGGTAGAGCACCATGGCGCCGCCGCCGCCCATGCCACTCATCCAGGGCTCCAGCGTACCGAGCGCGAAGGTGGTGGCGATCACGGCATCGACGCAATCGCCGCCGGCGGCGAGTACGGCGGCGCCGACCTCGGCCGCGCGCCGCGATTGCGAGGCGACGATGCCGCCTTTCGCGCTGACGGCGGGCTTGCGGAACTGTTGCGAGTTGGAGAATTGGTCGGCCATGAGGTTTCCTTGTCTTCTCTTATTGCTTCTGCGCGCCGCGCCACCACGGATACTGGCTCGGCATGTCCTGCGACACCTTTCCCGGGAAGGACGGCGCACGTTTCTCGATGAAGGACTGTACGCCTTCGCGGACGTCGGCATGGCCGCCGCGCTCGATCGACATTGGCTTGTCGATATCCAATAGCTCGAACGGGTCGGGCGCGCCGGCGAAGCGCCACAGCATCTGGCGGGTCAGCGCAATCGAAACGGCCGATGTTTCCGCCGTCATTTCCCGCGCGATCTCCTTTGCACGGTTCAGCAGCTCCGACGGCTCGACCACTTCGCTGACCAGGCCACCCCTGTGCGCTTCGTCGGCGTCGAAGACATGGCCCGAAAGACACCAGCGCAGCGCCTGCGGCAGGCCGACCAGCTTCGGCAGGAACCAGGCGCTGCCGGCTTCCGGCACCAGGCCGCGGCGGGCGAAGATGAAGCCGATCTTGGCTCCCTTGGCCGCGATGCGCACGTCCATCGGCAGCGCCATGGTGATGCCGACGCCGACGGCAGGGCCATTGATCGCCGCGATCGAAGGCTTTCGGCAATTGAAAATGGCCTCGACAAAGCGCCCGCTGCGCGTGCCGGCGCTGGAGAACACGCCGGCGCCGTGGCTGCCGGAGGTATCGAAGCTCTTGGCGCCGCCGGAAACATCCGCGCCGGCGCAGAAGGCGCGGCCCGCGCCGGTGACGATGATGGCGCGCACCTCGTCGTCGCGGTCGGCGCGCTCGAACGCATCGGTGATTTCCGCGCCCATCTGGCCGGTATAGGCATTGAGCTTGTCCGGCCGGTTCAGCGTGACGATCATGAAAGGACCGTCGCGCTCGCAGCGGATTTGTTCGTAGTCCATGGCGATCCCTCTAGCCCGCGCGCCGCTCCGGCGTGAACCGCACCGGCAGCTTGCGGATGGCATGCACGAAATTGTTGGGGGCGACGTCGATGCCGCCTGCGTACGCGATATCAGGCAACCGCGTCAGCAATTGCCGGTAGACTTCCTCGAGCTGCAGCTGTGCCACGCGCTTGCCGATGCAGACATGCGGGCCGAAGCCGAAGGCGATGTTCTTCGCGGCATTGGCGCGGCGGATGTCGAGGCGATCGGGGTCGGGGAACACGCCGGGATCGCGGTTGGCGGCGGAAAAATACATGATCACCTTCTCGCCCTCGGCGATCTTCTGGCCGCCAACCTCGGTATCCACGGTTGCGGTGCGCCGCATGTAGATGACGGGGCTGACCATGCGGATCAGTTCGTCCACGGCGTTGGGCAGCAGCGACATGTCCGCCATCAATGCCTTCTTCTGGTCGGGAAATTCCGTCAGCAGCTTCATCGAGCCCGAAATCGTGTTGCGCGTGGTGTCGTTGCCGGCGAACACGATCAGGAGCCAGGAGCCGTCGAGATATTCGTTGCGCAACAGCTCGCCGTCGAGCGTGGCGCGCGCGATTGCGCTCATCAGATCCGGCTTCGGATCGGCGCGGCGCTTCTGCAGCATGTGCTGGCCGTATTCGAACATCTCGGCGACGTTCTCGTTGAAGGCCTTGACGAACTTCATCAGCTCCGGCGTCAGCTGCGGCTCCTTGCGCTGCTTGGCCGTGATGTAGCCGGCGACTTCCAGATAGTGCATCCAGGTGATGAATTTCGGCCGGTCGGACTGCGGCACGCCGAGGATCTCGCACAGCGTGAACAGCGGCAACTGTGCGGAGAGCTTTTCGACCAGGTCGCATTCGCCGAGATGCGCCATGTCGTCAATCAGCCGCGTGGTCTCGGCGGCGACCTTCTCCTTCAGCGCGGCAAGATAGCCAGGCGTGAAGTAGGGCATGTGCTCCCTGCGCAGCTGCAGATGCCAGGGCGAATCCATGTTGATCATGGCATCCACGGAAGCGCGGAACAGCAGCGGATGCCGGCTCTCCTTCGGCCCGTAGGTCATGAGGATGCCGCCCTTCTGCGAGGAGAAGGTCCTGGGATCGCCGTCGACGCGCATCACGTCCTCATAGCGCGTCAGCGCCCAGAAGCCCGGGCCGTTGCTTCCCTCGCGCTGCCACGACACCGGCGCCTGCGCGCGCAGGCGCGCGAACAGCTCATAGGGCTGGCCGCCGGTGAAGTTTTCCGACTCCGTGAGGACGTCCTGGTCGATTTCCGGATACACTTTCGGGAAGGCGGGGCCGGGCGGCGGCGGGGCAGGCAGGGTTTCGCTCAGCAGAAGCATTGGACAATCGCTCCGAATAGCTCCTCCCGTCGGAGCTTGACGCAAGTCTTTTGTTTGATCGAACACTAGTATGCCCGGAAACGAAGTCAAAGCCCGCGCGAAATGGCGCATTGGCGCTTGCGTGCAGGGAATGGCACAGTCGCGGAAATGACGCCGCAGGGGAGAACAACATGGCCGGAGTGAAGCAAGGCAGGGACGGCGCCGTCGGCATTCTCACGCTGAACGAGCCCGAGAGCCTCAACGCGATGACGCCGGATCTGCTCGGCGCGCTCGCCATGGCTATCGCCGAGATGACAGCCGACCCGGGCGTTCGAGCGCTGGTGCTGACGGGCGAGGGGCGCGGCTTCTGCTCGGGACAGAACCTGAAAGCCGCCGAGGCGCTCGGCAGCGACATCGTCGGCGGCGTGATGAAGTTCTACTGGCCGACTTTCAAGGCGTTGCGCGAATGCCGCGTGCCGATCGTGGTCGCCGTCAACGGCGTTGCCGCCGGCGGCGGCTTCAGCCTCGCCATGGCCGGCGACATGGTCGTCGCCGCGCGCTCGGCGAGCTTCATCCAGGTGTTCAGCCGCATCGGCCTCGTTCCCGATCTCGGCTCGACCTGGCTGCTGCCGCGCCTGATCGGCCGCCAGCGCGCGCTGGAATTGATGCTGTTCAACGAGCCGCTTTCGGCCGAACGCGCGAAGGAGTGGGGTCTGGTGCGCGACGTCGTCGACGACGCGCAATTGATGGATACGGCGATCAAGCTCGCCCAGCGCCTCGCCCAAGGCCCGACCCGCGCGCTGGTCGCCACCCGCATGCTGCTGGAAGAGAGCGAGCACGCCAGCTACGCCGACCAGTTCCGCCGTGAGATCGAGGTGCAGTCCGAGGTGCGCAAGAGCGCCGATGCGCTGGAGGGACGGGCGGCGTTCGTGGAGAAGAGGAAGGCGAGTTTCAGCGGGAGGTAATACTCTCTAACCTCATGGTGAGGAGGCGCGAAGCGCCGTCTCGAACCATGAGGCCACAGGCGGGCCTGCATCCTTCGAGACGCCCGCCTCTGGCGGGCTCCTCAGGATGGAGACCTTTGCACGGATAGGAGGGACGTGATTCCCTTTTGAC
>CAZDEZ010000091.1:0-14861 GCA_964504705.1 uncultured Bradyrhizobium sp.
CGACGAGGATGCCGACCGCCAGCACCATGCCGAACATGGTGAGCATGTTGATGGAGTAACCCATCAGCATCAGCGTGGCGCAGGCGCCGAGCAGCGCCACCGGTACCACGATGGTCGGGATCATGGTGTAGCGGATGTTCTGCAGGAACAGGAACATGACGATGAACACCAGCACCACCGCCTCGGCCAGGGTCATCAGCACCTTGTTGATCGAGGCCTTCACCACCGGCGTGATGTTGTAGGGAATGTCGTAGGCGATGTTGGACGGAAAGAACTTCGACAGCTCCTTCATCTTCTTTTCGATCGCGCGGGCGGTGGCGAGCGCATTGCCGGTCGGCGCCAGCAGCACCGAAAGGCCCGCGGTCGGCTTGCCGTTGAGGCGGGTCTGGAACTGGTAGCTGAGGCCGCCGATCTCGATGCGCGCGACGTCGCGCAGCCGCACCGTCGAACCGTCGGCGGAAGCGCGCAGGATGATGGCCCCGAACTCCTCCGGCGAGGACAGCTGGCCCTTGACCAGCACCTGTGCGGCAATCCGTGTATCCGGCGTGCTCGGCTCGGCGCCGATGGTTCCGGAGGCGACCTGCGCGTTCTGCGCCGCGATCGCCTTGTTGACGTCGTCGACGGTCAGCCCGTAACCGACGAGCTTGGCCGGATCGATCCAGATGCGAAGCGAGCGCTCGGTGGAATAGAGCGTGGCGCGGCCGACGCCGGGAATGCGGCGCACTTCACCGAGGATGTTGCGGATCATGAAGTCGCCGAGGCCGACCTCGTCGAGGCTGCCGTCGGTCGAGCGCAGCGTGATGATCTGCAGCACGGCACTGGAGGCTTCCTCCACCAGGATGCCCTGCTGGATCACCGCGCGCGGCAGCCGCGCTTCGACGCGCTTCAGCCGGTTCTGCACCTCGACGGAGGCCGCGCTCGTTTCCGTACCCGGCACGAAATTGGCGATGATCTCGACCTGGCCGAGCGAGTCGCTGGTCGATTCGAAATTGAGGATGCCGCTGGCGCCGTTCAGCTCCTCCTCGATCAGCCGCGTGACGCTGTTATAGAGGTTCTCGGGGGAGGCGCCGGGATAGCTGGTAGAGATCGAGATCGAGGGCGGCGCGATGATCGGATACTGCGCGACCGCGAGCAGCGGGATCGAGATGGCGCCGATCAGGCAGATGAAAAGCGCGACGACCCAGGCGAAGATCGGCCTGTCGATGAAGAAACTCGGCATCTGAAATCACCGGGTCGGTGGCTGTTTGATATCCGCAGATGCATCCGCCTCGACCCAGGACTGCGTCTTGACCTTGTCGCCGGGCGTGAACTTCTGGAAGCCTTCGACCACGACCTTGTCGCCGGACTTGAGGCCGTCGGTGACGAACCACATGCCGTCCTGCTGCGATCCGATCTTCACCGGCTGGATGGTGACGCGGCCGTCGTCCCTGACCACGTACACCTCGCTGCCGCCGCCGCTGTTGCGCTGGATCGCCTGCTCCGGCACCGCGATGGCGTCGGAATCGATGCCCTGCTCGAGCTGCACGCGCACATACATGCCCGGCAGCAATTCGCGCTTGGGATTGGGGAACTCGCCGCGCAAGGTCACCTGCCCGGTCTGGGCATCGACCTTGGCTTCGGAGAACAGCAGCTTGCCCGACAATGGATAAAGCTCGCCATTGTCGAACTGCAGGCGAACCTTCATCGCATCGGGCGCGATGCGGTCGAGCTCGCCGCTCTCGACGGCGCGGCGCAGGCGGTGCATCTCGGTGATCGACTGGGTGAAGTCGGCATAGATCGGATCGAGCTGCTGGATGGTGGCGAGACTCGTCGAATCGTTCTGCACAACCAGCGCGCCCTCGCTGACATAGGCAGCGCCGACGATGCCGTCGATCGGCGCGCGGATGGTGGCGTAATCGAGGTTGAGGCGCGCACGCGCCACGTCGGCCTTTCGGGCGGCGACGTCGGCCTGCGCCTGGCGCAGCGCGGCGATCGCCTCTTCGTTCTTGGCCTCCGGCGCCGCCTTCTCCTTGAACAGCGTGGCGATGCGGTTGGCATGGGCCGTGGCCTGCTCCAGCGCCGCCTTGGCGCGCGAAAGGGCGGCTTCGGTCGACTGCACTTCGACGTCGAACGGACGCGGATCGATCCGGTAGAGCGGATCGCCGGCCTTGACCTCGCTGCCCTGGTTGAACAGGCGCTCGACGATGATGCCGGAGACGCGCGGGCGAACGTCCGCAACGCGCGTCGGCGCGATGCGGCCCGGCAACTCGCGAACCTGCGCGCGCGCTCGCGGCTGCACCACCACGACGCTGACATCGACCTCGGGAACCGCAGCCGCGGCGTTCGCCGTCGGCTCCTTGCACCCTGCAAGCAAGGGCGCGAGGGCAGCGAGCATCAATGCAATGCAGGCCGGTTGCGCACGGAAGTCAGGCATGTCCAGTCAGTCGCCCCTATTGAATTTCAAACGCGAATGGTGAGCCGCGTTGCGCGATTTCGTTGCGCGTCGATGCCGACAACATAAAGAGCATCTACCGCAACGCAATATTTTTCCCGGCGGCCCAATGTCACACGACGCTACAGGACTGAATTCACGCCACTTTTTTCGGATTCACCGGAATGTGAATCCGGGCGAGTTCAGTTCCATTCCTAACGGAAAATTAATGTGCTTCCATTTGATGCTCGCAGCGCAGGCTTAATGGAAGATTAATGGGCAGAACCTACGCCGCCTTCATGCGGTAGTGGCTGACGCCCCATTCGCCGCCGCCGGCATGGGCGAACAGACCTGCGGTCGCGAGAAAGAACCAGCGCCAGCGCCGCATCCACAGCGCGGTCTCAGCTCCGTAGACCTCGCGCAGCACGGGTTCGATCTCCTCGCGATGCGCATCGAAATTGCGCAACCAGTCGAGCGCCGTGCGCTGGTAGTGCGTGCCGCTCCAGCGCCATTCCCGCTCGACCTCGAGGATAGTGCAATATTGCCGGATCAGGTGATGGCTCGGCATCACCCCGCCCGTGAAGAAGTGCTGCGCGATCCAGTCATCGCCGTCAGCCCGGTCGAACAAATAGGAACCGGAACGGTGGGTGAAAATGTGCATCAAGAAGCGCCCGCCGGGCTTCAGCCACGAGCGCACGCGGATCAGCAGGTCGCGCCAGTTCATCATGTGCTCGAACATCTCGACGGAGACGACGCGGTCGAAACGCGTCTCGATATCGAACGCATTCATGTCGCACGTGATCACGCGCAGATTGCCCAGTCCGCGCCTTGCCGCCTCGGCTTCGATGAATTCGCGCTGTGAGTTCGAGTTCGACACCGCCGTCACTCGCGCATTCGGGAATTGCCGCGCCATCCACAGCGACAGCGAGCCCCAGCCGCAGCCGAGCTCCAGGATGGATTGTCCGTCGGCCATCTGGGCATGCTCGACGGTCTGGCGCAGCGCCTCCTCCTCGGCTTCCTGCAGGGTCGACGCGGCTTCCCGGTAGAAGCACGACGAATATTTGCGGTTGGGTCCGAGCACGCGCGCAAAGAATGCCGCCGGCACCTCGTAGTGCTGGGCATTGGCCTCGTCGGTGAACTCGGCGATGGCGCGGGCCGCCATCTCGTCGGCGAACAACGCATCGCTCCGCGCATCGCGTTCGCAAAGGCGCGTCGCGGTGCGCGAGCACAGGCGGTGAATTGCAGCGCGGACGACGGCGTCGGGCAACGGCACGCGCTCGGCGGCGCCGATGATCGTCGAGACGAAGGTCATCCGGTTCCTCCCCGTTGCGGCGGCATCGGGAAGAACCGGCTGGTGCGCAACTGGTAGTCCCGATAGCGCGCGCCGCGCGAGCGCAGCATCTGCTCCTCGAGCGGCGGGATGCCGGTCACATGGACCAGGATCCAGTACATGAAGATCGGCGCGAGCAGCGTCACCAGGCCCCAGGGATAATCGGCGGAAAGGCCGATGACGGGATAGGCGAGCCAGCCGAACCATTCGAAGAAGTAGTTGGGATGACGCGACCAGCGCCACAGGCCGACGTTGCAGACCCGGCCCTCATTGGCAGGGTTTTCGCGGAAGCGTTTCAGCTGAGCATCGGCCAGCGCTTCACCGGCGATGGCGATCACAAGGATGCCCGCGCCGACGAAATCCTGCAGCCGCAGCATATCGTAGGGAAATCGCGCCGCGACGAAGATCGCGAATGCCAGCGGAACGGTCCCGAGCGCCTGGTTCTGCAGGAAGACGAACATCCGCCGCCGGGCGTCGGGGCCCCATTGCCTTGCAAAGGCGGCGTAGCGCGGATCGTCCGATATGGCGGCGGTGCGGATGGCGATATGGACGCCGAGCCGGAGCGACCACACCGCCACGAGGGCTGCGACCAGCCATTGCCGCGCATTCGACGGGCTACCCCCGATGGGCCACAGCGCAGCGAGCGAGCCGACCAGGCCCAACGAAAAGGTCCAGATGGTGTCGACCCAGCCGGAATTGCCGGTCCGCTGCTGCACCAGGAAAGCGCCGGCCATCAGGATCGATAGGGAGGCGGCAATCAGAACGAGGGCCGCAAGGTAGACGGGCGTCATGCAAAATCCGGATATCTCTCGGTCGGACATCGAACATTGCCGAAATACGCGCGGAGATAATGCCGGGTTTCAACTTCCGGTTCCGCCGGTTGCCGTCGAAAAGCAGGCAGTCCGGTCTTTTCTCCCCCTGTTCCTGTGCCATATTGGCGGCCCGACCAGCGCTCGCGTAACGGATGACGACGGCCAATGCCCCAAAACCCCTCTCCCCGCGCCCAGATGGAAATCGAGCTGACCAAGCTGTCGTCGCCCCGCATTTTCCTGGTGCGGATGCTGGTGTTCCTGGTGCTCTGCGCGCTGGTGATGGTCGTGCTCCACAAGCAGATCAAGGACGCCTTCTTCGCCAATCCCGGGCTGAACGCCCTGATCGGCGCAGTGCTCCTGATCGGCATCATCCTGTCGTTCCGGCAGGTGATCCGGCTCTATCCGGAAGTCGCCTGGGTCAACAATTTCCGTGTCGCCGATCCCGGACTGGCGGTCGATCGGCACCCGACCCTGCTGGCTCCGATGGCGGCGATCCTGGGCGGCGAGCGCACGGGACGGATGACCATCACGCAGCAGACCATGCGGCACCTGCTCGACTCCATCGCCACGCGCCTCGATGAAGCCCGCGACATCTCGCGCTACATGACGGGCCTGCTCGTCTTCCTCGGCCTGCTCGGCACCTTCTGGGGCCTGATCGAGACCGTCGGCTCCGTCGGCAAGGTGATCGAGGGACTGAAGGTCGGCGGCGATTCCGGCTCGTTGTTCGACGCGTTGAAGGAGGGCCTCGCCGCCCCGCTCGGCGGCATGGGCATCTCGTTCTCGTCCTCGCTGTTCGGCCTCGCCGGCTCGTTGATCCTCGGTTTCCTCGACCTGCAATCGAGCCAGGCGCAGAACCGATTCTACACCGACCTGGAAGACTGGCTCGCCACCACCGTGCGCGAATATGCCCGCGATGACGCCGGCGGCGCAGGCGTCGGCCCCGGCCTGCAGCAGGCGCTCGACCGGCTGCGCCTTGCCGTGGAGGAAGGCGGCGCCAACCGCAGCGCCACGGCTGCGATGGCCAACCTTGCGGAAGCGATCCAGGGTCTGGTCGCACACATGCGCACCGAGCAGCAGATGATCCGCGAATGGGCCGACGGCCAGGGCGAGCAGAACAAGGAGATCAAGCGGCTGCTCGAACGCATCTCCCGCCAGCCCGAAAAGAGCTGATCCCGATAGCTGAGAGAGACGCCAATGGCCCTCGCCCGTGCCCGCCGCAGTGAATCCGGCCTCAACTACTGGCCGGGATTCGTCGATGCGCTGTCGACCCTGGTGTTGTCGATCGTGTTCCTGCTCACCGTGTTCCTCGTGGTGCAGTTCTTCCTGTCGCAGGAGGTCACCGGCAAGGACAAGGCGCTGGAGCAGCTCAACGCCAAGATCGCGCAGCTCAACGACCTGCTGTCGCTGGAGAAGCTCGCCAAGCTCAATCTCGACGACCAGGTCGCACAGCTGCGCGCCGGGCTCGCCTCCGCCGAGGGCGAACGCGACCGCGTCAAGGGCCTCTACGACGGCCTTGCCGGCGCCGGCGACGCGCAGGGCCGCGCCAACGAGCTGACCAAGGCGCTGGATTCCGAGAAGCAGGTCGCCTCGCGCGCGCTGGCGCAGATCGAGGTGCTGAACCAGCAGATCAGCGCGCTGCGCCGCCAGCTCGCGGCGCTGGAGGAGGCGCTGGAAGCCTCCGAAAAGCGCGACAAGGAATCGCAGGGCCGCATCGCCGATCTCGGCCAGCGGCTCAACGTGGCGCTGGCGCAGCGCGTGCAGGAACTGTCGCGCTACCGCTCCGAATTCTTCGGCCGCCTGCGCGCCATTCTCGGCAACCGCCCGGACATCCGCATCGTCGGCGACCGCTTCGTGTTCCAGTCGGAAGTCTTCTTCGACACCGGCCAGGCGCAGCTATTGCCCGAGGGACGCGCCGAGCTCGACAAGCTCGCCGCCGCGCTGATTGAGCTCGACAGGCAGATTCCGGCCGAGATCGCCTGGGTGCTGCGGGTCGACGGCCACACCGACGTGCGGCCGATCAACAGCCCGCTGTTCAAGTCGAACTGGGAATTGTCGGCAGGCCGCGCGATCTCGGTGGTGCAGTACCTGATCTCGCTCGGCGTGCCGTCGCAGCGGCTGGTGGCCGCGGGCTTTGCCGAATTCCAGCCGCTCGACGCCGCGCCGACCGAAGAAGCCTACAAACGCAACCGCCGCATCGAGCTGAAGCTGACGGAACGCTGACTTTCGTTCAGGCCGCCTCGAACTGCAGCCGCGCCAGCCGGGCGTAAAGCCCGCCCGCGGCGACCAGCGAGGCGTGGGTGCCCTGCTCGACGATGCGGCCCTGGTCCAGCACCAGGATGCGGTCGCAGGACAGCACGGTGGCCAGCCGATGCGCGATCACCAGCGTGGTGCGATGGCGCATCAGTTCCTCCAGCGCGGTCTGCACCAGCGTCTCGCTTTCGGCATCGAGCGCGCTCGTCGCCTCGTCCAGCAGCAGCAGCGGCGCATCGCGCAGGATGGCGCGCGCGATCGCGATGCGCTGGCGCTGGCCGCCCGACAGCTTGACGCCGCGCTCGCCGAGCTGCGCCTCGAAACCATCCGGCAAGAGGCGAATGAATTCTGTGGCATGGGCCAGATCCGCGGCGCGCTCGACCTCGGCATCGCTGGCATCCGGCCGGCCGAAACGGATGTTGTCGCGGGCGCTCGCTGCGAACACCACGGAATCCTGCGGCACCAGGGCGATGCGCGCGCGCAATTGTTGCGGATCGGCGGCCTCGATCGGGACGCCGTCGAACGAGATCGTGCCGCCCTTCGGATCGTAGAAGCGCAGCAGCAGATGAAACAGCGTGCTCTTGCCGGCGCCGGAGGGGCCGACGATCGCGACCTTCTCGCCGGCCTTCACCGAAAACGACACGCCGTCGATCGCGAGCGTATCCGGCCGGGTCGGATAGGCGAAGCTGACGCGCTCGAAGGCGACGTCGCCGCGCGCCGGCGAGGGCATGGCCCGCGGCGAGGCAGGGCTGGCAATGTCAGGCTGCACGCGCAGGATCTCGAACAGCCGCTCGGCCGCGCCGGAAGCGGCCGACAGTTCGCCCCAGACCTCGCTGAGCTGGCCGAGGCCTGCGGCGGCGAACACCGCATAGAGCACGAACTGGCCAAGCCGGCCCGGCGTCATGTCGCCGGTCAGCACGTCGTGCGAGCCGACCCACAGGATGATCACGACGCTGGTGAAGATGATGAAGATGATGATCGCGGTCAAAATCGCGCGCGCCATGTGGGAGCGGCGCGCCGCGTCATAGGCGTCCTCGACTTCGCCGCCATAGCGCGCGTTGGCCAGCCCCTCTCCCGTGAAGGCCTGCACGATGCGGATGGCGCCGACGAGTTCGCCGACATAGGCCGCCGCGGAGCCGAGCCGGTCCTGCGCCAGCCGCGTCAGCCGCCGCACCCAGCGCCCGAACGCCACCAACGGCAGCACGATGGCCGGGATCGCCAGCAGCACGAAGCCGGACAGCCTGGGGCTCGTGATCACCATCATGGTGACGGCGCCGATGAACAGCATGATGTTGCGCAGCGCGACCGAGGCCGAGGCGCCGACGGCGGACTTGATCTGGGTGGTGTCGGCGGTCAGCCGCGACACCAGCTCGCCGCTGCGCGAGGAATCGAAGAAGGCCGGCGACAGCGAGATCAGATGCGCCAGCACGTCACGCCTGAGATCGGCGACGATGCGCTCGCCGATGGTCATCACGAGGTAGTAGCGCGCGGCGCTGGCCGCAGCGAGCACCGCCACCATCGCCACCATCACGCTGAAATAGCTGTTGATCATGGCGATGCCTTCGGGGCTGAAGCCGAAGTCCACCATGCGGCGCACCGCGATCGGCACCAGCAGCGTCGTTGCGGCTGCGACCGTCAGCGCAATGAAGGCGAGGAAGGCGCGCCCGCGATAGCGCCCCATATAGGGCGCGAGCGCCAGCAGCGGGCGCAGCCTGGCACGCCGCACCGGCTTCTCCGCGAGCTGCTCGATGCCGGCTTCGGCCTCCATCAGCGCGTCGCGCGGCTCCGGCGCCCTGCCGCGTCCCTCTGCAAGTTGCTCCGCTGCGCTCATCCCGTCCCGACCATTTCAGAGGCCCCCAGATAGGCCCTTGGGCGGGGCACTGGCAAATCCGGGACAGCCCGCATCCGGGCCCGCCCGGAGCCGCGCCGCGGCTTGTTTTGCGGGGGGCTTTCCGTTATAGAGCCGGCCAAATCCGCAATTCCCGAGATCGAGACGGGCGCCGGCGCGCCAGAGGACAAGCCATGAAAGCCGAAATTCATCCGGATTATCATATGATTACGGTCGTCATGACCGACGGCACCGAGTACCAGACCCGCTCGACCTGGGGTAAGGCCGGCGACAAGCTGAACCTCGACATCGACCCCAAATCGCACCCGGCCTGGACCGGCGGCACCCAGCAGCTTTTGGACCGCGGCGGCCGTGTCTCGCGCTTCCAGAAGAAGTTCGAGGGCATCGGCATCCTCAAGAAGTAATTCCGCCGCCGGACGGTCGGAAATGCAAAACGCCCCTGCCGAGCAGGGGCGTTTTTGTTTGGCGCGATGCGCGAGGCTTACTGCTCGAAAGCGGCCTTGAGCCGGTTGAGCTGCGGCACCAGCGGATTGCCGATCGTCGGCCGCTCGGGCGGCGGGGCATGAATGGTGGTGTCGAGACGGCGCACGCGCGACTGCAGGTTCATCGAACGGGCGATCAGCTCCTGCAGCTGGGCCGGCAGCTTTTCGATCATGTCGGCTGGACCCGGATCGGCCGCGGTGAGCTTGACCTTGGTCTTTTCGCGGTTGGCTTGCGTGAGCGTCATCTCGCCTTCCTTGACCGCACGGTGCAGCAGCAGCCAGGAGGCGAGCTGCATCAGACGGGTGGTCAGGCGCATGCTCTCGGTTGCGTAAGTAAGACTGACCGATCGCTCCAGTGCCTTGGCCTCGGTGCGGCCGTCGCCGTCGAGATAGGCCGCGGTCTCCTCGACCAGATCCATGCCTTCCCGGAACAATGTGCTGAACGCCGCCGAATTGGTCAGCCGTTCGCTCAATTGCACCAACGCGCCGTCGCCCTGCGAACGCTCCGCCATGGTTTACGCCCTCACACCACCGATTTACGCCAGAAGCCGGCGTCTTGGGGCGCCGGTATGATGAACAAATCATTGCGCGGGCCGGGGACGGAGTCCAGCTGCAACGCGATTTATGGTTTCCGGCGCGGTGAGAAAGACGGCCAAAAAAAGAGCCGCCGAACAAATCGGCGGCTTTTGAAGTTGATAACAGGGAGGCGTCAAACAGAGTGGACAGGAGCCACTCGGTGTCCAAACGAGGACGGTTACAGTCATATCTGGGAAAGCTTAACTGATCGTAAACGAACGGATTCATTGAGGCTTTGTTTGCCATGTCGGCCATTGGCCGAGTTGAACTCTCGTGCCCCGGACGCAGCGCAGCGCGCAGCGGTGCGCTGCAGAGCCGGGGCTCATGGTCTTGCACCGTTCTCGCGGCATGGGTCCCGGCTCTGCGGAGCAGCGTTTCACGCTGCACCGCGTCCGGGACACGAGCTTCGGCTACGACTTGAAGAAACTGGCCGCGGCATCCTTCGAGGCGCGCTTCTTGGTCGCGGCCTGCTGCAGGCGTTCGATCTCGGCTGTCAGCAGCGCGACGCGTTCGTTCAGCTCCTCGAGCGACAGCAGCGACAGATCCTGGCCGATCTCGTGGCTGATCTTCTTGCGCGGACGGTCGTCGTCTTCGATAGGCATCGCGCGTCTCCGTGATATGCGCTCCGCGGCGGTTGCCAGCGCCAGTGCGGCTGGCTAAGCAACGGTCCGGATTTACCGCATTTCCCAAGGACAAATCATGGAAAAGCTGCCTGCGCAAATGACCGTGGTCGCCATCAGCAAGCCCGGCGGTCCGGAGGTGCTGATCCCCGAGCAGCGCGCCCTGCCCGTGCCCGGCCCCGGCGAACTGCTGGTCAAGGTGATGGCCGCCGGCGTCAATCGGCCTGATGTCGCCCAGCGCTCCGGCGCCTATCCGCCGCCGCCCGGCGCCAGCGACCTGCCCGGCCTCGAGATCGCCGGCGAAGTGGTCGCCGCAGGCCCCGGCGTTGCCAGGCACAAGGTCGGCGACAAGGTGATGTCGCTGGTGGCCGGCGGCGGCTACGCCCAATATTGCATTGCGCAGGACGGCCAGGCGATGACCGTGCCGCCGTCGCTCACCATGGCGGAAGCCGGCGCCATTCCGGAAACGCTGATGACGGTCTGGCACAACGTGTTCGAGCGCGGCGGCTTGAAACCCGGCGAGACGCTGCTGATCCATGGCGGCTCTTCCGGCATCGGCACCATGGCGATCCAGTTGGCCAAGGCGCTCGGTTCCAGGGTGATCGTCACCGTCGGCGGACAGGACAAGGCCGATGCGTGCCTCAAGCTCGGCGCCGATGTCGCCATCAACTACAAGAGCCAGGACTTCGTCGCCGAGACCAAAAAGGCGACCGACAATGCCGGCGCCAATGTCATCCTCGACATGGTCGGCGGCGACTACATCGATCGCAATTACGACGCCGCTGCCATCGACGGCCGCATCGTGCAGATCGCGTTCCTGTCCAACGCGCCGAAGGCGACCGCCAATTTCTCCAAGCTGATGGTCAAGCGCCTCACCCACACCGGCTCGACGCTGCGACCCCGTACCAATGCGGACAAGGCGGCAATGGTCGCGGCCATCGAGGCCAGGGTGATGCCGCTCTTGCGCGAGGGAAAGGTAAAGCCCGTGATGGACAGCACTTTCCCGCTGGAAAAGGCGGCCGACGCGCACCGCCGCATGGAGACCAGCCAACATATTGGCAAAATTGTGTTGGCCGTTTAACTCTGCGCAGCGATCGGCAGGCGGAAACCCTTTGATTTCCCTCGCTTTCATGGCATCTATCGCGACACGCCGGGCCGGTCGCTTGGCCGGGACGAACGTTTTCGCGGAGTACTGACATTGCGTCGGATCAGGCGCCTTGCGCTCGTTGCGCTGGGCCTCATGATTGTTGCTGTCGCGGCCCCCGCGCGCGCGATCGACGCGGTCAGCGTCCGCAGCGACGCGCCCGCGATCGACCTCACCGCCGTCATCGACCATCAGCGCAGCGACACCGACCGCATCCAGGTTTCCACCGCGCCGGGAACCGACGGCATCGTGCGCCGCATCGAGGTCCGCGCCCGCGAGGGCGGCCAGAACTGGGCGGTGTTCGCGCTCGCCAACAACACCGACGACCAGCTCGACCGCCTGATCGTCGCGCCGCATTACCGCATCGTGTCTTCGGGCCTGTTGTGGCCCGACCTCGGCCTGTCGCGCGTCGCCACCATCACGCCCTCCGTGGGCGACCGCCCGGAGCGGCAGGAGAGCGCCACCGCCGACATCTTCCGCATCACGCTCGATCCCGGCGCCGTCGTCACCTTCGTGGCTGAGTTGCGCACCGACAAGCTGCCGCAGCTCTATCTGTGGGAGCCGGAAGCCTACAAGGACAAGGTCAACTCCTTCACGCTGTACCACGGCATCGTGATCGGCATTTCCGGACTGCTGGCCCTGGTGCTCACCATCCTGTTCGTCGTGAAGGGCTCGATCATGTTCCCGGCGGCCGCCGCGCTCGCCTGGGCGGTGCTGGTCTATATCGGCGTCGACTTCGGCTTCTGGGGCAAGGTGCTGGACATGTCGAACAACGCCGAGCGCGTCTGGCGCGCGGCGGGCGAGGCGATCCTCGCAGCGACGCTGCTGGTGTTCCTGTTCGCCTATCTCAATCTGTCGCGCTGGCACGTGCGCTACTCGCACATCACCATCGGCTGGCTGACCTTCCTCGGCTCGCTGGTGGCGCTGGCGCTGTTCGATCCGGCCGTCGCCTCGGGCATCGCGCGCATGTCGCTGGTGCTGATCGCCTTCGCCGGCTTTGCGCTGATCGTCTACCTCTCGACCCACGGCTTCGACCGCGCGGTGCTGCTGATCCCGACCTGGTTCCTCCTCGTGGTCTGGGTGATCGCGGCCGGCATGACGGTTGCGGGCAGCGTCACCAACGACATCGTCGGCCCCGCCCTGCTCGGCGGCCTCGTGCTGATCGTGATGCTCATTGGATTTACAGTGATGCAGCACGCCTTCGCCGGCGGCGGCGCCACCACGGGCGTGGTCTCCGACGTCGAGCGCCGCGCGCTGGCGCTGGCCGGCTCCGGCGATCTGATCTGGGACTGGGACGTCTCCGCCGACAAGGTTTTCACCAGCCCCGAGACCGAGGCGCTGCTCGGCCTGAAGCGCGGCACGCTGGAAGGCCCCGCCGCGAAATGGCTCGAGGTGCTGCATCCGCTCGACCAGGACCGCTTCCGCGCCGCGCTCGACAGCGTGCTCGACCAGCGCCGCGGCCGGCTGGTGCAGGATTTCCGCCTGCGCACGCCAGACGGCCATTTCATGTGGTTTGCGCTGAAGGCGCGTCCGGTGGTCGGCTCCGACGGCGAGGTGTCGCGCGTGATCGGCACGCTGACCGACGTCACCGACATCAAGAACGCCGAGGAGCGCATGCTGCATGACAGCGTGCACGACAACCTCACCGGCCTGCCGAACCGCAAGCTGTTCCTCGACCGCCTCAACGCAGTCGCCACCTTCGCCAAGACGATGCCGACGCTGCGGCCGACCCTGATGGTGATCGACCTCGACCGCTTCAAGCAGGTCAACGATTCCGTCGGCATCGCCGTCGGCGATTCCATCCTGCTGACGCTGGCCCGGCGCCTGACGCGCATCCTCAAACCCCAGGACACGCTGGCCCGGCTCGCCGGCGACCAGTTCGGGCTGATCCTGCTTTCCGAGCAGGAATCGGCGCGCATCACCGCCTTTGCCGAAACCATCCGCAAGACCATCCGCGCCCCGATCGCCTTCAACGACCGCGAGATCTTCCTCACCGCCTCGATCGGGCTCGCGCTGTCCGATCCGCAGACGCAGCTCTCGGAGGAGATCATCAAGGACGCGGAGCTGGCGATGTATCACTCCAAGCGCATCGGCGGTGACCGCATCGACGTCTACAAGCCGGCGATGCGCGCGCGCAAGACCGACCGATTGACGCTGGAATCGGAACTGCGCCGCGCCATCGAGCGCCAGGAGATCTCGATCCTCTACCAGCCGATCGTGCGGCTGGAGGATCGCACCATCGCCGGCTTCGAGGCGCTGGCGCGCTGGGACCATCCGAAACTCGGCCGCATGTCGCCGTCGGAGTTCATCAACATTGCCGAGGAAATCGGCCTGATCGTCGATCTCGGCATGTTCGTGATGGACCAGACCGCGCGGCAGCTCTCGGTTTGGCAGCGCGCGATGCGCTCGCGCGAGCCGATCTTCGCCAGCGTCAACGTGTCCTCGCGGCAATTGCTGCGTCACGACCTGATCCACGACATCCGCACCGTGCTGTCGCGCTCCTCGGTGGCGCGCGGCACGCTGAAGCTGGAACTGACGGAATCGCTTGTCATGGAGAACCCGGAGCACGCCGCGCAGATGCTCACCCGCATCCGCGAGCTCGGCACCGGGCTGTCGCTCGACGATTTCGGCACCGGCCATTCCTCGCTGGCCTACCTGCAGCGCTTCCCTTTCGACACCATCAAGATCGACCAGTCCTTCGTGCGCACCACCAGCCGCGGCACGCGCCCGGTGATCCTCAAATCGATCATCGCGCTGGCCCACGATCTCGGCATGGACGTGGTCGCCGAAGGCGCCGAGACCGACTCCGATGCAGTCGAGCTCTATCAACTGGGCTGCGAATACGCACAGGGCTTTGCCTTCGGCGAGCCGATGGACGCGGATGCGGCGATGCGGCTGCTCACGGAAGAGCGGCTGGAAGCGGCGAGCTGAGGGCAAGGCGGCCACGCTCGCGCGGCATAGCCGGTGTCGTCCCTGCGAACGCAGGGACCCATAACCACAGGATTGAGTTGTTGAAGCAGGCTGGAGCTCCAGCTTTCGCAAAACCACGCCCTGTGGTTATGGGTCCCGTATCGCGCTCGCTTCGCTCGCTTGTACGGGACGACGGCTGAACTTGCCGATTCAGTTTTCAAACAGCTGAAAACATTCCCGCGACTCGTTTTCGCCCGGGTTCTGCAATTTCGATTGCTCCCTCTGTGCAGAGGGCGCGGGGAAGGTCGGGCGCCGGCGGCACCCGCAGCACCGTGTGCAATGGGGTAACAGAAGACGCACACGGATTTGACAGGTACAGCCAGGACATCCCGGCCTTCCCCGCGCAATGGTTTGACGGCTTATTTCGTGCTCTCCCCGGGGAACGGCCTTTCTTGCCCCCGTTGCCCGGCCCGCACAG
>CAZDEZ010000092.1:0-14721 GCA_964504705.1 uncultured Bradyrhizobium sp.
GACAGAAGGTCGGGTCCGGCACGCAGCGCAGGCCGGTTGCCGCCGTGCCCGAAACTTTATCGTCGGGGATGTAACCGGTGCGGCAGGTGAAGGAGAAACGCGTGTCGTTGCTGGCGGTGCACTTGCCGTCCTTCAGGTAGGATTTGTCCGGACACCGCTTCGGAACGCATTTCCCGGCAAGGAATTCGAGCGCATAGGTTTCGCCCGACATCGTCACGCGTCCGTCGCACAGGCAGATGCCCGCCACCGTCAGGACGCCGCCGCGGCAGTTCTCCGCATTGCTGCGGACGCAGGTGCCGCCGCCGCCCGTCGTCGCCGGCAGCAGGGTATAGCCGCCGGGGCAGGTGCAGGCGGTTCCGGCCACGGTTCCGCCGTCGCAAATAATCGCAACGGAAGGAGCAGGGACCGGCGGAGGGGAAACCGGCGGAGGAACGACCGGAGCGGCGGCGGCGCCAAGGGGCGGCGCGACGGGTGCGGTCGGCACGGCTGCGGCCGGCGGAACGGTGCTCGGCGAAGTCGCCGGTGGCGGATCGTCGCGTGGCGTCGTCGTCAGCTGGCGCGACTGGCCGGAAGGCGTCGCCTCTCCCGGCTTGGCAACGCAGACGCCGTCGCGCAGCTCCTGCCACGGAAAGCAACGGCTCCCCGCATCCGATTGCGCGAATCCGCCCGCCGGCGCGAGCAGCGCGCCGCAAATCGAAAGGGCCATCAGGGTCGAAAGGCGGGCCACGATAAATTCCCGAGCCGTCCGAAAGATGAAGCGCAATGCCGACATTCAATGCCCGATCGATAGCACGGGCAATGCCGTCGCGGAAATCGCAGATATCGGCAAATCGCCTCGTTTTGACAGGTTTGCGTTGCCGGCGAATGGCGGATAAACCGGCCCCGCGCACCGAGCAATCGACCCGAAAAAGGCTTTGAAGAAGCATGCGAATCCTCTGCACCAATGACGACGGCATCCATGCGCCCGGCCTGAAGGCGGTCGAGGAGATCGCGCGTGCATTGTCCGACGACGTCTGGGTGGTGGCGCCCGAGCTCGACCAGTCCGGCGTGTCGCATTCGCTGTCGCTGAACGACCCGTTGCGGCTGCGCGAGGTCGGGCCGCGCCATTTCGCCGTGCGGGGCACGCCGACCGATTGCGTCATCATGGGCGCGCGCCACATCCTCTCGGACAAGATGCCCGACCTGGTGCTGTCCGGCGTCAACCGCGGCCGCAACGTCGCGGAGGACGTGGTCTATTCCGGCACCATCGCCGGCGCGCTGGAAGGCACGATCCTGGGATTGCCCTCGTTCGCCCTGTCGCAGGAATTCTCGATGGAGACGCGCGAGAGGCCGGTGTGGGAGACCGCGCTGAAATTCGGCCCCGACATCCTGCGCAAGGTGATGAAGGAGGGCGTGCCGAAGAACACCGTCATCAACGTCAACTTTCCCGCCTGCACGCCGGAGCAGGTCCGCGGCGTCCGCGTGACGCGCCAGGGCAAGCGCAACCTCGGCTTCCTGAAAGTGGACCAGCGTCGCGACGGCCGCGGCAATCCCTATTTCTGGATCGGCTTCGAGCGCGCCGCGATCATGGACACGCCGGCCGAGGGCACCGACCTGGCGGCGCTCGCGGCGAACTACGTCTCGGTGACGCCGCTGCGGCTCGACCGCACCGACGAGGCATTTTCGGAAGTGCTGACCAGGACGCTGGGGTAGGTTGCGCGCACCGGTTGCGGCGGATCGGGGTTCCAATTCTACTGTGCATGGGGTTGTTTCGCGTTTTTTCGATCCAGCCCCCGATGTGGAAGCAGGTCTCGTGCCCCGGATGCAGCGCAGCGCGCTTGCGGTGCGCTGCCAGGCCGGGGCCCCATGCCGCCCATTGTAAGGAGAACTTGGGTCCCGGCTCTGCGGAGCAGCGTTTCACGCTGCACCGCGTCCGGGACACGAGAGGAGGGCTACGCCGCGGCGTCCTTGAGCGTGGCGTCGATCATCCGGGCCAGCGTTTCCAGCTGGAACGGCTTCTGCAACGCCGGACGGTCGCGGTACTCCTCGGGCAGACCGGAAGAGCCGTAGCCGGTGGCGAAGATGAACGGGCGGCCCCGCGCCTTGATCAGGTCGGCGACCGGCGAGATCACCTTGCCGTTGACGTTGACGTCGAGGATGGCGAAGTCGAAGTCGGTGGACTGGGCGAGCTTGACCGCCTCGTTGATCTCGCCGGCCTCGGCCGCGACGCGGTAGCCGAGTTCCTCGAGCATGTCGGCGACCATCATCCGGATCATCACCTCGTCCTCGACGAGGAATACAGAACCGCCCACCGGGCGCGTCGCTGTCATCGCTGGAATCCCTGACCTCTTCCGGGGAAGGTTGGCAAATAAAGCCCAGTCGCGCAATGTGGATTGGCGCCGGCACCGCACTGTGCCCGCAGGCTGACTATATGTAGCCGCAGCCTCTAACGTCGGAGCCCCTGGATTGTTCCGCGCCGGGAACAGGGGAAAACCGGAAACTTTCGCTTAATTCGCGCGGTCAAATCGCATCAACCTCAGCCAACCCGTGAAATCCATCGAGACCGCAATGGCCGCCCAGCAACCCCCGCCGGAAAAGATGATGTTCCAGCTGACGCTGCGCAGCCGCGGCATCAGCGACCAGGCGGTGCTGCGCACCATGGAGGAGGTGCCGCGCGAGGCGTTCGTCGAGAAGGGCGATGCCGCCTACGCCTATCGCGACAGCGCGCTCGGCATCGCGTGCGGACAGACCATCAGTCAGCCCTTCGTCGTCGCCTACATGACCGAGCAGCTCAGCTTGCAGAAGCAGCACCGCGCGCTCGAGATCGGCACCGGCTCCGGCTACCAGGCCGCCATCCTGTCGAAGCTGTGCCGGGAGGTGGTGAGCATCGAGCGCTACCGGACCCTCGCCGACGGTGCCCGCAAGCGGCTCGAGAAGCTCGGCTACGACAACGTCGAGGTGATCCTCGGCGACGGCTACGCCGTCCCGGAAAATCTCGGCACGTTCGACCGCATCATCGTCACCGCGGCGATGGAGACTATCCCGGACGGGCTGCTCGATCGGCTGGAGCCCGGCGGCATCCTGATCGCTCCCGTCGGACCGCACCACGGCATCCAGACCCTGGTCAGGGTGACCAGAACGGCGTCTGGCTTCGAGCGCAAGGAGCTGGTCGACGTGCGTTTTGTGCCGGCTTTACCGGGGATTGCCCGCGAACTCTAACAGGCCGCATCAGCGGTTTTCAACGCACGAGAGCGTTTCAGGAAACGCCGGATTGGCCGTTGCTTCCAAGGCCTTACCCCGGGGTTAAGCCGTTATTTACTCGGGACGTGTTTACTCAAAACAGTATTTAGTTGCGTACGAGTGAGTAACCATGTCCCGTTTCGCCGAGTTGCTTCGCTCGCGCCGGGTGCCGCAGGCCGCGGCATTGGCGCTTATTTCGATTGGGTTTGCGGGGTGCAGCGCCGATTCGTCGACCCGCTTCCAGGCGACCAGTTTTCCCAATCCCTTTGCCTCCCAAACTGAAGCCACGGCGTCCGTGCCGGCCGCGCCCGTCGAGCGCCGCGAACTGCCGCAATACGCAAGGCCGCATACGCCGCCGCCGCCGTCGGTCGCGGCACCGCAGTCCTATCCGGTGCCAAGCCATGGCGTGTCCGGAGGCGGCCGAGGGCTTTCATCCTATACGCCGCCGGCCCAGCCGAAGCTGGAGACCACCGGCAGTGTCGCGCCGAAATCGGTCGCGCGCGCCGCGCCCGCCCATGGCGGCGGCACGACGATCATCGTCGGCACCAGCGACACGCTCGAAATTCTCGCCAAGCGCTACAACGTCTCCACGGCCGAGATCCTGCGCGCCAACGGCTACAAGGGCCCGCGCGCGCTGTCGCCCGGCCAGCAGCTGATCATTCCGCCGCGCCAGGCGGTCGCCGCGTCCGCGCCGGCCGTGACGGCGCCGGCGACCAGGCCGGTCGCAACTGCCTCGAGCGTCCACGTCGTCAACCGCGGCGACACGCTGCACAGCATCGCGCGCCGCAACAACGTGCCGGTCGGCGAACTGGCCCGGGCCAACAATCTCGATACGTCCGCCAAGCTCGGCATCGGCATGAAGCTCACCGTGCCCGGCGCGAAGACCGCTGGCGGCCAGCCGGCGCTGGCCTCCACAGGTCCCGCCCAGCAGGTCGCGGTGTTGTCGCCGCCGGCCACGCGTTCCCTCACGCCCGCCGCTCAGCAGCAAAGCGCGCGCCTGGCCCAATCGAACGTGCAGGTGGAAGAGAAGCCGGCAGAACCTGCGGCGGTTGCCAAGCCGGCCGAGACCACCAGCGCGTTGCCGTCGTTCCGCTGGCCGGTGCGCGGCAAGGTCATCACCGGTTATGGTGCCAAGACCAATGGCAAGGCCAATGACGGCATCAATCTCGCGGTGCCCGAGGGTACGCCGGTGAAGGCCGCCGAAGACGGCGTCGTCGCGTACTCCGGCAACGAACTGAAGGGTTATGGCAATCTGATCCTGGTGCGGCACTCCAACGGTTACGTCACCGCATATGCCCATGCGAGTGAACTGCTGGTGAAGCGCGGGGACACCATCAAGCGCGGCCAGATCATTGCCAAATCGGGTCAATCGGGAGAGGTGAGCTCGCCGCAGCTGCACTTCGAGATCCGCAAGGGGTCTTCACCGGTTGACCCGCAGCAATTCCTCAATGGCGGTTGAGGGCTCGTAGTCGGGGGCGGCCGCGAACCGGCCGCTCGCGCGAATATCCGTATTTGAGCGGTGGCGGAACGCCGCAGGTGTCCCGCCGGTCGCCGGTCGCCCGTCGGATATACACCGTTTGCCGGCTGGGCTATTGGTCGGTCCGGCCAATTTCAACGGATCGCCCATTCCTCGCATTTGTCAGCTTCGTCGGCCGCGGGGCTGCGCGCCGATCGCGACGCATGAAACCAATCTACGGTCTGCAATGACGGTCTGGCGCACCACCAGCGCCAAGGTCGGTACGTGGTTCGGCTTCGTGCTGATGTGCCTCGGCATGTTCATGGCCATCCTGGATATCCAGGTGGTCGCGACGTCGTTGCCGTCGATCCAGGCAGCGCTGGCGATATCGCCGGATGCGATGAGCTGGATCCAGACCGCCTACCTCATTGCCGAGGTGATCGCGATCCCCCTGACGGGGTGGCTGACGCGCGTCCTGACGCTGCGCTGGTTGTTTGTCATCGCCACAGCCATCTTCACGCTGGCTTCGCTGGGCTGTGCCTTCTCGGGTAATTTCGCCACGCTCGTACTCTGCCGGATCGTGCAAGGCTTCGCTGGCGGCGCGCTGATCCCCGCGGTCTTCAGCGGCATCTTCCTCCTGTTCCCCGCGCGTCAGCATCCGATCGCGGGCACGATCGCGGGCGTCACCGCCGTGCTTGCCCCGACGGTCGGTCCGGTGGTCGGCGGCTGGATCACGCACCATTATTCCTGGCAGTGGCTGTTTCTGATCAACGTCATTCCAGGCATCGTCATCATGGCCGCGACCGCGGTCCTGCTGCCGCGGGGCAGGGCGCGGCTCTCCAATCTCGCAAGGTTCGACGCGCTTTCGCTGGGCTTGATGGCGCTGGCGTTGGCAGCGCTCGAGATCGGGCTGAAGCAGGCGCCCGCATCCGGCTGGTTTTCGGCCCTGTGCCTCGGGCTGTTCGGGTTCACGGCAGTCAGCGCCGTGTTGTTCGTCATTCGGACCGGCAAGGCCGTACAGCCGGTGGTGGAGCTCTCGACGTTCCGGACGCGTCCGTTCGCGGTCGGATGCGGGCTCAGTTTCTGCCTGGGGGTCGGACTGTTCGGTGCGGTCTATCTGATGCCGGTATTTCTCGCCTACGTTCGCGGACATGACTCGCTGCGGATCGGTGAGATCATGTTGGTGACGGGAGTAGCCCAACTTGCCGCCGCACCGATTGCCGGCGCGCTGGAAAGCAGGATCAATCCGCGCCTGTTGTCGGCATTCGGCTTCGCACTGTTTGCGGTCGGCCTCGGCCTCAGCGCTTTCGAGAGCCGAACGGCCGACTATGACGAAATGTTCTGGCCGCAGGTGCTGCGTGGGCTGGCCGCGATGTTCTGCCTGTTGCCGCCGACGCGGCTCGCCCTGGAGATGCTGCCGCACAAGCAGGTGCCCGACGCCAGCGGCCTGTTCAACATGATGCGCAACCTCGGCGGTGCGGTCGGCATCGCACTCATCGACACCATCCTGTACGGCCGCAGCAGCGTCCACGTCGAAGCCATACGCGCACGCCTTGCGGCCGGCGATGCCGGCGCCGCCAGCTCGATCGGGCTCGACCGGTTGCCGTCCAGCCTGACCGACCCTTCGGTCGTCTCCGCCATCGACAAGGCGGCGCTCGCCATCAGCGCCAACGAAGCCTGGGCCATGCTTGCGGCTTTCGCACTGCTCGGATTGTTGGTGGTGCCGCTGGCGCGCGAGCGCAGCCCAGCCGGCTAATCTATCACCTGCCTGCCAGCTTCACCCCGAGCCGGCCCGCCAGTTCCTGCGTGAACTGCCAGGCGACGCGGCCCGAGCGCGAGCCTCGCGTGGTGGACCATTCCAGCGCCTCGCGCTCCAGCTCTTCCTCGGCGACCCCGATACCGAAATGATCGCAGTAGCCTTTGACCATGGCGAGGTACTCGTCCTGGCTGCAGCGGTGGAAGCCGAGCCAGAGGCCGAAGCGGTCGGACAACGAGACCTTTTCCTCGACAGCCTCGCCGGGATTGATCGCGGTCGAGCGCTCGTTCTCGATCATGTCGCGCGAAAGCAGATGTCGCCGGTTGGAGGTGGCGTAGAGGATGACGTTCTCCGGCCGTCCCTCGATGCCGCCCTCCAGCACGGCCTTCAGCGACTTGTAGGAGGCGTCGTTGCCGTCGAACGAAAGATCGTCGCAGAACACGATGAAGCGGAAATCCGACTCCCGCAGCAGGTCCATCAGGGCCGGCAGGCTTTCGATGTCCTCTCGGTGAATCTCGATCAGCTTGAGGCGATCGGCCGGCTTGCGGTCGACATTGATGCTGGCATGCGTCGCCTTGACCAGCGACGACTTGCCCATGCCCCGCGCGCCCCAGAGCAACGCGTTGTTGGCCGGCAGGCCGTCGGCGAAGCGCTCGGTGTTCTCGATCAGGATGTCCCGCATCCGGTCGATGCCCTTCAGCAGTCCGATCTCGACCCGGCTGACCTTCGGCACCGGCGACAGTCGCCCGTCCGGGTGCCAGACGAAGGCATCCGCGCGCTTCAGGGAATCGGCTGAACCTGTTGCCGGGGCATTGGCCGACAGCTGCGCCGCAATGGCTTCCAGCGCGTCCGCAATGCGCGCCGCGTGGCCGTCCGCCGGCACTGCCGGGGGGCGTTTTGTCGCGGCTTTGGCAGGCTTGCCGGAGGCGGCTTTCGCCGCGGTTTTACGGGATTTTTTGGCCATCGCTCAAGTTCCTGATAGCGCAGCCTTATCGGGCCTTGGCGGCTGCCGCAAGCGGCCTAAATGAAAGGGCGTCCCAGCGTTGCAATTGGGACCGCGGCCGCTATAGTCCGCGCGAATTTGCCCCCGGACCGGGCAGGCGCTGGCGCGTTGCCGGTCCATTCCCGTCTTAGCCGTTAAGGATTTACCCGAATGCTGATCACCCCGGCGTATGCCCAAGCTGCAGGCGGCGACGCCAACAGCATGCTGATGTCGCTGCTGCCGTTCGCGCTGATCTTCGTGATCATGTACTTCCTCATCCTGCGCCCGCAGCAGAAGAAGGTGAAGGACCACCAGGAGCTGGTGAAGAACATCCGCCGCGGCGACACGGTCGTGACCTCCGGCGGCCTGGTCGGCAAGGTGACCAAGGTGGTCGACGACGACCAGATCGAGTTCGAGATTTCCGACGGCGTGCGGGTGCGCCAGATGCGCCAGATGATCTCGGGCGTGCGCGCCAAGGGCGAGCCGGCCAAGGAAAAGTCCGAAGCCAAGGACGAAGCGGCTTCGAGCTGATCTTCGCGCCGCCCTTTCGTTCTCTGACGGGTCAACCCGATGCTGTATTTCACGCGGTGGAAGGCGCTGGCGACCATCCTCACGGCGCTGGTCGTGTGCCTGTGCGCCGTTCCCAACTTCTTTCCTGAAGCTACCGTCAAGACCTGGCCGGCGTGGGCGCAGCGACGGCTGGTGCTCGGGCTCGACCTGCAGGGCGGTTCCTACCTGCTGCTCGAAGTCGACGCCAACTCGGTCAAGAAGGACCGCCTCGAGGCGGTTCGTGACGACGCGCGCAAGGCGCTGCGTGACGCCAGGATCGGCTTCACGGGTGGTGTCACCATTCGGGGCGACGCCGTCGAGGCCCGCATCACCAAGGAAACCGACGTGCCGGCGGCGCTCTCCAAGCTGCGCGACCTGTCGCAGCCGCTCGGTGGCCTGATGGGCGGTAGCGGTCAGCGCGATCTCGAAGTGACGGAAGCCGGCGGCGTGATCCGCATCACCGTGACGCAGCCGGCAATGCTCGACCGCATGCGCAAGACCATCGAGCAGTCGATCCAGATCGTCGAACGCCGCGTCAACGAACTCGGCACCGTCGAGCCGATCATCCAGCGCCAGGGTGTCGATCGCATCCTGGTGCAGGTGCCCGGCCTGCAGGACCCCACGCGCCTGAAGGAACTTCTCGGCAGGACCGCCAAGATGGAGTTCCGCATGGTCGACAGCAACGTGTCGCCCGACCAGGCGCAAGCGGGCAGGGTGCCGCCGGATTCCGAACTGCTGCAGAGCGCCACCAGGTCCGACGGACCCGTCGTCGTCAAGAAACAGGTGCTGGTATCGGGCGGCGATCTCACGGATGCGCAGCCCGGCTTCGACCAGCGGTCAGGCGAGCCGATCGTCTCCTTCAGGTTCAACACGGCCGGTTCGCGCAAATTCGCGCAGGCAACCACCGAGAATGTCGGGCTGCCCTTCGCCATCGTGCTCGACAACAAGGTGATATCCGCGCCGGTGATCCGCGAACCCATCACCGGCGGGCAAGGCCAGATTTCAGGCAACTTCACCGTGCAGTCCGCCAACGACCTTGCGATCCTGCTGCGCGCCGGCGCGCTGCCGGCGCCGCTCACCGTGGTGGAGGAGCGCACCGTCGGTCCAGGCCTCGGCCAGGACTCGATCGAGAAGGGCGAGCTTGCCGCCTACGTCGGCTCAATCCTGGTCGTCGTGTTCATGCTGGTGACCTATCGCCTGTTCGGCGTCTTTGCCAACGTAGCGGTGGCGATCAACGTCGCCATGATCTTCGGCATCTTGTCGCTGCTCAATGCGACACTCACCTTGCCCGGCATCGCAGGCATCGTGCTGACGGTCGGCATCGCGGTCGACTCCAACGTGCTGATCTACGAGCGCATCCGCGAGGAATTGCGCGGCGGGCGCACTCCGATCACGGCGATCGACGCCGGGTTCACACGGGCGCTTGCCACCATCCTCGACTCCAACATCACCACCTTCATCGCCGCAGCGGTGCTGTTCTATATCGGCACCGGCCCGGTGCGCGGCTTCGCCGTGACGCTGGGCATCGGCATCATCACCACGGTGTTCACCGCTTTCACTTTGACCCGCCTGATCGTGGCGTGGTGGGTGCATTGGAAGCGGCCGAAGACCGTACCGATCTAGGGGCCGGCAGTGACCACTACCCAATTCGTCCTCGTTGCCCTCGGCGTCCTGATCCTGGTGCTGACTGTGGTCAGCATTTTCGGCTGGCTGCCGTCGCTGCGCATCGTGCCTGATGACACGCATTTCGACTTCACCCAGTTCCGCCGCATCTCGTTCCCGATCTCGGCGACGCTGTCGATCGTCGCAATCGTGCTGTTCTTCACCCATGGCCTGAACTTCGGCATCGATTTCAAGGGCGGCACGCTGATGGAGGTGCGGTCGAAATCCGGCACCGCCGATATCGGGCAGATGCGCGCGACGCTCGGAAATCTCGGGCTCGGCGAGGTCCAGCTGCAACAATTCGGCGGCCCCGCCGACGTGCTGCTGCGCGTCGCGGAACAGCCGGGCGGCGACAAGGCACAGCAGGCGGCGGTCGACAAGATCCGCGGCGCGCTCGGCGACACCGTCGAATACCGCCGCGTCGAGGTGGTCGGACCGCGCGTATCCGGCGAGCTTCTGGCCTACGGCATGCTCGGCCTGATGCTCGCGATCGTCGGCATCCTGGTCTATCTCTGGTTCCGCTTCGAATGGCAGTTCGCGCTCGGCGCCATGATCGCCAACGTGCACGACATCGTGCTGACCATCGGCTTCATGTCGATCTCGCAGGTCGATTTCGATCTCACCAGTATCGCCGCGCTGCTGACCATTCTCGGCTACTCGCTCAACGACACCGTCGTCATCTACGACCGCATCCGGGAAATGCTGCGGCGCTACAAGAAGATGCCGATGCCGCAGCTGCTCAACGAGTCCATCAACTCGACCCTGTCGCGCTCGATCATCACCCACGTCACGGTGACGCTTGCGCTGTTCGCGCTGCTGCTGTTCGGCGGCCACGCGATCCACAGCTTCACCGCCGTGATGATGTTCGGCGTCGTGCTGGTCGGCACCTACACTTCGATCTTCATCGCAGCTCCCATCCTGATTTATCTCGGTGTCGGCGAGAACCGGGCCGACGCGGCGGATGCGCCGGAGCCGGCCACGAAGGCGGGCAAGCCGGCTTTGGCCGCAAAGAAGTAGGCAATGCCGGGCGCCCCGGACGGCCTGCACTTCCCGAGGTCGGCGCCGATCGAAGCCTACGGCAAGGGCGGCTTTGCCTTTGCCGACATGTCGCATCGGGGGTCGCTGCTGTGCCTGCCGGATGCGATCTGGGCCTGGGAGGTCGAAAGGCCCGACCAGATCGACCGCTACTCCCTGCAGAAAGTGTTCGATGCTGCCAACGGCATCGACACGCTGATCGTCGGATCGGGCACGGAGGCATGGGTGCCGCCGCGCGGCTTGCGCGAGCAGTTGCGCGCGGTGCGGATCGTGCTCGACGCAATGCAGACAGGGCCTGCGATCCGTACCTACAACATCATGCTGGGCGAGCGGCGCCGCGTTTCGGCCGCGCTGATCGCGGTGCCCTGAGATGGCCGGCGAGGTCAGGGACGCCGCCGCCTATTGCGCCGATCTCGTGCGCACCCACGACTTCCCGCGCTACGCCTCGACCTTGTTCCTGCCGGGCGTCCACCGCCGGCCGATGCTGGCGATCTACGCCTTCAACGTCGAGATCATGCGCGTGCGCGACCAGGTGAGCCAGCCGCTGCCGGGCGAGATGCGGCTGCAATGGTGGACCGATCTGTTGGCCGGCCAGGATCATGGCGGGGTCGAGGGCAATCCCGTCGCGGCCGAGCTGCTGTGGACGATCCGCACCTGGCGCCTGCCGGTCGAGCGCCTGACGCGGCTGATCGTCGAACACGAATTCGACCTTTACAACGACCCGATGCCGTCGCTGTCGGCGCTGGAGGGCTACGCCAACGACACCGACTCGGCGCTGTTTGCCAGCTGCGCCCGCATTCTGGTGCGTCCGTCGGAAGCGATCGACCACGTCGCGCGCCACGCCGGCCTTGCCTATCGCATGATCGACGCGATCAACGGACTGCCGCAGGACAGCGCGCGACGGCAGTTGTTCCTGCCGCAGCAGTTCCTTCAGCAGCACGGCAGCAGCGTCGAAGAGGTCTTCGCCGGCAAGCAGACACCACAGGCGCGCGCCGCGGTCGACCAGCTGGTGGACGAAGCCCGCAAGCACCTGAAGACGGCGACCGCGTTGCTTGCGGACGTTCCCCGGGAGGTGCGCCCGGCTTTCCTGCCGCTGGCGCTGGTCCGCCGCGACATCGGGCGGCTGGAGCGCCGCGACACCGATCCGTTCGCGCCGCGGCGGATGCCGCGCGTCCGCATGCTCTGGGCGCTGTGGCGCGCGTCGCGTTCGAAAGAGTTTCGGGGAGAATGAAACGAGGCTATCGCGAGTTCAGTTCTTCCGATTCGAAATTGAACCTGTCGCGCAGATTCTTGCGCTGATCGAGAATGTCCCGGAGGAAAGCGCGGTCCTCGTCGGACCGCATCATCGGCTCGATCAGATCGAGTTGATTCATCGCGACAAGCTGCAAAATCTCCGTCCGAGGCTGGCCGGCGGCATCGCGTGGCAGGGCATGCACCACCTGGATATGCTCCGGCGGCTTGGCACCCTTCGCCGCGGCAAGTTCGTCGTGCAGCTGTTTCTCCAGCGACACCTGGTCGGCCTCGACGAAGGCATAGAGCCCGACGCCGGTGCGGCGATCGGCAAAGGCGACGATCGCGGTATCGCGCACGGCGGGATTCCTGCGGATCAGTTCGGCCAGCACGGGCGCGTCGTTCACCAGCCGCTTGCCGCCGCCCTCGCGATCCCTGAAATTGAACAGGCCGCGCGTGATGGCCTGGTAGATCTTCTTTCCGGTTTTCAGCCAGACGCTCGCCACCACCGACTTGCGCGCCAGGATCTTGCGCTCCTTTGGCGTCAGCGCTTCCGGCGCGTAGCTGCGCTTGTGCTTGAGCATGTGGCGCAGGTCTTCATAGGCTGCGATCCGAAACAGCCGGCTTCGTCGGGAAAAGCAGGCGGCGAGCTGGAAGTCGGTGAGGTAGGCGCGGCCGTCGCGGCCAACCAGCCAGTTCTGCTCCTTGGCGAGATCGTTGTGGCAGATGCCGGCGCGGTGCAGCCGGTGCAGCGCCTGCCTGGCCGAGCGGAAATAGGCGGCGTTGCCATGCGGCTTTGCCAGATGCAGCGCGACGCCGTCGATGAAACCGCGCACCAGTGCGCGCCGGCCCGCCCACAGCAGTTTTGGACCGACATCGAGATCGCGGGCGCGCTCGAGTGCGCGGCGCTCGCGCGAGAACAGGTGCCGCGCGAGCCCGTAAGACCACCATGGCACCTCGTCGAGCCGACGCAGCACGCCGTCCATTTCTCCGCGGTCGGTGCGGAACTGGCCGCGTTCGACAATGGAAAAGACGTCGCGTTTGAGCAGCACGCCCTCTCGCCAGCGTGCCGCAAGCAGGGCGGCGTCGTCTTTCGGCAGGCTCATGACGCGCTCACGCCGCTGCCGCGACGCGCAGATGGTCTGACATCCAGCGGTCGAGATCGGCCAGCGCACGGGCGCTCAGCGCCTGTTTCCTGGCGATCGTCTTCTCGTTGCCGCGCAGCCGCGAGCCGTCGGGCTTCTTGGTCGGCGGGCTCGCCAGCGGCGGGAACAGGCCGAAATTGACGTTCATGGGCTGGAACGAGCGCGCACCCGCATCGATGGTCTCGATATGGCCGCCGGTGATGTGCCCAAGCAGCGAGCCCAGCGCGGTTGTGGCCGGAGGCGGCGCCAGCTCCTGCGCGCGCGCATTGGCCGCTGCATAGAGGCCGGCGATCAGGCCGATGCTGGCGGATTCGACGTAACCTTCGCAGCCCGTCATCTGGCCGGCAAAGCGCAACCGCGGCTGGGTGCGCAGCCGAAGCTGGCGGTCCAGCAGCTTTGGCGAGTTGAGGAAGGTGTTGCGGTGCAGGCCGCCGAGCCGGGCGAACTCGGCATTTTCCAGCCCGGGAATGGAGCGGAACACGCGCTGCTGCGCGCCGTGCTTCAGCTTGGTCTGAAAGCCGACGATGTTGTAGAGCGTGCCGAGCTTGTTGTCCTGGCGCAGCTGCACGATGGCATAGGGCTTGATCGTCGGATTGTGCGGGTTGGTGAGCCCGACCGGCTTCATCGGGCCGTGTCGCAGCGTCTCGTGACCGCGCTCGGCCATCACCTCGACCGGCAGGCAGCCGTCGAAATAGGGCGTGTCGGTCTCCCAATCCCTAAAGTCGACCTTCTCGCCATCGAGCAGGGCGGCTACAAAGGCGTCGTACTGCTCTTTCGTCATCGGGCAATTGATGTAGTCGGCGCCGGTGCCGCCGGGGCCGACCTTGTCGTAGCGCGACTGGAACCAGGCCACGTTCATGTCGATGGAATCGCGGTGCACGATCGGCGCGATCGCATCGAAGAACGCCAGCGCGCTTTC
Source organism: uncultured Bradyrhizobium sp. (assembly GCA_964504705.1). Classification (GTDB taxonomy): domain Bacteria; phylum Pseudomonadota; class Alphaproteobacteria; order Rhizobiales; family Xanthobacteraceae; genus Bradyrhizobium. The sequence goes on from CAZDEZ010000092.1 coordinate 13,954, forward strand.
GTCGGTAAGCTGACGGATCGCATCCGCCAGTGGCGCCGAGGTGAGGGGACCGGTCGCCACGATCACGTTTTCCCATTCCGCGGGCGGCAGCCCGGCGATCTCGCCGCGGGCGATCTCGATCAGGGGATGCTCGTGCAGCGCCCTGGTCACGGCGGCGGAAAAGCCGTCGCGGTCGACCGCCAGCGCGCCGCCGGCGGGCACCTGGTTGGCGTCGGCCGCGCGCATGATGAGTGAGCCGAGCTTGCGCATTTCGGCATGCAGCAGGCCGACGGCGTTGTTGGCGGCATCGTCGGAGCGGAAGGAATTGGAGCAGACGAGCTCGGCGCAGCCCTCGGTGCGATGGGCTTCCGTCATCCGCTGCGGGCGCATCTCGTGCAGCACCACTGACATGCCGGCATTGGCGACCTGCCAGGCGGCTTCCGAGCCGGCGAGGCCCGCGCCGACGATGTGCACGGGACCAGCGATTGATTTTAGGGTTGTCATGGCGCGCAGGGTTAGCGCGTTTTTGCGTGCGGCGCACCTGCGGCGAGGTCTTCTGCAGCCGGGGTGTTCCGGAAACGACAACGCCCGCGCGAGGCGGGCGTTATCCGTTCATTCCGAGCTGAACGAGTTTCAGCCGGTATAGGTGCCGGCTGCAACACTCGGAATGTCCGATCGATCGAGGCCGATGTCGGCCAGTTCGCGATCACTGAGCTGGGACAGTTCGGCGACGTTGCGCTGATAGTCCCGGAACGCCTGGATCATACGGATGAGCGAGAGCAGCATGAT
>CAZDEZ010000093.1:0-14714 GCA_964504705.1 uncultured Bradyrhizobium sp.
CTGTCGACCTACCGGGCGCAGCGCCGCGGCGGCAAGGGCCGCGCCGGCATGCAGACCCGCGACGAGGATTTCGTCTCCAGGCTGTTCGTGGCCTCCACGCACACGCCGGTGCTGTTCTTCTCCTCGCGCGGACAGGTCTACAAGGAGAAGGTCTGGCGGCTGCCGATGGCGGCGCCCAACGCGCGCGGCAAGGCGCTGATCAACATCCTGCCGCTGGAACAGGGCGAGCGCATCACCACCATCATGCCGCTGCCGGAGGATGAATCCTCCTGGGGCAATCTCGACGTGATGTTCGCGACCACAGGCGGCACCGTCCGCCGCAACAAGCTAAGCGACTTCGTCGACGTGCGCCGCTCCGGCATCATCGCCATGAAGCTGGAGGACGGCGAGTCCATCGTCGACGTGCAGATCTGCACCGAGCGCGACGACGTGCTGCTGACTGCGGCCGGCGGCCAGTGCATCCGCTTCCCCGTCACCGACGTGCGCGTCTTCACCGGCCGCACCTCGATGGGCGTGCGCGGCATTGCGCTTGCGGATGGCGACAGGCTGATTTCGCTGGCCATCCTGCGCCACGTCGAGGCGACCTCGGACGAACGCTCGGCTTACCTGAAGATGCGCCGCGCCATGGCGGGTGAGGGCGGGGCCGAGGAAGCTGCCGCCGAGACCGAGACCGAGGAGGCCTCCGACACCGCGCAGATCTCGCAGGAGCGCTATGTCGAGATGTCGGCGCAGGAGCAGGTGGTGCTCACCGTCTCCGTCAACGGCTACGGCAAGCGCACCTCATCCTACGAATACCGCACCACCGGCCGCGGCGGCAAAGGCATCGTCGCCATGAGCGTCAACAACCGCAACGGCAAGCTGGTGGCCTCGTTCCCGGTGGAAGATTCCGACCAGATCATGCTGGTCACCGACAAGGGCCAGCTGATCCGCTGCCCGGTCGAGGACATCCGCATCGCCGGCCGCTCCACCCAGGGCGTGATCGTGTTCGACACCGCCGAGGACGAGCACGTCGTCTCGGTCGAGCACATCGGCGAGGAAGAGAACGGCAACGGGAACGGCGAGTAGCGAACAGGGAGTGGCGATTGGAGAGGGCCCGTTCGCTATTTTGCGATGCAATGGCCGTCCAACGCCTATCGTTTGGCTTGACGGGAGAGCACCCGATCGACCATCGCGCCTGCAGTGCCGAGATAATTGGCGGGGTCGCACAGGGCCGCAAGCCGGTCGCGCGACAGGGCCGATGCGACCGCCGGCCGCTTCAGCAACGCATCGAGCAGGGCCTCGCCGCGGGCGATCGCCTCGCGGCAGGCGGCGTAGACTTCATCATGTGCGGTCTGGCGTCCCAGTACAGGCGCCAGCCCCATCATCACGGCTTCGGCGACGATGAGCCCGCCCGTGGAATTCAGGTTTCGCTGCATCGCCGCGGGATCGACGATGAGACCGGAAAGCATGAATTGCGCTTGCGCAAGCGAGCCAGCCGTCAGGAGGCATGCCTGGGGCAGGGCGAACCATTCGCCGTGCCACGGTCCGGTGGCGCGCTCGAGATCCTGAACCATGCAATCGAGCATCAGGGAAGCGGCGTCGCGTGACGCCTTGGCGTTCGCCAGCAGGATTTCCGACGAGATCGGGTTGCGCTTCTGCGGCATGGTCGAGGACGCGCCGCGATGCGAAGAGAACGGCTCGAACACCTCGCCGATCTCCGTCGCCATCAGGATCATGACGTCGTAGCCGATCTTGCCCAGTGCGCCGCAGATGGTGGCGAGCGTCTGCACCATCTCGACCAGCCCGTCTCGTGCGACGTGCCAGGTGATGTCGGGTTCGGCAAGGCCGAGCGCGCTCGCATAGGCGGCGCGCACATCGAGACCGCGGTCGGCCAGTGAGGCCAGTGTGCCCGCAGCGCCCCCGAGCTGTGCCTGCAACGCGCGGGGTTTTGCCTGCGTCAGCCGTTCGGCGATGCGCTGCAGCGACGACAGCCAGATCGCGGCCTTGTGCCCGAACGTAATCGGCAGCGCCTGCTGCAGATGGGTTCGCCCGGCCATCGGCGTGTCGCGATGCACGCGGGCAAGCCGCGCAAGCTCGGCCATGACCGCAGTCAGTTGGGTTTCGATCAGTGCAACGGCTTCCCGCAATTGCAGCACGGCCGCCGTGTCCATGATGTCCTGGGTCGTCGCGCCCCAATGCACGTAGCGTCCGGCTTCGCCGAGCTGCTCCGACAGCTGGCGCACCAGGCCGACGATGGGATAGCCGACGTTCTCGGTGTCGCGCTTCAATTGCTCGCGGTCGAGCGTGATCGCCGGCGCCTCGCGCGCGATCGCATCTGCCGCTTCGCGCGGAATGACGCCGACCTCGCCCTGGGCCAGCGCCAGCGCGACTTCGGCCTGTACAAAGGCCGCGAGCTGGGCTTCGTCGGAAAACACCGCCCGCATCGACGGCGTTGTGAAAACATCGCGATAGAGGTAGCTGTCGAACATGCTGCTGGCCACGGATTGCTCCCGGTCGTGTACGCGACGCACATATGAGTGAAACGCGTGGGCTCGAGCAAGCTTTGCATGATGACGCCGCCAAACCGGACGCTCACGCCCTTACGGAAATGCCGCCGCCTTCGGCATGCGGGCAAGCTCGGAGCCGCCCCGGCGTTCGCCGACGATGCGGCCGTCGTCGATCTCGACGATGCGGTCCGCAAAGGGAAGGATGCGGGGGTCGTGCGTGACCACCAGGACGGCCCTGTCGCGCTCGTGCGCGGCGTCGGCGAGGATGCGCAGGATCATGCGGCCGTTGTCGCTGTCGAGCGCCGCCGTCGGCTCGTCGGCGAGAATGAGGGCGGGATTGGCGACGAAGGCCCGGGCAATCGCGACCCGCTGCTGTTCGCCGCCACTGAGCTCTCCCGGCCGGCGATCGGCCTTGCGTTCCAGTCCCACCAGCGCCAGGGCTTCCCGCGCCTTCTTCCTGGCACGCCGTCCGCGCTCGCCGCGGATATCCAGCGCGAGCTGCACGTTCTGCGCGGCCGTGAGCGTCGGAAACAGGTGGTAGGACTGGAACACGAAACCGATATGGTCGCGGCGGAGCCTGGCGAGTCCTTCCTTGTCGGCATGCGATATCGAGTTGCCGTCGATGGTCGCGGAGCCGGCATCCGGCGCCAGCATGCAGCCCAGGATCAGGAGCAGGGTCGTCTTGCCGCTGCCGGACGGACCCATCAGCAAGGTCAGTTCGCCCCGGCGCAGCGACAGGTCGATGCCGCGCAGCGCCTGCACCGCGCCGGCGCCGCGTCCGAGCGTCTTCTTGATCCCCTTGGCCTCGACAATGAACTCACTCATCGCATGAACACCGTCGCGGGATCGATGCGGACCACCCGGAAGATCGCCCCGATGGCCGACACCACGCACATCACGACTGTCAATGCAAACAGGGCTGCCACCAGCCAGGGGGTGATCACGATCGGCAGCGCGCTCTTCGCGGTGATCTCGACCACGGCATAGCCGATTGCGGCGGCGACGACGAAGCCGATCACCGCGTTGAGCAGCGCCTGGTAGATGATGACGGTGTAGATGTAGCCGTTCGACGAACCCATGGCGCGCAGCGTAGCGAACTCGCTCAAGTGATCTTTGGTGCTGGAATAGAGCGTTTGCGCCACGATGACGGTGCCGACGATCACGCCGAGCAAGGCCCCGGCAAACAGCGCCGCGCCCGCGCCGGTGCCGAACAGCCAGAACGAACGGCTGCGCTCGCGGAATTCGGCCGAGGTAAGCACCTCCACGTCACCCGCCTTTGCCCTTACCGCCTCCAGTACCGCTGCGCGATCCGCATCCGGCTTGACGCGGACGACCATGCTGCTGGCGCGCTCGGGAAACGTGCCGGTGTACTGGCGGGCATATTTGAGGTCCACGAACACGTAAGGCGTCGTAGTGAAGGAGCGGATTCCGTCGGTGAGGGCGACGACCTTGACGCGACGGCCGCGGATCTCCGCCGTGGCGCCGACGCTGGAGATGCCGAGCCGGTCGAAATAGGAGCGGTCGACGACGACGGCGCCCAGCTGGGAGAGGCCGTTGACGTCTCCCTCGACCACGTTCCAGGGCTGCAGGGTCTTGTCGCGCAGGTCGGCGCCGACGACGAAGACCGGCGTGACCTCGCCGCTGCCGAGGCGCCAGTCCGAGAAGCCGATGACGAGCGGGATCACCGATGCGACGCCGTCGGCAGAAGCGATCTTGTCGCGCACGCCCGCATTGAGCTGGGATGGATCCTCGAAGCATTTCGCACCCTTCGGCAGCACCCAGAGATCGGCGGAGGTGTGGTCGATCATCGTCGTCACCATGCGTCCGAAGCCGAGGAACAGACCCATCTGGATCATCACGAGCACGACGGAGAACACGATCCCCACCAGGGTTGCGACGAAGCGCAGGCGGTCGTGGAAGAGATTGCGCGAGGCCAGCGTCAGCACCAGCGACATGAAAGCTCCGTCAACGCGGTTGATGGGCGGCGGCCTCGGCCGGCAAGGCGCCATGCCGCCGGCGGAAGACCAGGCTAACGCCCGTTCGGATCGTTGCGCTGGACGCCCAGCTCAAGGCCAGCGCTGCCGTGAACACGAGTCCCGCCTTGCCGAAGGCGTTCAGCTGCGCACCCAGCAAGGCATATTGCAGCCAGAGTACGAAGACGTAGTGCAGCAGATAGATGCCGTAGGCATTGGCGGCAAGGCTGTCGAGCGCGCGCTCGCGCCGGTGTAGCCAGCGCAGCGCGATCGCAATGAAGGCAAGCACGCCGGTCGCCGAAGCGATTGGAAAAGCCGCAGCTGCGGCAAGGCGAAAGGCGAGCGGGCTGGCTTGCCAGTCCGGCAGGGTCAGCGAGGTCAATCCGCCCCATGCGGCAAAACAGGCGACTGCTGCCGCAAGCCAGGCTCTCCAGTGGCGGACGCCGCCACCGTCGGCGCGAAGCACGCTGCGGTCGATGCCATGGCTGCCGACGGCGAACCCGGCCAGGAAGTAGACGAGATAATGGAGCGGCCGGCTGAGCTGGAAGGCGAACGGGCCGAGCGAGGTCCATTCCCACGGCCCGAAGGCCATCGCCAGCGGAACGTAGCCGAGCGCCGACAATGCGGTCAGCACGGCGAGGAAACGAAGCGGGCGCTCGTTGCAGGCGGCAACCAGCCGGCTCAATACGCCAAGCCAGGCCGGCGCGACGGCATGTAGCGCCGTACCCAGCGCGCTGAACAGGATGAGCTGCCAGAGAAACCATTGCGGTCCCGCCGGCCACATCGGCAGCGCGCGCCAGTGCTGCCAGAAGGCAGCGAAGGAGGGATCGGCCGCCGTAACCCGATACGAGGCGTAATAGGCGAGCGGGCTGAGCAAGGCGACGGCGAGGACGAACGGCAGTCCAATTCGCCACCACCTGTCGGCCAGATAGGCGCGGCTGCCTTTGCGCAGCAGGCTCTGCGGGACGAACAGACCTGCCAGGAAGAACATCAACGACATCAGGCTGACGTCCTGCCAGGCGCAGAACAGGTCGAAGCCGAACCAGCGTTCGCGGTCGAGGATCGGGAAGGCAACCCAGCGATAGGGGGCTTCGTCGAAGGCAAAGGGCTGTGCCGCTTGCGAGGCGAGATAGGGAAGGACCGAATGAAAGGCGACGACGATCAGGATGACGATGGCGCGCAAATTGCCGAGGGGAATGTTGGCGCCAGCGCTCATGTGACCGTGTCAGCCGGGTTCGGGAACATTCCGATCTCAACTGACGTGCCGGCCGGCGGGTTCCAATGCCGGCGACCCGTCCCCGGACGCCCCCGCCTAGAACTGCATTCCGATCTGTCCGAATTGGGGCGCGTCGATGGACGGCGATCGTGCCTTCAAAAGCGAAAATCCCCGGGGGGCATCCCGGGGATTTCGACTTGGAGCATTTCGACTTGGAGCAACGTGGGGAGGAGAGAAAACGGTCGTTCCGGTTACGGCATGCGGTTTGCGGTTACCAGCCGGGCTTCGCGAACAACCAGCTTGTTGCCGGCGCCGCGCAGGCAGGACGCTTCGAAGTTCGGCCAGGCCTGCTCGGAGCAGCCGCGGCCGACCTGCTTGATGTCGAGGCGGTCACCCTTCGCAAGGGCCACGGGAACGCTGGCTTCGACCTTCGGGGCAAATCCGGGGAGTACGGTGAGCGCGGCGGCGATGAAGGCAGCAACGGCCACCGCGGAAAAAGCCTTGATCATGACGGTCCCCTGTCATGGGCCCCCCAACGGGCCCGTCGTTTGTTGCGGACTTAAGTAACCAAGGCCGGTTTCGGGACGTCTTCTCCGAAGTGGAAAATGGTTTCGTCCGGGGCCGGTTTTGTTTCGTGCCGGCGGGCCGGACGAAACATTCGGTTACCTGCCGAATAGACGCGCTGGGGCGGCAAGTGGTTCACTGGCCGATGCAAAATCGTGCTTTGGCCGGCCCGGGGGCGGGGAACCTTGCCGGCCGGGGCGGGGCAGGCTAGAGGGGGTCCATGCCCCGCATCGCGCTATATCCCGGCTCTTTCGATCCCGTCACCAATGGCCATCTGGACGTGGTCCGGCATGCCGTCACCCTCTGCGACCGCCTGATCGTCTCAATCGGGGTGCATCCGGGCAAGAAACCGCTGTTTTCGACCGAGGAACGGCTGGACATGGTCCGCTCCGTATTCGAACCGGTGGCCAAAAAGGCCGGCTGCGCCTTCGACTGCTCGACCTACGACAATCTCACGGTGACCGCGGCACAGAAGGCCGGCGCCACCATCATGATTCGGGGCCTGCGCGACGGCACCGACCTCGATTACGAGATGCAGATCGCGGGCATGAACGAGACCATGGCGGCGGAGGTGCACACTGTGTTCGTGCCGGCCTCTCCAGCCGTCCGCCCGATCACCGCCACACTGGTCCGCCAGATCGCCGGCATGGGCGGCGACGTCTCCGCCTTCGTGCCGCCAGCCGTTGCCAAAGCCCTGAAAGCCAAATTCGGCTGACATCCGTTCCGCCACTCGACCGTTCATCTGCTGCCAGCGGAGTTTTCATGATCCGAGTCCTCGCCCTCATCGCCGCTCTGTTCGCCGCGGCACCCGCGCTCGCGCAACCGCTTCCGGCCAATCTCGACAAGGCCAATGCGATCGTGATCGACTCGACCAAGGGCCGCATCGTCATCGCGCTGCGCACCGACCTCGCGCCGAACCACGCCGAGCGCATCAAGCAGCTCACGCGCGACGGCTTCTACAACAACGTGCCGTTTCACCGGGTGATGGACGGCTTCATGGCGCAGACCGGCGACGGCGAGAAGTTCAACGGCACCGGCGGCTCGAAATATCCGGTGCTGAAGCAGGAGTTCTCCGCCACGCCCTTCAAGCGCGGCGTGGTCGGCATGGCCCGGCGCGGCGACAGCGTGGACAGCGCCAACGCGCAGTTCTTCATCTGCTTTGCCGATGCTTCCTTCCTCAACCGCCAATACACCGTGATCGGCGAGGTCGTGCAGGGCATGGACGTCGTCGACAAGCTGAAGAAGGCGCCGCCCGGTTCGAGCAGCGGCTCGGTGACCGATCCCGACAAGATGGTGAAGGTGCAGGTCGCATCCGACATCAAGTGAGCGGCGTTGCAGGCGCAACGCTTCACCCGAACCAGCAGAGAGAACGACATGGCTGACACCGAAAACACATTGATCCTCGAGACCACCCAGGGCCCCGTGAAGATCGAGATGCGTCCGGACCTGGCGCCGGGCCACGTTGCGCGCATCAAGGAACTGGTGCGCGAGGGCTTCTACGACGGCATCGTGTTCCACCGCGTCATCGACGGCTTCATGGCGCAGACCGGCTGCCCGCAGGGCACCGGCACCGGCGGTTCCGGCAAGAAGCTGAAGGCCGAGTTCAACAGCGAGCCGCATGTCCGCGGCACCGCCTCGATGGCGCGCGCTGCGAGCCCGGACTCCGGCGACAGCCAGTTCTTTATCTGCTTCGACGATGCCTCCTTCCTCAACCGCCAGTACACGGTGTGGGGCAAGGTCACCGAGGGCATGGAGAACGTCGACAAGATCAAGCGCGGCGAGCCGGTGCGCGATCCCGACAAGATCGTCAAGGCGAAGATGGCGCTGGACGCCTGACTGTTTCCCTCATGGTGAGGAGCCCGCGAAGCGGGCGTCTCGAACCATGAGGCCACTGACGTCGCAATAGCCGGGCCTTCATCCTTCGAGACGCGCTGGCGCGCTCCTCAGGATGAGGGTCAGGCAGTGTGCCTGTCTCATGCGCACCGACCTCTTCGACTTCGACCTCCCCCCCGAGCGCATCGCGCTGCGCCCGGCGAGTCCGCGCGATTCCGCGAGGATGCTCGTCGTGCAGGGCGACGGCGTGCTGCGCGACCGCCACGTGTCGGAGCTGCCGCAATGGCTGGAGGCGGGCGATCAGCTCGTGGTCAACGACACCAGGGTGATCCCGGCGCAGCTGAAGGGACGCCGCATCGGGCGCGAGACCGAGCCGAAGATCGAGGCGACGCTGATCAAGCGGCTCGACGGCTCGCGGTGGCAGGCGCTGGTCAAGCCGGCGAAGAAGCTGGCTGCCGGCGACCGCATCCGCTTCGGCAATGAAGGCAAGGTGTGCCTGCTCGGTCATCTCGACGCCGAGGTCGAGGCCAAGGGCGGCGAAGGCGAGGTGACGCTGTCGTTTTCCTTCCACGGGCCGGCGCTGGACCAGGCGATATCCGATCTCGGAACCACACCGCTGCCGCCCTATATCGCGTCGAAACGCACGCCGGACGAACGCGACGCCGCCGACTACCAGACCATGTTCGCGGCGAACGAAGGCGCGGTCGCAGCTCCCACGGCCGGGCTGCATTTCACGCCTGATCTGGAAGCCGCGTTGCGCCAGCGCGGCGTGGAGATCAACCGCGTCACCCTGCATGTGGGGGCAGGGACGTTCCTGCCGGTGAAGGTGGAGGACACCGCCGAGCATCGCATGCATGCGGAATGGGGCACCGTCTCCGCCGACACCGCACGCAGGCTCAACGAGGCGCGCGCCAAGGGCGGGCGCATCGTGGCGGTCGGCACCACCTCATTGCGCCTGCTCGAAAGCGCGGCCGATGCGGACGGCAAGATCCAGCCGTTTTCCGGCGAGACCTCGATCTTCATCACGCCCGGCTACCGCTTCCGAGCGGTCGATATCCTGCTCACCAATTTTCACCTGCCGCGTTCGACCTTGTTCATGCTGGTGTCGGCGTTTGCCGGGCTGCACACCATGAAGCAGGCCTACGCGCACGCCATCGCGGGCGGCTACCGGTTCTATTCCTATGGCGATGCGTGCCTGCTGTTTCGTGCGCGCGAGCCAAGCGGGCTCGAGTAGGGCATGCGTAGGGCGGATTAGCGAAGCGTAATCCGCCGCCACGCGAAAATGGCGGATTACGCCTTGCGGCTAATCCGCCCTACGATCCCTACGCCATCGCGCGCTGCGGCAAGAGCTCCGCGATCTGGATGGCGTTCAGCGCGGCGCCCTTCAGAAGCTGGTCGGCCGCGACGAACATCGAGATCGAGTGGCCCGAGGGATCGCTGAGATCCTTGCGGATACGGCCGACCAGGACGTCGTCCTGGCCGGAAGCGTCGATCGGCATCGGGAAGTAGTTGTTCGCGCGATCGTCGACGATCCTCACGCCCGGCGCGCCCGAAAGCATGGCGCGGACGTCGTCCTCGCCGATCGGGCGCTCGCATTCGAAGGTGATGGCCTCGCAGTGCGCGCGCAGCACCGGCACGCGCACGCAGGTGACGCCGACCGCGATCTTCTCGTCCTCGAAGATCTTGCGGGTCTCCTTGATGACCTTGGTCTCCTCGTCGTTGTAGCCGGTATCCGGATCGACCGCGGTGTTGTGGTTGAAGAGGTTGAAGGCATAGGGGTGCGGCAGCACCTTCTGCTGGAAGCTGCGACCCTCGAGATGGGCGCGGGTGGATTCGACGAGTTCGTCCATCGCGGCGGCGCCGGCGCCGCTCGCGGCCTGGTAGGTCGCGATGATCACGCGCCGGATGCGGTTCTCGCGGTGGATCGGCCACAGCGGCACCAGCGCGGTGATCGCGGCGCAGTTCGGGTTGGCGATGATGCCCTTGTGATCCCGAATGCGGCCGGCGTTGATCTCGGGGATGACAAGCGGCACGTTGGGGTCCATGCGGAAGGCGGAGGAATTGTCGACCACGACCGCGCCGGCCTTCACGGCGATCGGCGCGAACTTGCGGGAAATGCTGCCGCCCGCCGAGAACAGGGCGATATCGACGCCCTCGAAGGACCGCTCGGTGAGCTCCTCGATCGCGACCTGCCTGCCGCGGAACGCCACGGTCTTGCCGGCGGAGCGGCGGCTTGCCAACGCCTTCAGCTTGCCGACGCGGAAGTTGCGGCGGTCCATGGTGGCGATGAACTCGGCTCCGACAGCGCCGGTCACGCCGACGATGGCAACTACGGGATCGTTACTCACTTGGCTCTCCAGTTCTGGGTTCATTCAGGCAATAAAAAAGCCCCGGACCTTTTCAGGGCGGGGCTTCGGATGAAGTCGATGCGTCTACTGACTACGCGCGCACGCCTCCCGAGCCCCGGCAGGGCTTGGTGGTTTTGGTCGTGGTTTTCACGGTCAGCGTCATGGCGCGGACTTATGCGGGAGAGATTTGCCGCCGTCAACGGGGGCGGACGGCAAAAACAGCTCAAATCGGTTGAATCAGGCATGGCTGTCGCGCCATAAGGCCCTTGCATGAGCCTTCCCAACCATTTCGAACTGCTTTCGACTGACGGCGCCGCGCGCACCGGACGGCTGACCACCCCGCATGGCGTGGTCCGAACGCCAGCCTTCATGCCGGTTGGCACCGCCGGAGCCATGAAGGGCCTGCACTGGCGCGAGGTGCGGGAGGCCGGCTCCGATATCGTGCTCGGCAACACCTATCACCTGATGCTGCGGCCGGGCGCCGAGCGGATCGCCGCGCTCGGAGGCCTGCAACGTTTCACTGGCTGGGGCGGGCCGATGCTGACGGATTCCGGCGGTTTCCAGGTGATGTCGCTGTCCGACCTGCGCAAAGTCAGCGAGCAGGCAGTCACCTTCCGCTCGCATATCGACGGCGCCAAGGTCGAGCTGTCGCCGGAGCGCTCGATCGAGGTGCAGCGCCTGCTCGGCTCCGACATCGCCATGCAGATGGACGAATGCGTTCGGCTGCCGGCCGAGCGCGCCGAAATCGAGCGCGCCATGCAGCTCTCGCTGCGCTGGGGCGAACGTTCCCGGCGCGCCTTCGAGAGCGCGCCTGCGGGCTACATGCTGTTCGGCATCGTGCAGGGCGGCGACGTGCCCGAGCTGCGCAAGATCAGCGCGCGCGGGACGATCGACATCGGCTTCCACGGCTATGCCATCGGGGGCCTTGCGGTCGGTGAGCCGCAGGCGGTGATGCTGGCGATGCTGGAGGCGACCGCGCCGGAACTGCCGGCGGATCGTCCGCGCTACCTGATGGGGGTCGGCACGCCCGAAGACCTGCTGGAAGCGGTCGCCCGCGGCATCGACATGTTCGACTGCGTGATGCCGACGCGGAACGGCCGCCACGGCATGGCCTTCACGCGCCACGGCCAGATCAATTTGCGCAACGCGCGGCACGCCGACGACCCCCGGCCGCTGGACGAGGAGAGCGCGTGGCCTTCGACGCGCAACATCTCGCGCGCCTATCTGCATCATCTGGTCCGGTCGGGAGAGACGCTGGGCGCGATGCTGCTGTCGGAGATCAACGTCGCCTATTATCAGCAGCTGATGACCGACATGCGCGCGGCGATATCAGCCGGCAGATTCGAGGATTTCAGAAATCAAACGCGCGCCGGTTGGGCGCGCGGTGATATTGTCGCGAGATAAGTCTCTATTTGTTTGACGCGTTTTCTTAACGCGAACCGGAATCCACTTCGCTTGAAAACGCTATGCTAGTTGCAGGCGAACTTCTTCACCGTGTGCCTGGTCACGAAGCCATAGCCGCAGGTATCGCAGGTCCACAGGTACGAGATCACGTGGTCGTTGAGGTAGGCGGAGGCTTCCGCGGCTACCATGGAATCCGCACACACCGGGCAGGTGGGAAGATCGCACCCGCGCGGATCGGGTTGAGGCGCGACGGTCGACAGGACTTCAGCGACAGCTGCCATCGTTGACCTCCTTGCGTTCAGAGCCGGGGGAACCTCCGTCGTTTGCACGACGACCTCGAACCAATGGATCGTGCTGCTACGCGACTTAAGTATAAAACGCTTTCTGTGACGATGTCGCAACACAAATGCGTTGGTTTCGCGATATTTCTAATCGTACACATTTTGCATTGCAGCGAGTTTCCGCCACCGGCGTTTCCTCCTTGCGCCGTGCCCCGCGCTGCACCTAAGTAGGGGAAACAGCCGAAATCTCCCGCACATCAAAGCTACAGGAGTCCCAGCGATGGATGCGCCGACACCAAACGCTGCACTGCACCGTCCCGGCCGAGGCCGCGTCTTCGACTCCATCGTCGATGCCATCGGCGATACGCCGATTGTCCGCCTGAACAAATTGCCGAAGATGCACGGTGTAGGCGCCACGATCCTCGCCAAGCTGGAATATTTCAATCCGGCGGCGAGCGTGAAGGACCGCATCGGCGCAGCGATGATCACGGCAATGGAAAAGGCGGGGATCATCAACCCCGACACCGTGCTGATCGAGCCGACCTCGGGCAATACCGGCATTGCGCTGGCCTTCGTGGCGGCCGCGCGCGGCTATCGGCTCAAGCTCGTGATGCCGGAATCGATGTCGATCGAACGGCGCAAGATGCTGGCTTTCCTCGGCGCTGAGATCGTCCTGACGCCCGCCGCGCAGGGCATGAAGGGCGCCATCGCCACCGCCGAGGAGCTCAACCGCGCCACGCCGAATTCCGCGATCCCTCAGCAGTTCAAGAACCTCGCCAATCCGGAAGTCCACCGCCGCACCACGGCGGAGGAGATCTGGAACGACACCGGCGGCAATATCGACTACTTCGTCGCCGGCGTCGGCACCGGCGGAACAATTACCGGCGTCGGCCAGGTCCTGAAGACGCGCAAGCCGTCGCTGAAGATCGTGGCGGTCGAGCCGGAGGAGAGCCCGGTGCTGTCGGGCGGCCAGCACACGCCGCACAAGATCCAGGGCATCGGCGCCGGCTTCGTGCCCGACATTCTCGACCGCTCCGTGATCGATGAAATCGTCAAGGTGAGCGGGTCCAACGCGATCGAAACGTCGCGCTCGCTGGCTCGTAACGAAGGTATTCCGGGCGGCATTTCCGCAGGCGCTGCGATCGCAGCGGCGTTGCAGATTGGAAAGCGGCCGGAAGCGGCCGGCAAGACCGTGCTGGCCATCGTGCCGTCATTCTCGGAACGCTATCTCTCTACCGCCCTGTTCGAGGGGATCTGACCATGGCCGATCAGCCGCGCCGGCCGCGCACCCTCAACGACGCCCGCACCGAGGCGGAAGCCGCCTTCAAGAAAGCGACGGCAAAGGTCGCCGAGGCCCCGCCGAAGAAGAACACAGTCCCAGGCGTCAAGGAGCAGGTCACGCTGCGCCTCGACCAGGACGTGCTTGAGCATTTTCAGGCAGGTGGGCCTGGCTGGCAGGACCGCATCAACGAGGCGCTGCGCAAGGCGGCGGGGAAATAGGGGCCGCGCCAAACCCCGAACGAAAGCCCGGGACCGGCCCGGGCTTTTGCCGTTCCTCGTGTGAGCGGATCAGCGCAGGACGCCGCCGACGACGCCGCCCATGAAGCGGCCCATCGCGGCCGGATCGGGACCGCCGCTCTGGCGCGGCGCGGGCGCCGAACCACCGCCACCGCCGCCGCCGCTTTGGGCGCGGCGGCGCGGTGCCGGCTTGTCTTCGTCGGAGGAGGAAGCCGTGGCCGGCTGGGTCGCGATGATCTCCGACAGCAGCGCCTTGTGCTGCAACCTGTTGAGGTAGCCGCTCTTCGGATAGCCTCGGGCGGCCTGCCAGCGCGTGATGACGTTGCGGGTGTCCTGGTTGAACACGCCGGTCACCTTGGTGTCGAAGCCGAGCCCGTTGAGGCGGCGCTGCACGTCGCGGCGCTGGCCCTTGTCGAGGCCGATCTGGTCCTCGGTGAGCTGGCTCGACTCGTCGGTGAAGACAGCGGGATCGACGCCGGCGGACAGGTTGCGTGTCGCATCGACCTTGCTGCCACCCTGCTCGAGGGCGGCGACGCGGGACTGGGCGAGCGAGCGGAACTGGCCGTTCGGGTAGTTGGTCAGGTAGGCCCTGAATTCCTCGGCCTTGTTGGAGTCCTTGATCGAGCGCCAGAACTCCACCTCGACCTCGGCGTTCGGGGCCAGCGCGACCTGCTGCTGTGCGGGCGCTGCAGCGGTGCCCGGCGCGGGTGCGCCGTTCAGGTACACCGCGCCGATCAGGTTGGTGTGACCCCAGGGCAGCTGGCCCTTGTTGGTCTCCTCGTTGACCTGGGCGCGGACCTTGGTCATCGCCTGCTGGATCTCGACGCCGGGCTGGGTGAGGTTGGCGAGCAGCGCGCGGGTGAAGGGGCTGTTGCCGCCTTCGGTACCGTCGAGCGCGGTCTGGCCCGGGCCGGTGGCGAACGCGATCAGCGTGCCTTCGCCGGACTTCATCTCGGCTAGGCCGGTCTGCACGTTGACGCTGCGAGTCGCCGAGTTCGACTTGATCTTGGCGGCAAACGGGTTGTCGCGGCAGGCGTCGAGGAACACCAGCTTGACCTTGGCATCGCCCATGGTCTGGTCGAGCGTCAGGT
>CAZDEZ010000094.1:0-14490 GCA_964504705.1 uncultured Bradyrhizobium sp.
TGCGCGAACTACCTCGAAAACTCAGGCTATCGAACCTAATGCCATCATGCTTTAATGTGAAATCGGCGGCGGCACCTGCCGGAGCCGGTGAGGATCGAGTGCCTTGATGCGGCCCGGATCGAACGGCGCGAGATCGGCGCTGTGCGCTTTGCCGTCCACGATCAGCTCGGCCAGCGCTTCGCCTGTCGCGGGCGCGTTGAGGATGCCCCAGACGCCGTGGCCGGTGGCGACGTAGGCGCCGGCGATGCCGGGCAGCCTGCCGATCAGGGGCAGGCCGTCCTCGGTGACCGGGCGGAAGCAGGATTGCCGCGCGAGGATGCGCTCGGGCCGGAAGGCCGGCGACAACCGCGCTGCGATCGCCTGCAGGCGATCGATGGCGTCCGGGTCGGGCTTCACCATGGCGGGGTCGAGCGGCAGTGGCGGCTGGTCGGTGAAGGCGGTGATATGCGTGGTGCCGTCGCCTCGCGGGAACAGTTCGACGTTGACGGACTCTCCGTCGTCGTCGCGGCAGTCGAGGAAGAGGGCGTCGGCCGGCACCTCGTTGCCGGTGTCGTAGACGAGGCTCGGGCTTTGCAGTCCGTACACCGCGGGCAGGCCGATCCATCCGGACGCCAGCACCGACCATGGCCCCATGGCGATCACGACCGCGTCGGCTTCGATGAGGCGGCCGCCGACCTCGACGCCACGGATGCTTGCGCCATCCGCCGCGCGCACGAGACCCGTGATCGCGCCGAGGTGCAGCGTCGCGCCGTGGCCTTGCGCTGTTCGCATCATGGCCGAACTGAAGCTGCGTGGCGGCACGATGGCGGTGGTCTCGGGCGTGCCGAGCCGGTTCGTGATGACGATCCCGTCGGAGAGCCAGGCCAGTACGGAAGCCGCGTGACGGCGCGGCGAGCGTTCGGCGACGACCACGCCGCTATAGGCGTTCATGCGGCGGTAGCTCCAGTCCGCGCCGGTCTCGTCCTGCAAGGTTGCGTGCAGCTGAAAGCTTCGGCGTGCCAGCGCGTCGAGCGGCGTGCCCGCGCACCAGTCGAGCGCGAGGAATCCGCCGGCCTTGCCGGAAGCGGCCGCGGCGACTTCCGTTCGTTCGACTACGGTGACGCCGATGCCGCGGCGGGCGAGGAAGTAAGCCGCACAGACGCCGATGGCGCCGCCGCCGCAGATCGCTACACGCATGGTTTCACGCTAGCCGTGCTGCCCAAGGGGCCATCACCTCATGCCAGCGTATGCACGATCACCGGACCCGCCATGGCGGTCGCCGGACCGGTCAGGAGCGGGGCCAGATCCTTTTCGATCCAGGCGAGCGCGCGGCGGTTGGCCTCTTCGGCGCCGGCGAAATTGTTGAACAGGCTGATGGCGGTGACGGTGTCGTCGGGGGCGTAGACGACATAGTAGCCCATGAAGCCTTCGACACCGCTGATGATGGGGATGGCGCCTTCCTTGATCCGGCGCGTCAGCTCTTCGGCCTTGCCGGTCTTGGCTTTGCCCTGGCGGATGGCGGCGTACATGCGTTCCCTCCTTCCGGCTGTTGTTGCGACTACCACGCATTACCGGTGGCGTCGGCAACATAAATCCTACGCCAACACAGACCCGCGTACCATCGGTATGGGCAGTTGGCGCGAAATCGCGCCCCAATTTGATCTGGCGCAAAGTGGATTTTCCGATTCGGGGTCATCCTGCGATCTTTCCTACCCCTAGAGCATGACTGCCGGCCGCCTCAAAACGGCCGGCAATTTTTTTGCACCGACGGATGTGCAGGGGGCGGCCGGCGCCGGGGGCGCTTGCCGGAACTGGCTCCGCCCCTTATGAGGTCCTGCGCCGTCCAGCCAAGGCTAGAGCCGTTTCCGTTCCAATTGGATCGAAGCGGGGCTCTAGATCTTGTTATGACGCGCTTTCTTTTGCGCGAACCAGTATCCACTTCGCTGGAAAACGCTCCAAGCAAAACGGAGAAGAATCGCGTGAGCGGAAGCGGCCGAGCCCGGGCAAACCTCAAATCGTTCGGCGTATCACTGGCGATTGCGCTGGTGACCTTGGCGGCGCTGGAAATCGTGCTGCGCGTCGTCGATTTCCGCGAGCTGCGCGAAGCCCTGACCGAACGCTCGCTTGCCTACGATTACGATTCCGAGCTTGGCTGGATGCCGGAGCCGGGCTTTGCCGGCAAGATCGAGACGTTTCGCACCACCCACTACACGCACAACAGTCTGGGTCTGCGCGACGGGGAGTTCAAGTCCGACGCCAGGCCGACAATCATGTTCCTCGGCGATTCCTTTGTCTGGGGTCTGGATTCCGAGGCCGACGAGCGTTTCAGCGACCTGTTGAAGCCGCGCATCCCCGACTACCGGATCATGGCCGCGGGGGTGTCCGGGTTCGGCACGGACCAGGAGTACCTGCTGCTGCGGCGGTTGTGGCCAAAGGTCAAGCCGGCCGTCGTCGTGCTGATCTTCTGCGCAGACAATGACCGCCTGGATAACTCGACCAACCGGCGCTACGACAATTACTACAAACCCTACTTCGCGACGCAGCCGGACGGCTCGCTGGTTCTGGCCGGTCAGCCGGTACCGCGCTCGCATTTGTTGCACTACAGGGACCACTGGCTGGTGCGGAATCTGTGGCTCGCCCGGCTTGCGGCCAATGGCTATGTGCGCTGGCGACATCCAAAGGTCGACGTTCCCGATCCCACCGAAAAACTGATCGGAAAAATCCGCGACTTTGTCGAAGGCAATGGCGCCAGATTCATGGTGGGCATCCAGACCACTGCCGGTGACCAGACGCTGGTTCCCTACCTGGAAGCAAACCGGATTCCGTTCGTGAGGCTCGCCGGCGCCGACTATATCAAGCTCGATCAGGGCTGGGGCCCGCACTGGACTCCCGAAGGGCAGAAGGACGTAGCCGAGCGCATCTTCGGATTGCTGTCAGCCAACAACGTCGTCAAGGCAAAGCCTGCGAATTAGCGCGTCACAGCCACAGAATCTTTTTGCGGTAGGCCAGATCGGTGAGCAGCGGCGCGGCCGGGCCTTCATGGAATACCGCGCCTCGCTCCAGCGCAAAGACCCGGTCGGCCAGCGCCAGCACGAGATCGAGATTGTGCTCGACGATGACGATGGAAATGTGCTCGCGCAGGCGGTCGAACACCTGGAACAGCTCGAGGATGACGGCGGGCGCAAGGCCCTCGAACGGCTCGTCGAGCAGCAACAGCCTGACGTTGCCCGACATCGCGCGGGCGACCGCCACCATCTGCTGCTCGCCGCCGGAGAGATAATCGGCGGCCACGTCCATGCGCTCCTTCAGGCGCGGGAAGTAGGAGAGGATCTGCGCTTCGCTCCACACCGCGCCGCTGGCGCCGTCGCTCTTGCGGGCCAGCCGGCCGAGCGCGAGGTTTTCCCTCACCGTCATGCCCGCGAACAGTCCGCGGCCCTGCGGGACATAGCCGATGCCGAGCCGGGCGATGTCGGGCGCGGGAAGTTGCGTGATGTCGCGGCCGGCGAATTCGATCTCGCCCGACGCCGCCGGCACCAGGCCTGCCAGCGTCTTCAGCAGGGTGGATTTGCCGGCGCCGTTGCGGCCGAGCAGCGCCACGATCTCGCCGGCGCGCACGTCGAGCGTGGCATCGTGCAGGATGTGGCTTTTGCCGTAGTAGGTGTTGACGCCCTGGAAGCGCAGGATCGGCGCGGCGCCCTTGTCCGCCGACAGCGTCGGGCTGTGCGCGACGGCTGGCGTGCCCGTCCCGGTATAGACCTCCTGCACCCGGCGATCGCCGCGCACTGCTTCGGGCGAGCCGGTCATCAGGATCTCGCCCTGGTTCATCACGGTGACTTCCTGCGAGAAGCCGAGCACGCGGTCGATGTCGTGCTCGACGATCAGCACGGGAATGTTCTGCGCGACGTTCTTGACCAGGTTGGAGACGCGCTCGCGCTCGGCGGCGGCAAGGCCCGCCAGCGGCTCGTCGAGCAGCAGCACCTGCGGTTTCGACCCGAGCGCAATGCCGAGATCGACCAGCCGCTGGCCGCCATAGGAGAGATCGCCGCCCGCGATGTTCTCGATGCCTTCGAGGCCGAGGAATTTCATCAGTTCGGCGGTCTCGGAATGGACGGAGGCGAAATGATCGATGTCGCGCCAGACGTTGAAGCGGCCGGGCGCGCGGGCCTGCAGTGACAGGCGCAGGTTTTCGTAGATGGAAAGGCCCTTGAACAGGTTGGTGATCTGGAACGAGCGGGCGAGGCCCTGATGGCAGATCAGTTCCGACGGCACGCCCTGGATGTCGCGGCCGTGCAGGCGGATGGCGCCGGCATCCGGTGCGTAGAGGCCGGAGACGAGGTTGAACAGCGTGGTCTTGCCGGCGCCGTTCGGGCCGATCAGCGCATGGATTTCGCCGGACCGCACCTGCAGGCTGGCGTCGCGGACGGCGCGGATGCCGCCGAAGGATTTCGAGACGCCGGAGACTTCCAGCACCGCGCCCTGCGTCGCGGGCGGCCGCAGGAAATCCGGCAGCGGCAGGCCGTCATAGATCTTGCGCCGGCTCATGGCGGCGGTCTCTTCCGCCGGCGGCCACCAGCGTTTTGACAGCGTCGACCAGATGCCGACCAGGCCGCCGGGCGAATAGAGCACGAAGGCGACGAACAGCAGGCCGAACCAGAGCAGCCAGTCCGGCGTCCAGATCGACAGGAGCTCGCGGAACAGGATGAAGAACAGCGCGCCCAGCGCCGGCCCGAGCATGCTGTGCATGCCGCCGATCACGACGACGGCCAACAGCTCGCCGGAGAAGGGCACGGAGACCGCTTCGGCCGAGACCAAATAGTTCTGGAAGCCGATCAGCCCGCCTGCAAAGCCGGTGACGACGGCGGATATGACGAACACGCCGAGCTTGTAGCGCTCGACCGGATAGCCCTGGAAGCGGGCGCGCAGTTCGTTCTCGCGGATCGCCATCAGCACGTGGCCGAACGGCGAGCGCACCAGGCGAAGCAGCAGGAACAGCACGCCGAGACACAGCATCGCGACGACGATGTAGTAATAGAGCCCGTTGTCGAGGCTGTAACCGGCAATGCTGCCGCGCTTCAGGCCGCCGAGCCCGTCCTCGCCGCCGGTAAGGCCGGTCCAGCGGAAGGCGGTGGTGTAGGCGAGCGCGGAGAGCGCCAGCGTCAGCAGCGAGAAATAGACGCCGCGCCGGCGCAGGATCACCGCGCCGACGAAAGCCGAGGCGGCCGCGACCACGACGGAGGAGAGCGCGAGCGGCAGCCAGATCTGGCCGGGAAACCAGTTGAGCTGGATCAGCCCCGCGGCATAGGCGCCGATGCCGAACCAGGTGCCGTGGCCGAACGAGACGAGGCCGGTATAGCCGATGCAGAGATTGAGCCCCATCGCGGCGATCGCCAGCGCCACGATCATGGTGCCGGTGTTGTGCGACAGGCCCATGGCCGCCAGCACGAAGGGCAGCGCGATCACGGCAGTCGCGGCGACCAGCAGCGGGCGATATTTCCGTGCGACCGGGACGATCATTCGAATTTCTCGATCCGCTCGCCGAGCAGCCCGCGCGGGCGGACCAACAGCACCAGGAACATCAGGACGTAGATCGAGGCCTCCCCGGCGGCCGGCTCGAAATGGATGGTGATGCCGCGCACCACGCCGACCAGGAGCGCTGCGAGCACCACGCCCCA
Source organism: uncultured Bradyrhizobium sp. (assembly GCA_964504705.1). Lineage (GTDB taxonomy): Bacteria > Pseudomonadota > Alphaproteobacteria > Rhizobiales > Xanthobacteraceae > Bradyrhizobium. The sequence goes on from CAZDEZ010000094.1 coordinate 5,652, forward strand.
GAAGCTGCCGAGGCCGCCGATCACGACGACGACGAAGGCGACCGTGATGATCTCCGAACCCATCGCGGGATGCACGATCGAGATCGGTGCGAAGAACGCGCCGGCCAGCGCGGCCATGCCGACGCCGAGCATGACCACCGCGGTCATGTAGGGCTGCAGGCGGATGCCGAGCGCCGCCACCATGTCCGGCCGCTGGATGCCGGCGCGCACCACGCGGCCGAACGAGGTCTTGTGCAGGAGCAGCCAGACGCCGACGAGGATGGCGGCGACGACGGCGAGGATCAGGAGCCGATAGCGCGAGAACAGGAAATCGCCGACGAACACGGAGCCGCGGAACATCGGCGGGATCGACGCCGGCAATGGCGGCGACCCCCAGACGATGCGGATCGCCTGTTCGGCGACCATGGCAAGGCCGAAGGTGACGAGCAGGCTGAGGATCGGATCGGCTGTGTAGAAGCGGCGCAGGATGAAGCGCTCGAAGAGAATGCCGAGCAGCGCGACGGCGACCGGCGATGCCGCCAGGGCCACGCCGAAGCCGAGGCGCCTGGTGATCTCGACGGAGATGTAGGCACCGAGCGCGTAAAACGCGCCGTGGGCGAGATTGACGATGCCGCCGACGCTGAAGATCAGCGACAGCCCGAGCGCGATCAGCAGGTAATAGCCCCCGAGCACGAGGCCGTTGACCACCTGTTCCAGCAAGAAGGCGAATTGCATGGACGCTGCCTTGCCTCAAACAAAAGACGGCGCCGGCTGAACTGTGCCGGCGCCGCCGACGCCAATGAAGGGGAAAGTGGCGTCAGGCCTTCATTTCACAGGGGTTCTGGGTCTTGGTCGGATAGATCGATTCCAGCGGCTCGTTCGCCACCGGCACCGGCGCGCCGAGCACCAGCATGTCCCATTTGTCCTTCATCTCGCCCTTCGGCTTGACGGAGAACGGATAGGCTTCCTGCACCAGCTGGTGGTCCCAGGAGCGGAAGTAGCCCTTGCGCGCCTTCATGATGTCGAACTGGGTTTGCTTCTCGAAATAGGCGATCAGATCGGCCGCGTCGGTCGACTTGGTGGCCTCGATCGCCTGCGCGATCAGCTTCAGCGTGACGTAGTCGATCCAGGCGTGGTTCTCCGGCGGCTTGTCGTACTTCCTGGTGAAGGCTGCGACGAAGGCCTTGGACGCGGGATTGTCCAGCGTGTGGTACCAGACCGTCGGCCAGGTGCCGGAAAGATTGCCTTCGCCCATCGCCCAGGCATCGCCGGTGTTGAGGTTGAAGCCGACCAGCGGATAGGGGAAACCGAACTCGGCATATTGCTTGACGAGGTTGGTGACCTGGTTGCCGGCCAGGTTGCAACAGACCACGTCGGGCTTGGCCTGCCGGATCTTCAGGAGATACGGGCTGAAGTCGGTGACATCTGTTGCGATCAGTTCGTCGCCGGCCAGCGTGGCTCCATTGGCGTCGAAGAAGGCCTTGGCGGCCTTCAGGAGGTCATGGCCGAAAATGTAGTCGGCGGTCAGCGTGACGAACTTCTTGCCCTTCACCATGCCCTGCTGGCGCAGCACCGTGCCGACTGCGTTGACCATCACCGTGTTGGGGATGTCGCAGTGGAACGAGTAGCGGTTGCAGTTCTTGCCGCGCAACGCGTCGGAGCGCGCGCCGGTGGAGAAGAACACCTTCTTGTTGCGTTCGGCGACCTGCATGATGGTCAGCGAGGAGGCGGACGAGATTTCGCCGAACAAGAGCGCGGCGCCGTCCTGCTCGATCATGCGCTGCGCCTTGGTGGCGGCGGTCGCCGGGTTCACCGAGTCTTCCGACATCAGGTCGATCTGCTTGCCCATGATGCCGCCGCCGGCGTTGATCTCTTCCGCCGCGAGCTTGACGCCGAGCTGCGCATAGCCGCCGATCGCGCCGAGGAATCCGGTCAGCGGCACCAGGTGCCCGATTTTGATTTTGGCGGCCTGCGCCCGGACGATCGCCGGAAAACCCAGCACTGAGGCGCCGGCAATCGCGGCGCCGCCCTTCAACAAGGTACGTCTATCGTAGCTGACCATGGCGGTCTCCTCCTCCCGGTGGCATCCCGACGTCCTGCCCAGATTCGCGTATGCGACAATGTGAGAGACGTTCTTTTATTGTTAGAGAGTATTTCCGGACGCGGCCGTGCCTGTCAACGCAAAATGCGTCGCAGGCAAACAGCCGCTCGTGGAGAAGGAGAGTTAGCCCTTGGCGCCGAACTCGGCGGAAAGGCGATTCGCCGCTGCCTGCACCTGTTTGGCGCGGGTCTTCAGCACGTCGTCGGTCATCCGCCAGACCGGTCCGGAGATGCCGAGCGCGCCAATCACGTCGCCGGTAAAGTTGAACACGGGCACCGCGACGCAGCGTACTTCGGAATTGTACTCGCCATCGTCGATGGCCACCGCGCTGCGCCGCACTTCCGCGATCTCGCGCAGCAGCACCGAGGGATCGGTAATCGACTTCTTCGTCGAGGGCTTCAGCTCGACGCGCTCCAGGAAGCGTTTGAGCTGATCGGGACGCAGCGAGGCCAGGATGATCTTGCCGAGCGCCGTGCAATGGGCGGGACGGACCACGCCGACGCGGTCGGTGAGCTGGAACGCGCCGGCGCCGCTGGTGCGGGCGATGACGACGACCGCATCGCCCATCCGCACGGCAAAATGGCCGCTTTCGCCGCTTTCCCGCGAGAGATCTTCCAGTACCGGCGTGGCGAGATTGACCATCTCGATCTCGTCGAGTGCGCTCGCCGCCAGCGCAAACAGCGGTCGGCCGACGCGGTAGCGTTTGGTGTCGCGCTCCTGGCGGATATAGCCGAGCGAAACCATCGTTTTCGCCAGATGGAAAGTGGTGGAATTGTGCAGGCCGACGCGCTTGGAGAGGTCGGCTAGCCCAATGCCCTCGCGATGCCGCGCGATCTCTTCCAGGATGGCGAAGGCGCGGCCGAGCGACTGCACGCCGCCGCGCGCCCGCTCTTCGGCTTCGTCGTCGATGGTCGGCTCGTTCGACTGCACCAGCCGCGCGACAGCCGATTTGCGCGGCGCGGCCGGCTTCTCGCCGGGCTTGTCGTGCGGATTCTCGTTCGCCTTCTCGTTCGTCTTTTCGTTCGTCTTGGCCTTGCTGCGCGCTTTCACTCTGTGGGTCTCCGCCTGACGCCGCCGATCCCGATCTGGCCGTGGCGCCGGCCGAATGGCAACCGGCGCGATGCCGGCACGGTGGAGGAGCATATCACAATAGCAATTGACGTACAGTATTATGAGAAATAGGGTCCGGCCATGTTTAACGCCGCGCGGCAGAACGCGGGCCGCGGGCCGTCGCGCCGCAGGGAGAGAGTGTTCCGATGTCGAGCAATTCGCTCAACGGCGCCCAGGTCATCGTCGACTATCTGATCCAGGAGAAGGTGCCGCAGGTGTTCGGCCTGTGCGGCCACGGCAACATCCAGTTCATCGACGCGCTCTATGAGCGATCGAGCGAGATCAAGACCATCTCCGTGCATCACGAGAGCGTCGCGGGCTTCATGGCCGACGTGTACTACCGCGTCTCGGGCCGGCCGACGGCCACCTTCACCTCGTGCGGGCCGGGCTCGGCGAACCTGCCGATCTCGCTCGGCAACGCCTTTCTCGATTCCGTGCCGTTCATGGCGGTCACCGGCAACGTGCCGACCGGCCAGTTCAACCGCGGCGCCTTTCAGGAACTTTATCGGCACTACCAGGCTGACTTCCCTTCGACGGTGCGCTCCTACTGCAAGAAGGTGTTCCAGCCGACGCGCGGCGAGATGGTGCCGCTGGCAGTGCGTCAGGCCTGGAAGACCATGGTGACGGGGCGTCCCGGGCCGGTCGTGGTCGACGTGCCCTTTGACGTCTTCATGGAGGCGGCCGCGGAAGAGGCGCCGAACGCGATCGCGTGGAACGCCAATATCTCCAGCCGCTGCGGCGCCGATCCCGAAGGCGTGGTGAAGGCGGTGGACATGCTGCTGTCGGCCGAGCGGCCGGTGATCATCGTCGGCCAGGGCGTGCGCTATGGCGGCGCGGCGGAGGAATTGAAGCGGCTGGCGGAACGGCTGCAGATCCCGGTGGCGGCCTCGGCGTCGGGTCTCGGCGCGCTCGACTGCAACCATCCGCTGGCGTTGGGGTTGGTCGCGCGCGGCGGCCACTACCAGGCCAACCATGCGGCGCGGCAGGCCGACGTGTTGCTCGCGCTCGGCATGCGCTTCGACGACCGCACGTCGAGCTCGTGGATTCCCGGCTATTCCTTCACCATCCCGCCGACCAAACTCATTCACGTCGACATCGATCCCGAAGAGATCGGCCGCAACTATCCCGTTGCACTCGGATTGATGGCCGACGTTCGTACCTTCCTGCGCCAGGTCCATGCCGAGCTCGACCGGCGTTCCGACCTCAACGGCAAGTCCGACGCGCGCCAGAAATGGTTGGCGCAGATCGACGTGTATCGGAAAGAGTGGGATCGCTTCGTCGCGCCGGGCTTCTCCGACGACTCCTCGCCGGTCAATCCGCAGCGCGCCGCGCTCGAAATCGACAAGGCGCTGCCGGAAGACGCCATCCTGGTCAGCGATATCGGCGTGCACCACAACTGGCTGCTCGGCTTCTGCAAGCCGCGCCGGCCGGACTCCCTGATCGGTTCGATGGGCTTCGGGCCGATGGGCTTCGGCGTCGCCGGGGTGATGGGCGCGAAATTCGCCGCGCCCGATCGCCCTTGCGTCTCCGTCTGCGGCGACGGCGCGTTCTTCATGCACGCCAACGTGCTGGGCACGGCGGTGGAGTACAATCTGCCCGTGGTGTGGGTGGTCTGGAACAATTACGCCTATGCCTCTATCCGCGGCCTGCAGCGCGGCTACCTCGGCGGCCGCGAGCTTGCTACCGACTTCCACGATCCGAGGACGGGCGAGCGCTACAATCCGGATTTTGCCGCGATGGCGCGTTCCTGCGGCGTCGAGGGCGTGCGTGTCGACCGCGCCGGTGACATCGGCGAGGCAATCCGCAAGGGCATCGCCGCCAACAAGCCGTATCTGATCGACGTCGACATCGCCGCCGACATCAATCCGGCGGGCGCCGGCGTGTGGGAGTTGCCGGGTCTCGGCCAGAGCAAGGTCGGGATCGGCAGCCGGTATCAGCCGGCATGACCAGCGTGCAAGGGGACAGCATGGACTTGAAGGGCAAGAAGGTCGTGGTGGTTGGCGGCTCCTCGGGAATTGGGCTGGCGACCGCGGAAATGGCCAAGCGCAAAGGGGCCGATGTCATCGTCGCCTCGCGCAACGCCGCGAAGCTCGACTCGGTGGCGGAAAGGCTCAATGCGGTGGCGATCCCCGCCGACGTCACCAGCGAGCAGAGCGTCACCGACCTGTTCCGCCGCTGCGGGCCGGTCGATCACGTCGTGGTGACGGCGGCGCAGTTGAAGACGGGCCCGTTCAGGACGGTGTCGATGGACGACGTCCGCTCCACGATGGAGAGCAAGTTCTGGGGCGCATGGCGCGTGGCGCGCGCGGCGGACATCCGCGCCGGCGGATCGCTGACGCTGGTGACCGGCTTTCTCAGCGTTCGCCCGCGGCCCAATTCCGCCATCGTCGGCGCGGCCAACGGCGCGCTGGAATCGCTGTCGCGCGCGCTGGCGCTGGAGCTTGCGCCGGTGCGCGTCAACGCCGTCTCGCCGGGCGTGATCGACACGCCGATCCGCGCTGCGATGCCCGAGGAGGCGCGGCGCGACATGCTGGCAAAGACCGCGGCAAGCCTGCCGGTCGGCCGGGTCGGGCAGGGTGAAGACATCGCGCGGCAAATCCTCGCCTTCATGGCCAACGGCTTTGCCACGGGTTCGATTGTCTATATCGACGGCGGCGCGCTGGTCAGCTGAGCGCGTCGGCCGGGAGAGGGAGCGGCAACATGGCTTCGGAAAACGGCGCCTTCATTCGCAACATCGCCGAAGTGCCCTGGCGCGAATTCCCCAACCATTTCGGCGGCGCGCTGTCCAAGCCTTTGGTGATGCCGGAGACGGCCGGCTCCCGGCACATCGACTACCGCATCTCGATGTACCAGCCGATGGCGCACGTCGCCCGCCACAGCCACCTGGTGCAGGAGCAGATCTACCACGTGCTGGAAGGCGAGGGACTGATGGAGATCGCCGGCAAGAATCAAGTGGTGCGCAAGCACGACTTCATCTTCCTGCCGCCGGGCGTCGAGCATGCGATCTCGAATTCCGGCCTGGTCGACCTGGTGTTTCTGGTCATCACCTCGCCGGTGACGGACGACGAGAAGCCGGTCTGACGCTGCGACCGCGTCGCAAGAGCAGATCGGGCGCGCCGGTTGTCCGGCGCGCCCGACGTGCGGACCAAACAGAACTAAGCGATCACCAGCGGCAGACGGTGCGGCCCCAGCGGCGGCTCCAGTAGCAGCGCGGGCCTACATAGGCGCGCGGCGCGTAGTAGTAGGCTCGCGGCGCGTAATAGGCGCGCGGAGCGTAGTAGGCTCGCGGCGCAAATCCGCGATAACCATAATAACCGCGTCCGCGCCAGGCCTGAGCCGGCGCGGTCGCGCCAACCAGGATGGCCGACGCGCCGATCGCGTAGACGAACAGCAAGGTCACTGCCGCCAGGCAGCGCGTCAGGAAATTGTAGCGATTGGCCATCGATATCTCCCGGTACTTCCAGCGCATCGAGCCGCATTGATGCGATCCCGCAAGCTACGCGCGGGACCGGCGTTCGGTTCGAATGCGCATGATCGAATCTTGACTAAGGTTCTTGGAGTCGCGAGAGACTCTATTGAGGCGACGGGGTAAGGTCAAGGATGCAACCCGTTCACCTACATTGCAAAATTCCGCTTTGATGATGAACAGCGGATGAACGGTTTTGCGCCGCCGCGCCACCAAACCAGAGATCGCCATCGTGCAACCCTAGTCCCGACATGATCGCACGTTTCAGCCCGTACGTGTTCCTCCCCAGAAGAATGCCATGCCGAAAAAACATACTTATGTCCTTGGTCTCAACACCTACGACCACGACGTCAGCGCGTGCCTCTTGCGCGACGGCGCCGTCGCCTACGCCATCGGCAGGAGCGGCTGACGCGCGAGAAGCACGCTACCGGCTTCTACAAGGAGGTCATCGACTACTGCCTCGATGCCGAGGGCATCACGCTCGCCGACGTCGATCTGGTCGTGCGCAATTGCTACATCATGCCGGTGCCTGACATGGAGGAGCGGCTGACCTACCAGGACATGCCGGGCTTCCTGCCGCCGCCCGAGCGCGAGCAGGCCGAACAGCATCCGTACTTTCGCGCAGTCTCCGACAAGGTGGTGTCGATCTCGCACCATCTGGCGCACGCCTACAGCGCCTTCGCCGCCTCGCCCTTCGAGGAAGGCGTGGTGATGATCGTCGACGGCGTCGGCAGCTATCGCGCCGACGCGATGGAAAAGCTGCCGGAGAACGATACCGGCAATCCGCTCGCCCGGGAATCCGAGAGCTACTACGGTTTCTCCGGCACCGAGCTGCAATGCCTGAAGAAGGTCTGGCTCGAGCCGTCGCGCGGCATGCTCAACGAGGAGTTCTACAGCATGCCCGGCCTCGGCGCGCTGTACAGCCGCGCCTCGACTTACGTGTTCGGCGACTGGAACAAGTGCGGTGAGCTGATGGGGCTTGCGCCCTACGGGCGCCGCGAGCAGTTCAAGCCGTTGCTCGAGATCGAGGGCGGCGAATTGCGGGTGCCGGCCTGGGACGCCAGCTTCAAGCAGCCCTTTCTCGTCGGCTTCGGCGACTGGGAGAAGCACCCGTCGATGCGGCATTGGGAGGATCTGGCCTGGCGGGTGCAGGACGACACGGAGAAAGTACTGCTGGCGCGCACGCGATGGCTGCGCGAGACGACAGGCGCGAAAAACCTCTGCATCGCCGGCGGCGTCGCGCTCAACTGCGTCGCCAACGGCCGGATCGCGCGCGAGGGCGGCTTCGAGAACGTCTGGATCCAGCCTGCGGCCGGCGACGACGGCATTGCGATCGGCTGCGCCTATTACGGCTGGCTGGAGATCCTCAAGCAGCGCCGCACCTATGTGATGGAGCATGCCTTTACCGGCAGGAGCTATGGCGAGCACGAGATCGTCAACGCGCTGCAGAAGCCGCTGGTGCGGATCCAGGTCAAGGCGGTGCGCAGCGACGATATCGGCCGCGACACCGCAAAGCTGCTCGCCGACCAGAAGGTGATCGGCTGGTTTCAGGGCAGTTCCGAGTTCGGGCCGCGCGCGCTCGGCAACCGCAGCCTGCTCGCCGATCCCCGAAGAGCCGAGATGAAGGACATCCTCAACAGCCGGGTCAAGCACCGCCAGGCATTCCGCCCGTTCGCGCCGATCGTGCTGGCGGAGCGGATGAAGGATATCTTCGAGGGCGAGGAGGACTCGCCCTTCATGCTGATCGCCAAGCCTGTGCGTCCCGAATGGCGTGAGAAGATTCCGGGCATCGTGCATGTCGACGGCACGGCGCGGGTGCAGACCGTGCGCGAGGCGACCAATCCGAAGCTGTATCGCGTGCTGAAGGAATTCGACCGGCTCACCGGCGTGCCGGTGCTGATCAACACCTCGTTTAACGTCAAGGGCGAGCCGATCGTGGAAACGCCGCAGGATGCGGTGATCTGCTTCCTGACGACCGGCATCGACCATCTCGTGCTGCACGACACGCTGGTGTCGAAGGGACCGATGCACCGCGTCGTGGCGCCGATCGTGAAGGTGTTCACCGACGTCGGCGCCGTGGTGGCGCAGAGCACGCAGCCGGTGCCGTAGCGAGGGGTGTCTGTCAGGCCGTAGATGGGGTAACGGGCCCCGAGGCCTCCCCAGCCAACCGCGCTAGCTACGGC
>CAZDEZ010000095.1:0-14201 GCA_964504705.1 uncultured Bradyrhizobium sp.
TTGTACGGCGGTACGGGTTTGGACTGGTCGGGAAAGGCGGTCGGGGCGTTCATGGATTGCTCGCGGATTCTCGGAATGAATTTAGCCGGTCACACGGCCCTGTTATGCCAAGGCGGTAGTCACCACAAGAGCAGTTCCAACGCCTTGGTGCCATACACCTTAATGCCCAGCAGCAGGCACAATCCTCCCGCCAATGACAATATGGTCCGACGTCCGACAACGTTCAGCTCAAAATCACCCCAGCGGAAATGGACCAGGTATCTTGGAGTGGGCTTACTCATCGGCGCACCAGAGGTTTCGGAACATTGTGGGGTCGTCCTTATTCCGCGGCCGCCAGCTTTGCTTCCAGGCTCTGGCGCTCCTTGTTTGACAAGGCGTAGATATCGTTGCCCGAAAGCCTCAGCCGGTCAGCCCGAGTAAGGCCGGATAGATAGGCCGACAGATTGTTCACGAAAGTGGTCTTGAAGTGCGACGGCGCCGCCCGCATCTGCGAAGTCAATTCGTGACGGCTGAAGGTTGACTTGCACTGCACGAAATGCAGATGGGCCGCGGACGCAATGATGAGATCAGGGCCAGAGTTCGCACCGATGATGGTGGCGATTGTGTCCGTACTGTAGTCCCACTTCCCCGCAACGGGCGCCTTCTGCTCATTCTTCTGAACAGCGCCTGTTGCGGCCGGCGCATCGATCGCCAACTTCTGCGCTGCCCAGATCAGCACGCGCTTCCTTTCATCCGGGTTGAGCGGCTGCAAGGCAATCAATACCGCGCTCATTGCCTGCAATTCTTGATCTTCCGCCATCTCAATTCCTTTCTCCGATCGAAAAAGCCAGATCGCGCAGAAATTCTGCCGCAACCGAGCCTAGTTGAGCCAATATGATCCCATATGACGAATAGTGCAAGTCCCATATGTTGATAAATGCGACAAATAGGGGATGCCGGCCAACCTTTCTCATTGCGTCGATTTACGCCATAAAAATCAATGGATTGCTGGCTTGAGGCTTATTTGACGCACTCGTCGTAAACCTTGCCCGCCCTCTTGCGCTCACCCTTCACGCGGGTTTCAATAGACCCAAAGGGGCAATTGCACATGACATCACGACGACCGTTTCGCCGATCGATCTTCATTGCCGCAGCACTTGTGCTGGCGGCGGCATTCGCCGCCTCCCCCGCCCGCGCCGATCGCTGCGACGACAGCGCCAAGGAGCTGACCAACAACGTCGACAAGCTGAAGGTCGTCTTCAAGGCCCGCAACACCGTCTACATGAGCCATCCGCTGGCCAAGGAACTGTCGGTTGCCTGCCGCGGCGACAAATATTCCATCGAGCTCTACGCCAAGGGCGAGCGCAAGCCCAAGCCGGAGTTCTTCACCCTGGTGGGCTCGATGGCCGCGGTGGTCTTCACCATCCCCAAGGACGACGCCATGACCGGCTCCTCGCGCTGCCTCAAGCGCATGGGCATCCTTCGCGGCGACAAGGTCACCATGCGCTACCGCCGCCTCAACATGGAATGCCAGCGCACCAAGACCGAGGCCTCGATCGCCATCACCCGCGGCAAGGACGAGTAACCGCTCCGCCCTGCTGACGGCACGGCGCGGGTGCGCTATCGTCCGACGCAGGAATTTCGGTGAGGAACAAGCGATGGCGGAACCCAAGACGTTCACCGGCGGCTGCCATTGCGGCCAGGTGCGGTTCGAATGCACCAGCGACCTTGCCATGGTCACCGCCTGCAATTGCTCGATCTGCACCAAGAAGGGCCTGCACTTCACCTTCATCTCGCCGAAGAGTTTTCAGCTCCGCGCCGGCGAGGAGAATTTGAGGGAGTATCTCTTCAACAAGCACGCCATCCGCCACCAGATCTGCGTCGATTGCGGCGTCGAGGTGTTCGCGCGCGGCAGCAAGCCCGACGGCACCGAAGTGGTGGCGGTGAATGTCAGCTGTTTTGACGGCGTTGATCTGTCGAAGATCAAGATGACGCCGGTGGACGGGCGGAGCCGGTAGCACCGTCGTCCCTGCGAACGCAGGGACCCATAGCCACAGGGAGCAGTCGTTAAGCTCGCTGTGGCTCCAGCTCCAGCAACAACAATCGCCTGTGGTTATGGGTCCCGGCTCGCGCTTCGCTTGGCCGGGACGACAGCTTTATCCATCCAGCTCCTTGTACCTGCGGAATATCCCCTGCTCGTTGAAGGGAATCCGCCGCTCGCTGGCCAGGTACGCCTTGATGTTCGGACGCGCGGCGACGCGGTCGTGCAGTTCGGCCAGGCGCGGCACCTCGCGCTCGAACGCCTTCATGCGCCTGGGGAAGGCATAGCGTAGTCCCGCGACCAGCTGGAACAGCGAGAGGTCGACATAGCTCGCCCTGCGCCCGGCGATGTAGGAGCCGCCGCCCTCCTCCATCAGCTCCTCGAAATAGCCGAGATATTTCGGCACGCGCTCCTTCCAGAATTCCTCGGTGCGCTTCTTCGCAGGGCCGCGCTGGTCCTCGTAGTAGAGCGACGGTCCGAGCGGATGGTGGGTGTCGTGGATCTCCAGCACGAAGTCGGCGATGGTGAGCTGCAGCTGGTGCACCCACAATTTCCCGCCCTCCGCCTTCGGCGCCAGACCATGGCGGCTGCCGAGATAGAGCAGGATGTTGGCGGTCTGGCCGATCACGAGCTTGCCGGCTTTCAGGAACGGCGGGGCGAAGGGCGGCGTGCCCTTGCGCGCTTCCGTCATCCGCATCATGACAGACATGCCGTCGCCATGCCGGGCGACGTCGTCATAGGCGGCGCCGGCGTCTTCCAGCGCCAGGCGGACATATTCGCCGCGTCCCTGGATCATGGGCCAGTAGTAGAGCGCGTATTTCATGGCGTTTCCCGCTTTCACAGCGTTAACGAACCGACAACAGGCATGACCGATGCCGCCGGTTCCCGGGCCGCATTCAATCAATTTCAACGCTAACTGGCAAAGGGATGCTTCATTTCAGCTTGCATCGGACCCGGCGCACAACCCTTTAACCGCGCCCGCGTAGCTTTCGCCGACCACGGGGAAACGCCATGCGCGAGGCCGCCAGTTACGCCTTCGTCTATCACCAGCTGCTGGTGGCAGTGGCGGGCAGCGTCTGCCTGTTCGGCACCTGGGTCGGCATGCGCCATTTCGCCCGCGCCCGCGCCACGGAAGGAGCGACCCGCACCGGCTGGCTGTTCATGGCCTCCGTCGGCACCGGCGCTGCGCTGTGGGCCGCCATCTTCATTTCCATCCTCGCGCTCGATCCGCAGCTTGCCAGCGGCTTCGAGCCGGTCTCGACCGGCATCGTGCTCGTCATCGCCATCGTCTCCTGCCTGATCGGCTTCGAAATCGGCAGCCGGCATTTCACGCTGGCGCCGGAAGCCGGCGGCCTCGCGATGGGCGTCGGCATCCTTGCCATGCATTTCGTCGCGGTGCAGGGCTGGCACGTTGCCGGCACCGTGAGCTGGAACGCCTACGGGCTGGTGCTGACCTTCCTGTTCGGCCTCGGCCTTAGTGCACTGGCCGTCAACCGCGCCAACCGCCCGGTGACGCGCTGGTGCCGCCATGGCGCGGCGATCGTGCTCGCCTTCATGGTCTGCACCCTGCACTACACCATGATCGCCTCCGCCACCGTCACGCCCGACACCGCCATCACAGTGCCGCACTGGCTGATCCCGGCATCGACGCTCGGCATCGCCGTCATCGTCGCGGTGCTGCTGGTGATGGGCTCGGGCTTTTCGACCTACGTCATCGACCTGCGCTCGCGCACGGAATCGGCCGACCGCATCCACCAGCTCTCGTTCAACGACAGCATGACGGGGCTGCCGAACCGCATCGCCTTCAACGAGCGGCTTGCCTTCGACGCCGCCGAAGCGCACGAGAAAGCGCACAAGCTTGCCGCCTTCTCCATCGACATCGACGGCTTCAAGGACGTCAACGATGTGTTCGGCCACGCTGCCGGCGACCTGCTGCTGATCGAGGCCGCGGACCGGATGCGCGGCGCGCTTCGCCCGGGCGAGTTCCTGGCGCGGCAGAGCGGCGACGAATTCCTCGGCCTGCAGATGTCGGGCAACCATCCGCAGGACGCGCAGGCCTTTGCCGGGCGCATCGCGGCCGTTTTCGCACGGCCGTTCATGGTGCAGGAACATCCGGTCACCCTTACCGCCTCGATCGGCTACTCGCTCTTTCCGACCGATACGCCGGATCGCGACCAGGCGCTGAGCAACGCCAAGCTCGCCATGCATCGCGGTAAGAGCAGGCAGCGCGGACTGATCACCCGCTATGTCAGGGAAATGGACGACAAGGCCCGCGCCCGCCGCGCGCTGGCGCGCGACCTGCAGGGCGCCGCCGAACGCGGCGAGCTGCTGCTGCATTACCAGCTGCAGACCTCGCTGCACGACGGCAGGATCTGCGGCGCCGAGGCGCTGATGCGCTGGCACCATCCGAAACGCGGCATGGTCTCGCCGGCCGAGTTCATTCCGCTCGCGGAGGAAACCGAGGCCATATCGGGCATGGGCGAATGGGCGCTGCGCACCGCCTGCCGTGACGCCGCCGAGGGCAGGATCCCCGGCACGGTGGCGGTGAACCTCTCGCCGCTGCAGTTTGCCCGCGACGACCTTGCCGAGACCATTCACGCCATCCTGCTCGAGACCGGCCTGTCGCCGCGGCGGCTTGAGGTGGAGGTCACGGAATCGACCGTGATGTCGGACCAGACCCGCGGCCTGCACATCCTGCGCAAGCTGAAGGCCATGGGCATTTCGGTAGCGATGGACGATTTCGGCACCGGCTATTCGTCGCTGGCGACGCTGCATGCCTTCCCGTTCGACAAGATCAAGCTCGACCAGTCCTTCGTCAAACGATTGCCGGAGGACGCCGCGGCGGCCGCCATCGTGCGCACCGTGCTGGCGCTGGGCGCAAGCCTGAACATTCCCGTGCTGGCCGAGGGCATCGAGACCGAGGCGCAGTGGCAATTCCTCGCCCGCGAGGGCTGCGCCAAGGGCCAGGGCTATCTGTTCGCCAGGCCGCAAGGCATCGCGCAATTGCCGGCCGCGATCGCCGCCGCCGCACGGTTCGTGCGCGAGGAGGAGCCGATGCTGTTCGACGCCCCGCGTCTGGCCGCGGCCGGCTAGAACTGCATTCGAACGCGAGTCTCGGCCGCAAGCACTACCCGCAAAACAAAAGCGCCGCGGTATCCACCGCGGCGCTTTCGGATCGTTTTCGGCGGGCGATCAGCTGGTCTGCTGGATCGCCGAGAGCTCCCAGTTGCCGCCGCGATGGCGCACGAAGGTCCAGACTTCCGTGGCCTCGGTCGGTTGATCGCTGCCGGCGATCATCTGGCCGTTGTTGCGGTCGAAGGTCTTGTCGACCAGCGAGAAGCGCAGCGCGACGGTGGCGTAGTCGGCATCGCCCTCACGCCAGGCTTCGGCAAGATCGCCCTGCAGAAGCTTGACGCCGGTGACCTTGTTGACGGCGTTGCGCTCCTTGTTGTCGGCGAGGTCGCGGGCGAAATAGGAGACCATTTCCGGCGTCGACAGCCGCTCCAGTTTGGAGACGTCCTCCTCCGACCAGGCGGCCTGGACTTCGCCGAGCAGGCGCTCGAAAGCTTCATAGTCTTCCGGCTTGATCTCGAGCGGCGGCGCGCTCGAGCCGAGGCCGAAGCCCATGGCGTTGCGATAGTTGGCCTGCGGGTTCTGGGCCGGCGCGGGCGCAGCGCCCGTGCTGGCATAGGCCGGCGCGTTGCGACGCTGCCACCACATCATCGCCAGCCGCACCACCAGGATGATCAGGCCGATCTGCAGGATCAGTCCGAGGATCGAGGCGAAGCCGCCGAGACCGGAGAACAGGCCGCCGCCGAACAGCATGCCGAGCAGGCCAGCGCCGAGAAAGCCCGCGGCGAGGCCGCCGAGCATGCCCATGCCGGGCTTGTTGAAGAAGCCGCCGCCGGTCGCCGCCGGCGCGCTCGGGCTGCCCGGCTGGGTCATGGTGCGGTTCATGGGTTGCGCGGCCTTGGGCGCCGTGGTCGTGGACGGCGGCGCGGAATAGGTCTTCGAGCCACGCGATCCCGAGCTGGAGCCGCCGCCGACGCGGGCGTCGGCATAGGAAGCTGCGATCACGGTGGGCAGCGCCAACGAAAGAACGACGGCGATCGCCTTGACCATGCCGCGCGTACGCTGGGTAAATTTCATCGGTTTTTCCCTTGGATTCCCCGGTATGGGGAAAGCGCCCCTAAGATGGGCAGCGTTGCCCAAAAGAAAAGCCACTAAAGGGAACCGCGGCTGCGGCCCTCAGTCGCGGGGATGCGACAATTGTGCAGCAATATCCGGTGTTTCCCGGGTATGCCGGGTGCGGCCCTAGGACGGCAATGTCCAGTTCGGACGCTCATAGGCGATCCCGAACCCGCTGCCGAGGATGTTCCGGTAGCTCGGCGCCGGCTGCCCCTCCTGCGGCACGCCGGTTTCGGTCACGGCATGCCGGGCGCCATACTTCGCAGCATCCGCAATACGTCGCGCCAGCAGCGCCGACTGGCCGCCCTTCCGGCGCATCTCCGGCCGCGTCGCGCCGATGCCGAGCCAGGCGAAATCGCCGTCCACGTAGAGCGCTGCCGCACCTGCGGGCGTGTCGCCGTCGAGCGAGACATAGGCATGCCAGTGCGGCCGCCCGACGATCTGCGAAAGCCACGTCGCCATCGGCGCCGGCATTCCGAAGCCGGCGATGGCCGATTCGGCGAAGATCGTGCGGTCCGCGGCATCAACCTCGCGAATGGTCAGGGAAGTCGCCACCTCCGGCGCATTCCGCGTCTCGCGGCAGAATTTCGCCCAGGACAGCGGGCTCGCCTGCAATCCGGCCGTGCGCGCCAGGCTTTCCATCTGCGCGGCCTTCGGCCCCGGCGCAATCTGCACTATGAATTTCGTTTGTCCGATTTCCCGGAATCGCGCCACGGCCTCGCCGATGCAGGCACCGTCGTCGCTGCCGAGCCCGGCTCCCGCGAGCCAGTTGAACTGAAACTGCGGAATCTTCGCCGCCGCAAGAAACAGCGCACCGCCCATCCGGCGGGTCTCGAGGCCGATGGCGGCCGCAAAGGGCGGCGGCGCAGCGCGCGCCAGATCCTCCCAGGCGTTCCGTTCGATGCGTTCCAGTTCGGCAAGCAGGGGATGGGTCATGGCAAGGCCTCGTCTCGAACGGACCGACGTCACCCTGACATACGCTACGACGCCGTCATGGTTTCCTTCACCGCCGCCACCAGCTGGGCCAGCGTGAACGGCTTCGGCAGGAAGGCGAATTGCTGGTTCTCCGGCAGGCTCTTCTCGAAAGCGTCCTCGGCATAGCCCGACACGAAGATGATCTTCAGGCTCGGGTTCTTGGCCCGCATTTCCTTCAGCATGGTCGGCCCGTCCATCTCCGGCATGACGACGTCGGACACGACGAGATCGACCGCGCCGTCCTTCTCGGCCAGCGCCTCGATGGCCTCGACGCCGTTGGCGGCCTCGATCACGCTGTAGCCGCGCGAGCGAAGGCCGCGCGCGTTGAGCGAACGCAAGCCGTCCTCGTCCTCCACCAGCAGGATGGTGCCCTGCCCCGTGAGATCGGGCTTCGGTTTTGCAACCTCCGCCGCCGCGCCATTTGCGGCTTGCGGTTCGGGCTGCGCCTCGAGCTCCGGCCGGTGCCGCGGCAGGAAGATGTGGAACGCGGTGCCCTTGCCTGCTTCGGAGTCCACGTAGACGAAGCCGCCGGTCTGCTTGACGATGCCGTACACGGTGGACAGGCCGAGCCCGGTCCCCTTGCCGACTTCCTTGGTGGAGAAGAACGGCTCGAAGATCTTGTCGATGATTTCGGCCGGGATGCCGGTGCCGCTGTCCATCATGTCGATGCGGACGTAGTCCGCTGCCGGCATGCCCTTGTAGGAGAGCTGCGCCGCGTCGTCGGCGCTGACGTTGCCGGTCTTCACCGTCAGCGTGCCGCCCTCCGGCATCGCGTCGCGCGCGTTAACGGCGAGATTGACGATCACCTGCTCGAACTGGGAGACGTCGACCTTGACCGGCCAGAGATCGCGGCCGTGCACGAGGTCGAGCTTGACCTTCTCGCCGATCAGCCGGCGCAGCAGCATGGTGAGGTCGGACAGGGCGTCGCCGAGGTCGAGCACCTGCGGCCGCAGCGTCTGGCGGCGCGAGAACGCCAGCAGCTGCCGCACCAGCGTCGCGGCACGCGTCGCGTTCTGCTTGATCTGCATGATGTCCTGGAACGACGGGTCGGTCGGCTTGTGCGCGTTCAGCAGGAAGTCATTCGCCATCATGATGGCGGAGAGCACGTTGTTGAAGTCGTGCGCGATGCCGCCGGCGAGCTGGCCGACCATCTCCATCTTCTGCGACTGGTTGATCTGGTTCTCCAGCGCACGGCGCTCGGTGGTCTCCAGCAGATAGACGATCGCAGCCTCTGTCTCGCGGTCCTCCTGCTCCACCGCGGTGACGAAGAACTGCCCCCAGCGCTCACGCGGGCCGTCGAGCATCGCCTCGACCGGGGAGATGTCGCCCTGTCCTTCGGCGGCCTGGTTGATGGCCGATATCAGAAGCCCGCGGTCGCGGGCGTTGACCGCGCGGAAGATCGACTTCGACGCCGCACCGTCGCCGCCGAGGCTTTGCGCCAGCTTGGCAAAGCGCGCATTGGCGCGCACCACGGTGCCGCCGCGATCGACGGTGGCGATCGCCATCGGCGTATGGTCGAAGAAGCGCATGAAGCGCACTTCGGCGGCGCGCTGCGGATCGGCGGAGTGCTCGTCGCGGGCGCGGCTGATCACCAGCGTGCGCGAGGCGCCCGGCGCGCCGTCGGCGCCGAATGCGAGCTTGTGATAGAGCCGCACCGGCATGGTCTTGCCGCCGCGCATGCGCAGATCGATGTCGAAGACCTCGGTCTTGACCTCGCCCGGCGCCGGCACGATCGAGGTGAGCAACGAGGCGCCGTCGCCGGAGACGATGTCGGCGAGCTTGAGGCCGCCCGAGCCGATCTCGGCGAGGTCGTGATCGAGCCAGTTGGCGAGCGTCGCGTTGACATAGACGATCTCGCCGGCGGGACTGACCGAGAAGAAGCCGCACGGCGCGTGATCGAGATATTCGATGGCGTGCTGCAGTTCCTGGAACACGTCTTCCTGGCGCTCGCGGTCGCGAGTGATGTCGGCAATCGACCACACTGCGTATTTCGCCGTGCGCCTGGCATCGCCGAGCGGGCGCACCCGCATGCGCAGCCAGCGGCCGTGGCTGCCGTCGGTGCCCGCGATCCGCACCTCCTCCTGCTGGCGTTTTCCTTCACGCGCGGCTTTCAGCAGGCGGAACACGGCTTCGGAGACGTCGGGATTGCCGATGAAGACGCGCTCGACCGGGCGAACGTCCTGCGGGCTGGCGGCGCCGGTCAGCGTCAGATACGCCGCATTGGAATAGACCACATGCCCGCGCGGATCGGTGACGGCGAGCCCGTCATGGGCATGATCGGCGATGCGGCCGATGATGGGGTTGTCGGCATTGCGGTCGGCGAAGCGAATGATACCCGCGGCAAAGGCGAACAGGTTGAACAGCCCGACCATCGCCAGCACCGCCAGGACCCCGAGGATGTAGGGCTGGGCATGGGTGCGGCCGAGCGTCATCAGGGCCACCGCGACCCCGACCACGGCGGCGGCCACCAGCAGCACCAGGATGATGCTGCCCCGCCGCGCCGGCTCATGCACGGCGGCCGGTTCGGGCGGGAGTTCGTTGTGGGTCTCGGCAGACATATAAAGAGACACGGACCTAGCGCTTTCGCTTGCTCATTGAGTGCCTGAATCGGACCGGTAAACGCAAGCCCGTCAGGCGGTTATTCGGTGTTTTACAGGTACTTTGCCGGCCGGAACGGCCTATGGCCGCGAGGAAAAGCCACGCTTGAGCCGCATCACGAAGCCGATGACCTCGGCCACCGCGTGATAATGCTCGACCGGAATCTCCTCGTCGACATCGACGGTGGCATAGAGCGAGCGCGCCAGCGGCACATTCTCGACGATCGGGATGTCGTGCTGCTTGGCGATTTCCCGGATCTTGAACGCGGCGTTGTCGACGCCCTTGGCGACGCAGACCGGCGCCGCCATGCCGCGGTCGTAGGCCAGCGCCACCGAATAGTGGGTCGGGTTGGTGATGACCACGCTCGCCTTGGGAACCTGGGCCATCATGCGCTTCTTCATGCGCTGCTGGCGCAACTGGCGGATGCGGCCCTTGACGTGGGGATCGCCTTCCGACTGCTTGAACTCCTCCTTCATCTCCTGCAACGACATCTTCTGGCGCTCGTACCACTGCCGGTACTGGAAGAAGTAGTCGGCGATCGCGACCGCGGCGAGCATGGCGACCACCGCGCCCATCAGCTGCAGGGTCAGGCTCGTGGTCACGCCCATCAGCGCCGCGGGATCGAAGTATACCATCGCCTCGAGGCGATGGCGCTCCGGCCACAGCACGGCGGTCATCACCGCCCCCAGCGCCACCACCTTGAACAAGCCCTTGACGAAATTGGCGATCGCCTGCTTGCCGAACACGCGCTTGAAGCCGGCGCCGGGCGAGATCTTGCTCAGTTTCGGCTTCAGCGATTCGGTGGACCACACCAGGCGATGCTGGATCATGTTGCCGGCGATGGCGGCGAGCATCAGCATCAGGAAGGGAATGCCGACGGCCGCGATCAGCGCATATTCGATGTGCTGCAGCAACGCCAGCAGCCCGGGCCCGTCGGTGCGGATCATCCACGAGTTGGCGATCAGGTTGCGCATCGGGCCGAGCATGCCGCTGCCCATCGAGCCTGAGAAGGTCGTCAGCAGCAGCGTGGCGCCGGCGATGATGAACCAGGTGTTGACCTCCTGGCTCTTCGCAACGTCACCCTTTTCGAGCGCATCGTCGAGACGTTTTTGGGTAGGGTCCTCTGTGCGCTCGGTATCGTCCTCGGCCATCGACTACCTCATTTGAGCGGCGTGAGCTGCTGCATCACGCCGATGAAGTAGTCGAGGAAGGCTCCCATCAGGGCCGTGATGACGAGGCCGAGAATCAGGAAGCCGGCGAGGATCGACAGGGGAACGCCGACGAAATAGACCTGCATCTGCGGCATCAGCCGCGCCAGGATGCCGAGCCCGATGTTGAAGACGAGGCCGAACACCAGGAACGGCGCCGAAAGCTGCAGGCCTATCTTGAACGCGGCGGCGAAGGCGCGCGTCGCCAGCGCCGCGACGTCGCCGCTCGGAAACACCTCGCCGGGCGAAAAGATGCGATAGCTCTCGCTCAGCGCCGCGATGACGAGGTGATGGCTGTCGGTGGCAAACAGCAGCGTCAGTCCGAGGATGGTGAGGAAGTTGCCGATCAGGAGCCCCTGCTGGCCCTGCGTCGGGTCGATCGCGGTGACGAAGCCGAGGCCCAGTTGCTGCGCGATCACCGAGCCCGCGACCTGCAACGCCGACAGCGTCACCCGCGCGGTGGCGCCGAGCACGACGCCGACGACGATTTCGTGCAGCATCAGCACCAGCAGCGGCGTCAGCGAGCTCATGTCGACCTGATAGGCCGTGCGATGCAGCGGCAGGATGATCAGGGTGAGCAGCAGCGCGATCGAGAGCTTGATGCGGGTCGGGATATTGGTCTCGCCGAAACCGGGCAACAGCATCACCATCGCGCCAATGCGGGCAAACACCAGCATGAAGGTCGCGGCTAGCGCAGGCAGGACCGAGATGTCGACACGCATGACTCATGAAGAGTGCATCATCCGCCGATGATTCGCGACGATATCCGCATCATGTGGCCGTGCATGGAATCGGCCATGAACGGCAAGGCGAGCAGCAGCGTCACGAATATCGCGAGTATCTTCGGCACGTAGATCAGCGTCTGCTCCTGGATCTGGGTCAGCGCCTGGAACAGCGACACCACCACGCCGACCACGAGGCCGACCACCATCAGCGGCGAGGACACCAGCACGATGGTCCAGATCGCATCGCGCGCGACGTCGAGGGTTTCGGGGCCGGTCATTTCAGGCTTCCTTCCGCAATCCGCGTACAAGACCAACCGTCATTGCGAGGAGCGCAAGCGACGAAGCAATCCAGCTTCCTTGTGGCGAAAGGAAGCTGGATTGCTTCGCTTCGCTCGCAATGACGGGGCTACCCATTTGACGATCCGCCGTCAGATCGGCATCCGCATGATGTCTTCGTAGGACTGGATCACGCGGTCGCGCACCGAGACCAGCGTCGAGACCGCGACGTCGGTTTCCGCCACCGCCGTCACCACGTCCATCACGTTGGCTTTGCCGGAAGCCATCGCCATCGACTGGGCGTCGGACTTCTTGCCAGCGTCGACGACGTTGCCGATGGCGTCCTTGAGCAGCGCGCTGAAGGAGGGACCGCCGGTCTCGCTGCCTTTCGCCGCCCCGGGCTGCTCGATGATCTTGGCGAGGCTGGCATAGGCGTTGGCGGCGACTGTGGGTGAAGCCATTTTGCAAACTTTCCTGTTCAGGCCTTGAGGATGTCGAGGGTGCGCTGGATCATCCGGCGCGTCGCACTGATGATGTTGAGGTTCGCCTCGTAGGACCGCTGCGCCTCGCGCATGTCGGTCATTTCGATCAGCGGATTGACGTTGGGGTACCTGACGTTGCCGGCCGGGTCGGCAGCAGGATTTCCGGGCTCGTTTTTGACGCGAAAGGCGGACTGGTCGGTGCGGATGCGGCCGAGCGTCACCACCTTGGCATCGAGCGTGCGGTCGAGCGCGGACGTGAACGACGGTATCTTGCGCCGATACGGCTCGCCGCCAGCGGTGAGCGCCGTCGAATCGGCATTGGCGATGTTCTCCGAGATCACCCGCATGCGGCCGGCCTGCGCGCGCAGGCCGGACGTGGCGATACTCATCGACCTTGCGAAGTCGCCGCTGTCATTGGCCATGGTCTTCTCCCCCTAGCTCAGCGCTTGCCGATCGCGGTCTTGATCAGACCGAGGCTGCGGCTGTAGAGCGAGGTCGCCGCCGCATAGTCCATCTGGTTGGCGGAGACCTTCAGCATCTGGTCCTCGAGATTGACGGCGTTGCCGGCGGGCCGGGTGAGGAACCCGCTCCTGCCGCCGTCGTGCTTGAAGCTCGGCCCCGCCTCCGAGGATCCCATGTGGCTGCCGCTGGTGCGCGCCATGGCGAGCGTGGCCGTGCCGCCGACGCTTGCGCCCTGCTGGCTGAACTGGGGCTCGACGAGGTCGCGCGGCCGGAAGTTCGGCGTCGAGGAATTGGAGATGTTTTCGGCGAGCACCCGCTGGCGCTCCTGGTGCCATTGCATCTTGGTGCGCAGCGCCGCGAGCATCGGCAAATCGTTAATGGCCATCGGCCTCTCGCTCCCCGTTGCCCCAAGGCGGGACGCCCAAGGTAGGCAGAATTTGCCGCCTCTATGGTTAACAACCGGTTAAGAACCGCGCGTCGGGCGGCGGCGGAGAGCGAGAGTCCGCAGAGTTGCGGCAAAGCAAGCGCATTTTCGCCACGAAATCTGCGTTAACCAGCAAAGGGCAATCCAAGTCAGCCAGTCAGAAGTCGTTTTGGTCTAAGCGATTCTTGGTCTATTAGTTGGACGGGCGGCAGGAATTTGCCGTGGGGAATTAAGGAATAAGGCTGATCCCAGGCGTTGCTTTTGCCTGGTGCGGCTCGCTTTAGTTGTCCGCGTCGGTTGAGACCGGAGCTTGTGGAGGCCAGTTGGCCGGGGACACCCATGTCGTCAACGATTACATTCTTCTTCGCCTTCGTCGCCGTCCTGGCGCTGATCGGCGGTGCCGCCTGGCTGGTCCGGCGATTCGCCAACAACCGGCTCGGCGCCAACACCGCCCGCGGACGGATGCCGCGGCTGGCCGTGATCGATGCCGCCGCCGTCGACGGCCGCCGCCGCCTCGTGCTGGTTCGCCGCGACAACATCGAGCACCTCCTGATGATCGGCGGCCCCAGCGACATCGTCGTCGAGACCAATATCGTCCGCGCCATGCCGGCGCGCGACCAGCTCGCGCAGCGTCCGGGCGGAGCGGAAGCGCCGCCGCGAATCGCGCCGCTTCCCGACACGGCCTGGGAAGGCGAGCCGGTCCGGGCCGAGACGTTCGATCACGTCGAGCCTGTGATGCCCGAGCCGCCGCCGCGCCCGCCGCGGCCTTCCTTTGCCGACGAGGCCCGCCGCCGCGCCCCGATGCCGCCACCGCCCCCGCCCCCGATGGAGCGGCCCTCCGAT
>CAZDEZ010000096.1:0-14128 GCA_964504705.1 uncultured Bradyrhizobium sp.
TCGCGGTGCTGCAGGGCCTCGACCGCGCCGTCGGCGCCATCAAGTCGCTGATCGAATATGCGAACCTGCGCAAGGAAGTCCCCGACATCGTCTCGAGCTCGAAGGCTTCCGCCCGCGCCATGCTGGGGAAGACGCTGAAGAACGCCGGCGGCGCGGCCGCACTCGACGAGGTCGCCTCCAAGAAGCTGCTCAAGGCCTACGGCATCCCGATCTCGCAGGAAGCCATCGCGCAGACCTCGACCGAAGCGGTGAAGATCGCGAAGAAAATCGGCTTCCCCGTGGTGGCGAAGGTCGTCAGCCCCGACATCCTGCACAAATCCGACGTCGGCGGCGTCGTGCTCAACCTCGGCAGCGCCGCCGAGGTCAGGAAGGCGTTCGACGACATCGTCAAGCGCGTCAGGAAGCTCAAGGGCAAGCCCAAACTCGAAGGCATCCTGATCGCGCAGCAGGTCAAGGCCGACCTCGAGCTCGTGGTCGGCGCGTCGCTCGACGCCGAGATGGGCCCGGTGGTGCTGTTCGGCACCGGCGGCGTGGACATCGAGCTAATGAAGGACGTTGCGCTGGCCGGCGCGCCGATCGACGCGGCCGAGGCCAAACAGCTGATCGCCCGCACCAAGGCCGGCGTGAAGATGAAGGGCTATCGCGGGCGCCCCGCCCTGCACGAGGCCTCCGCAGTGAAGGCGCTGGTCGGCCTCTCCAACCTGATTGCGGACGCCGGCAACCGCATCGCCTCGATCGACGTCAATCCGTTCCTGATCAACAGCAAGGTCGGCGTCGCCGTGGACGGGCTGATCGTCCTGAACAACGAGGCGGCGCGGAACGCGGCGAAGCACTAGAGCGTTTTCAAGCGAAGTGGATACCGGTTCGCGTCAAGAAAACGCGTCAAATCATGAATCTGAGGGAGGATGCCATGAAGCTGACGGGCAGATGCTATTGCGGCGCGGTGCACTACGAGGCCGACGGCGAGCCGGTGATGCAGGCGCAGTGCCATTGCCGCGAATGCCAATACATCACCGGCGGCTCGCCGAACGTGTTCGTGGCCGTGACGCCGGACAGCTTCAGATACACCAAGGGAGAGCCAAAGCAGTTCGCCCGCAAGGATCTGGAGAATCCGAGGATCCGCGAATTCTGCGCCGAATGCGGCACGCATCTCGTGACACGCCCGCCGCGGCCGATCGTCATCATTAAGGTCGGCACGCTGGACGAGCCCGCCCGGATCATGCCGAAGGTCGCGATCTTCACCATCGACAAGCAGCCGTTCCACCACGTGCCGGAAGGCATGCCGGCGTTCGAGCGGTTGCCGCAGCAGTAGGACGCGACTCGCGCTGGGCGACGTCCGCATTGCCGCCGGCGGGAGGCGGACCCTCGTTCTACCTGCTTGATGCGCGAAGAGCAGCGTCAATCTTCAATTGAGGCCGGCGTTTCGCCGCATCATGACGCGGCGTTCGATTTCCTTCGTCAAGATTGCCCATGCCCACAGCAGGGTTGACCGCGGCGCAGCAAGCAGCGGCAAACCCACCGGCGCTGCCTCGCGCGGAAGCAAGTCGAGCGCGGCGCCAGCCGCCGTCGCGTGCTGCGCCAAAAGTAAAGATGACAACCGGGAGCGACGGTGGCAGACTGAATTCCAACCTGGTGCGGAAAAACAAAAGAGAACGAAAGCACCGGGGTCACATCGGGAGGAGACGACTCATGAAACGTAGTTTTCTGGGATTGTTCGGTGCTGCCGTCGTTGCACTGACGTCTGTCGCGACTGCCAGTGCGGTGATGGCGCAGACCAAGACGCTGAAGATGCAGGCCACATGGCCGGCTTCGCTTACCCTCTACGACAACTTCACCTATTTCGCCGAGCGGGTGAACAAGCTCTCCGGCGGCTCGCTGAAGATCGAGGCGATGCCGGCAGGCCAGGTCGTGCCGCCATTCGAGGTGCTGGACGCGACCCACAAGAAGGTGCTCGACGGCGCGCACGCATGGGCCGGCTACTGGACCGGCAAGAACAAGACGGCGATCCTGTTCACCGGCGGGCCCGGCGGCACTTTCGGCATGGACTTCATGGACGTGATGGGCTGGCTCTACCACGGCGGCGGCCTAGACCTCTACAACGAGTTCTACCAGAAGGAACTCAAGCTCAACGTCGTGGTGTTCCCGATCCTTCCGGCAGGACCGCAGGCGTTCGGATGGTTCAACAAGCCGATCCAGACGGTCGAGGACATGAAGGGCATGAAGTGCCGTCAGACCGGCATGGCGGGCGAAGTCTGGCAGGCGCTCGGCTTCACCGTGGTCAACATGCCGGGCGGCGAAATCATTCCCTCCGCGCAGCGCGGCGTGATCGATTGCGCGGAATGGGTCGGCGGCGTCGAGGATCTGAAGCTCGGCTTCCATAACGTCTGGAAGTACCACTATTCGCCCGGTCTGCACGAGAACACCACCATCGGCGAAGTCGTCTTCAACGGCGACGTCTGGAAGGAGCTGAGCCCGCAGCACCAGGAGATCATCAAGTCGGCCGCCAACGAGACCTTCCTGGTCTGGTGGACCAAGTGGCAGCGCCAGAACGCGGATGCGCTGATCGAGATGCAGACCAAGCACGGCGTGCAGATCCTGCGCACGCCGCCGGAGATCCTGCTGGCCTTCATCAAGAAGTGGGACGAGATCGCGGCGGCGGAAGGCGCCAAGAATCCGTTCTTCAAGAAGGTGCACGACTCGCAGAAGGCCTATGCCAGCGCGGTAGTGCCGTACAAGCGGTCCTACTTCCCGCCATACTCCTTCATGGCGAACTATTACTTCCCCGAGAAGAAGTAAGCCTTGCGAGGGCGGCCGGACCGGCCGCCCTCCATTCGCGCGTGTCCGGCTTGCGTCGGACCGCACGAGCGAAACGGCGCCAGGGGGACAAATGTCTGAGGCAACAAACGGGCAGTCGCCGGTGCTGCTCGCCGCAATCCGGATCATCGACGGCTTCACGGACCGCACCGGTACGGTCATCTCGTGGCTCGCGGTGCCGCTGGTGCTTGGCGTCGCCTGGGAGGTAGCGGCACGCTACCTGTTCAACGCGCCGACGATATGGGTCTACGACGCGACCTACATGCTCTACGGGTCGCTGTTCATGCTTGGCGCCGCCTATGCGCTGCATAAAGGCGCGCACATCCGCACCGACTTTTTCTGGGACAAGTTTTCGATCCGCAAGAAGGGCTGGATCGATTCGATCTCCTACGTCGTCTTCTTCTTCCCGAGCCTGATCATGCTGCTGCTGATCAGCTGGAACGAGTTCCATTACTCCTTCGAGATCAACGAGACCTCGGACCAGACGCCGTGGCGGCCCATATTGTGGCCGTTCAAGTTCATCGTTCCGCTCGCCTGCGTGCTGCTGCTGATCCAGGGCGTGTCTGAGCTGATCAAGAGCATCTACATGGCGCGAACCGGCGTCGAACTCGAGCACAAAGAGAAGATCGAGATATGACCGCGGACGCGCTCATCGGCCTCATCATGCTCCTGGTTCTGCTGGGCGCAATCTTCATCGGCGTGCCGATCGCGTTCACGCTGCTGTTTCTCGCCTTTGCGTTCGGCTATGCAGCCATAGGCCATACGGTCTTCGACCTCGCCTACTTCCAGACCATCGGCATGATGAAGGAGGAGCTGCTGGCCGCCGTGCCGCTGTTCATCTTCATGGGCTTCATCACCGAGCAGGCCGGGCTGATGGAGCGCCTGTTCACGGCGTTCCGCATGCTGCTGGCGCCGGTGCGCGGCGCGCTGTTCCTCGTCGTCATCCTGACCTCGACCGTGTTCGCGATGGCCACCGGCATCGTCGGGGCCGCCGTCACCGTGCTCGGCATCATGGCCTCGCCGATCATGAACAAGGCCGGCTACGACCCGAAGCTCTCCGCGGGCACCATCACCGCGGGCGGCACGCTCGGCATTCTCATTCCGCCCTCGGTGATGCTGATCGTGATGGGGCCGGTGCTCGGCGTCTCCGTCGCCGACCTCTATGCCGCCGCCTTCGGGCCGGGCTTCCTGCTTGCCACCGCCTACATCGCCTACCTGATGATCCGCGCCTTCATCAATCCCAAGCTGGGGCCACCGGTGCCGATGGACGAGCGGATCCATTCAGCGGGTCATATCGCGCGCGAAGTGATCGTCGGCACGCTGCCCCTGCTCGGGCTGATCACGGCAACGCTGGGCTCGATCATCGCAGGACTTGCGACGCCGACGGAAGCCGCCGGCATCGGCAGCGTCGGTGCGCTGGTCCTGGCGATCGCCTATGGCAGGTTCACGCTCGGCGGGCTGCAGCGGGCGCTGATCTCGACCATGTCGACGTCGAGCATGGTGCTGCTGCTTGCCGTCACCTCGAACATCTTCGGCGCCGTGTTCGCCCGCCTCGGCTCGGCCAACTGGATCACCGAGACGATGCTCGGATTCCAGCTGCCCCCCAGCCTGATGCTGATCATGGTGCTGGTGCTGATCTTCCTGCTGGGCTGGCCGTTCGAATGGCCTGCCATCATCCTGGTGTTCCTGCCGATCTTCTACCCCGTGGTGAAGGGCATGGGCATCGACCTCGTCTGGTTCGGCGCGCTGGTTGCGGTGACGCTGCAGACCGCTTTCCTGTCGCCGCCGGTCGCCATGTCGGCCTATTATCTCAAACAGGTGGTCAAGGACTGGAGTCTCGCGACGATCTACGCCGGCATGTTCCAGTTCATGATCCTGCAGGTGATCTGCATCGGGCTGATCGTGGCTATCCCAGGCATCGCGACCTGGTTTCCGCACAAGCTGCAGGAAGCATCCCGCAGCCAGGCGATCCCCGAGGAGCACATGAAGATCCTGGAGCAGCAGAGGAAGGCGCCGTCTCTGGAAGACGACGACTGGCTAACCCCGAAGAAAAAGTAGCCCGGCCGAACGGCGTGGCCGGGACCGTCAGGCCGCCGCCAACGACATCTCGTCGGCGCGCACGACACGGTCGCGGCCTTGGCGCTTGGCGGTGTAGAGGGCCTGGTCGGCGATCCGCATGATGCGGGCGAGATCGGTCTCGCCGCGAGCGACCGTGAAGCCGATGCTGATGGTCAGGCGCTCGCGGATGTCGCCGCTGCAGATCTCGCGCGCGGCGCAGGTCTTGCGGATTTCCTCGGCGTAGAGTTCGGCTTGCTCGTGGCTGATGCCGATCATCAGCACGGAAAACTCCTCGCCGCCGTGGCGGGCGACCAGCGCGCCATGCGCGTGGGAAAAATGGCGCAGCACACCGGCGATCTCGATCAGCGCCTTGTCGCCGAACTCGTGGCCGAAACGGTCGTTGATCGACTTGAAATGATCGATGTCGCACATGAACACGACGGCAGGCAGGCTGGCATGATGAGCCGAGCCCAGCGCCGGCAGCGCCGCCTCGTCGAAACCCCTGCGGTTCAACAGGCCGGTGAGCTGGTCGGTCTGCGAAATGCGCGACAGTTCGCTGCGCATCAGCGTCAACTGCTGCATCAGGCGCGCCGAGCGATAGCTCAACACGCCGGAGAGCACGGCCGAGATCGAGATGGCCGCGAGCATGCTCATCATGATGACCTGGCCGACCGGCACGAGCGCCGCCGGATTGGTGCCGAGATTGATCAGCGTGACCGCGAGTGTCAGGACGATGGAAAGGCCGCTCGCGACGGCAACCCGTCTTGCGGTGTGGTGCATCACGTCGTTGTGCGTGGTGATCTGGATGCTCATGGTCCGCTCTGTCCAGTGCGACACCTAGCACCGCGATGGCTTGTGAATCCCTAAGCGATCGCACGTTCCGCTCAGTCCGGTAAACCGCGCGCGAGGCCATTCGCTAAAATGCTGCGCATCGGCCTTCGGCACGGTCCGGGCCGGCGCGATGGCCGCGGCTTTCCGCAGTGATTTTGCGCGCCTCGACACCCGCCGAAGCCCGATGGTTAATCGCGTCTTAACCTCGCCGTATCTATGGTGATTTCATCGGGGTCTTTCGGCCGGTTCATCCTTGCCCGGTCGCGTTGAAAGTGCTGGCGTTTCAGACATGGCAATGACCGCCTCTTCCGGCCTGGCGCACGGCGCCGGCGATGTATCGGCTGCCGGTCAGGCCGAGCGCTCCCCGTTTGTCCGCACAGCCGAGCTGCTGGCACCCTACCAGCCCGGCAAACCATTGATAACATTGTCATTAGGCGAACCGCAGCACCCGGTGCCCGATTTCGTCGGCCCGGTGCTGGCAAAGCACATCGCCGATTTCGGCCGCTATCCGCTGGCCAAGGGCATTGAGCCGTTCCGCCACGCGGCCGCGAACTGGCTGTCGAGCCGGTTTACCCTGCCCCGCGCGGTCGATCCCGAGACCGAGGTGCTGGTGCTCAACGGCAGCCGCGAAGGCCTGTTCTTCGCCGCCATCACCGCCGCGCGCCATGTCGGCAATCGCAAGGGCCGGCCGGCGATCCTGATGCCGAATCCGTTCTACCCCGCCTATGGCGCCGGCGCCCGCGCCGCCGGCTGCGAGCACGTCTACCTGCCGACCACGCTCGCCAACGGGTTCTTGCCCGATCTCGATTCGCTCGACGATGCGCTGCTGGCGCGTACCGTCGCGATGTTCATCGCCTCGCCCGCCAACCCGCAAGGCTCGGTCGCCACGCGCGACTATTTTGTGCGGCTCAAGCAGCTCGCCGACCGCTTCGGCTTCTTCATCCTCAGCGACGAGTGCTACTCGGAAATCTACACACGGCAAGCGCCGGGCAGCGCGCTGGAAAGCGCCGGGCCAGACTTCGCCAACGTCATCGTGTTCCAGTCGCTGTCCAAGCGCTCGAACCTGCCGGGCATGCGCGTCGGTTTCGCCGCCGGCGACAGGAAGTTTCTCGCCGCCTTCCTCGAACTGCGCAACGTGGCCGCGCCGCAGGTGCCGGTGCCGCTGCAGCATGTCGCCGTCGCTGCCTACAGCGACGAGGCGCATGTCGAGGAGAACCGAAAACTCTATCGCGCCAAGTTCGACCTCGCCGACCAGATCCTCGGCAATCGCTACGGCTACACCAGGCCTGCCGGCGGCTTCTGCGTCTGGCTCGACGTCGCGGATCGCGGCGGCGACGAAGTGGCGTGCGTGAAGCTCTATCGCGACGCCGGCGTACGCGTGATCCCCGGAAGCTATCTGGCGCGCCGGCAGGACGACGGCAGCAATCCGGGTGCGGGCTATATCCGCCTGGCGCTGGTCTCCGACTCCAAATCTACGGCCGAGGCGTTGCATCGGCTGGTCGAAACCCTCGATTAATCGCAAGGCGGCTTGAGAGCATGGCAGCGATCGAACGGATAATTCCCCTGGTGAGCCATTTGCCGCCGTCGATCCGGGACGCACTGGGCCGGCGCGTGCGCGAGCTGGTCGGTCTCGGCCTGATCGCGCTGTCGGGCATCGCCGCCGCCGCGCTGATGACCTGGTCGGTGCAGGACCCATCGCTCAGCCACGCCACCTCGCGGGCGATCCGCAACGTGCTCGGCTATCCCGGCGCGATCGGCGCCGATCTCCTGATGCAGATCCTCGGCCTCGGCGCCATCATGCTGATCCTGCCGATCGCCGTGTGGGGCTGGCGCATGCTGACCCATCGCAGCTTCGACCGCGAGGCGCTGCGGCTCGGCTGCTGGCTGCTCGCCACCGTGCTCGCCGCGGGCTTTGCCAGCTGCTTCAAGCATGGCGGCGCCTGGCCGCTGCCGACCGGCCTCGGCGGCGTGGTGGGCGATGCGCTGGTGCGCGCGCCGGCCGTGGTGTTCGGCCCGGCCGGACTGGTGTATCGCCTCGTGCTCGGCACGATCCTGTTGTCAGCGATGGGCGCGGCCTTCCTGTTTGCTTCCGGTTGGGGCTCCCGCCCGCGCGAGGACGAAGAGCTGACACCGATCGAGGACGACGACGAGCCCTTCGTCGAGGAGCAGGAAAGCCGCGGCGCGGTTTCGCTGGGCTGGATCTTCCACGCCATCATGAGCGCGAAGGCGCGCATCGGCTGGTTCTTCTCGACCGCCTATCGCTCGCTGGTTTCCTCAGGCCCCGCGCCGCGGCTGTCCTTCGAACGGCAGGAGCCCAATATCGACGGCCGCCGCGCGCCGACACTGGCGCCGCAGCACGACGAGGAAGAGGACTACGAGGAAGAAGAAGAGGACGAGGAGGAGGAAGAGCCGGTCGCCCGCGCGCCGCGCAAGAAGCCGGAGCCCCGTCCGAAGAAATCCAACAGCAAGTTCGAGCTGCCGTCGGTTTCCGTACTCGCCGCGCCCAAATCGTCCGACCGCCAGCCGCTCAGCAAGGCCGAGCTGGAAGCCAACTCGCGCTCGCTGGAAGGCGTGCTCGGGGATTTCGGCGTCCGCGGCGAGATCGTGAAGTCGAGCCCGGGCCCGGTCGTCACGCTGTACGAGCTCGAGCCCGCGCCGGGCATCAAGTCATCGCGCGTCATCGGTCTTGCCGACGACATCGCCCGTTCGATGAGCGCGCTGTCGGCGCGCGTCGCCGTGGTCCCCGGCCGCAACGCCATCGGCATCGAACTGCCGAACGCCCATCGCGAGAAGGTGTATCTGCGCGAGCTTCTTACCGCCAAGGAAGCCGCCGACACCGTGGCGAAGCTGCCGCTGTGCCTCGGCAAGACCATCGGCGGCGAGCCTGTGATCATCGATCTCGCCCGCACGCCGCACATGCTGATCGCCGGCACCACCGGCTCCGGCAAGTCGGTCGCCATCAACACCATGATCCTCAGCCTGGTCTACCGGCTGCGCCCCGACCAGTGCCGGCTGATCATGGTCGACCCCAAGATGCTCGAACTCTCCGTCTATGACGGCATCCCGCATCTGCTGACGCCCGTCGTCACCGACCCGAAGAAG
Source organism: uncultured Bradyrhizobium sp. (assembly GCA_964504705.1). Lineage (GTDB taxonomy): Bacteria > Pseudomonadota > Alphaproteobacteria > Rhizobiales > Xanthobacteraceae > Bradyrhizobium. The sequence continues at coordinate 8,806 of CAZDEZ010000096.1, forward strand.
GCGGTGGTCGCGCTGAAATGGGCCGTGCGCGAGATGGAAGAGCGCTACAAGCGGATGGCCAAGCTCGGCGTGCGCAACATCGACGGCTACAACGCGCGCCTGGTCGAGGCCAAGGCAAAGGGCGAGGAAATCACCCGCACCGTGCACACCGGTTTCGACAAGGAGAGCGGCAAGGCGATCTACGAGGAAGAGAAGCTCGAGCTCGACCCGCTGCCCTACATCGTCATCATCGTCGACGAGATGGCCGACCTGATGATGGTCGCGGGCAAGGACATCGAGGGCGCGGTGCAGCGCCTCGCGCAGATGGCGCGCGCCGCGGGCCTGCACGTCATCCTGGCGACGCAGCGTCCGTCGGTCGACGTCATCACCGGCACCATCAAGGCGAACTTCCCGACCCGCATCGCTTTCCAGGTCACCTCGAAGATCGACAGCCGCACCATCCTCGGCGAGATGGGCGCCGAGCAGCTGCTCGGCCAGGGCGACATGCTCTATATGGCCGGCGGCGGCCGCATCAGCCGCGTCCACGGGCCGTTCGCCTCGGACGAGGAAGTCGAGAAGGTGGTGCGTCATCTGAAGACGCAAGGCGCACCCGAATATCTCGAAGCCGTCACCGCGGAAGAGCCGACCGACGAAGACGGCGCGGTGTTCGACGCCACGGGCATGGGCGGCGAGGGCGGCGACCTGTTCCAGCAGGCGGTCGCCATCGTCAAGCGCGACCAGAAGGCGTCGACCTCCTACATCCAGCGCCGCCTGCAGATCGGCTACAACCGCGCCGCCTCGCTGATGGAGCGCATGGAACTGGAAGGCATCGTGGGCCCGGCCAACCACGCGGGAAAACGCGAGATTCTCGTCGGCGAGGAAGAGGGCGGCAATTACTGAGAAAAGCCCGCTTTTGCAGTCATAATTTCACGGAAAAACGATATCTCCACATGCCCAAATCGCGCTAAAAGGTGGCCGGCGACCCGGCGGAATGATGCGTAGAACGGAAGTCCAGAAGTTCGCATGACAAAGCAACAGACCCCCATCCGCGCGCTGGCGATCCTGATCTCGGCGTCGCTCGCAGTGGGCATCTCTTCGTCCTCCGCGCAGACCGTTCCGGTGCCGAAGCCCGCGCCGAAGGCGCGCGACCGCGACAACGCGCAGAACCAGATGAGCGCCGCGGAAAAGACCCCGCTCACGACCGCCACGACACAGCAACCACCGCCGACACCCGTCATCCCCGACCCGCGCCGCAACCAGCCCGCCAACATCTTCGCGACCTTCGACGCCAACCAGAAGGCGCAGGCCACCAAGGTCTCCAACTACCTGTCGTCGCTGCAGCAGCTGACGGGCAATTTCGTGCAGGTCGGCCCCGACGGCAGCAAGACCAGGGGCGACTTCTACATCATGAAGCCGGGCAAGGTGCGCTTCGAATACGATCCGCCGACGCCGATCGCGATCATCGCCGACGGCTCCTCGCTCGCGGTGCGCGACCGCAAGCTGGCGACGCAGGACATCTATCCGCTGTCGCAGACGCCGTTGCGCTTCCTGCTCTCCGACCGCATCGACCTGTTAAAGGACACCAATGTCGTCAGCGTCACCGCCGACGACGTCTTCATCAGCGTCACCATCGAGGAAAAGCAGGCGCTGATCGGCACCAGCCGCCTGATGCTGATGATCGGCGCCAAGGACGGCCAGCTCAAGCAATGGACCGTCACCGACCCGCAGGGCTACGACACCACGGTCGCCGTCTACAATCTCGACGCCAGCAAGAAGGTCGATCCCGGCCTGTTCAAGATCGACTTCACCAACTACTCGGTCCCGCCGGGCTAGGTCGCGAAATCCGCTTCGAATCCGTAGGATGGGCAAAGGCGCGCATGCGCCGTGCCCACCTCTTTGAGCACGCCGCATCAGGTGGGCACGCTTCGCTTTGCCCACCCTACGGCGCCTGTGGACAATCGCGCAGACCGCCGAGTCATCTATGCTATGACACCTAGCCCATGCGTTTTTCCCTCACGACCTGGAACATCAATTCGGTGCGGCTGCGCATCGACCTCGTCGCCAAATTCCTCAAGGCGGCGCGGCCGGACGTATTGTGCCTGCAGGAGACCAAATGCATCGACGATGCCTTTCCGAGGAAGCGCTTCAAGCGGCTCGGCTATGAGCACATCGCGCTGAACGGGCAGAAGGGCTATCACGGCGTCGCCATCGTCTCGAAGCTGCCGTTCGATTCCAGCGACGTCAGGACGTTCTGCGACAAGGTCGACTCGCGCCACATCTCGGTTTCATTCGGCGAGAAGGCGCAGCTCGCCAGGCCGATGGTGCTGCATAATTTCTACGTGCCGGCCGGCGGCGATATTCCCGATCCCGAACTCAACCCGAAATTCGGCCACAAGCTGCAATTCCTCGACGAGTTGAAGGCGTGCGAGCCCCTGCATCCGCGCGGCGAGGACCGTCATATCCTGGTCGGCGACCTCAACGTCGCACCGCACGAGAACGACGTCTGGTCGCACAAGCAACTCCTGAAGGTGGTCTCGCACACGCCGATCGAGACGGAAAAGCTGCTCGCTGCACAGACCCACGGCGAGTGGATCGACGTCGCGCGCGAAAAATTTCCGATGTCGGAGAAGGTCTACACCTGGTGGAGCTACCGGGCCGCCGACTGGACCGTCGGCGACCGCGGCCGCCGGCTCGACCACATCTGGGTGTCGCGCGCGCTGAAGGACAAGGTCGCCGACTTCCGCATCCTGCGCGAAGCCCGCGGCTGGACGCGGCCGTCGGACCACGTGCCGGTCACGGCGGTGCTGGAGGTGTAGCAAGCTGTCGTCCCTGCGAACGCAGGGACCCATAGCCACAGGACCATGTTGTTTGGCACGCTGGAGCTACAGCACGCTTCGACAAGCAACAACGGTGGTTGTGGGTCCCGGGTCGCGCTTCGCTTGCCCGGGACGACGGCGATTACGTACTCAGCTTGCCGCCCGCCATCAGGATGTCGCTGGCGATCTGGCTGGTGCGGGTGGCGAATTCATCGCGCAGGCGGCGTGCGGCGGCGGGGTCGCTTTCCAGCACGCGGGCGAACAGGCTGCGCGGGATGCGGATCACGGCGGACTGGTCGAGCGCCACCGCGCTCGACGGCCGCTTCATCGCCACGACCAGCGCGAGTTCGCCGATCAGCGTGCCGGGGCCGGCGACGATCTCGGCCGAAACCCCGTCGTCGATGCGAAAGGCGCCGCGCTGGACCACGAAGCCGGCATCGGCTTCCTCGCCGGCATTGAACAGCACGTCGCCGCGGCCGAAATTGCGCAGCTCCGAGCCGATCGCGAGCATGCGCAGCGACGCCGAACCCAGAAGGCGCAGGGTCGGCACGCGCTCCAGCAGGGCTACATCATCTTCGATCGACATGCAGGGGTCGATGCCAGTTCAGCGTAAAATACGAATCGTATGGTCGAATCGTATCACGGCACCAGCTTGTAGCCACCGGCTTCCGTCACCAGGATCTCGGGATTGGCCGCGTCCTTTTCGATCTTCTGGCGCAGCCGGTAGATGTGGGTTTCCAGCGTGTGGGTGGTGACGCCGGAATTGTAGCCCCAGACCTCCTGCAGCAGCGTCTCGCGCGACACCGGCTGCTGGCCGGCGCGGTACAGGAAGCGCAGGATCGCGGTTTCCTTTTCCGTGAGCCGCACCTTTCGCGCATTCGCCGCGGTCAGCATCTTGGAGCCGGGGCGGAAGCTGTAGGGGCCGACGGAGAACACGGCGTCCTCGCTCGCCTCGTGCTGGCGGAGCTGGGCGCGGATCCGCGCCAGCAGCACGGCGAAGCGGAACGGCTTTGCCACATAGTCGTTGGCGCCGGATTCGAGGCCCAGGATGGTGTCGGAATCGGTGTCGTGCCCGGTCAGCATGATGATCGGCGCCTTGAAGCCGCCCTTGCGGAGGGAGCGCACCACCTCGCGGCCGTCGGTATCCGGCAACCCCACATCCATCAGCACCAGATCGGGCGAATCGTTCTTGGCGGCGGTAGCCCCCTTGGCGCCGGTATCGACTGCGGAAGCTTCGAACTCGTCATGCAGCGACAATTGCTCGACCAGCGTGTCGCGCAAATCGGTGTCGTCATCCACAATCAATATCTTGCGGGCATTGGGCATCGGGTACGATCCTTGAGGGGGCAGGCAACGGTCACAGGCGCGAGATGCCTGCACCCGATACGCAACTGAAAGCCGTCTGGTTTTCCGACCATCCGAGTTCAGGTAAGGGGGCTGTTACAGATTCTCAAGCCGGGGACCAGTCTACTCCAGATTCCCCGGCCTGTTTCGATCATTGTTTTCGGACGCCGTGAAATAGAGCAACTTGCCGCATACTGGCAACCGGGGATTCCTCGAATCGCATGGGAAGTCACGATATTTCAATCACTTATAAGACAATCGGGCGTGATCGGCCGTTCTCGCTGATCCGCGTCCGCGCCGCCGCCGGCGACCCGCGCCGGGGCTGGCTCACCGCTGGCGCGCTGACCATACCGGTCGCGCTCGGACGTGGCGGGATCAAGGCCAACAAGCGCGAGGGCGACGGCGGCACGCCCCGCGGCGTCTTCCGTCCGCGGCGGCTGTGGTGGCGCGCCGACCGCCACGTCCGCCCGAATACCTTCCTGCCCGTGCGCGCGATCCGCACCGGGGATGCCTGGTGCGAGGACCCGGCCTCCCGTCACTACAACAGGGCGATTCGCCTCGCCGAGGGCGCCGCCGGCGACCGCTTGCGGCGGCAGGACCATCTCTACGATTTCATCGTCGAGATCGATCACAATGCGGGCCCCCGCATCGCCGGGCGCGGCAGCGCGGTGTTCCTGCATCTGACGCGGGCCAATTTTTCGCCGACGGCCGGATGTATTTCGATGACGAGATCGGCCATGCTGCGGCTATTGCGCAGGATGGGTCCGCAGACGCGGATTGCGATTGGATGAAGCACATTTCGGGGACCATGCATTATGCTGGAACGGCAACAGGTGACGGCGGCGGCGCAGGCGCTGCATGAGAACTGGCGGGCGGGCACGAAGATAGCCGCGCTCGACGACTGGTATCGTCCGGTGAACCGCGCCGAGGGTTACGCGATCCAGGCCGCGCTCGAGCGCTACTCCGCCACGCATCTGTTCGGCTGGAAGATCGCCGCCACCAGCGAGGCCGGGCAGAAGCACATCAATGTCCCGGGACCGATGGCGGGCCGCATCCTCGCCGAGACCGTGATACCCGATGGCGGCACGGCGCCGATGGCCGGCAACGAGATGGCGGTCGCCGAGCCCGAATTCGCCTTCCGCATGCGCATCGACCTGCCGGCGCGCTCGACGCCGTACAGCATG
>CAZDEZ010000097.1:0-13086 GCA_964504705.1 uncultured Bradyrhizobium sp.
CGGAACCAGACGAATTTGGCCGGCATGAAGGGGATTTCCCACAGGATCAGCCGCTGGAATGCGAACAGGGCCCAGGAGATCACATAGGCAATCACCTGCGGCGTCCCGCCTCCGACCTTCAGCGCCACGGCGGCAATCGAAAAGCCGATCACGGGCCCACCCGGCGTCGCCGCCCCGGCAATGGTGGCTGCCAGCACGCCGAGCCAGCCGCTGTCGGGGCCGAGCCAGCCGGTGATAACTTCCGGAGGGATGACGGCGGCAATGTACCCGGCACCGATCACGCCGAGCGCAATCCGCGGCACGATGTTGATGAAATCCATCGCGCCCTCGCGGGCGGAAGCCAGCGCGACCGCGCGGCCCCTCCGCCAGACCATGAAGGCGAGCACCGCCACCGAGCCCCACAGCGTGATGTCGATGAAGAGCGTCGCGCTCATTCCGCCCCGCCCTTCGGATAGAGGCGGACATAGACGATGCGGCCGAGCGCGCCGGCCAGGATCGGAATCGGCAGCGACAGCGCGATGCGCCAGAGCGTGAAATCGGTGCCCAGGATCGGCAATTCCCAGGCGATGGCGCGGCCATAGCCGATCAGCGTCCAGCTCACCACCATCGCGATGATGGCGCCGAAATCGGCGCCGACGGTGAGCAGCGCCGCGGCGACCGGATAGGCCGTGAACGGCCCGCCGGGAAGGATGGCGCCGAACGCGGTGCCGATCAAAAGGCCCTTCAATCCGGACTCCGGCCCGAGTGAGCGCGAGACTTTCTCGTGCGGCAGGATTTCCGCGATGAAGGCCCCCAACAGGCAGCCGGCGAGCACCCGCGGCAGGATGCCGCCGAACAGTTCGAGATCGCTGAAGAGGATTTCGGTGACGCCATGAACGCCGTCGCGGCGCCAAACCAGCACGACGCTGACGGCGACCAGCACGGCAATGAAGATCATCGACCAGCCGATCGGCTTGCGCTTCTTGCGCGGCGCCGCAGTCTCGGCGGATTCGTCGGCCGGTTCGTTGGGGGAGTCTGCCAATTTGATTGAGTCGGGAGGTGAAGCGTCCCGTCCTGCTTAGTGCCCGCCGCGTGGTTCGGCAAACGGAACGGCGGTGCGACCCATGCGCGTCGTCGGGATGCCCATGCGCAGGTGGCACGCGGCCTCCGAAAGGCAAAGGGCGGCAGCTCGGCGCTGCCGCCCTTGCTTCTTCACTGCCGCAGGATCAGGCCTTGGAGAACAGCTGATCGACATAGTCCCAGTTCACGAGATTCTCGACGAACGCCTTGAGGTAGTCGGGACGACGATTGCGATAGTCGATGTAGTAGGAGTGCTCCCAGACGTCGCAGCCGAGGATCGGGGTGGCGCCGCCATGCACCAGCGGGCTCTCGCCGTTCGCGGTCTTGGAGATTTCCAGCTTGCCGCCCTTGACCGAGAGCCAGCACCAGCCCGAGCCGAACTGGCCGACGCCGGCAGCGATGAAGTCGGTCTTGAATTTCTCGAAACCGCCAAGGTCTTCGTTGATCTTCTTCTCGAGCCGGCCCGGCAGCTTGGTGCCGCCGCCATTTGGCTTCATCCAGTTCCAGAAGTGCAGGTGGTTGTAGTGCTGGCCGGCGTTGTTGAAGACGGCCGGGTTCTTTCCGAACGACCCCTTCACGATCTCCTCGAGGGATTTGCCTTCGAATTCGGTCCCCTTGATCGCGTTGTTGCCGTTGGTGACATAGGCCTGATGATGCTTGTCGTGGTGATACTCCAGCGTCTCCTTGGACATATAGGGGCCAAGAGCGTCATGGGCGTAAGGCAGGTTGGGCAGCGTGAAGGTCATGGGGTGATGTCCGCAAATGGTGGGGTACTTCGGGTAACGGAACCCCCTTATAGAAGGTTCCAACGCGCTTCAACACATCCAATTTTGTCGCTAGGGCAGTCGGAATGAGCATCGAGATCGACGTCCTGAACGGGGACGCTTCCTGGCCGCAGGCCGAGCCGCTGCTGGAAGCGGTCTGGCCGGGCCATGTCGTCGAGAAACTGCCATGGGGTCACGTCAAATGGGCCCATGCCGATTTGCGCGTGCTGCTCGATGCGCCCGACGGCAGCGGGCTTGCGTGCCATGTCGGCATCTATTTCCGCACCGTCACCTGGAACGGCCGCAAGGTGCACATCGGCGGCATCGGCGGCGTATCGACGCGGGCAGACTGCCGCGGCCGCGGCTACGCCAGCCTTGCGCTGGACGCCGCCGTGCAAACCATGCGCGCCAATGAAGCGGTGAAGTTCGCGCTGCTGTTCTGCGAGCCGCACAATTTCGCGTTCTATGAGGCGCGCGGCTGGCACCGCTTTACCGGCGAGATCTGGTGCGAGCAGCCGGAAGGACGTATCCGTTTCGAGGCGATGACGCCCTTCGTGTTCGACATCGGCCGCGCGCCGCGCCAGGGCACCCTCGACCTATGCGGCCTGCCATGGTGACCCCTGCGCGGAACGGGGATGGCTTGAACCGCGCTCCGTCCCTTAATATGTCGATCATAATCTATTGACGCAAACCGGGTGCTACTTTGCATGGGATTGTTTTCGCGATTTTGGTTCCGGCCGCCGTTACCCGAGGGGCGCGGTAACGCATGACCATGGAAGCCGCCGCTGACGCGCGCCCGCCGGCGATCCCGGTCAACGGCCTGCTGACCTCCCCCATCCTGCCGACGCTGCTGAAGCTGGCGCTGCCCAATGCGATCGCCATGTTCGGCACCGCGCTGGTCGCGGTGGCCGAGACCTCCTATATCGGCCGGCTCGGCGTCGAGCCGCTGGCCGGCATTGCGCTGGTGTTTCCCTTCGTGATGCTGACGCAGATGATGTCGGCCGGCGCCATGGGCGGCGGCGTCTCCTCCGCGGTGAGCCGCGCGCTCGGCGCCGGTAACCGCGGGCGCGCCGCCGATCTTGCGCTGCATGCCGCGATCATCGGCACCGGCGGCGGACTGTTCTTCACCGCGATGATGCTGCTGTTCGGCAGGACCTTCTATTCGCTGCTCGGCGGCAGCGGGGAGGTGCTCGAACAGGCGATGCACTATTCGCAGGTGCTGTTCGCAGGGGCGGTTTCGATCTGGCTGGTCAACACGCTCGGCGCCGTGGTGCGCGGCACCGGCGACATGCGCGTGCCGTCGCTGGTGCTGATCGGCGTCGCTGTCGTCCAGGTCATTGTCGGCGGCGGGCTCGGGCTCGGCCTGCTCGGGCTGCCGAAGTTCGGCATGCGCGGCGTCGCCGCCGGACAGCTCGCGGCCTTCAGTCTCGGCGCCCTGTTCCTGGTCTGGTATCTCGCCAGCGGCCGCAGCCGCCTCACGCTGAACTTGCGGAGCTTCGCATTCCAGCGTGACATGTTCCTGGACATTCTCAAGGTCGGCGCCGTGTCGTGCCTGTCGCCGCTGCAGACCGTGCTGGCCATCGTGATCTTCACCAAGATACTCGCCGGCTACGGCACCGCGGTGCTGGCCGGCTACGGAATGGGTTCGCGGCTGGAATTCCTGCTGGTGCCGATCGCATTCGCCTTCGGCACCGCTTCCATTCCGATGGTCGGCATGGCGATGGGTGCCGGCCTCGTCGTCCGCGCCCGCCGCGTGGCATGGATCGCGGCCGCCGCGGCGGGACTCCTGATCGGCCTGATCGGCCTCGTCGTCGCCATCAATCCCGGCCTGTGGGTTTCGCTGTTCACCAGCGATCCCGGCGTCATCGATGCCGCCCATTCCTATTTCCACTGGGCCGGCCCCGGTTTCGGCTTCTTCGGCGCCGGCGTGTGCCTCTACTTCTCCTCGCAAGGCGCTGCGAAAGTCGGCGGCCCCGTGCTGGCCGGCACCATTCGCCTGGTGCTGGTCGCGCTTGGCGGCTGGTGGCTCGCCGCTTCAGGCGCGCCGGCCTGGACCCTGTTTGCCCTGGTCGGCATTGCCATGGTCGTGTTCGGGCTTACAACAGCGCTTTCGATCCGCATGGCGCGCTGGAGCAAGTAGCCCTCAGAAAGCGCCTAAGCCGCCATCGCCTTCAGCGCCGTCGCGGCGGTTGCATAGCCGCCGCGGGCGCCGTCGATGAAGTGGACGTGGTCGCTGCGCATCACCGACGGCACGAAGCAGGTCATCATGGCCGCATCCTGCCGGTGCAGTCCGTAGCGCAGGATGCCGGCCGAGGCGGCGGCCTCGAGGCGGCGCGCCAGCTCTCCCTCCAGCTCCTCAGTGCAATCGAGGATCATCTTCAGCCCGTCGTCGTACTTGCGGAAGTCGGAGTTCTCGACCACCTGCTGCACGTAGTTGCGCGGCACGAAGTTGCCGACCTTGATGCCGAAGCGCATCACCACATAGGCCCACAGCGTGACGGCCAGCACGACGGCGCGCCGCTTGGCGAGCGAGCCGCCGCGCCCGGCGAGCGCCTCGTACTCCACGCCTTGCGGCGGCCAGCGCAGCGGCGGGCCACCTGATGGCACCGGCCGTCCGGCCTCGGGACTGCGCTCGACGAGATCGAGGATGTCCTCGATCGTCTTGCGGAACGTGCCGGCATCCGCACCCTTCGCGGGCAGTACCAGCACCGAGAGAATCACGCCGCGCGATGCGGGAATTTCCTCGAAGCGGCAGGACAGGCCTGAAAGGTCGGGCTGCGTGCCCGGCGGCGCGGCTTCGAGCGCGAATTCCCCGCGTTTCATCGCCGCGTCCGCCCAACCGAGCCCGCCGCCGGAAAACATCGCGTAGGACAGGTTGGCCGACGGCCCGAAGCGCGCGACCCGGACGTCGAGGCCTTGCGCGCGGATGGCCGCGACAGGCACCAGCGCGACCCGCATCGAGAGATCGAGGTCTTCCTTCACCCAGGCCGCCGTCGCCGACAACGCTTGGCGGGCCGCGGCAAAATCGCCGGGCGCCACCGCAAAGCTGGCGCCGTCGCCGCCGAACACGAAGGGGAATTCCCGCCCCTCCAGCGCGTTGGTGACCGCCGCGATCACGGAGGCGCCGGCCATGTTGACCGCCTTGTAGCGCTGCGCGGCGATCGCCTTGGTGGAATCGACGATATCGGCGACACCGACGGTCCAGTCGTCGGGCAGCGGCACATAGAGCTTCGGGTCCATCAGGCTCGAGAAGCCCCGAAAGACCCGGATGCGGCCGTAGAAGGTGTCGGTTCCACCGGTGGTGTTCATCACGGCCCCGAATTGTCCCTGCGCGGGATGTAGCAGATACGGCCGGTTCTGTATCCGGGTTCGCGGGCGCTAGAGCTTCAAGCCGCGCAGCACCAGTTGATTGAGCCTGCCTGCGAACGCCGCCGGATCTTCCGGCAGTTCGCCGTCGAGAATTTGCGCCTGTTCCAGCAGCAGGAAGGACAGATCCTTCGCCGCGTCCCCGGCCGTCGCGATCGCTGCCACCAGCGGGTGCCTGAGGTTGATCTCCAGAATCGGCTTCTTCGCCGCACCCTTGTCGTGTTGGGCCAGCAGCCGCTCCAGCGCGCGGTCGCGCGCCTCACCGGAGGCAACGAGGCACGAGGCGCTCGAGGTCAATCTCTGCGAGGCGCGAACGTCGGCGACCCGCTCGCCCAGCGCCTCCTTGACGATGGCGATTGTCATCGCCTCGTCCACGGTCGGCTCGTCCTTTTTCTCTTCCGCCTTGTCCTCGACGGCAGGGATCAGGCTGAAATCGACGTCGCCCTGGCTGAGCGACTTCAGCGGCTTGCCGCCGAAGTCGAGCGGCGCCGACGTCCAGAATGCGTCCACGGGATCGGTCAGCAGCAGCACCTCGATGCCGCGGGCCTTTGCCGATTCCAGCTTGGGATTGGATTTCAGCCGCTCGATGCTGTCGCCGACGAGATAATAGATGTCGGTCTGGTTCGGCTTGATGTCCTCGACATATTGACTGAGCGAACGCTTCTCGCCGGACGTGGTGGTGAATCGCGACAAGCCCAACAGCTTCTCGCGGCGCTCGAAATCCTCCCAGATGCCTTCCTTGATCACGGCGCCGAACGCGTCCCAGATCTTCGCGAACGCCTCGGGGTCCTTCTCGCCGAGGCCTTCCAGCTCGCCGATCACGCGTCCCGTCACGGCCTTGCGGATCTGCGCAAGCTGCGGGTTGTTCTGCAGCATCTCGCGCGAGATGTTCAGCGGCAGGTCCTCGCTGTCGATCACGCCGCGGATGAAGCGCAGGTAGGCCGGCAGCAGGTCCGCATCGTCGGCGATGAAGACGCGCCGGACATAGAGCTTCACCTTGCCCTTGCGCGCCTGGTCGAACAGGTCGAACGGCTTGGACGACGGCGCGAACAGCAGCACGGCGTAGGATTGCCGCCCCTCCGCGCGGTAATGCAGCGTCATCGCCGGCTCGTCGAAAGCGTGCGCAATCGACTGATAGGCCTCCTTGTAGTCGTCCGCCGACAGCTCCGATTTCGGCCGCTGCCACAGCGCGCTCGCCGAATTGATCTGCCGCGGCTCGCCCCCTTCCGCCGTGAGGTAGATCGGGAACTGGATGTTGTCGGAATAGCTGCGGACGATGCGCTCGATCTCGTAGGCCTCGAGATATTTTTCCGCATCCTTCTTCAGGTGCAGCACGATCTCGGTGCCGCGGGCAACGCGCTTCGCCGCTTCCTCATCTGCAGGAGCGATCTCAAAACCGCTGCCGCCGGAGGAGGTCCAGACCCAGACCTGGTCCGACCCGGCGCGGCGGCTGGTGACGACGATGCGCTCGGCCACCATGAAGGCGGCATAGAAACCGACGCCGAACTGGCCGATCAGGTTGGCGCCGTCCCTGGCTTCGGTGAGGCGGGCGACAAAGGACTTCGTGCCGGAGCGCGCAATGGTGCCGAGATTGTCGATCAGCTCCTGGCGATCCATGCCGATGCCGCTGTCGACCACGGCAAGCGTCTTCGCTGCCTTGTCGGGCACGATGCGGATTTCCGGCGGCGTACCGTCGGCGATCAAATCGGGCTTCGCGATCGCCTCATAGCGCAGCTTGTCGCAGGCGTCGGATGCGTTGGAGATCAGCTCGCGCAGGAAGATGTCGGTCTCCGAATAGACCGAATGCACCATCAGGTGCAGGAGCTCGGCGACTTCGGCCTGGAACGGCTGGGATTCGGGGGCGGCAGTGGTCGTGGTCATGCGGGCTCGGTCGAAATGGAGGTGGCGGGAAAGCCCTGATATAGCGCCGCTATCTGCAGTGGCAAGATCGCACGGCTCGCCAGCTCAACCCGAAATCGCGGAGAGATACCGGCGGACCGACGCCTCGAAGGCCGCCCTGGCGCCGGTTTCGATGTTGCGGCCCCACCAGGCGCCGTACAGACGGTCGAACGGCAGCGGCTCGACCGCCCGCCAGATCGCGCGCACGGCGGTGGCGTTGAGCGGAATGTAGTTCGGGAAGCTGTACATGAAACTCACCCAGCGGCGGTCCATCGTCGCCATGGCAATATCGCCGGTCAGCAGCGCGCCGCGTCCATCCGACCCTGCCCGCCAGTGCATGACGGTGCCGCCGGCAAAATGCCCGCCGGCCCGGACCAGGACGACCTCGTCGGAGATGCGATGGCGCTCGCCCGACCATGCCACGATGGCCGGATGCGGCCGCGTCAACCACTTCCGGTCATCGCCGTGAAGATAGATGGGCACGCCGTCGAAGGCATCGCTCCAGTCGGCGACCGCGCCATAGAAATGCGGGTGCGAGACCGCAATCGCCTTCAGCCCGCCGAGCGATTTCACATGCGCGACCGCTTCCGCCGTCACCAGCGGCACGCAATCCCAGAGCACGCCGCCGTCCCTGTCGGGCACCAGCAGCGCGCGCTGACCAATCGCAAGCGCCGGCTCGGCGGCAAAGCCCGTCAAGCCGAGGTCGTCGCGCCAGACCAGCCGATGGGTGACACCTAGCTGTTCGCGGGAAGTCCAGGTCTGGCCCTTCCAGTTGACGAATTGCCGCTCGTCCTCGCAGATCGGACACGACGCGGGCGGTGCGGCACTATCAGGAAATTGAGCGCCGCACTGTTCGCAGGTCCAGAATGGCATGAGAAATTCCTGTCTTGGGAACCTCTCTTACCATGCCATCCCCGGGAACTCAGGCCACTTTCATGAAATCGGGCGGCCGGCGCTCGGCGAAGGCGGTGAATGCCTCGCGCGCTTCCGCGGTCGTCAACCGCTCGGCGAAGCGCTCGCTTTCCGCCTCGACCTGCGCAATCAGCGCCGCCGGATTGCGCATCAGCCGCTTGGTGGCGGCAAGCGAGCCGGCCGGCAGTTTCGCAAGCCGCGCGGCGACATCGGCTGCTTCCGCATGCAGCCGCTCCAGCGGCACCACGCGGTTGGCGATGCCGAGATTGTGGGCCGTCGGCGCGTCCATGGCCTCGCCGAGCGCGAACATCTCGAAGGCGCGGGCATGGCCGACGCGCAGCGGCATCAGCAGCGTCGAGGCCGCCTCCGGCACCAGCGCGAGGTTGACGAAGGGCGTCGAGAGCCTGGCATTGTCGGCCAGCACCACGAAATCGCAATGCAGCAGCATGGTGGTGCCGATACCGACGGCGCGGCCCTGCACGGCGGCGACCAGCGGCCGGCTCGACTGCGCCAGCGCCCGCACGAAGCGCGACACGTGCCGTTCGCCGCGGATCGCGCCGGTGGCAATGCCAGCGAATTCACCGACGTCGTTGCCAGAGGTGAACATGTCGCCCTCGCCGCGCAGCACGATTACCCGCGCGGCGGGATCGGTCTCGGCGGATATCAGCTGATCCGCCAGTACGCCGTACATGGCGTTGGTCAGCGCGTTCTTCTTGTCCGGCCGCGCGAAGGTGAGCGTTACGATGCCGTCATTGCGTTCGATCCTGATATGCTCGCTCATTCGTTTTCTCCTTTGGGAAATTTCCTCTGCACGCTGGCAAGCCAGCGCGCGACGATGTCGATCTCGGCCTCGGTGAACCCTTCCATCAGCCGCGCGTTGAGTTCGGCGGCGCCGGCCTTGGCGCGCGACAGCGCCCGCCGGCCGGATGCCGTCAGCCACAGCCGCCAGGCCCGGCCGTCCTCCGGATCGGCGCGCTTCTCGATCAGGCCCGCCTCGACCGTGCGTTCCACGAGGCCACTGATACCGGGCATGCCGAGGTCGAGCGCGGCGCCGGCCTCGCCGAGCAGCACGCCGTCGCGCCGCCCCAGCACGAACAACAGTCCGGCCTGGGTCGCGGTGACGCCTCTTGGCGCCTGCGTCGCCACAAAGCGCTGCACGCGGCGCTGCGCCACGTTGAGCAGGTAGATCAGCCGGCGATCCAATTCAGGCCCATCCATTTAGTTCGCATGCGAAGTATTTATCCCGTTCGAGGGGACTTGTCATGTCACGAATGTGCGAGGCGGCCGCCGCGCAATCAAACGTCGGCATGGACAAATACTGCAATTCAAGGGCGATCAAGGGCGGCGAGCGGAGAGCGGCGCGGCCGCGATTTGCGATCAAAATCCGTACAATTTCCCGTCAAAAAATCACGATAATTTCACGGCAGGCCTAGCAGGCTCGTCGTCCAACACGGGACGAGATATCTGTGATGGCAACGCTCAGTGCCGATGCGACCTCTCCGCGGGCTCCCGGAATCGGGCCGGCCTGCCCTGTCGCTGGAGGAAACGCAGCTCCCGGTTTTCGGCATTTCCTCGGCACGCCGCACGCTTCGCAGCGCTTCCGCGCATTCGGCGTCGACCCGGTCGAATTCCCTTCCCACGTGCAGCACGTCCGCGGTTTGATGCACCGGCTGTCGCGGCGGATGGATGCGGAGATCGCCTGGCCGTCGCATCGGGATGCGTCGCTGCAGCGCTGGGAGAACCCCGCGATCCCGTCGGGCTATACCTACCTGCTGCAGTTCGTGGCGCATGACCTGGTGCAATCGGCGCTTCCGCTTTCGGTCGCCGGCCGGCGCGGCGCCGCGACGGGCAACGCACGCCGCACGCCGCTGATGCTGGAAAGCCTCTACGGCAGCGGCCCGGTCGGCTCGCCGCATCTCTATGCACTGGATTCGCCGAGCGACGATCGCCGCACCAAGCTTCGCCTCGGCCGCATGCGCTGGAAAGAGACCCCGCGCGCCGCGGGCTGTCCGTTCCGCGACATCGCGCGGGCGCAGGCCGAGAACGTCACGGGGGTCGATCGCAACATCCCCGGGCAGCGCCCGGCGCTGACGGAAGCATTGGTCGCCGACGCCCGCAACGACGACCACGCCATCATCTCGCAGCTCACCGCGATGTTCGCACTGCTGCACAACGGCCTCGTCGACCTCGTCCGCCGCGCCGAGCCCGTCAGCAACGCCAATGCGCGCTTCGGCGCCGCCTATCGACGCTTCCTGTGCGCGCGCGAGGCGCTCACATCGATCTATCGCACCATCATCGCCAAGGATGCGATGCGGCGCGTACTGCATCCGGCGATCTACGCGGCCTATTCGGCGTCGAACCCGCGCTTCATGGACCAGACCCCGGATTCGGCTTCCGGCGAGTGGCGGATCCCGTTCGAGTTCTCGCACGGCGCGTTCCGCTTCGGCCACGCCATGGTCCGCCCCGAGTACCGCATCAACGACCTGTCCGAACACGACCTCAACAACACGCTCGAGAAGAACTCGGTCAACGAGCCCGTCAACATGCCGCTGGACGAGACATGGATGGTGCAGTGGTCCCGCTTCTTCGAGATCGACGGATCGCGGCCGAACTTCAGCCGCCGTATCGGCCCCTATCTCAGCGACGGCCTCGGCAACGACCACATCTTCCCGGCCTTCGATGCCACCGAGCGGGTCGGGCTGCTGTATCGCGATCTGCTCGGCGCAACGCTTGCCGGGATGTGGTCGGTCGATGCGCTGATTGCCGAGATCGCCGCCCGGCGGCCCGACTTCATCGCGCAGTCGCGGCTCCTGGGCGACCGGGCCTTCCGCGTCGCCCAGCTCCGGCAATGGCTTTCGTCGGCCTCGGCCGCCTATGGCGGCCTCACCGACGCCGACGTCGAAACGCTTTCCAACGATCCGCCGCTGCCGTTCTTCGTCCTGTTCGAGGCGATGCAGCAGCCGGCGCAGGGTTTTCATCTCGGCCCGCTGGGATCGATCATCGTGGCGGAAGTGATTTTCGGCGCGCTGGCCATGGCGCGGCCCGACGGGGAATTCGGTCGGCATTTTCCGGCCAACGTGCTCGCGGGCGTACCCGATATCGAATGTATGGCGCGGCTGGCGGAATTCACCGCCGAGACAGCCGGCTTGCAGCAGGCGGTGCCTGCATTTCTGTGATCGGAATTTTTCCGCATCACGCAACCTGGAGGGAGTGTCGAACATGCAGATCGAACGGTTACAAGTCACCAACCACGAGCGCTGGGGCAACCTGGTCAAGACCTGGGCCACCGGCGTCAACTACCTGGGTGACGAGAACAGCTATCCGGTGCCGAGCTCGATGGAGGAGTTCAAGGAGCAACTCGCCAGGGCGCAGGTGTTCGCCACCGTTCCCGAGCGCTTCAAGAGCATCAAGTTCGTAACGTCCGAGCAGGACACCATCGTGGTGAAGCTGCCGCCGAAGGCGATGATCGAGGATTCCGAATCGCTGCTCAACCAGCCCGGCTCGACCTATCCGCTGCCGCCGTTCTACAAGCGCCTGTTCAACGGCCTCGACCCGGTGATCCCGGAAGAGGAGCGGCTTCGCGTCCATGCCGAACGTATCGGCGACTACACGATCAGTCTTTGCGCCTGAGCCGACCGGGTTCATGCCGAGAACTGCCTGATCTCATCGACCGGGAGCCCTGCGCCGCGCAAGCCTTCGCGCAGGGCTTCCCATCTCGACGTCACCATGATCGGGAGTCCCTGCAGCAGCCAGCCTGTGATGGCCTCGTCGGTGGGAGCCACCGGGCCAATCCAGAACGAACGTATTGCATTGAGGAATCGGTAAGCTTCCTCCCGCGCCCTTTCCCGATCGCCTGAATGAACGAGTGCGGCAATTCGCCAGGCCGGCATCAGCTTCACAACGCCATTGGTACGATCGCACGCTTCCAGCGCCCCGGTATAATCGCGCGAGAGAAAGCGTATGATGGTGTGATAACTCCATTCGAGATACGAAGGAGCCGGCGAGACTGCCAGCGATTGCTGGGCGCGCTCACGAGCCTGCTCGATCGACCCACAGAAGGCGGCGTATTGCCCTGACGACAGCAGAGTCCACGGATCATTGTCGTTGAGTTCGCAAGCGAGATCCATGTGTGGTGCAGCATCTGCTTCCCGCAGCGCCAGCGTATATGACCAGCCACAGCAAAGATGCGCCCGCGAATCGACCGGGTCGAGCTGCACCGCCATCTTTGCGAGTTCGAGCGTTCCCCTGGCCTTTTCGAGATCGCGGAAGACGCCGGGATGCACAAAGTGCTCGATGTTGTTCATCTGGACGAGACTGCTGTAGCAGGGAGAGAAGCCCGGACTCTCGTGGATGGCATCGCGAAAGATGGCGACGGCTCGCTGCCAGCTTTCCGGGTCGAATCGCGCCATCAGGTCCTGCCCGCGCAGCCAGCGATCATAGACATCGAGCGAGACGTCCGGCTCGCCGGCAAGCCGCACCAGCCGCTCCGCCGACAGCTGCACGTTAAGGGAGCTGGCGATCCGGCGTATGATCCGTTGTTGCGCCTCGAACCAGTTCGCCAGACTCAGCCGAAAACTCTCGCTCCAGATAAAGGTGCCTGTCACCTCGTCCTTGAGCACCATCACCATGTTGATTTCGGCACCAGCCTGATAGGCGGTGGTTTCGATGCAATATTGCGGGGCGGCTCCGCGCTCGGGAAGTATCAGCTGAGGCGGAGGACGATCCACTACACTCCACTCCCGAAACCGGACCAGCGAGGCCGCAAGATGAAGGCTGAATCCTTGCACCAGATGCACCTGGTCGCTGGCAACGCCGTGCATCGCGAAAGGTCGCAGCACCAAACACGGCTTTGCGGCAATCTTCGGCGGCACGATACCCGGCACGGAGGCGGTTTGGGCGGTCTCATGAATCCTGCGCACCGCGCCCTGTGAGTTTCCGCCTGACACCGGCCGTTCGATCTCGCCGAGCTTGATGCTCGCCACCAGATCCTGCGTCGTCTTGGACGGCTCCATGCCGTAGTCGCGATCCAGCAGATCCCAGAGCGCCTTGTAGATGCGCAGCGCGCCGGCGGTGTCGCCGTCCTCGG
>CAZDEZ010000098.1:0-12982 GCA_964504705.1 uncultured Bradyrhizobium sp.
CATGCCGACGGCCCAGGCGATCGCGATCGTCATCGTGCCGGCGATCGTCACCAATATCTGGCAGACCTTTGGCGGGCCGTTTCTGCGCGACATCGTGCGCCGGCTGTGGCCGCTGATGATCGGCACCGTGGTCGGCATCTGGCTCAACGCGGACCTGCTGACCGGACCTTACGCTCCCTGGGGCACGGTGACCCTCGGCGCCCTCTTGGTGATCTACGCCGTCATGGGGCTGAGCAGGCTGCAGTTCAGGGTCTCCCGCCGCAACGAAAAGTGGATCGGCGGCATCGTCGGCCTCATCACCGGCGTGGTGTCGGCGGCGACCGGCGTGCAGGTGATTCCGTCCATGCCCTACATGCAGGCGATCGGCATGGAAAAGGACGAACTGGTGCAAGCGCTGGGGGTGTTCTTCACGGTCGCGACGGTGGCGCTGGCCTTCAACATCACCGCGTCCGGACTGCTGACCGCGGCGACCGCGTTGCCCGGGGCCGTCGCGATGGCGGCGTCCTTTGCCGGCATGTTCGTCGGACAGGCGGTGCGCTCGCGGATGAATCCGGAGGAATTCCGCCGCTGGTTCCTGATCGCGCTGATCCTGCTCGGGCTCTATATCGCCGGCAACGCGCTGGTCAGGATCCACGGTTGATCTCGACTACCTCGCCTCCAGCATCGCCACGCGGATGCCGAGATAGACGAACAGCCCGCCGAGCGCCCGGTTGATCCAGGCGATCGTGCCTTCCGACCGGCGCAGGCGCGTCGCCGCCTTCGACGCAAAAGCGGCGATGGTCAGGCACCAAAGCGTGCCATTGAAGATGAAGATGGCCCCGAGCAGCAGGAAGGCCAGCGGCTTGTGCTCCGAGGCGCCGTCCACGAATTGCGGCAGGAAGGCGAGAAAGAACAGCGCGACCTTGGGATTGAGCACATTGGTCAGGGCGCCCTGCCAGAACACGGACGAAAGCGACGTCGCGCCACCTCCAACCGCAACGTCCGTCAGCGGCCGTGCGCGCGACAGCAGCATCTGCACCCCCGTGAACAGCAGATAGGCCGCGCCAGCGAGCTTGAGGACGGTGAATGCGGTCGAGGACGCCATCAGCAGGGCCGACAGGCCGATAGCGGCGCCCAGCACATGGACCAGGCATCCGCAGCTGATGCCGATGGCCGCCGCCGCCCCGCCGCGCCAGCCGAGCTGGATGCTTCGGCCGATGATGTAGGCGGTGTCCGGCCCCGGCGTAACATTGAGTAAAAGGCCGGAAACAACGAAAAGCCAGAGTTCGTGAATGCCGAGCATCTCAACCATCATTTCGCCGGTTCCGCAGCCCCGTCTGGCCAATAATGTGTGCGCCGCTTTCGGTACATTGCGGTGACTATCATGACAAAATCCGGCTTCCGCCAAGTCCGACGCATTTTATGAGCGTTAAAATCTTTTATAAGTTGGAATCGGCCGGCCGAACACGTAGAGGTTATCAGCCCGTTCCTACCCCGTTGGGGATATACTGGAAGCATGGAAAGACGCTTGGCAGCCATCGTCTGCGCTGACGTCGCCGGCTATTCCCGCATGATGGGAGCCGACGAGGCGGGGACGCATGCCACATTCAAGGCCCACCGGACCGCGATCTATCCGATCATCCTCAACCATGGCGGCCGCCTGGTGAAGAACACCGGCGACGGTTTCCTGCTGGAATTCCCGAGTATCGTAGGGGCCATCGAGGCCGCGACCGCGATGCAGACGCTGATGGCGGAGCGCAACGCACACCTGCCGGGCGATCGCCTCATGCAGTTCCGCATGGGAATCCACATGGGCGACGTCATGGCCGACGAGGACGAGGTGTTCGGCGACGACGTCAACATCGCCGTTCGCCTCGAATCGGTCGCCCCGCTCGGCGGCATCGCGGTTTCGAGCAAGGCCAGCCACGAGGCCGGCAAGCGATTGAGCGTCGCCCTCGTCGACGCCGGCCCCCACCGTTTCAAGAACATCGGCGAGGCGGTGCACGTCTGGACCTGGCAGCCCGCCGGGCCGGACGCCGGCGGCGGGATCTCCGCCAGAACCCCGGGTGAGTCGTCGGCGACCAGCCTTCCCGCCCAGTACCGGACGGCGATCGTGGGCGTGCTGCCGTTTGCGAATTTGAGCGAAAGCGCGGACGAGTATTTCTCCGACGGGCTCACCGAGGACCTGATCCACGCGCTGTCGCTGCAATCGTTCTACCGGGTGCTGAGCCGAAACTCGACCTTCTCGTTCAAGGGCAAGAACGTCAGCACGCGGCTTATCGCGCGCGAGATCGACGCGACCTATCTGATCCAGGGTTCGGTGCGGCGCTCCACGACCAAGATCCGCGTCACCGCCGAACTGATCGCGCCAGAGACCGGCGAACAGCTGTGGACCGGCCGGTTCGACCGCGACATCGGCGACCTATTTGCGATGCAGGACGAGCTCACCACCAGCCTGTCGGCGGCGATCGCGGCAGAGATCTACCGGGCGGAGGCTTCCGCCCCGCCCCGCCCATCCAACGACATCACGGCATGGGATCGCTTCCTGAAAGGACTGTCCCACTACTACCTGCAGACCCAGGCCGATTTCGAGACCGCGATCGACCTGTTCAAGGAAGCCATCGCGCTCGATCCGACGCTGGCGATCGCGCGGGCCTATCTTGCCACCATCCAGACCCAGGCGATCCATTTCGGATGGATCAAGGGCACGCGTGAAGTGTGGGATACCGCGATGTCGCTCGCGGAGAGCAGCGTCCGACTCGACCCCCGTTCGTCCTTTGCATTCCAGATTCTCGCCTATCTCCATGCGCTGGAAGGACATCACGAGGCGGCGATGGATGCCGCCAAGCGGGCGGTCGGGCTCAACCCGTACGACATGGGCGCCCGCGGCGTGCTTGGCGCATGCCATCTCTACAGCGGCGAACATCGGGCAGCCGTCGAATTGTTCACGATGGCGGCACAGCGCGGCAACAGCGATCCCCGCTACCAGTTTGCGGCGTTCAACGCGTTCAGCCACTACCTGCTTGGACAATATGACGCTTCGCTGTCATGGTCGCGCGAAGCGCTCTACGCCAATCCCAACCATCTGCAGGCGCTCGCAATCCGGGCCGCAGCGTTGGCGCAGCTCGATCGCAGCGACGAAGCGGCCAAGGCGACGCAGGTCCTGCTCGAGAACTATCCGGGCATCACCGTCGAAAAACATCTGCGAAACTTCAGATGGAAGGAGCTTGCCGACGTCGCCCATTACCGAGAGGGGCTGCTGAAAGCAGGCGTGCCGTCGACAAAATTGACCCTGGTCGAGGCCAAGCGCTCGGCAAATCGCTGACGATCGGATCGTCGCCCGCGGCGATGCACAGGCGGCGTCACGGCTTGGTTGACAGCCTCCCCGATTCAGCCAAGATTTGCTTCACCCTGAGGTAGCAGGCTCGCGGCGTTGCGCCGCGGCACTTCATTCGCGCCACCGAATCATTTCTTGATTGTCCGCTGTTGGGGGACTTGATCATGCAAGACCGCATTGTGCCGAATCCGGGCACGCCTCGCCGGCCGATCGCCGTTTCGCCCGACAATCCCTGCCCTTTCCTGCGCGCGGTCGTCGCGGAAGGATATGTCGGCGGCCATGACGTCCCGCTCGGCACCCTGGCGCAGACCGTACAGGCGGCGAGCGGCAAGACCGGATTTGCGAAAGTGAAGGTAGGCATCGAGACCCGGCTGGTCGCTTTGGTCGCCAACGGGCTGAACCCCTTCCGCCTGATCAGGAGCTGGTGGTCCGGCGCCACGCTCGACGAGCTGCGCAACGGCCCTCTCGACAAGCATGGCGTCGGCTCGCGCATCCTCGATGCCAAGGCCCACGTCCACGAGGACGAGATCGCGCGCCTGGCTTCGTTCGGCAGGGAGCGGGCGGACCCGATGGGCGGTGGCACGGAGATCGGGTTGAGCGGCAGCGAGATCGTCACCTACATGAACGCCAATTTCGAGCGCGCCAAGGGACACCGACGCGCCATCGACCGCAAGCTGATGAACGGCGAGTGGCCGGTGCTGCTCAGCATCATGGGCAAGGGCGAGGGCGAGGAGCGCTATCTCAGCGTCGCCGAAGTCCGCACGCTCTTCACCGAGCGGCGACTGCCGGAGCGGATCAATGCGCGGCTGTCGGCGCATCCGGTGCAGGGCAGCGGCGTCGGTCGCACGCTCGCCAAGGCGACCGCCGCAGTCGTCGCGCTGGCCGTGGGGCTCGTCGTCCTGTTCGCCGAATTCCCCGGACTGTTCCGGCCGATCCCGGTAATCGGGGATCTGGTGCCGCCGGCGCTTCCGGCCCGTGTCCCGGTGAAGGCGGCCTATTGGCTCGACCAGAACTGGTCGACCGAAGACCGGTTCTGGTTTCATCATGCAAGCCAGGGCACTGCGACCTTTCCGGTTCCCTACGCATGGTACGTCGCGCTCGAGCAGCCGGGCCTGCGTCTGTTCAGCCGCCCCGGCCTGCTGTCGGACAGCGCCTATCTGGAGCGCTTCGGATTCATACCGAGCCCCAAGACCGTCCGCACCGACGCGGGTTACCTGCGCCGCTTCGGCTTTGTGAGCTCCGACGCCAGGACGGAGCCGGCGCCGGAGCAGGTGGCTGGCCTGAAACCGCTGCCCGCGGACAATTTCGACGGACTGCCGGTAGGCTTTGCGCGCATGACCGGCGTCGTCAATCCGGCAACCGGCGGCGCGGAATCCGACAGGATCGGTCTCACCTGCGCCGGCTGCCATACCGGAAGCATCAACTACAAGGGCACCAGCATCCGCTTCGACGGCGGGCCGTCGATGCTGGAGCTGCGCAAGCTCGAACTCGCGACCGGCCTTGCCATCCTCTACACCCTGAAAGTGCCGGGGCGCTTCGATCGCTTCGCCAACCGCGTGCTCGGACGCGACGCCGACAAGGCGCAACGCAACAGGCTCAAGGACGAGCTCAACGACGTCTGGAATTTCCTGAAGGGCCAGATCGACGTCACCGAAAAGACGCTGAAGAGCAAGGGCCAGGCCGACACGCCGGAAGGCTATGGCAGGCTCGACGCGCTCAACCGGATCGGCAATCAGGTTTTCTATGTCGACTACGTCAAGAGCGACCTGCAGGGTTATGAAGCCAATTTGCATGCCAACGACGCACCGGTCAGCTATCCGCCGGTGTGGACCGTGCCGTGGTTGTGGTGGGCGCAATATGACGCCTCGATCGAGCAGCCACTGGTCCGCAACGCCGGCGAGGCGCTCGGCGTGCGCGCCTCGCTCAATCTGTCGCCCGACTTTCCGCAGGACCGGCTCTTCCGCTCGTCGCTCGCGCTGGAAAATCTCGTGCGCATCGAGAAGATGCTGCGCGGCGCCGATCCTTTCAGCCGCACGCCAAAGGGTTTTGGCGGGCTGACCTCGCCCAAATGGCCGTCCCATCTCTTCCCGGACGATCCGGACTGGAAGATCAATCCGGAACGTGTTGCGAAGGGGCGCGCGCTCTACGCCAATATCTGCGCGGAGTGTCACCTCGGGCCCGTCGCCGACCCGGCCTTCGACGCGCAGTTTCCGGACAAGAGTTTCTGGACGGCGAACCCGCGCTGGAAACAGGATCCCGACGGCGGCTGGATCATGGACGAAGTCCAGAAGAGCGCGGCGGCGATGGGAACGGATCCCGCCCAGGCCGACGTGCTGGCGACGCGGCAGGTTCAGGTGCCTGCTTCCCTCAAGCTCAATCCCGCGCAGGATCTCGGCGTGCAATGGAAGTGCAAGGACCTGCCGGCCTATTCCTCGACCGACATGCCGTTCGCGATTGCGCTGATGATCGTGGTCGACAAGGTCAGCCGCAAGTGGATGGACGATCGCGGCATCACCGACCCGCAGCAGCTCAAGGCGATCTGGGGCGAGCGCAGCAATTGTCCCAACCCCGCCAAGGAACCGCAATACCGCGCCCGGCCCCTCAACGGCGTGTGGGCGACGGCGCCCTACATCCACAACGGCTCGGTGCCCTCGCTGTACTGGATGCTGACGCCGCAGGCCGAGCGTCCGAAACAGTTCTGCCTGGGCGCGCGCGACTTCGATCCGAAACAGGTCGGCTTTAACGTGCCGGCTTCGGGCGAATCCTCATGCAAGACCGGCCAGACCCTGTTCTCGACGACGGACGGCAATGGCAAGAGCATCAAGGGTAACAGCGTGCTCGGCCACTCCCTCGAGGCGCCGGCGGACGCCGACAAGAAGACCTATCCGAACGGCGTGATCGGCCGCAAGCTGACCGACGACGAGCGCTACGATCTGATCGAATATCTGAAGACGCTGTAAGGGTGCTGCGTAGGATGGGTTGAGCGTCAGCGAAACCCATCGCTTCTTTCTTGCCGAGAGATGATGGGTTTCGCGAAGAGCTCAACCCATCCTACCGCCCTCATTTGAACAGCGGCGTGCCCGGCACGAAGGCGTCGAACGCCGCCCAGAACTGCGCGCGGTAGCGGTCCTGTTCCTGCAGGATCTCGTGCTTGGCGCCGGCGATGACGAGATGAGAGCCCGCGCGCAAATGATAGGCGAATTCCTCGATCGCGGCGGTCGAAACGATGGTATCGTTGCTCGCCGCCAGCATCAGGATCGGCTGGCGGATGTCCGAGGGGTAGCTCATGCCGCGAAAGGCGTGCATCGCCGTGAAGGCGGCATCGGCCCAGGCGATCGTCGGTGACGCCAGCCCCAGCGTCGGGTCTTCCTCGAGGATCGCGGCGTTGCGGGCATAGCGCACGGGATCGCTGGTCAGGGGATTGTTGACGAAGGATTCCGAGCCGGTGAGTTGGTCGCTGCCCCCCGGCACGTAGCGCCCACCCTGCCCGGACCAGCGCAGCGCCTTCACCAGCATCCGCACCGGCAGCGACGTCGCCCTGCCCGGCAGGTCGATCATCGGAGCGGAGAGCACCATGCGGTCGAACCAGCGCTTTCCGGCGTGCGCGACCCGCAGCATCACGGCGCCGCCCATCGAATGGGCCAGCGCGAAGTAGGGCGGCGGGCAATCCGGCAGCACCACCTGCTGAACGAAGGTCTCGACGTCGACCTCGAAATCGGCGAAGTCGCGGACATAGCCCTTGCGCGGATCGCGCAGCCGCCGCGACGAATGCCCTTGCCCGCGCCAGTCGATCATGGCCACGGCAAAGCCGCGCTCGCGCAGGTCGCGCACCGTCTCGAAATATTTCTCGATCTGCTCGGTGCGCCCGGTGAACACGCAGACCGTGCCCTTGCGGCCCGCGGGCGGCGCCCAGCGCGCAAAGCGCAGCTCGGCGCCGTCGGGGGTCTTGATGGTGCCCGAGACGACGTCCTCCGGAACCGGATTGGAAGGGATCGAGACAAGCGTCATGGGGCAAACCGCGATAGGTGGAAAAGGCTGGAAATCAAGGGGTCCAGCGTCCCAAAGCGGGCGGTTCTCGCCCTCTTGAACGCCGTGGAACGCCCTCCATATCACCTTCGTGCAGGCCGCTACCAGTGTTTCGGGAAACCGAAGCCTCAGGCTGCACAGGAAGACGGCCCGGCCCGATGGCGGGCGGGACATAGCAACAGTCGCTCAATGGAGGACTATCCATGCGCACCTACGACCTCACCCCGTTTTACCGTTCCACCGTCGGCTTCGACCGCCTCTTCAACCTGCTCGACCAGGTGACTTCGGACGGCAGCCCCGGCTACCCCCCCTACAACATCGAGCGCACCGGCGAGAACGCCTACCGCATCTCGGTAGCCGTGTCCGGCTTCGCGCAGAGCGAGCTCTCCATCGTCGCGAAGGAAAACACGCTGACGATCAAGGGCGAGAAGGTCGCCAACGAGAACGGCAAGGACAAGTCCGACGTGCTCTATCGCGGCATCGCCTCGCGCGCCTTCGAACGCGTCTTCCAGCTTGCCGACTTCGTCCAGGTGAAGAACGCTTCCCTCGAGAACGGCCTGCTCCATGTCGATCTCGTCCGCGAGATCCCCGAGGCCAAGAAGCCGCGCAGCATTCCGATCGCGGGCGGCGACAAGGCTCCGCAGGTCGTCGACGGCTCGGCGGCTAAGGTCGCGGCCTGACCTCGAGCGGGCTTCGGCAGATATTGGCTGACAGGAAAACGCCCCGGGAAACCGGGGCGTTTTTTTGTTCGTCATTGCGAGGAGCGAAGCGACGAAGCAATCCAGCTTTTCATCGTGCCGCGAAGCTGGATTGCTTCGCTTTGCTCGCAATGACGGCTACTCCAGCCCCTGCGCCTTCGGCATTTCCTGCGTCGGCAAGATGCTCGGGGCAGGCTTGGCCTGGGTCTGGCCTGTGGTGGCCGTCGTCGTCGGCGCGGCCTCCGCGGGCTTCGCTTGCGCGGCAGCGGCCTGCTGCTTTGGCGCCTCGTTAGCCGGCTTGCTGGCGGTGGGCTCGGGAGCCGGCTTGGCAGCAGCCTCCGTCGCGGGCTTGGCGGGTTCAGCCGCCGGCTTGCCGGC
The DNA here is from genome assembly GCA_964504705.1 of uncultured Bradyrhizobium sp. Classification (GTDB taxonomy): domain Bacteria; phylum Pseudomonadota; class Alphaproteobacteria; order Rhizobiales; family Xanthobacteraceae; genus Bradyrhizobium. The sequence continues at coordinate 8,419 of CAZDEZ010000098.1, forward strand.
CAGCGGGTTTGGCTTCGGCACCGGCACGCTGCGGCTGGCGACGCGCGGCGCCGGACCCGGCGGGTGCGCGCTGCTCCTGAGGTCAGCCGGCGGCAACGGGCCGCGCGGGCCGTAGGATGAATTCCATGCACCCTCATAAGGCGCGCCGTGCCAGGCCGGCACGAACCGCAGGATACGACCGGAACGGGCATCGATCACCAGGCGGCCGTCTTCGCCGCCGCGGTCAATCACCGCGATGGTGTAGATGAAGCCACGCTGGCGGGGGACGCCAAGCGGCGAGAAGCCGGCCTCGCGGATGATGCTGTAGACCTCATGCGGCGGCACCAGCGCTGCCGCGGCATAACCGGGCGCATAGCCGGGGCCGTAACCGCCATGGCCGTAGCGCGGCGGCGGAACCTCAACCGGAGGCGGCGCGTAATAGGGCCCGCCGCGATAGGGCGGTCCTTCGACATAGGGGCCGCCGAAATCCGAGACCCTGCTGGGACCCGCTACCTGGGCGCTCGCCGCGGTCGCGCTCAACGCCAGCCCTGCCGCCAGCACCCATCCTATGAACAACTTCATCGCCGAATGCTCCTGTCACGCCCCGGAGCGTTTTTCGCTCTTCTGCCGGGGCGCAGGTTCTTCGGCGATTCCGGCGGTCCTTGGGCAGGAACGCGGCGTGGCACAGGCGTGAACCGTGCCCCTTGGGCCATCCCCACCGGGATGCTGGTATCTGCCATGCAATCGGCGACTTTCACACGCTTGTGTGATAGAGAAAAATTTGGCATGTTGTGATTTAGGGCAGTATCCCTGTCCCAATTGTGCGGCGTTCCCGGCACGGGGATTGCAGCGAAAAATCGGCCCCTCGGAGGCCGGTAAGGTGCAGGCAAGACGCGTTCGCCGGGGACGATGAACGCGACAGCCTGAATTTAAGACATTGCGGCTCGCGGCGGACGAGCGGTGACCCGATGGGTACCGCAACGCCCAAGGTGCGCCGATGACGGCGAGGTTCGTGACGAGCCGGATCGAGAAGGACTGAGGAAATGAGCGGGTCGGAATTCGAGCGCGAAGACATCATCCATGAAGCGATGTCGGCGGTCCCGGATTCGAAACCGGTCCAGGAAAGCACCTTGCGCGAGCACAGCTGGCGTCCGCCGGCCGAAGGTCTTTACGATCCCTCGCTCGAAAAGGATTCCTGCGGCGTCGGCTTCATCGCCAACATCAAGGGCAAGGCGTCGCACCAGATCGTGTCCGACGCGCTCTCCATTCTCTGCAACCTCGAGCATCGCGGCGCCGTCGGCGCCGACCCGCTGTTCGGCGACGGTGCGGGCATCCTCGTGCAGATCCCGCACACCTTCTTCAAGCGCAAGGCCGCCGAGATCGGCTTTCAGTTGCCGGAGCCCGGCCAGTACGCCATCGGCGCGCTGTTCATGCCGAAGGAGACGGCGTGGCGAAAGGTGATCAAGAGCATCATCGCCGACCAGATCCGCGACGAAGGCTTTCAGCTGCTCGGTTGGCGCGACGTGCCGTCCGACAACTCCTCGCTCGGCGTCACCGTCAAGCCGACCGAACCCTATCACATGCAGGTGTTCATCGGCCGCAACGGCGTCGGCAAGACCGACGACGATTTCGAGCGCCGGCTCTACATCCTGCGCAAGTCGATTTCGCAGGCGATCTACCAGCGCCGCGACCGCGGGCTCGCCGGCTATTACCCGGTGTCGATGTCCTGCCGCACCGTGATCTACAAGGGCATGTTCCTCGCCGACCAGCTCGGCAAGTACTATCCCGACTTGCACGAGAAGGATTTCGAAAGCGCGCTGGCGCTGGTGCATCAGCGCTTCTCCACCAACACCTTCCCGACCTGGTCGCTGGCGCATCCCTACCGGATGATCGCCCATAACGGCGAAATCAACACCCTGCGCGGCAACGTCAACTGGATGGCGGCGCGGCAGGCGTCCGTGCATTCCGAGAAGTTCGGCAAGGACATCAGCCGGCTGTGGCCGATCTCCTATGAGGGTCAGAGCGACACCGCCTGTTTCGACAACGCGCTCGAATTCCTCGTGCAGGGCGGTTACTCGCTGCCGCACGCGGTCATGATGATGATCCCGGAGGCCTGGGCCGGCAATCCGCTGATGGACGAGCAGCGCCGCGCCTTCTACGAATATCACGCCGCCCTGATGGAGCCGTGGGACGGCCCGGCCGCGATCGCGTTTACCGACGGCCGCCAGATCGGCGCCACGCTCGACCGCAACGGCCTGCGGCCGGCGCGCTATCTCGTCACCAGCGACGACCGCATCGTGATGGCGTCCGAAATGGGCGTGCTCAAGATTCCGGAAGACCAGATCGTCACCAAGTGGCGGCTGCAGCCCGGCAAGATGCTGCTGGTCGACCTCGAACAGGGCCGCCTCATTCCCGACGACGAGATCAAGGCGGAACTCGCCAGGAGCCATCCCTACAGTGACTGGCTGCACCGCACCCAGATCGTTCTGGAAGAGCTGCCGGCAGCGCCGAGCAAGAGCGTGCGCTCCAACCTGCCGCTGCTCGACCGGCAGCAGGCGTTCGGCTATTCGCAGGAAGACATCGCCATCCTGATGACGCCGATGGCCTCGACCGGCGAGGAGGCGACGGGCTCGATGGGCAACGACACGCCGATCTCGGCGCTGTCGGACCGTCCGAAGCAGCTCTTCACCTATTTCAAGCAGAATTTCGCGCAGGTCACCAACCCGCCGATCGACCCGATCCGCGAGGAGCTCGTCATGAGCCTCGTCTCGATCATCGGGCCGCGGCCGAACCTGTTCGACCTGCAGGGCATGGCCTCGACCAAGCGCCTCGAAGTGCGCCAGCCGATCCTGACCGACGCGGATCTGGAGAAGATCCGCTCGATCTCGGAAGTCGGCGACGGTCATTTCAAGTCGCGCACGCTCGACACCACCTTCCACGCCGGCCTTGGCGCCGCCGGCATGGAGCAGGTGCTGGACGAGCTCTGCGGGCGCGCGGAAGGCGCGGTACGCGAGGGCGTCAACATCATCATCCTGTCCGACCGCATGATCGGCACCGACCGGATTCCGATCCCCTCGCTGCTCGCTTGCGCGGCCGTGCATCATCATCTGATCCGCACAGGCTTGCGCACGTCGGTCGGCATCGTCGTCGAATCCGGCGAGCCGCGCGAGGTGCATCACTTCGCCTGTCTCGCAGGCTATGGCGCTGAGGCGATCAATCCGTATCTCGCGTTCGAAACCATCGTCGCGATGAAGGAGAGGCTGCCGGGCTCGCTCGACGACTACGAGATCGTCAAGCGCTACATCAAATCGATCGGCAAGGGCCTCTTGAAGGTGATGTCCAAGATGGGCATCTCGACCTACCAGTCCTATTGCGGCGCGCAGATCTTCGACGCCGTCGGCCTCAAGGCCGACTTCATCGCCAAGTATTTCGCCGGAACCCACACCCGCATCGAGGGCGTGGGCCTGAACGAGATCGCCGAGGAAACCGTGCGCCGCCACAACGACGCGTTCGGCGAGGCGCAGGTCTACAAGAGCGCGCTCGACGTCGGCGGCGAATATGCCTACCGCACCCGCGGCGAGGACCACGCCTGGACCGCGGAGTCGGTCTCGGCGCTGCAGCACGCCGTGCGCGGCAATTCGCAGGAGCGCTACCGCGCCTTTGCAAAGATCCTCAACGAGCAGTCCGAGCGGCTGGTGACGCTGCGCGGCCTGTTCCGCATCAAGACGGCGGAAGAGGACAAGCGCAAGCCCGTCCCGCTCGACCAGGTCGAGCCGGCCAAGGAGATCGTCAAGCGCTTCGCCACCGGCGCGATGAGCTTCGGCTCGATCTCGCGCGAGGCGCACACGACGCTCGCCATCGCCATGAACCGGATCGGCGGCAAGTCCAACACCGGCGAAGGCGGCGAGGAAGCCGACCGATTCAAGCCGATGGCCAACGGCGATTCCATGCGCTCGGCGATCAAGCAGGTCGCCTCGGGCCGCTTCGGCGTGACGACGGAATACCTCGTCAACTCCGACATGATGCAGATCAAGATGGCGCAGGGCGCCAAGCCCGGCGAAGGCGGCCAGCTGCCCGGCCACAAGGTCGACGCGACGATCGCGCGCGTGCGGCATTCGACGCCGGGCGTCGGCCTGATCTCGCCGCCGCCGCATCACGACATCTATTCGATCGAAGACCTCGCGCAGCTGATCTACGACCTGAAGAACGTCAATCCCGAGGGCGACGTTTCGGTGAAGCTCGTCTCGGAAGTTGGCGTCGGCACGGTCGCCGCCGGCGTTGCCAAGGCGCGCGCCGACCATGTGACCATCGCGGGCTTCGAGGGCGGCACCGGCGCCTCCCCCCTCACCTCGATCAAGCATGCCGGCTCCCCCTGGGAGATTGGCTTGGCCGAAACGCACCAGACGCTGGTGCGCGAACGGCTGCGCAGCCGCATCTCCGTGCAGGTCGACGGCGGATTCCGCACCGGCCGTGACGTCGTGGTCGGCGCGCTGCTGGGCGCCGACGAGTTCGGCTTCGCCACCGCGCCGTTGATCGCGGCCGGCTGCATCATGATGCGCAAGTGCCATCTCAACACCTGCCCGGT
>CAZDEZ010000099.1:0-12939 GCA_964504705.1 uncultured Bradyrhizobium sp.
CTGTCGGTGATCGGCCTGATCGGCATCATCCTGCTGATGGGCATCGTCAAGAAGAACGCGATCATGATGATCGACTTCGCGCTCGATGCCGAGCGCCACCAGGGCATGTCTCCGACCGAAGCCATCACCCAGGCTTGCCTGTTGCGCTTCCGCCCGATCATGATGACGACGCTGGCCGCGCTGTTCGGTGCGTTGCCGCTGGCGGTCGAAAGCGGCACCGGCGCGGAGCTGCGCTTTCCGCTCGGCATCTCCATCATTGGCGGCCTGCTGCTCAGCCAGCTGCTGACGCTCTACACCACGCCGGTGATCTACCTGTGGCTCGACCGGCTCAACCGCCGCATCGAGAAGACGGTGCCCGATCCCGGGCCGCCGGGGCCGACGGTCGCCGGCGCCACCGAGGGGATGCAGTAATGGTCTCGATTTCCGAGCCGTTCATCCGCCGGCCGGTTGGCACCACGCTGCTGGGAATAGGATTGTTTCTGCTCGGGATCGTCGCCTACCAGAACCTGCCGGTCGCCTCCGTTCCCAATGTCGACTTTCCCATGATCCGGGTCTTTGCTTCGCGTCCCGGCGCCGATCCGTCCGTGATGGCTGCGACGGTGGCGGCTCCCCTGGAACGCAAGCTCGGCCAGATTTCGGGCGTTGACCAGATCACCTCGACCAGCTCGCTCGGCCAGACCAGCATTCTGCTGCGGTTCTCGATCGGCCGGAACATCGATCGCGCAGCGCGCGACGTGCAGGCCGCGATCAACGCCTCGCTCGCCGACCTGCCGAGCGACCTGCCGTCGCTGCCGCGCTTCCGCAAGGCCAATCCGTCGGCGGCGCCGGTCTACGTGATTGCGCTCACGTCCAGGACCATCTCGACGTCGGCAATGTACGACGTTGCCGACACCGTACTGGCCCAGCGAATCTCGCAGGTGCCCGGCGTCGGGGAGGTCAACGTCTCCGGCGCCGACCAGCCGGCGGTGCGGATCGCGCTCAATCCGGTTGCACTGTCCAATGCAGGGATCGCGACCGACGACGTTCGACTGGCGGTCATACAGGCCAATCCGATCGGGCCCACTGGCATCTTCAACGGCGACCGCCAGAGCGAGACCATTGCGATCAACAGGCAGATGCGCACGGCGGCGGAGTTCCGCGACATCATCATCAAGAGCGCGGGCGGCAATTTCGTGCGGCTGTCCGACGTCGCCGAGATCGAGGATTCCGTCCGCAACGCCCGTTCCATCGCCTGGTTCAACCGGCAGCCGGCGGTGCTGATCCAGATCACCAAGCAGGGCGACGCCAACGTGATCGAGACCGTCGATCGGGTGCGGGCGCTGATCCCGGAGCTGAAGCAATGGATCCCGGCCGGCGTCGAGATTTCGACCTTGGTCGACCGCACCGGCACCATTCGCGCCAGCGTGCTCGACATGCAGTTCACGCTGCTGGCGACCGTGTTCCTCGTGATGTTCGTGGTGTTCCTGTTCCTGCGCCGGTCCACACCGACGATTGCCGCCGGCGTTTCCGTGCCGCTGGCGCTGGCCGGAACCTGCGCCGGGATGTGGCTCGCCGGCTTCTCGATCGACAACCTGTCGCTGATGGCGCTGGCAATCTCGGTCGGTTTCGTGGTCGACGACGCCATCGTCATGATCGAGAACATGTACCGAAACCTCGAGCGGGGCATGGCGCCCTATCCGGCGGCGCTGGAGGGCGCCAGGCAAATCGGCTTCACTGTGCTCTCGATCAGCCTGTCGCTGGTCGCAGCCTTCACGCCGCTGATCTTCATGGACGGCATCGTCGGCCGTCTGCTGCGCGAATTCTCGCTGACGCTGACCTTCGCGATTGCCGTCTCCACCGTGGTGTCGCTGACGATCACGCCGATGATCTGCGCCCACTTCATCAAGGAGGCGACTTCGGCCCGCGCGACCTGGTTCGACCGGGTGGTGGAGGGCGCGCTGTCGGCCATCGTGCGGTTCTACGAATGGACGCTGCGAATCGCGCTCGGTTTTCCCTGGCTCACCCTGCTGGTCTTCTTCGCCACCATCGCGCTGACGGTCGTGCTCTACATCAAGACGCCGAAGGGTTACTTCCCGACCGACGATTCCGGTTTTGTGATCGGGGCGACCCGCGCGGCTCCCGACATCTCGTTCCAGGCGATGCTGAAGCTGCAGCAGCAGATGGCGCAGATCGTGATGGACGACCCGGCGGTGGCGGGCGTCGGCTCCTCGCTCGGCAGCCCGGTCGGCCCCGGCGGCGGCACCTCGAACCGCGGCACCATGTACATCAGCCTGAAACCGCCGGAGCAACGCGGCGGCGTCACGACGGCACAAGTGATCGACCGCCTGCGGCGGGCGCTCTACCCGGTGCCCGGCATACGCCTGTTCATGTTCGCCGCGCAGGATGTCCGCGCGGGCGGGCGTCAGAGCGATTCCGACTACCAATATACGCTGACCAGCGCGGACCTCGATTTGTTGCAGAAGTGGGCGCCGATCGTCGCCAAGCGGATGGAAACGGTCGAGGGCATCACCGACATCTCCGCGGACCGCGATCCCGGCGGGCTGCAACTCGCACTGAAGATCGACCGGCAAAAGGCCTCGGCACTCGGCGTGCGCGTGCAGGACATCGACAATGCCCTCAACAACGCGTTCGCGCAGCGGCAGATATCGTTCATCTACACCCAGCGCAACCAGTACATGGTGGTGCTGGAGATCGATCCGAAGTTCCAGACCGATCCGACCAACCTCGAGCGGATCTTCGTCGCCGGCGCCAATGATGCCCAGGTGCCGCTGTCGGCGGTGGTGCGCTACGAGCGGGGATTGTCGCCGCTCGCCATACTCCATTCGCAATCCTTTCCCTCGACCACGGTGTCGTTCAACCTGTTGCCCGACGTGCAGCTGGAGGCGGCGACATCCAGCATCCAGCGCGCCGTGGAGGAACTGCATATGCCGGAGGGAATCCGCGGCAGCTTCGACGGCAACGCCGGCGACTTCAACAGGACATCGGGGCGGCAGCCGCTGCTGATCCTGGGCGCACTGGTGGCGATGTATATCGTGCTCGGCGTGCTCTACGAGAGCCTGGCGCACCCCATCACCATCATCTCGACGTTGCCGTCCGCAGGGCTCGGCGCGCTGCTCGCGCTGCAACTGACCGACACGCCGCTGACCGTCATCGCTTTCGTCGGCATCATCCTGCTGATCGGCATTGTCAAGAAGAACGGCATCATGATGGTGGACTTCGCGCTCGACGCCGAGCGGCATCGCGGCCTGTCGTCGGCGGAGGCGATCTTCGAGGCCTGCAGCGTGCGCTTCCGCCCGATCCTGATGACCAGCCTGGCCGCGATGTTTGCCGGCATCCCGCTGGTGATCGCCACCGGCCCCGGCACCGAGTTGCGGCGACCGCTCGGCATCACCATCATCGGCGGGCTGTTCGTCTCGCAGATCCTGACACTGTACACCACGCCCGTGATCTATCTCCTGATCGATCGCCTGCGGCGGCGGCGCGAGCCGAGGTTGGCGGCGGCGCCCGCGGAATAGTTTCAATTGCGGGCCGCCAAGCGTATAGCGGGTCGCATGTCCGAACACATCGCCACCCAGCCGGTCGCCGACTGTCCGCATTGCGGCAAGCAGATGCCGCTTTGCATCTGCGACAGCGTCACCCCGATCGACAGCCGCATCACGCTGCTGATCCTGCAGCACCCCCAGGAGCAGGACCGCGCACTCGGCACCGCCCGGCTGACCGCGCGCCACTTCAAGGACGCGGTCGTGAAGATCGGCCTGTCCTGGCCGAGCCTGTCGAAGGCACTGGGGCGGCCGGTAGCCGATCCCTCGCGCTGGGCCGTTCTCTATCTCGGCTCGGCCAAGGTGAGCGAATTCGATACCGACGCCGAGATCGTTGCCATCGATCGCAAGGGGCAGATGGAGGAGGGGCAGCGCGCGATCCTGAAGGAGATCGAAGGCATCGTGCTGCTCGACGGCACCTGGAGCCAGGCCAAGGCGCTGTGGTGGCGCAATGCCTGGATGCTCAAGTGCCAGCGCTTCATCCTCGGACCGCGGCAGCCCTCGCGCTACGGCCATCTGCGCAAGGAGCCCCGGCGCGACGGGCTCTCGACCATCGAGGCGGCAGGCCTCGTGCTCGGTGCGCTGCAGAGGCGGCCCGACATTGCGGCGACGCTGAATGCGAGCTTCGAGCGCATGCTGGCGCGTTACCGCGAGGTCCAGCGCGCGATGCCGGAACTGGCGCCAAAGCTGAAGAAGCCTGATTTCCGGCGCCGGCGGCGGCGCTGACGGATCAGCCGCACGCACCCGCGATTCCCGCACGCGCGGCCGGCTGCTTCTTGCGCCGCCTCCGCCGTCAGCCGAAAGCTTGTGTGCTCTAGATCACACAGGGCGAAAGCGATTTTTCCCTGTCTCGAACGCTCTGCGCGCGGGTTGCCACCAACGGGCACGACGACAGCAATCGTCAATATCCAGCGCGGGCCGTTTCGGTTCCGCCGACAACACGGAGGATACTATGTCTCGTACAGGTAAGCTTTCCGCAGCGGCGCTGCTCGTGCTCGCCGCGGCGACTGTGGCATCGACCAACGCCAACGCTTTCAAGGCGCGTCAGGTTCGTTGCGATGCGGCCCAGCCCTGGCTGTGCTCGAACGTCCTGCTGCAGGAGCCGGAGCAGCGGCGCTATCTGACGATCAACCGCATTCCGAATGACACGCTCCCGCCCTCGCGCGCCAAGGACTACACCGATCCGCGCGATAACCCGGCCCTGCTTGCCGCCGGTGGCGGTGGTGGCGGCGGCGGTGGTGGCGGCGGTGGCGGTGGCGGCCGCTAATAGCTTCCCAAGATATGGCGCGCCGTCGGTGCAAACCGGCGGCGCGCTGCCTTTTGCCGATGCCGAGCATCGAAGCGCCGATCAACACCGGATCACAACGCCGCGAGCGGGCCCTGCGCAGGGGTTCACCTTCGAACCGCCTTCGCGCAGGACGCCACCAACGGGCACGACGACAGCAATCGTCAACATCGAGCGCGGGCCATTCCGGCTCCGTCGACAACACGGAGGATACTATGTCTCGTACAGGTAAGCTTTCCGCAGCGGCGCTGATCGTGCTCGCCGCGGCGACTGCAGCGACCAGTGCCAACGCCAAGTCGCGCCAGGTTCGTTGCGACCCGATCAATCCCTGGTATTGCACCAACGTGCTGGTGCCCGAGGTGGTCCAGCAGCAGAAGTACCCGTCGACGATCCCGATCCGCAACCGGGACTACACCGATCCGCGCGACAACCCGACCCTGATGGACGCCGGTGGCGGCGGTGGCGGCGGTGGTGGTGGCGGCGGCGGCGGTCGCTAATTGCTTTCCGAAATATGGGCGCCGTCGGTGCAAGCCGGCGGCGCTTTGCTTTTTGGACGCGCCGCATCTCGGAGACGGTCGATTTTCGGGTTCCGGGACACCCCGGGGAGGGCAAATGCGGGGCTCTGTCCCGAGAGGAGGGCTTGGTTGCCTATCCCAGGGAGGCCGTATATGAGTGCCCCCCGATGGGGCCACGTGGCGGAGTGGTTACGCAGCGGTCTGCAAAACCGTTTACACCAGTTCAATTCTGGTCGTGGCCTCCATCCACAATATCAAGCAGTTAGCCTGAAAATATCAGAAGCCGCGGCAGCTTCTCAGCAGGACGCGTACCAGCCCTCGGGAAACGGGATCAGCGGCCAGCCCTTGCGCTCGTTGTCGTTGGCGGCACGCAGCAGCGGGCTGCGAAGCGGCTTTGATTCGGCCACGAAATCCTCCCCCAGATCGAAATCAGGCGCGATCGCCGTCTGCACGGCGTCCAGCAACAGATCGAACTCAACTTCACTCATCGCGCTCTCCCGCGTTTCAAGCGCGGAAGATCGCAAAACGGCTTTGTTTGCGGATTGAACGGATCGCTCGAATTTTAGCGATCTGCTCCCGGCGGCAAGGCTTGGTTACTAAAGAGTTTCTACCCTCGCGGTTCCTAACGCGCCGCCCGGGAGAGCCAATGTGAGAAAAATCACAGTCGGCGAAATTAATTTCCGATATCGCCCTTGATTAGCAAAGGCGCCGCGCCGGCGCCAGCCTATCGGGAGACGTCGCCATGAAGCCGAGGTCGTTGCGATTTGGAGCCTTCGCCAGCCGCGCCCGCAAGAGCTGCACGCTCGGCCTGTTCTTGTCGATGTTCGCCGGCGGCGCGGCGGTTGCACAATATCAGGGTACGCCCGACCAGCGCCGCGCCTGCACGCCGGACGTCTACCGGCTCTGCGCCGGCGAAATCCCCAACGTGCGCGCTATCACCGCCTGCCTCCGCCGTAACAAGGCGAGCCTGAGCGACGCCTGCCGCGCCGCATTCGACCAGGCCGCGCAGTAAACTTCGACAACCCCGCATGGCCGCTTTGGCGGCAACCGCGGCCGTGATACCGCTCTGGTCAGATGGATCGGGAGCGGTGCATGAGTTTTTCCGGAATCTTTGCGCGCATCGTCGCGCTGATCGGCGGCGCGGCGATACTTTGGCGCCGGTTGCAGGGCAAGGCGCCGGTGGCGGCGTGGGGAAGCGCGCCGGTGATACCGCAAGCAAAGCCGCAAGGCGCGATCCCGACGCTGAAGATGCCGACGGCGCGGGGATGGTCCGAAGGCCAGAAGCCGCAGGCCGCGCCGGGACTCCAGGTCAACGCGTTTGCGACCGGCCTCGATCATCCGCGCTGGATCAACGTGCTGCCCAACGGCGACGTCTTGGTCGCCGAATCGACCCAGATTGCCGGCAAGCCGAGAAGCGTTTTTCACTATGCGATGCAGGCCACCATGCAGCGGGCCGATGCGCTTGGCGTCAGCGCGAACCGCATCACGCTGCTGCGCGACCGGGACGGCGACGGGGTCGCCGAGAAGCGCGGGCCGTTCATGGAAGGACTGAGCCAGCCGTTCGGCATGGCGCTGGTGGGCGACACGTTCTATGTCGGCAACACCGACGGGGTGGTGGCGTTTCCCTATTCGGAAGGTGCCGACCGTATCTCGGCGCCGGGCCGCAAACTCGTCACGTTCAAGCCCAACGGACATTGGACGCGAAGCCTGCTGCCGAGCCCCGACGGAAGCAAGCTCTATGCGGGCGTCGGCTCGCTCAGCAACATCGGCGAGATGGGCATGGAGGTCGAGCAAGGCCGCGCCGCCATCTACGAACTCGATCTTGCCAGCGGCAAGAGCCGCATCTTCGCAGGCGGCCTGCGCAATGCCGTCGGCATGGCGTGGGAGCCGCAAACCGGCGTGCTCTGGACCGTGGTCAACGAGCGCGACGGCCTCGGCGACGAAACGCCTCCCGACTACCTCACCTCGGTTCGCGACGGCGGCTTTTACGGCTGGCCTTATTGCTATTGGGGACAGACGGTGGACGATCGCTTGCCGCAAGATCCGGAACTGGTGGCACGTGCCATCACGCCGGACTACGCGTTGGGCGGGCACACCGCGTCGCTCGGCCTGTGCTGGGTGCCATCAGGCACACTGCCTGGTTTCCCCGACGGCATGGCGATCGGCCAGCACGGTTCATGGAATCGCTCGACGTTGAGCGGCTACAAGGTCGTCTTCGTGCCGTTCGAGAACGGCCGCCCGTCGGGCCCGGCGCGGGACATCCTGAGCGGCTTTCTCGCGCCCGACGAGCGGGAGTCCTACGGCCGCCCGGTCGGCGTCACGCTCGGTCCCGACGGCTCGCTGCTGGTAGCGGACGACGTTGGCGACGTGATCTGGCGGGTCACGGGCGCAGGGTAGCTTTGAGGGGCCAAACGATTACGGGAGGCGTTGGGGCGCCGCGGTCGGTATTCGAGAAATCCTTTGCCGGGCAGGGGGTTTGCCGCCCTTCCTCATTCGGCCAAAGCCCGCCAATTGGTCCTTTGCAACGGCAAAAGCCTTTGTTATACGCAGGCCCGCTCGCGAACATCTGCTTCGCCCGTTCCCGGATAGCTCAGCGGTAGAGCATTCGACTGTTAATCGAATGGTCGCTGGTTCGAATCCAGCTCCGGGAGCCAATATTTCCAGTCTTTTTGCAGGAATCACGCTGCGGGAAACGGCCTGGCCCCGTGTTGCGTTTTTGGCCCTCTTGCTCCAAAAGGTGAACGGGTTTCCGTTCGATTTTCGGGGTTTGCCAATGTCCGGTTTTGCTACCGCGCGCCAGAAAATGGTCGATGGCCAGGTGCGTACCAGCGACGTTACCGACAGCCGGATCCTCGATGCCATGTTGAGTACGCCGCGCGAGGCCTTTGTGCCCGCAGCCCGGCAGCCGCTGGCCTATCTCGACCTAGACCTAGATGTCGGCGCAGCGGCCACCACCAAGCGCTACCTGCTCAAGGCGGCGTCGACGGCGAAACTGCTGCAGGCGGCCGAACTCAAGAGCAGCGACAGCGTGCTGGTCGTCGGCGCGGCGTCCGGATACGCGGCGGCGATCGCCGCCAAAATCGCCGCCAAGGTGACCGCTACCGAAGGCGATTCGGCGCTGGCTTCGCAGGCAGCGGCAACGCTGGCCCGGCTCGGGCTTGCCAATGTCACCTTTCGCAACGCTCCTTGCGCCGAAGGCGAACCTGCTTTTGCACCTTACGACGTCATCTTCCTCAACGGCGCCACCGAAATTGTACCGGAGCGGCTGTTCGGCCAGCTGGCGGAAGGCGGTCGCCTGGTGGGCGTGTTTGCGACCGTCAAGCCTTCGCGCGCGATGATCGTGACTCATGCGCATGGCGATTTCGGACATCGTACGCTGTTCGATGCGGCGGCGCCGGTGCTGCCTGGCCTGGAGCGCCGCGCCGAATTCGTTTTCTAGGCGCTTTTCCGCCCTTGCAGGTTGCAATTTCCGCCCTCAGCGGCTGCTAAATCCCGTTCCAAATCATAAGTGTGGCCGGATTGCCCCACTGCGGAGAGTTTCGGTTTCACCGGCTTGTCTGGGTGTTCCGTCGCGCCTAGCTGCGGCTTAAGGTGAGCCGGGACTCACCTGAAAGGGTGCGCCAGCTTTACGCGTTGGGCGGGCGGAAGAAGAACGATTGGATTTTGGGGATGCGTGGGACGAAGGTCTTCGCCGGAGCTGCAGCTTCGGCCCTTCTGATAGCTTTGCTGGGGCCGGTGCCCGCGCTGGCCGACACCATCGAGGCTGCGCTGGTGCGCGCCTATCAGACCAATCCGCAGCTTAATGCGCAGCGCGCGCAGGTTCGCGTCACCGACGAAAACGTGCCGCAGGCGCTTTCCGGCTACCGTCCCAGGGTCGCGGTCACCGCGAGCGCGGGCGTTCAATACACCGACGTGGTGACCACAGCGGGCGGCACGGCAACCAATCTCGTGCGTGGCCACGTCGCCGGCACCAACGCGCCGCGCAGCGCCGGCCTGACCGTCTCGCAAACGCTGTTCAACGGCCAGCAGACTGCCAACCGGACGCGTGCGGCCGAGAGCCAGGTGTCCGCGGCGCGCGAGGCGTTGCGCGTGCTGGAACAGACCGTGCTGCTGCAGGCCGCCACCGTCTACATGGATTACCTGCGCGACTCCGCGAACGTCGAGGTTCAGCGCAGCAACGTGCGCGTGCTGGAACAGACGCTGAAGCAGACCAAGGACCGCTTCAATGTCGGCGAGGTCACGCGCACCGACGTCGCGCAATCCGAAGCGCAGCTGGCCGCCGGCAAGACGCAGTTGTTGACTGCCGAATCCACCCTGACCACCACGCGTGCCAATTTCCGCCGCATCATCGGCAGCGAGCCGGTCGCGCTCGCGCCCGGCTCGCCGGTCGACCGCTTCCTGCCGCCCGCGCTGGCGGCGGCTGTCGAACTCGCGCTGACCGAGAACCCGAACGTCACGTCGGCGATGTTCGGCGTCGATGTCAACTATCTCCAGGTCAAGGTCGCCGAGGGGGCACTGTTCCCGACGGTGACGCTGCAGGCTTCCGCGACTCACAACATGGAGCAAACGCTGACCATCCAGCGCTCGTTCACGGGCGCTGCGGTCGCACAGGTCTCGGTGCCGATCTTCCAGGGCGGCTCCGAATATTCCCTGATCCGGCAGTCGAAAGAGACGCTGGCGCAGCAACGACTCGTGCTGGAGCAAACCCGCGACCAGGCGCGAGCCAACGTCGTGCAGGCCTGGGGCCAGCTCGAGGCCGGCAAGGCGCAGGTGCAATCCGCGCAGGCGCAGGTCACGGCGTCGGAGATCGCGCTGAACGGCGTGCGCGAGGAGGCCAAGGCCGGCCAGCGCACGACGCTCGACGTGCTCAACGCGCAGCAGGCGCTGGTCAACGCGCGCGTGGCGCTGATCACCGCGCAGCACGACCGCGTCGTGGCATCCTATTCAGTGCTCAACGCTGTCGGCCGGCTGTCGCCGATCGTGATGAACCTGAAGACCGAGACCTACGATCCGAGCGTGCACTACCACCAGGTGCGCGACAGCTGGATTGGCGTGCGCACGCCTTCCGGCCAGTAGCGAACGCGAGCGGCTCCCCGTATAGGTCCGGAGCCGAACCTTGCTTGCACAATTGTCGCCATGACGTAGCCTTGTTCGAGGCGGCGAAGCGATTCGCGGCGCACGATTCGTTGCCCGGCCGTCATGATTCGGCGTCATGACGGAATTGGGCTCGAAACGCGATCCGCGGCGGGCGTTTGATCTGGGGACAAGTCCGGCCTGTTCCATGAAATTGCCGGACCGCGATTTTCGGAACCGGCAAATCAGCGGCCGCTTGGTGTAGGATTCGGCGTTGATGATGTGGAGTCGGAGATGACGCAACCTGCGAAGGTCCAAGAGCCCTCGATGGAGGAGATTCTGGCGTCGATCCGTCGCATCATCGCCGATGACGAAGCCAAACCGGCCGACAAGGCTGCCGCCGCTCCCGCGCCGCCGCCTTCGAAGCCCGTCATGAAGGACATCCCGCCCTCGACGATACCTGCTGCGCAAGCTGCCGCCGCCAAGGCCGCTGCCCCGGCGCCAAAACCTGCGCCGCCCCCGGCGCCGGAACCCGAGGCGAGCAACAGCCAGGATGACATCGATGCCATGCTGGCGAGCTTGGACGCGGACACTTCGGTTGAAGAGGTGAGGCCGCCGCAGCCCGACGGCGACGTATTCGAACTCACCGACGAGATGGCGCTGCCCGATGCGCCGCCGGAGCTCGCGCAGCCGGCCGCATCGTCGTTCAGCAAGATCGACCCGCAGGACGATCTGGAATTTACGGAAGCCAAGGCCCCCCCGCGTCAGCCGATGCCCGAGCCATCGCCGGTCGAGGCGCCCATGGCCCCGATGCTGTCGCGCTCGACGGTGAATGCGGTGGAGTCCGCATTCAACACGCTCGCTCACACCGTGCTCAGCAACAATGCGCGGACCCTGGAAGATCTGGTCAAGGAAATGCTCCGCCCGATGCTGAAATCCTGGCTCGACGACAACCTGCCGGGATTGGTGGAACGCATCGTCAAGGCCGAGATCGAGCGGGTATCCCGCGGCCGTTGAGCCGATCCGGCACCAAAAGCCCTGATTCAGCCATCCATTCGGGCTTAATCCGGTACTTCGGGGCCGCAGCGTGTTGACTTGCGCAGCTGCGGCGGCTCATTACCCCGTCAAATCCCCAACCCGTTGCCCCCGTCATGATCGAGAAGAACTACCAGCCGTCAGATATTGAAAGCCGCATGGCCCGGATCTGGGAAGAGAGCGGCGCGTTCCGGGCTGGCCGGCCCGAGCGCAAGGATGCGCAGACCTTCACCATCGTGATCCCGCCGCCGAACGTGACGGGCTCGCTGCACATGGGGCACGCCCTAAACAACACGCTGCAGGACATCCTTTGCCGCTTCGAACGCATGCGTGGCAAGGACGTGTTGTGGCAGCCCGGCACGGACCACGCCGGCATCGCCACGCAAATGGTGGTCGAGCGGCAATTGATGGAGCGCCAGGAGCCCGGCCGCCGCGACATCGGCCGCGCGAAATTCCTCGAGCGCGTCTGGCAGTGGAAGGCCGAGAGCGGCGGCACCATCGTCAACCAGTTGAAGCGCCTCGGCGCTTCCTGCGACTGGTCGCGCGAGCGCTTCACGATGGACGAGGGGCTGTCGAAGGCCGTCATCAAGGTGTTCGTCGAACTGCACCGCCAGGGCCTGATCTACAAGGACAAGCGGCTGGTCAACTGGGACCCGAAGCTGCTCACCGCGATCTCTGATCTCGAAGTGCAGCAGGTCGAGGTCAAGAGCAGCCTCTGGTACCTGCGCTATCCGATCGAGGGGCGCCAGTTCGACCCCGCCGATCCCAAGACCTTTATCGTGGTCGCGACGACGCGGCCGGAGACGATGCTGGGCGACACCGGCGTTGCCGTGCATCCGGAAGACGAGCGCTACACCGATCTCGTCGGCAGGCATGTGATCCTCCCCCTCGTCGGCCGCCGGATTCCGATCGTCGCGGATGAGTATTCCGATCCCGACAAGGGATCGGGTGCGGTGAAGATCACCCCTGCACACGACTTCAACGACTTCGAGGTCGGCAATCGCCATGGCCTGCCGCGCATCAACGTGCTCGACAGGGAGGGCTGCGTGGCCTTGGTTGAAAACGAGGACTACCTGCGCGGCCTGCCCGAAGGCGCGCTGATGCTGGCGGAAGAGCTGCATGGTGTCGAGCGCTTCGCCGCCCGCAAGATGATCGTCGCGCGGCTGGAGGACTTTGGCTTCATCGAGAAGATCGAGCCGAACACGCACATGGTGCCGCATGGCGACCGCTCCGGCGTCGTCATCGAGCCCTATCTCACCGATCAGTGGTATGTCGACGCCAAAACCCTGGCACAGCCGGCGATCGCGGCCGTGCGCTCCGGCGCCACCCAGTTTGTGCCGAAGAACTGGGAAAAGACCTATTTCGACTGGATGGAGAACATCCAGCCCTGGTGCATCTCGCGCCAGCTCTGGTGGGGCCACCAGATTCCGGCCTGGTACGGCCCGGACGGCAAGGTGTTCGTCGCCGAGACCGAGGAAGAGGCGGTCGGCAA
>CAZDEZ010000100.1:0-12910 GCA_964504705.1 uncultured Bradyrhizobium sp.
CGCCATCCTCGGCTCGCCGCATCGACCATCATGTATTCGGCCAGGTTCTCGAGCGTGATAATGCCGACTACATGCTCCTCATCGTCGATGATACCGACAAGCGGGCGACCGCCTGTATTGAGCGCTGCGACCGCTTCCGAGAGCGGTGCGCGGCAGTTGATCGTCACCACATCGCGCTCCATCACGTCGAGCACAGGAGTATCCGGCCCGGTTGCCGCCAAGGCACGGATGATGCCGTCGCGTGTCAGGACGCCGCGCAGCCTCTTGCCGCTGTCGGTGATCGGGAACTCGCTCTGCGTCGTCGCAAGCAGCGCATCGACCGCTTGTCGGACGGTCGCCTGGGTGTCGAGTGTGGTGAATGACGTGATGGTGGCCTTGCGCGCCGCCACGCCCCTTGTTGCCTCCCCGAGTTCGACCGCGTAGGTCTCGTGGCTCGCAGCAAGAAACACGAACAAGGCGACGAACAGCAGCAGCGGATTTCCGAACAGGCCCAGGAATCCGAGGCCGAAAGCAACCGCTTGCCCAATGGATGCAGCTATGCGAGTCACGCGCGCCCGGTCGAGCCGATAGGAAAGGAGAGCACGCAGCACGCGGCCCCCGTCCATGGGAAAGGCCGGGAAATTGCAACTTTCAGGGCGCCTATCTCACTGGTGGAGGCCGCCGCCTCGCTAGGTCGCCGCGAATTCGTCGGTGTGCAGCCATGCAGTGTGGCGCGGCGGCTTCTTCGTCTGCGCCCATTCCTCGACCATCGCGCCGGAGACATCCTGCATCTGCTTCCACTGCTCGGGCGTAGCGGTATCGCAGGCGAGCTCGAGGCGGTGTCCCGACGGATCGAAGAAGTAGATCGACTTGAATATGGTGTGGTCGGTCGGGCCGACGACGTCGAGCCCTGCGGCCTGCACCTTGTCGCGCGCGGCTTCCAGCGTCGCCATGTCCTTTACCTTGAAGGCGATGTGCTGGGTCCATTCCGGCGTGTTCGGATCGCGTCCCATCGGCGGCGAATTCGGCAGTTCGAAGAACGCGAGAATGCTGCCGCCGCCGGCATCGAGGAAGATGTGCATGTACGGGTCGGGCTCCTTGGTCGAGGGAACGCGATCCTCGGCGATAGCGCCGAGCAGCTTCATGCCGAGAATGTCGCGGTAGAACGCGACGGTCGCCTTGGCGTCCTTGCAGCGATACGCGACATGGTGAAAGCGTTCGACGATCATGGACGTTCCTCCGGCCTGGTTTGACTTATGCCATCACGATCGGAAGCGCCGGACCTTGCGAAAAATCAAGTTTAGCGGGGATCGGCGGACGATCGGGCGGGCTCCCCGTCTTGACGGTCTGGCCCAAGTTCGAAAACCTGCCTGCGGCTTCCGGGACCGGGGCTTGCGCCAAAAGTCGATCTTTCCCGGAATCGGCACGTCTATTGCTTCCGGACCATATGCGTGCAAGGGGAAGGACCGATCATGATCCGTGTGTGGCTCGACCGGCTGTATCTGTTTTCCGGCTATCTCGCCGGGCTCTTCCTCATTGCGATTTTCGTGCTGATGCTGCTGCTGTCGGGCGGCCGGCCGCTCGGCTTCAATATCCCGGCCGGCGACGATTTCATCTCATGGTGCATGGCAGCAACCGCCTTCCTTGGGCTTGCGCACACCTTCAGGCACGGCGAGATGATCCGCGTCGGCCTGCTGATCGACCGGCTCGGCGAGAAGACCCGCCACTTTGTCGAGATATTCGCCCTTCTCGTCGGCGTCGGATTCATCGGTTTCTTCGCCTGGCACGCGGTCGTGATGACGTGGCAGTCGTGGAAGTTCTCCGACATCTCGCAAGGCGTCATCGCGGTGCCGCTGTGGATCCCGCAGCTCGGCTATAGCGGCGGCCTCGCGATCCTCTTCGTCGCCTTCGTGGACGAGCTGGTCCATGTGCTGCGCGGCAACGCACCGCGCTACGAACTGCCGCCGCCGAAGAGCGCCGAGGAGATCGTCGAGCGCGCCATGCAGAGCGGAGTCTGACATGGACCTGCTCGCAATCGCCGCGATCCTGCTGGGATTTCTGGCATTGCTGCTCGGCGCCGGCGTCTGGATCGCGGTCGCCCTGATGGCGACGGGATGGGCCGGCATGCAATTCGCCGGCGGCGCTATTCCGGCCGGCAGCGTGCTGGCGACGACGGTATGGGGCAACAGCGCCTCGTGGTCGCTGGCCGCGCTGCCGCTCTTCATCTGGATGGGCGAGATCCTGTTCCGCACGCGCCTTTCGGAGGAGATGTTCCGCGGATTCGCGCCGTGGCTGAACTGGTTGCCGGGCCGGCTGATGCACGTCAACGTGCTCGCCTGCGGCGTGTTCGGCTCGGTGTCGGGATCGTCGGCGGCGACCTGCGCCACGGTCGCCAAGATAGCACTGCCGGAATTGAAGAAGCGCGGCTATGACGAGAACCTCAGCCTCGGCTCGCTCGCCGGCGCGGGCACGCTCGGCATCCTGATCCCGCCGTCGATCACCATGGTGATCTATGCGGTGCAGGCCAACGTCTCCATCATCCAGGTGTTCCTCGCCGGCTTCCTGCCGGGCTTTCTGGTGATGCTGCTCTACTCCGGCTACATCGCGATCTGGTCGCTCGCCAACCCGAAGCGGACGCCGCCGGCCGAGCCGCCGATGAGCCTTCGCAAGCGCATCTCCGAATCGCTCAACCTCCTCCCCTGCCTGCTGCTGATCGCCTTCGTATTCCTGTCCCTGTTGATGGGCTGGGCAACGGCGACCGAATGCGCCGCCTGGGGCGTGCTGGGATCGCTGGCGATCGCCTGGTGGCAGGGAGCGCTCAGCTGGGAATCCTTCTGGGCAAGCGTGATGGGCGCCACGCGCGTCAATTGCATGATCCTCCTGATCCTCGCCGGCGCCTCCTACATGGGCACGTCGATGGCCTATACCGGCATCCCGATGGCGCTGGCGAGCTGGGTCAACAGCCTCCAGCTCAGCCCCTACGCGCTGATCGCCGCGCTCACCGTCATGTACATCGTGCTCGGCACGGCGCTCGACGGCATTTCCATGATCGTGCTGACCACCGCTATCGTCATTCCGATGGTGCAGCAGGCCGGCTTCGACCTTGTCTGGTTCGGCATTTTCCTGATTCTGGTGGTGGAAATGGCGGAAGTCTCCCCTCCGGTCGGCTTCAACCTGTTCGTGCTGCAGACCATGAGCGGCAAGGACTCCAACACGGTCGCAAAAGCGTCCCTGCCGTTCTTCTTTTTGCTCGTTCTGGCGGTTGCCCTCATCACCGTGTTTCCTGATATTGTGATGGTGCTGCCGCGGATGGCGTTCCCCGGCTAGAGAGAGGTGTTTTCATGCTCAAGCTTCTAAAGACGTACGTTCTTGCCGCCGGCGTAGCGGCGCTTGCCGCGCCCGCGTTTGTCGGTCCCGCAGCGGCGCAGACCAAATGGAATCTTCCCGCCGCCTATCCGGCGGACAATCCGCATTCGGTGAACCTGATCGCGTTTGCCAAGGACGTCGCCACCGCCACCGGCGACAAGCTGCAGATCACCGTGCATCCCGCCGCATCCCTGTTCAAGGCGCCGGAAATCAAGCGCGCGGTCGCAACCGGTCAGGCGCAGGTCGGCGAGGTGCTGATCTCGCTGCACGAGAACGAGGATCCGATGTTCGGTATCGACGTCGTCCCGTTCCTGGCGACGAGCTATCCGGCCGCCAAGAAGCTGTGGGCAGCATCGAAGCCGGCGATCGAGAAGAAGCTCGCATCCCAGGGCCTGATGCTGCTGTTCGCCGTGCCGTGGGGGCCGCAAGGCCTTTACGCCAAGAAGGACCTCAACAGCCTCGACGACATGAAGGGCCTGAAGTTCCGCGCCTATAACGTCGGCACCTCGCGCATTGCCGAACTGGTCGGCGCCCAGCCCATCACCATCCAGGCGGCGGAATTGCCGCAGGCTCTCGCAACCGGCGTGGTCAACTCGTTCATCACCTCGGGCTCGACCGGCTATGACAGCAAGGCCTGGGAAACGATGACGCACTTCTACGATGCGCAGGCCTGGATCCCGAAGAACGTCACCTTCGTGAACAAGGCGGCGTTCGACGCGCTCGACAAGCCGACGCAGGAAGCGATCGTCAAGGCGGCCGCCGTCGCCGAGGAGCGCGGCTGGAAGATGGCGGAAGAAAAGGCCAAGTGGTATCTCGAACAGCTCAAGGCCAACAAGATGCAGGTGCTGCCGCCGCCGCCTGCGCTCAAGTCCGGCCTCGAGAAGATCGGCGTGCAACTTACCGCCGACTGGTCGAAGAAGGCGGGCGCCGACGGCGAAGCCGTGATCGCGGCGTACAAGAAGTAGGAAGGCGTAGGGTGGGCAAAGGCGCGGACGCGCCGTGCCCACCTTTCCCGACATGCTCTCGACGGTGGGCACGCTTCGCTTTGCCCACCCTACGGAAGTCTCTCACACGCCGACCGTGCTGCGCCTTCCTTCCAGCGCTGCCCTGACCGCGCGGACGACCAAATCCTCGATCCCCGGCGCATTGCCGATCACGCCGGCGTAGGCGACCTCGGGCCGGCCGAGCCCGGCGATCAGGCTCGGCGCATCGCGTGCGCCGTGCAGGCCTTCGCCCGAAAACATCCCGACCACGACCGTCGGCCCCGGGCACGTCGCTGCGGCTTCCTCCAGCGACGGACGCTCCTCCAAAAATGCGACCTCTACCCGGCGGCATACGCCGAGCCTTGCGACCTCAGCGGCCACCCACTCGGTCGCCTCGCGTGAGGCCGGGTTGCGGCGCGAGCCGTGGGCGAGAAGGACGACGTTGAATTCCTTCTGCGCAAAGCCGTTGGCCGCGGCGATAATCCTGGCGCGATCGGCAATCAGCGCCGGCAGGCCGCGGTCGAGGCCGAGCGGCGGCAGCAGTTCGATGACGCGGCCCTGCCCGTTTGCCTCGTCCAGGATGCTGACGAGGCGATCCCTCGTGAAATAGCCGTTGGCCGCGAACAGCGGATAGACGACGACCCTGCGGGCGGCAAGGGAGTCCAGCGCTTCGCCGATGCTCGGCGCGCCGTTGATGAAACCGGTAGCGACTTCCACGACCCCGCGCGCGGCGACGGCGCGCGCGATCTGCAGCGTGCTCGCGTTGGAAGCACCCGGCTGCCGCTCGCCATGCGCCGCGATCAGCAGCGCGGTATCGGCAGCGGCCCCCGTCAATGGCTGGTCCCGTCGGAGAAGTTGATCTTGTTCCACACGTTGTACTTGCCCGACGGCTTCGACATCGGCAATCGCTTCACCTCGGCAAAGGTCGCGGCGTCATAGACCACCAGCGCGCCCTTTTCCTCCCAAACCGACACCAGCGCATGGCGGCCGTCCTTGTCGAACTCGACATGCGCAGCAGTCTTGCCCGGCTCGGGCGTGACGCCGCGGACGATCTCGAGCGTACGCTTGTCGATGATGGTGAGTGTGTCCTTCCTGGTGCCCAACATGCTGTCGGTCCAGGCATAGGGCGAGTTCTCGTGGCTGCGCATGAAGAAGCCGGGCCCCGGCGTCTCGATCGACTTGAGCAGCGACCAGTCCTGCATGTCGAGCACGTTGACCCTGCCCGCCTTCAACAGCGGCGTCGCCATCACCGGCCGGCCGTTCCAGCTCCAGGAGATGCCGGAGCCGAGATGCGGCAAGCCCGGCATTTCCAGCTGCTTGACGGCTTTCCGGATCACGAGATCTACCACCACCGCCTTGCCCTCGCGCGCCGAGCCGACCAGATAGTCATAGGACGGGTCGAAGAAGAAGTCGTCGAGCGGCTCCGGCACCGTGATGCGGCGGTGCGCAAACAGGCCTTTCGAGGACGGCACGCCCTCCTCCATGCCCCGTTCGTAGGAATGCACCAGGCCGGTATAGACCGGCGGCGCATTCGGATCGGTGGCGATCTCCCAGATCTCCGGCACGTCCTTCAGCGCCGCGATGAAGCTGTCGCGCGGCCGCGCCTGGTACACGGCGGACACCCGCGACGGATTGCCGTTCTTGTCCTTGACGTCGAAAATCTTCTCGACGGAGAGATCTTCAGCCGACAGCATCACCAGCGTGCGCGGCAGATAGTTGGCGACCGCGATGTGCTTGCCGTCGCGGGAGATCGCGATGTTGCGCGCGTTGATGCCGGCGCGCACCTCAGCGAGCATGGTCAGTGTCCACAGGTCGTATTTGCTGACCCAGCCGTCGCGCGACATGAAGAAGACGTAGCGCCCGTCGGGCGTGAATTTCGGACCGCCATGCAGGGCGAACCGGGTCTGGAAACGTGCCAGCGGCTCGAAGCGGTCGCCGTCGAGGATGGTGGCGTGATGATCGCCCGCCTCGACCACGACGAACAGGTTCTTGGGATCGGCTTCGAACCGCGGTCGGTCCAGCGCCGGCGCCGAGTCGTGGACCACACGGCTCGCCGCGATCTCGCCGGCGCCCCAGGCCGGCACCGAAGCCAGTGGCTTTGCGATATAGGCCGCGAGCGCTGCGATTTCGTCCTTGCCGAGCGTTGCGGCAAATCCCGGCATCTGCGTCGCCGCGCGGCCGTCCGCAATCACCGAGGTTGCGCGCGCGCCGGTGAGGCGGCCGAGATTTTCCGGCAGCAGCGCCGGCCCGAGCTGGCCGAGCCGATCGGCGCCGTGGCACTGCGCGCAATGTTCGCCGTACAGCTTTGCGGCATCCGGTTCGGCGCTCGCAGGCGCCGCATGGAGTGCGAGCGCAACCAGCGCCGCACTAATAGGACATCGGCGCTTCATGACGGGCTCCGCGATAGACGCTGGTGCGGACGCGCTCTGCCGGCTCGGCCAGGCCGATCTCCGCATCCGAAAGGTAGCAGCCGGGGTCCTCGGCCCAGGGATTGCCGGTCATGCGCAGCGCCCGCACGCGTGTGTTGCCGCCGCAGATCGCAAAGTGCGCGCAGGCGCCGCAGCGCCCGCCGATCTGCCTCGGCCGCCGCTTGAGGCCGGCCATGACGGGATCGGAAAGATCCGACCAGATTTCCGAGAACGGCCGCTTCTTCACATTGCCGAGATTGTAGTGCCACCACATCGTGTCCGGATGCACATTGCCGAGATTGTCGATGTTGGCGACGTTGACACCGGAGGAATTGCCGCCCCATCGGATCAATTTCGCGCGCAAGCTCGCCGCCGCATGGGGCACGTTACGTTCGGCCCATTGCAGCAGGTAGATCGCGTCCGCATCGTTATTGCCGGTGACGATCTCCATCTCGCTTCCCGCCTGCGCCCAGCGCCAGGCGCGCTCGATCACCATGTCCATGGCCTGCCGCGTGGTCTGCCAGGCCGCATCGGTGCCGCGGTTCTTGTTGCCGCGGCCGGCATAGACCAGGTGCGAGAGATAGAATTTCGGGAAGCCTTCGCGCTCGACGAGGTCGAGCAGGCACGGCAACTCGGCGGCGTTGTCCTCGGTCATGGTGAAGCGGACGCCGACCTTGATGCCGCGGTCGCGCAGCAGCCGTAACCCGGCCAGCGCTTCCTCATAGGCACCAATGCGGCCGCGGAAGCGATCATGCGTCGCGCCAATGCCGTCAAGGGAAATGCCGACATAGTCGTAGCCGATATCGCGGATGCGGTCGGCGAGGCCGGCGTCGATCAGGGTGCCATTGCTGGACAGCCCGACGTAGAACTTCATCGTCTTGGCGCGCTCGGAAATCTCGAAGATGTCGGGCCGCATCAACGGCTCGCCGCCGGAAAGGATCAGCACCGGCACGCGGAACATCTTCAGGTCGTTCATGACGTGAAAGACGTCCTCGGTGGTGAGCTCGCCGGGAAAGTCGGCGTCGCCGGAGATCGAATAGCAGTGCTTGCAGGTCAGGTTGCAGCGGCGGATCAGGTTCCAGATCACCACCGGGCCCGGCGGCTGCCGCACCGGCCCGGACGGCGCCGGTTCGTCGATCTCGCGAAGATAATGGCTGAGTCGAAACACGTGAAAAGCTCCTCCGCTTCAGGCGGCGATGCGCAAGCCGGTTTTCTTCAGGATGCGGGTTGAGAACAGGACGTCATGGCCGCGCGACTCGTTACCGATCAGCGTGGCGATCTCGGCGACCTTGGCCCGCACCTCGTCGCGCGTCCGCCCGTGCACCATGGCAAACAGATTGTAGGGCCACAGTGGCAGATGCCGCGGACGCTCGTAACAATGCGTGACGAAGTCGAGCGCGCCGACTTTCGCGCCGACCTCCGCCACTGCGTCGTCGGCGATATCCCACACCGACATGCCGTTGGCGGTGAAGCCGAGCGCGTAGTGATTGGGGATCGCGCCGATGCGGCGAATTGCGCCGCGCTGCAGCAGGTTCTGCAAACGCGAGATCACATCCGCTTCCTGCAGCCCGAGCTGTTCGGCGAGCGCGCGGTAAGGCTCGCGCACCAGCGGAAGCCCGCCTTGGGTCGCAGCGATGAGGCGGCGGTCGGTGGCATACAGCATGGTCAGACCTCGACCTTGAAGCCGACGAAGAACTCGCGCGTCTTCGGCATGGCGTGGACGGCGAGGCCGGTCTCCTGCTCGATCCCGTCGATCACCTGTTGAATCCTGCGCGGATCGTCGGCCGAGATCACGAACCACATGTTGAGCGCGTGGTCCCGCTCGTAGTTGTGCGCGATTTCGGGATGGGCGTTGACCTTGTCGGCGACCTGCTCGAACCGCTGCCGCGGCACAGCCATGGCCGCAAGGCAGACGGCGCCGCCGAGTTGCTCGGCGTTCCACAGCGGGCCGAAGCGGCTGAGGGTGCCAGAATCGGTCAGATCACGCACGCCCTCGATCAACTCGTCCTCGGTCAGCCCGAGTTCGCGGCCGGCATCGCGGAACGGCCGCGACGTCAGCGGAAACCCGCCCTGCAGGCCGTTGATTATCGCGCGCTCGGTTGGATCGGGGCAGCGCATCAGTTCAACCCCGCCTTGTCGGAGAACACCGCGCCGCGCTGCTTGAAGCAGCGTGTCGAGAACAGCACCGCCTGCCTGAGCAGTCCGGTATCGGCCTCGAGGTTGATTTCGTCGAGCACGGCATAGGCGTCCCAGCGCGAGCGCGCATGCACCATGCAGAAGATGTTGTAGGGCCAGAGCGGCAGGCGGCGCGGCCGGCGATAGCACAGCGTGACCTTCGGATGGCGCGCGAAGCTTTCGACGACGTCGGCGAGGCGGTCGTCGGGCACGTCCCACACCGCCATGGCGTTGGACCTGTAGCCGAGCTTCTCGTGCCGCACGACGCAGCCAAAACGGGTGACGATGCCGGAAGAATTCATGTGGTCGAGCCGGTCGATGACCTCGGACTGCCTGATGTCGAGCTTGTCGGCGACCGCGCGGTAGGGTCGTTCGATCAGCGGCAGGCCGTCCTCGATGGCGGCCAGGATCGCCTTGTCGCGGGGATCGGGACGGTAGTCGGTGGGGTCGGTCACCTCTCGCCGCTGCGGCGGCGCGGCGCCGAGCGAAAATCCGAGCCCGAGGTGATAGGCCTGCAGCATCGGCAGGTCGACGACGTCGAGGCCGGTGTTGCGGCGAATGCGTTCGATCGTCGTGGCGATCGCCTCCGCACTAGCGCCCGTGATCACGAACCAGAGATTCAGCGCGTGCTCGCGCTCGTAATTGTGAGTGACCAGCGGCTCGCGGCTGACCATGCCGGCCACCTGCTCCAGCCGCTCCTGCGGCACCTGCATCGCCGCCAGCGTCGAGGCGCCGACCGTGTTCGGCCGCACCACGGCGCCGACCCGGGAGATCACGTTGTTCTCGCGCATCTTGCGGAAGATGCTGATGGTCTCGTCCTGGCCGAGCGCGGCGAAACGGCCGACCACCTCGAACGGCTTTTCGACCAGCGGAAAGCCGTGCTGCCAGCGGTCGATCAGTGCAAGCTCGGTCGGGTTCGGCGTCATTGCCCTATCCTCGTCGATCGCGCCGCAAAGAAGATTCCCGAGGGCTTTTCCGCCGGGATTTCCGCCTTCTTGGTGAAGGTCGCGGTGTCGTAGACGTCGATGCGGCTGGCGTCGCGAACGGAGATCCACACCTCGTTGCCGCGCGGCGTGAATTCGAGGTGCAGCACCGCAGGTCCCGGCGCAAAGCGATGGACCAGCTTCATCGACTGCACGTCGACGACGTCGATGGTGTCGTTCTTCGGGTGGGCGAAGTTGACCCAGACCTGGCGGCCGTCCGGCCGGGCCACCGCGAACACCGGCTGGCCGTGGGTCGCAACGCGTCCGGCCTCGGCAAAGCTGCGCATATCGACGGCGATCAGTTCGTGACGTCCGACCGCCGGCAGCAGCAACCGGTCGCCGACCGCGGCCCAGCCTTCGAGATGCGGCATCTTGTAGACCGGCAGGCTCTCCTCGCCGCGGCCGTAGCGGTCGAGGATACGCCGGGCTTTCAACGGCGCCTGCCAGGTATCGACATGGACGACGCCGTCCTCGCCGAACAGGCCGGCGAGATAATGCCTTCCGTTTGGCGTGACGTTGCCGTCATAGGGCAGCTTGCCGACGCCGGTGAGCTTCTCGACGGTGAACCTTTCCGGCGCCGAGAGATCGGCGACCCAGATTTCACCGGCGTCATAGAGCGCGAATGCGAAGCGACGGCCGGGAAGATCGACGAGACCGACCGTCTTGGAAGATTTCCCGTCGGCGCCGATGGCCGGAATGGTGGCGACCGGCTCGAGCGTGTCGGCGGCGAAGACGCGCACGCCGCCGGGCTCGTAGTTCGAGACCGCGATCAGCGTGCCGTCGTCGGAGATCGCGCCGCCGATCGCATTGCCGGCCTGCACGACGCGTTTAGCGATGGACGCCGTGAGCAGGTCAACCTTGGTCAGCCCGCCATCGCGCCCGAACACAAAGGCATAGCGCTGGTCCGGCGAGAACACGGCAGAAGCGTGCGAGAGATCGCCGAGGCCCTGGACGCGGCCGACGGAGCGCCGCGCCATGAAGTCCACGATCAGAACCGAGCCGGTGGCGCGCTCGATGACGAGGCCGAGGCTGCCGGTGCCGCGCAGGTCGCCCGCATGGGCCAGCGCCGGCAGGATGAGCAGGAACGCGAACAGGATGCGCATGGCCGCTTTCATGGCAAATTCCCCTCTTGCAGCCGCTCGGCAATCCATTGCGCGTCGGCTTCGCTGATGAGCGCGCGCCAGGGCGGCATCGGCGTGCCCGGCACGCCATCGAGAATGATGCTGACGAGCTGTTCGCGATTCCAGATTTTGAGGTTCGCGGACAGCAGCGGCTTGCCGAGGCCTCCCTGCAGCGTGAGGCCGTGACAGGAACCGCAATCCTGGCGCACGAGATTGGCGAGCTTGCCGGCGTCGGGCGCCACGTCTCCCGCCATGGCGGGCGTCGCGACCGCGATCAGGGCGACGGCGAAATCACGCCACAACCGATACGGCTTCGGCAGTCGTCGCATTGTCATGCCCGTTCCGCTCCAGACTGCGCTGCAAGGCCAACCCGGCAACGCGTCCGATGATGAACAGGACGGGGCCGGAGAACGCCGCCTCACGCGCCGCTTCCGCCAGCGCCCCGAGGCGGGTGCATAGTCGCCTCTCCCCGGGAGTCGTGCCTTGACACACCGCAAGAACCGGCGTGCTCATCGCTAGCCCGTGCGCCACGAGCTCTCCGACGATCTCCTCGATGTTGGAAAGGCCCATGTACACGACGAGCGTGGTGTCGGGGTCCGCAAGGCTCGCCCAGTCGAGGTCGAGCGGCTCGTTGGCCTTGCGGTGGCCGGTAACATAGCGCACGCCGCTGGCGAGCCCGCGATGGGTCAACGGTATGCGCGCCGCCGCCGCGCAACCCTGCGCCGCCGTAATGCCGGGAATCACCTCATAGGGAATTCCGGCCGCCTCCAGTTCGGCCGCCTCCTCGCAGCCGCGCCCGAAGATGAAGGGATCGCCGCCCTTGAGCCGCACCACGGTGCGTCCGCTACGGCCGAGCCGGATCAGAATCTCGTTGATCTCGGCCTGCGGAACCGGGTGGAAGTCCGCCTGTTTGCCGACGTCGATCCTGGTGACGCCGTCAGCGACCGTCTCCATGATCCGCTCGGAAACCAGTCGGTCGTAGACGACGACGTCGGCCCTTGCGATGGCGCGGATCGCCTTCAGCGTCAGAAGCTCGGGATCGCCCGGACCCGCCCCGACCAGATAGACCTTCCCGACGTTCATGGCGCGCGCTCCGTTGCCGCGATCGGGGCGGCCCGGTCACGCCGCGCCACCCCGCCGTCATCAGACTTCAGTAGACGTCGTTCCGCGTGTTGTAGACGTTGAACTTGCCGGTCGGCGTCACCAGACGCCGGTCCTTGATCACCGCCTTCAACTGCAACGTCTTGTCGTCGACGACCACGATCGCCGAGTCCTGTGCCTTGTTGTTCCAGACCGAGAACCAGATCTCGGTGCCGTCCTTGTTGTACTCGCCCTGCACCACGCGGCGCGCGCCTTCGGAGATTCCCGACCACTGACCGATCGGCAGCACCTTGTAGGTCGGCTTCTCCTTGGCGAGATCCTTGATCTTGAACACGGCGACCGACGAGGAGATTTCGGCGTCGGGGTTCAGGGGCGTGTCGACGTAGAGGTTTTCCGACTTCGGATGGGTCTTGATGAACAGCGAGCCGCCGCCCTGGCCCTCGACTTTCTGCACCACCTTCCAGGCGTTCTGCTTGTTCTTCTCGGGATCGGTACCGATGAAGGAGATGGTCTCGTCGCCGAGGTGGCTGGTGGCCCACACCGGACCGAACTTGGGATGCATGAGGTTGGCGCCGCGTCCGGGGTGCGGGGTCTGCCCGCCGGAATCGACCACGCTCACCAGCTTGCTTTCCTTGGTGTCGACGATCGCGACGCGATGCCGTGCGTTCGCCGCGACGAGGAAGTAACGGCCGCTCTTGTCGAAACCGCCGTCGTGCAGGAACCGTTCGGCGGCAATCGTCGTCACCTTCAGGTTATTGAGGTCCTTGTAGTTGACCACCAGGATCTGGCCGGTC
>CAZDEZ010000101.1:0-3303 GCA_964504705.1 uncultured Bradyrhizobium sp.
GCTAAACTGGAATTTTCCAGCAATCCCCGGTCCAAAAACAGGGAGGCAGGTCACGCATCGTCCGCTCAGGCCCTGCGCAGACGGCCAGCATGCAGGGCTTGTCCTTATTTTCGTAACCCGAAGGAGGCATTCTTGCAGGTATTCGTCCGCGACAACAACGTCGACCAGGCGCTCCGCGTGCTCAAGAAGAAGATGCAGCGCGAAGGCGTGTTCAGGGAGATGCGTCGGCGGCGATTCTACCAAAAGCCTTCGGAAGAAGCTGCGCGGAGAAGATCCGATGCGGTGCGCCGCAAGCACAAGCTGGCCCGGAAGCAGGCGATCCGGGACGGGTTGATCGCTGCTGCGCCCAGGAAGAAAAAGGAGGAAACCAAGCGGCCGGGCATCGCGATACGAGCGCCGTGAGCGCCGTCATGGGTCGCGAGTCAGTCGTGCAAAATCGTCGATGACGGCCGCGACGAGATTGCGATGCCGCGTGTCCTCCGTCGACAGGCTCGCGACATAAAGATTCAGTACGTATCGGGCCTTGGCCGCGGCTTCCGGCCAAGTCTCCGCGGCAATGGACATAAGCTGGTTTTCGAGCGCGGTCTGTCGATCGCGCAATTCTTTCGCGTGGGTTTCGATCTCAACAAGCGTACGCCGCAGATCGGTCGCCTTCTGCGCTTCCATCCCACGGTGCTTGTCGAGATCGAGGGGTTTGTCACTCATCGGGCCTGCTCGCGTCGATGTGTTGTGCATCCGCAAGATCGACCGAACCGATCGAGAACATCTCCATCACGGAAGCCGAGCTTGCGCCCGGCACCAAGATCATGGTGGCGGTGCGCCGAAATGCGTTGAACGAAAGCCCTTCAATCGATTCTTCATCCGTGATGACCGTATAGATCCCCGCGGGCAGCAGGCGATCGATGCCTCGGATGCGGAAGGAATGCTTGAAAGTGACTGCCTCCCGCCGGGAGCGAATGGTCATGCGCACCTGCCTTCCGGACCGACGGTAGAGCGGATCAGGGCGCGACCATGCGCCCTACGAACTCGAATAGCCATCTGTTTCTTCCTGGAACGAGTCGTTTGAAAAATTTGCGGCTGGCTATACCGGCCGTGTCAGCGTACTGTTACGTATCACCGTCCTTAATGGCATCTACCGGTGACTGAGGGTAACGAAACGCTCCCGCCGCAGAGAAGGAGCACCCGTGCCCCGCTTCCGCCTGGCGGACTGGCTCGTGCCGCCCGTTATCGTGCCGTTGTTTCTCGGATTGCTGATCGTGGCAGCGGCTGTCGTGCGTGGATAGAACGATACATCGGCAGTACATGATTGATGCAAGACCATGCGCCGGGTGCCCGTGGCCCGCGCACTGGTGACTGACCTCGACCGACGGCGAGACCCACAATCAAGAGGATATCGCGATGCCTCGCCGAGCCTCCAAGACAGCCTACGAGCTCCACGAAATGATCGTGGCGCAGGCCAAAACGTTGCACGGTCCTTGGCCCGCCGGAATGACCCTATTTGTATTCGATGATGCATATGGCTGGTCCGCGAGCGTTAGTCCACCCGCCTGCGAGACCGAGCTTTGTTATCGAGACGCTGCCTTGGCGATCATCAACGATTTCAAGGCGAGATACGATCTCGCCGCCCCGTATCTGCCGAATGCCTGACATCGATTATTTCTTCGACGAAGGCTCCGCGAACGTATCCCAGGCCTGCCCGCAGGCCGAGCACAGCCAATGATTGACGACTTGCCCGGATGGCAAGTGAGTGGAGGTCGAAGGCGCGATAACCGATTGGCCGCAGGTGGTGCAGGTATCCGTTCCCTGGACCGGCGAGCGACGCTCCTTATCGCTGGCCACCCTGGCAGCCCAGCGACGTTCAAACCGACGGTGAACATGAAGAGGATAGTTGAGCGATGTCATCCGTTGCTCCGGCTGATCGGCGGGAGCACAGCGTCTCTCTCAGTCACCGGCGCCGATTCTCACGAGCGGTGATCGAAAGAATATGGGTGCCGAGATCGAAATAGATAGACCGAAGCGACCGGAACCCGTGCCTTTTTGAACGAATCGCTCTGTACAACCGACCTGATCCAGGAGAGAAGCGCATGAAGAGTGTTCGCATCACGCCCCCGAGCCCGCTTGGCAGGGGCCAAAGCGTGACGTTCGTTCTGGCCGTAGGGTCAACCAGACAGGCGTGCCGCCTGAAGACCTCATTCGTCACCCAGAGCCAGGCCCTCAGCTATCTGCAGAAGCATAGGACCGCGCTCGAGCTTGCGGCTCGATCGCTGTTCAACGCCGGGAAGATTGAAGACGGCGTCGTTCATTTGAAAATGCTCTAGAACGGTTTGATGCCTTGAAGGGCGCGGGAATTACCGTCGCGGATCGGCCCGGCCCGCGTCAGCCAACAACAGGACAGGTGGACATGAGCAAGCGTGAGAATGAATTGAACAACGCCATGCGTTCGTCGGACAGGCCCTTCACTGAATACGAAGAGGGGCAGAAGGCCTTGCGCCGGAACCTCGAACGACTACGGGCCGAACGGCTGGCGCGCGAGAAAGCGAATTCCAGCGACACTCGAAGTCTGCAGGACGCTTCAAATAGCGAGCCGATCGGACATCGCGGACATGCGCACGCCCTGACTATCGTCGCCGCAACGCGCGCCACACAAGCGGCAACTTTGCGGGATGGGAATCCGATGCTCATCTCCGGGAATGAAGGCGCGGGCGGACTGACCTGCTCCGGCGCGGACGTTCGACGAACAAAATCGGCAACCGGCAGCCTGCGGGACACCGGAACCTTGGGGTGATTCCGAGAGTTATGCTGGCGCGCGGCGGCCACGACATCCGCGGTGTGGCGGGCCTCCATCAGATCAAACGCCGGGACCGCCCTTCGTTGGGCTCACAAGGAACGCATCGTCGACAGGAACGCCCAATGCGGTGACAAGGCGATTTGTCTCCGCAGCCATGCCGACAATGGCGACCATTTCAGCATACTCCTGATCGGTCATACCCTTTGCGCGAGCGCTCGCTGTATGCGAGTGAATGCAGTAGGTGCAGCCATGGGCAATCGAAACTGCCACGTAAAGCATCTCCTTTACCTTGGGCTCGAGCGCGCCCGGCGCCATGACCTGTTTGACGCTCTCCCAGGTCCGGGCAAGGGTCTTGGGGTCGTGGGCCAGCGCGCGCCAGAAGTTATTGACGAAATCGGACTGACGGGTCTTTCGGATGTCGTCGAAGACGACGCGCGCCTCCGGTGAAAGTTCATCGTCGGAAAGGAGCTTTACCGTCGCCATGCTGGTCTCGCCGTTGTGGGTTCAGATGCACA
>CAZDEZ010000101.1:3403-12832 GCA_964504705.1 uncultured Bradyrhizobium sp.
GAAAGGAGCTTTACCGTCGCCATGCTGGTCTCGCCGTTGTGGGTTCAGATGCACACCTCATAGCACGCCTAACGCGCCGAACATTCCTGCCTGCAAGAAAAACGCGTGAGGAGATATCAGTCTCCACCACGCGCGACGGTCTTACGAAGAATGCGGTCGGCTAGAACGCGCCCAACAAAGCCGCGATAACAATCACGCTGAGCGGTACGCCAAGAAGCCAAAGAATCACAGGCATATGAAACTCCTCTGAATCGTTCAGGTGCAGAAGTAACGGACACGAAGAGCCGTCGTTCCGAGCAAAAATAGACGGAATCCAGGGAACTATGCGCGCCTGGGTTCGATCCTTGCGGAGGATCCGCCTGCGCCGACATTTCGTGCGGCGGATTTTGGGTGGGTGGACGCCCTGGCTAGCGCCGCCGAAGTGCGCGCCACACCCGCAACAGCCTTGCCGGATGTGAAGGGATGCGCATTTCCGTGAACGAAGGCGCAGGCGTCGCGGGATTGACCGGCTCCGGCGCTGCTTCCAGGGTGGCGATCGGCGAGGCTTCGACGGCTGGGATAACGGGCGACGCGGCCGGCTTCGGCACGTCGCGCGGCGCGCTCGCCTGCAGCAGCTTCTCTACTGGCAGCGGTGCTGACGGCTTCGGCGGTGGCCGCGGATGACGTGCCCGCGCAATCCCGAGCCCCTTGCTGAAATCGTCGGGATTGAACCATTTCTGCGCGCGCACGGCAGCGAGCGGATGATCGTCCCACAGGCGCTCGATGGGAATGTCGAACTCGCCGTTGTGCTTCTGGTTGACGGCCTGCATCCCGAATCCGGTGACCGCCCATTGCCGGCCGATCCAGAAGATGTCGCGATGCAACGCCATTTCGCACGCTTCACATGTTGGGCGGGTTACTCGATCACCTTGAGGCCGCCCATATAGGGTTGCAGCACGTCGGGCACGGCGATCGAGCCGCCCTGCTGCTGGTAGGTCTCCATGACAGCAATGAGCGCGCGGCCGACCGCGGTGCCGGAGCCGTTCAGCGTGTGCACGAAGCGCGGCTTGTTGTCGGGCCCCCGCGAGCGCGCATCCATGCGCCGCGCCTGGAAATCGCCGCACACCGAGCAACTCGAAATCTCGCGGAACGCGCCGCCGTCGCCCTGCCCGGGCATCCAGACCTCGATGTCGTAGGTCTTCTGCGCGGAAAAACCCATGTCGCCCGCACACAGCGTCATCACGCGGTAATGCAGGTCGAGCCGGCGCAGCACCTCCTCGGCGCAGGCCAGCATGCGCTCCAGCTCGTCGCGGCTCGTCTCGGGCGTTGCGATCGAGACCAGTTCGACCTTGCTGAACTGGTGCTGGCGGATCATGCCGCGGGTGTCGCGGCCTGCCGCGCCCGCCTCCGCACGGAAACACGGCGTCAGCGCGGTCAGGCGCATCGGCAGTTCCTTCTCGTCGAGAATGGATTCGCGGACGAGATTGGTAAGCGAGACTTCGGCGGTCGGAATCAGGCCGAGGCGCTGGCTGCGCAACTCCTCGGCCGGCGCGGCGAGCAATTCGCCCTTGATGGCCCAGAACTGGTCATCCTCGAATTTCGGCAATTGCCCCGTGCCGAACATCACGTTGTCACGCACCATTAGCGGCGGATTGATCTCGGTGTAGCCGTGCTCATTGGTGTGGAGATCGAGCATGAACTGCCCGATGGCGCGCTCCAGCCGCGCCAGCCCCTTCTTCAGCACGACGAAACGCGCGCCCGACAGCTTCGCCGCGGCTTCGAAATCCATGTATCCGAGCGCGGTGCCGAGATCGTCATGCGGCTTCGGCGCAAAGCCGTATTCGCGCGCCTTGCCGAACACATGATGCCGAACATTGCCGTGCTCGTCGGTGCCATCGGGCACTTCGTCGAGCGGAAGGTTCGGGATCGCCGACAGTTCGCGCGCCAGCTCCTCGTCGGCCGTCTTCGCGGCCGCCTCGAGCTCCGGCATCTTCGTCTTCAGCTCGGCGACTTCGGCCATCAGCCTGTTGGCGCGCGCCTCGTCCTTGGTCTTCTTGGCGTCGCCGATTTCCTTCGACGCCGCGTTGCGCCGCGCCTGTGCCTGCTCGGAGGCGAGGATCGCCGCACGGCGCTTCTCGTCGATCGCCAGCAGCGAGGGCGACAGCGGCGACAGCCCGCGCCGCTTCAGGCCGGCGTCGAAGGCTTGCGGGTTGTCGCGGATCGCTTTGATGTCGTGCATGGCCTATTTCCTGCGTCATGGCCGGGCATAGCCGTTCTGAAGGACGGCGTCGCTTGCGCTCGCCTATGTCCCGGCCATCCACGTATTTCGTGCAAGGTCTGTAAAAGACGTGGATGCCCGGGACAAGCCCGCGAGCGACCCATATCTTGATGATTCAGCCGCGCAGCATTCGGCGTCGCCGGGTCACCCGCCGGCCATTGGCCGACGAGAGACGGTCCGGCCGGGCCTTTGGCGTCACGAGCCAGAACTCGCGACTACTGCTTCGACGCGGTCCAGCTTCCGCTGCATCCGTCGGATCGCACAAAGGAACCGGAGCCGGTTGCGCCTGAGAAGCGGCCGGTACTGGTCCAGCTCACACCCGAGGCGGATCCGCCGCTCCGCGTGGAGCCATTGGGGCTGACCTGCCCCGAACTCCATTCGCCCGAAATACGGCCGCTGGCGATGACGAACCGCTCGGTGCTTCTGCCGCAGGGTGTACCCACGGCAACGGCAACCCAGGCGCCGTCGAAATTTCCGCCACCACCGCCGCTCCCGCCTTCGCCTTTCCGCGACGCGCGACTGGGCTTCTCTGCCTCGGGCTTGCTTTTTCGTGCTGGCTTTTCGCTCTCGACCGCACGCGGCGCCTGGCGCGCGCCGGACAGCGATTTTTCGTCATTGCCAATGCTGCCGCCGGCGCTGCCGGACTGCGCGAGTGCAAGGCCTGCTCCAAACCCGATCGACAGCAACAGCAATACCAAACCGGTCCCGGTCGAACGGCGAATGACATTTCGGATAGTCATTGCCTGCAAATTCCTCAATGAAAGAATCCTAGCGGCCCGAGCCGTCGGCACAGACCGCGCCAATCACCCGGCAAGACTTGCCAGTCTTGCCGCACTCGTCAAGCGCGGCTTGTTTGGCGCGCTGGATGGTTTCCCGTTGAACCAGCGACCAGGATTCGGCCGAGATCGCGAATGCGCCACATCGGTCGCCAAAGAAGCTCAGCTCCATCGCGCATTTGCTCGCCCCGCAATTCTTGCGCGCATCTTCGACCGCGGCACGGCGCGAAGTGTGGTTCCAGGAAATTCCCCATTTATCGTTGTCGGGGCCATAGACGATCGATCCCCACGGCTTTAGATCGTCCATTTTCCGCAAGCGCATCAGCACCCCTTCGGTGGCTTCTCCTGACGGCTTCATATTGCTTTTTTCCTGAAACTTGGCGATCGCCAGCTTCATGCCGGTCTTGCCGTCGGGCACTTCCGGATCGAAATTGCGTTCGTACAGACGTTCGCTCAATTCCCGCAGCAGAGCTGCATCCTTGATCGGCACGAAGTCCGGATCCGGGCGCAGCGTATCGGCGAGCCGCGCCTCCGGCGAAGGTGCAATGGCTGCCTGGGGCGACGAACCCGCCGCGGCAGGCGCGACAAAATGGAAAATGCCGTCGATCGGCGAGGAGGACACCCACGGTTGCTGCGCCCCGCCGGTCTCCCGCTTCACGGCAAGACCGACCTGATTGAAGGTCTGGAAGATGTCCAGCCCCGGCTGTTTGATTGTCGAGGCCAGCGCCTTGGTATAGGGGCTGTGTCCATCGCGGCCGTCCAGGGCGACGCTGCCGGGCTGCGTCGCGTAGGAGATCAGCGTGCCCTCCGGCGCCCGCATCTGGGCAAGGCCACCCCCGGACGAGCGCAATCCGCGGGCGCCGAATGGATTGTTGCGGCAGGCGTCGAGGATCACCATGTTCAGCCGCGTGCCGGACCCCTGCATCTGGCGCAGCACGAGATTGACGTCCACCATCTGGAAATCGACATCGGCTTCGCGCGTCGGATTGGCGCCGACCGGCACCAGATAGTTCGAGCCCGTCACCTGAACGCCATGGCCGGCATAGTAGAACAGCGCGACGTCGGCGCCCTGGATTTGCCGCCCGAAGTCTTGCACGGCGTTGTCGAGCGCCATCTTGTCGAGATCGAGCTGGGCACGCCCGCCGACAAGGCTAAAGCCGAGGCTCGACAGGGTCTCTGCCATCAGCGTCGCATCGTTGCTGGGATTATCGAGCCGGGTAATGTTTTGATAGGTTGAGTTGCCCACTACCAGAGCAATGCGCTTCGCCGCGGCGGCGGGACCGGTCGACAGAAGCGACAGCACGACAATCGCGGCTGCCATCGCGTGCCGATTTCCTGAGTGGATCGATAGTGGCCTCCGCATCCCCAGCGCACCCCACAGGTCAGTTGTGGCAGGTTAGCATCCGGCAGGTACTGCGAAAAGCGCCGTCGCTCCCCGACCTGTCGCCTCATTCCGCCGGATTGGCGGCGGACGGCGTGGCGGGGGCCGTATTGCTCGCCGTCGCCTTCTTTTCCACGATCTGCACGGCGAAGATGGCGCCCTCGTAGAGCACGAGCAGCGGGATCGCCAGCGAGGCCTGGCTCAGCACGTCCGGCGGGGTCAGCACGGCGGCGATGACGAAGGCGATGACGATGAAATAGCGGCGCTTCTCGCGCAGCATTTTCGAGGTGACGATGCCGATCCGCCCGAGCAAGGTCAGGATCACCGGCAGCTGGAAGGCGATGCCGAAGGCGAAGATCAGCGACATCATCAGCGACAAATATTCGCCGACCTTGGGCAATAGCTGGATCTTGGCGGTCTCGTCGCCGCCCATCTGCTGCATGCCGAGCGAGAAGCGGGCCAGCATCGGCATCACGACGAAATAGACCAGCATCGCGCCGAGCACGAAGAACACGGGCGTTGCCACCAGATACGGCAGGAAGGCATTGCGCTCGTGCTTGTAGAGCCCGGGCGCGACGAACTTGTAGATCTGCGTCGCCACGATCGGAAACGAGATGAAGGCGGCGCCGAACAGCGCGAGCTTCAACTGGGTGATGAAATATTCCAGCAGTGCCGTGTAGATGAAGGTCGAGTTCTCCACCCCCGCCACCCAGACATAGGGCCAGACCAGCACGTTGTAGATCGGCTTGGCGAAGAAGAAGCAGGCGATGAAGGCCACGCCGAAGCCGAGCAGCGCCTTGATCAGGCGCGAGCGCAGCTCGATCAGATGATCCATCAGCGGGGCCTTGCTGGCCTCGATGTCTTCGGCGCTCATGACGCTTTGGCTTCCTTCGGCGCGTCGATTGCCGGTGCCGTTTCCTGGGGCGGAGCCTGCGTCTCGCGGACGATCGCCAGCGGCTCGCCCGCCGCATGCGTTTCGGCCTCGACGAAGGTCTGCGGCGTCGGGCTCGCGGGCTCGGTGGGCGTCACCGGCTCGCCGGCCGAAGCGGCCTGCACACCGGCAGGCTTGTCCTCGGCGGGCTTGTCGATGGCGAGCGCGTCGGTGACGTCCTTCTGCAACTCGGTCATCACATTGGCGCCGCTGAAGCTGGTGGCGGCTTCCTTGACCTCGTCAAAGCTCTTCTTGAGGTCGGCCATCTCGGCCTCGCGCATCGCCTCCTGGAACTGGCCCTGGAATTCGGCGGCCATCCTGCGGGCCTTGCCGATCCACTGGCCGACCATGCGCAGCACGCCGGGCAGCTCCTTCGGGCCGATGGCAATCAGCGCGACGACCGCGATGACGACCAGTTCAGTCCACCCGATATCGAACATGAAAGATTCCGCTCACGCGCGAAGCCAGCCAAACCGCCACTCCCTGGCAGGATTTGCGGGCGCCCGCGGCTTTTCCCGACCGGCCTCGCCCGGACTTCAGACGGCCTTGCTGCCGACGTCCGACCGGCTTGCGGTAGGTGCCGGCGTGGAATTGTGGTCGATGGTCTTCACCGGCTCGGCAGGCTTTTCGGCCTCGTCGTCCTTCATGCCCTTCTTGAAGGCCTTGATACCGTTGGCGACGTCGCCCATCAGGTCGGAAATCTTACCGCGGCCGAACAGCAGCAGGACCACTGCGATCACCACGATCCAGTGCCAAATGCTAAACGAACCCATCCTGCAACCCTCCAGAAATCAAGGGGCCGGGGCCGGCCCTCGCGTTGATCGGAAGGTAGGCCCGAAGAGGGCCAAAAACAAGGACTTGGGCCGCGGCAAATCGCTGTGTGCCTTACGTATTATGGCTACCGTTAACCCCGGAATAGTTCAGGCGCGGGAACTAGTTGCCCTCGCCTTCCTCAGGACCTTTCTCCGGCTCCGGAGCGGGGGCCAGCAGCAACTCCAGCGTATCGCCGGGCTCCAGCGCCTCCTCGTCCTCGCGGAGCGCCGGATCGTCCGTCGGGTTCGGCACGTTGAAGCCGGTCGGCAGGCGGGAATCCAGCAGGCCGGTGCCCTTCAGCTCGTCGAGACCCGGCAGGTCGGTCAGCTGCTCCAGGCTGAACTGGGTGAGGAACGCCTCGGTGGTGCCGAAGGTCAGCGGACGGCCGGGCGTCTTGCGGCGTCCGCGCGGGCGGATCCAGCCGGTTTCCAGCAGCACGTCGAGCGTGCCCTTGGAGGTGACGACGCCGCGAATCTCCTCGATCTCGGCGCGCGTCACCGGCTGGTGATAGGCGATGATGGCGAGCACCTCGATCGCCGCACGCGACAGCCGCCGCGTCTCCGTGCTCTCGCGGGTCATCAGCCACGAAAGGTCGCCCGCGGTGCGGAAGGTCCATTTGCCGGCGACGCGCACGAGGTTGACGCCGCGCGGCGCATACTCGGCCTGCAACTGCGCCAGCGCCGCCTTGACGTCGACGCCTTCGGGCATGCGCTTGGCTAGCGTCGCCTGGTCGATCGGCTCGGCGGACGCAAACAGCAGCGCCTCGAGCAGCCTTAGTTCCTCAGGCCGCACCAGGGTATCGGCGGGGGTCGCCTCCTCGTCTGCCACACGTATCTCCGCCAGGCTCGCCATGGGCAAAGTCTCCTTCTTCACTTACTCGACCGGAACTTCCGGCGCGGCATCGGCGGCCTGCGCGGGTCGTTTCCGGAAGTACAACGGCGCGAACGCCGACTTCTGGTTCAGCTCCATTTCGCCTTCGCGCACCAGCTCCAGCGCCGAGGCAAAGCTCGAGGCAAACACGGTTGCGCGTTGCGAGGGATCGACGACGTATTGCATCAGCAGTTCGTCGAGGCAGCTCCAGTCCTCGGCCATGCCGACCAGCCGCTCCAGCGAGGCGCGCGCTTCCGACAGCGACCACACCGAGCGCTTGGCCAGATGCACGCTCGCCAGCACGCGCTGCTGACGCTGCGCTGCATAGGCCGTGAGCAGGTCGTAGAGCGTGGCGGTGTAACGGGGATGACGGATTTCCGCGATGTTTTCCGGCGCCCCGCGCGGAAAAATATCGCGCTGGAACTGCGGACGGTTCATCAGCCGGTTGGCGGCTTCGCGGATGGCTTCGAGCCGGCGCAGGCGGTTGGCGAGCGCGGTGGCCATCTCCTCGGCGCTCGGCCCGTCCGGCGTCGGCGGCTCCGGCAGCAGCAGGCGCGATTTCAGATAGGCGAGCCAGGCCGCCATCACGAGATAGTCGCCGGCAAGCTCGAGGCGGATCTTTCGCGCCGCCTCGATGAAGGCGAGATACTGGTCGGCCAGCGCGAGGATCGAAATCTTCGAAAGGTCGACCTTCTGCTGCCGCGCCAGCGTCAACAAGAGGTCGAGCGGGCCCTCATAGCCGCCGACGTCGACCACCAGCGCCGGCTCGCCCTCGGCGATCTCGGCCGGCCGCCCGGTCTCGAAGGACAGAATTTCCGCGGTCATGCCATTCCCGTTTGTTGCACCAGGGCGTCGAGCTCGGCCCGCGCCGCCTTGCGGTCGAACGGCTGCGGTGCCTTCCGCGAGGCCAGCGCATTGTTCGCGCGCTGCAACGCCTTGCCGGACAGTTCCGGCGTCTGCCTCGCGACTTCACGCATCTCGTCGAGCTTGCCGTTGCAATGCAGGACCATGTCGCAACCTGCCGCGACGATGGCCCGCGTCCGCTCGGCGATCGACCCCGCCAGCGCGTTCATGGAAACATCGTCACTCATCAACAAACCCTGGAACCCGATACTGCCGCGAATCACCTGTTCGACGATTGTCGCAGAAGTCGTCGCCGGTTGGACGGGGTCGAGTGCGCTAAACACAACATGTGCGGTCATCGCCATCGGCAGGTCGGCCAGCGGGATAAACGCCGCGAAATCCGTCCGTTCCAGCTCCTGGCGCGAAGTATCGACCGTCGGAAGGCGGAAATGGCTGTCGGCCGCTGCGCGGCCATGGCCGGGGATGTGCTTCAGGACCGGCAGGACGCCGCCCTGTTCCAGCCCGTCGGTGACCGCCCGGGCGATCGCGGCGACCTTGGCCGGCTCGGTTCCATAGGCACGGTTGCCGATCACGGCGTCGGCGCCGGCGACGGGAACGTCCGCCAGCGGCAGGCAATCGACGGATATGCCGAGCTCGGTGAGATCGGCCGCAATCAGCCGGTTGCTCAGCCGCGCCGCCTTCAGCCCCAGCGCGGGATCGCGGTCATAGAGGGAACCGAATACCGCGCCGGGCGGATAAACCGACCAATGCGGGGGCCCGAGCCGCTGCACCCGGCCGCCCTCCTGGTCGATCAGCACCGGCGCATCGGCCTCGCCCACCGTCTCCCGCAATTGCGCAACCAGCCGGACCACTTGCGCCGGGTTATCGACGTTACGCTTGAACAGGATGAAGCCCCACGGCCGCGCGGCGCGAAGAAAATCGCGCTCGGCTGTGGTCAGTTCGGTGGCGGATACGCCCGTGATGAATGCGCTGGATGGCATCGGGCGGGTTTGCCCTCAAGCCCCCCGGGGGTCAAGGAAGCCGCGATTAATTGCTTTGGACGACGCACTGCCCGCCGGCAGTTTTCAGGTTGCCGCAGAACTGGACGGCCTCGTCCCGGCTGCCGAACGGTCCGACCATGGCGCGGTAGAACACGCCTTTTTCGCCGAGATCGGCCCGTTTGATCAGCGG
The DNA here is from genome assembly GCA_964504705.1 of uncultured Bradyrhizobium sp. GTDB lineage: Bacteria > Pseudomonadota > Alphaproteobacteria > Rhizobiales > Xanthobacteraceae > Bradyrhizobium. The sequence continues at coordinate 12,466 of CAZDEZ010000101.1, forward strand.
CGCGCGGGAACCGAGCACGTTGGGGAACTTGCCCTGCAGCGAGCGATAGGATGCCTGCGCATCGGCCTCGGTCTTCTGCGAGGACACCTGGACCACATAGCCGCCGCTGGTTGCGGCAGGCACGGGCGCAGGGTTGACGGCGGCGACCCGGGCCGGCGGCGGTTCGGCAGCAGCCGGCGCGCCCGGGGCGAGCGAGAGCGGCCCGTTGGCGCTGGCATTGGCCGAGGTCGGCGGATTGCGGGGCGCAGCCGCTTGCGGCGCGCCCGGAGGTGGTGCGAGCGGCGCTTGGGCGCGCGGAGCCGTCACCTGCGCCGGAGCAGCCTGCTTCGGGCTCCCTGCGGGCATGCCTGCATCCGCGGCATCGCCC
>CAZDEZ010000102.1:0-12827 GCA_964504705.1 uncultured Bradyrhizobium sp.
GCCGTAGCTAGCGCGGTTGGCTGGGGAGGCCTCGGGGCCCGTTACCCCATCTACAAATCCTTACCGCTTCCACGCACCCACCAACTGGCCGATGTCCGCCTTCTCCGGCTCCCGGATCGCCGAGGGCGTGCGCGAGAAGCGCGGCGCCGGGGCGGGCTGCGTCACGCCATGGCGCTCGACGAATACTTTTCGCGCGGCCATGTGCGGATGTTTCGGTGCTTCCGCCATAGTCAGGATCGGCGCAAAGCAGATGTCGGTGCCTTCCATGATCTTGCACCACTCCTCGCGCGACTTGCTCTTGAACACCTTTGTCAGCTTCGCCTTCAGCGCCGGCCAGGCCTTGCGGTCCATCTGCGCGTCGAAATCGGCATCGGCGAGATCAGCATGCTTGCGCAGCAGCGCGTAGAACTGCGGCTCGATCGAACCGATCGAAATGAAATTGCCGCAGGAACATTCATAGACGCCGTAGAAATGCGCCCCGCCGTCGAGGAAGTTCTGGTCGCGGCCTTCGGTCCAGCGGCCGATCGCGGTCATGTCGAAGAACATCGACATCAGCGAGGCCGCGCCGTCGCACATCGCCGCGTCCACCACCTGACCCTTGCCGGACTTGGAGGCTTCCAGCAGGGCGGCGAGCACGCCGACGACGAGATAGAGCGCGCCGCCGCCGAAATCGCCGACCAGGTTGAGCGGCGGCACCGGCTTCTCCTTGGTGCCGATCGCGGCGAGCGCGCCGGTGATGGAGATGTAGTTGATGTCATGGCCGGCGGCGTTAGCGAGCGGGCCCTCCTGGCCCCAGCCGGTCATGCGGCCGTAGACCAGTTTCGGGTTGCGCGCGTGCACGACGTCCGGGCCCAAGCCCAGCCGCTCCATCACGCCGGGACGAAAGCCTTCGATCAGCGCATCGGCGCCGGCGAGGAGATCGAGCACCTGCGCCACCGCCGCCTTGTCCTTGAGGTCGAGTTCGACCACCTTGCGGCCGCGGCCGGCCACGGACTTCAGGTTCTTGCTCGCGCCGACGCGGTCGAGCGTCACCACTTCGGCGCCCATGTCCGCCAGCATCATGCAGGCGAACGGGCCGGGGCCGATGCCGGCGAATTCGACGATGCGGAAACCGGCGAGGGGACCGGAGGCTTTTGTGGTGGCGTGGGACGCAGGTTTGTCGAGCACGGCGCTTCCTCGAGATGATTTTTAATTGTTCGATTAAATTGTCTCGCCTTCGTCGTCCAGTGGCAAGCAAATCTTGCCCCAAAACGACTGCGGCGCGCATCGCTGCGCGCCGCATGCATGGCTCAGCTAAAGCGTTTTCAAGCGAAGTGGATCCCGGTTCGCGTGAAGAAAACGCGTCAAATCAAGAATCTGGCGCTTCGGTTCTGAAACCGAAGCGCCAAGAGATGGATCAGCCCGCGGCCTGCACCGCGCGCTGCGCCATCACCTTGATGAGATTGGCGCGGTAATCCGATGAGCCGTGGATATCGCTCAGGAGGCCGTCGGCCGAGATCTTGACGCCATCGATCGCGCCCGCCGACCAGTTCGCCTTCAGCGCCGCTTCGATGGCGCCGACCCGCATCACGCCGCTTTGCGAAGCGCCGGTCGCGGCGACGCGGACGTCACCGCCTGGCGTCTTGGCCACGAACACGCCGGTCAGCGCAAAGCGCGAGGCCGGATGCGGGAACTTGGCGTAGCCGGCCTTGGCGACGACCGGGAACGAGACTGCGGTGATGATCTCGCCGTCGGCAAGCGCCGTCGAGAACAGGCCCTTGAAGAACTCGTCCGCCGCGATCGACCGCTTGTTGGTCTTGATGGTTGCGCTCAGCGCCAGTACGGCGGCGGGATAGTCCGCAGCCGGGTCGTTGTTGGCGAGAGAGCCGCCGATAGTACCGCGATGACGCACGGCGGGATCGCCGATCAGCGAAGCCAGGTGCGCCAGCGCGGGAAGCGCCTTCTTCACGGCATCGCTCTGCGCCACGTCGTAATGCGTGGTCGCCGCCTTGATCTCGACGCCGTTGCCGGTCGCCGAAATGCCGACCAGGTCCTTGATCCTGGCGAGATCGATGACGTCGGACGGCGAGGCGAGGCGCTGCTTCATGACCGGAAGCAATGTCTGGCCGCCGGAGAGGTATTTCGCCTCCTTGCCCTTGGCGAACATGGCAGCGGCCTCGTCGACCGAGGAAGCGCGGTGATAGGTGGTCTCGTACATGGTGCTTCCTCCCTTAACCGTGGATCGCGTGCCAGACGCGATCGGGCGTCGCCGGCATTTCCAGCTTGTTGTTGCCGATGGCGTCCGTGATGGCGTTGATGACGGCGGCCGAAGCGCCGATCGCGCCCGCCTCGCCGCAGCCCTTGACGCCGAGCGGATTGCTCGGACACAGCGTCGTGGTGTGCGACACCTTAAACGACGGCAGATCGTCGGCGCGCGGCATAGTGTAGTCCATGAACGAGGCCGTGATCGGCTGGCCGTTGCCGTCATAGACGGCGTGCTCCAGCAGCGCCTGGCCGATGCCCTGCGCGAGGCCGCCGTGCACCTGGCCCTCTACGACCATCGGGTTGATCAGGCGTCCGAAGTCGTCGGCAGCGACGAAGTTCACGAACGAGGTCTTGCCGGTGGCGGCGTCGACCTCGACCTCGCAGAGATAGGCGCCGGCCGGGAAGGTGAAGTTGGTCGGGTCGTAGAAGGCGGTTTCCTTCAGGCCCGGCTCCATGCCGTCGGGCAGGTTATGCGCGGTGTAGGCCGCGAGCGCGACCATCGGCAGCGCGATCGACTTGTCGGTGCCGGTCACCTTGAACTCGCCGTTCTCGATGACGATGTCGTTCTCGCTGGCCTCCAGTGCGTGGGCCGCGATCTTCTTGGCCTTCGCTTCGACCTTCTCCATCGCCTTGACGATGGCGGTGCCGCCGACCGCGATCGAGCGCGAGCCGTAGGTGCCCATGCCGAACTGCACCTTGTCGGTGTCGCCGTGCACGATCGAGACCTGGCTGATGGGAACGCCGAGGCGATCGGCGATGATCTGGCAGAACGTCGTCTCGTGGCTCTGGCCGTGGCTGTGCGTGCCGGTCAGCACCTCGATAGTGCCCACGGGATTGACGCGGATTTCAGCCGATTCCCACAGGCCGACGCCGGCCCCCAGGCTGCCGACCGCCTTCGAGGGCGCGATGCCGCAGGCCTCGATGTAGCAGGACACGCCGATGCCGCGCAGCTTGCCTTCCGACTTCGCCTTGGCCTTGCGGGCGGGGAAGCCGGCGTAGTCGATCGCCTTCATCGCGGCGTCGATCGAGGCGTTAAAGTCGCCGGCGTCATAGGCCATGATGACCGGCGTCTGGTACGGGAACGAGGTGATGAAGTTCTTCTTGCGCAGCTCGGTCGGATCGACCTTGAGCTGCCGCGCCGCGGTCTCCATCATGCGTTCGAGCAGATAACTCGCCTCGGGCCGCCCGGCGCCGCGATAGGCGTCCACCGGCGTGGTGTTGGTGTAGACCGCCATCACCTCGGCGTAGATCGCCGGGATGACGTACTGGCCCGACAGCAGCGTCGCGTAAAGATAGGTCGGCACCGCCGAGGAGAACAGCGACATGTAGGCGCCGAAATTGGCGTGGGTCTTCACCCGCAGCCCGAGGATCTTGTTGTCCTTGTCGAACGCCATCTCGGCATGGGAGACGTGGTCGCGGCCATGCGCGTCGGTGAGGAAGGCCTCGGTGCGGTCGCCCGTCCATTTCACGGGACGGCCGACCTTCTTCGAAGCCCATAGCGCCACCATCTCTTCCGGATAGATGTAGATCTTGGAGCCGAAGCCGCCGCCGACGTCGGGGGCGATCACCCGCAGCTTGTGCTCGGGCGCGACGTTGTAGAAGGCCGACAGCACGAGGCGGGCGACATGCGGGTTCTGCGACGTCGTCCACAGCGTGTAATGCTCTTCCGCCGCGTCGTAATCGGCGATCGCCGCGCGCGGCTCCATCGCGTTCGGCGACAGGCGGTTGTTGGTGAGATCGAGCTTCACCACATTGGCCGCCTTGGCAAAAGCGGCCTTCACGGCGGCTTCATCGCCGATGTGCCAGTCATAGATTACGTTGCCGGGGGCTTCGGGATGTAGTTGCGGCGCGCCGGGCTTGAGGGCGGCGGTGACATTGGCGACCGCCGGCAGTTCCTCGTAGTTGACGATCATGGCTTCCGCCGCATCGCGTGCCTGGTTCTTGGTCTCGGCGATCACCACCGCGACCGCCTGGCCGACGAAGCGCACCGTCTCCGGCGCCATGGCGGGCCATGCGCCCATCTTCATCGGCGAGCCGTCCTTGGATGTGATGGCCCAGCCGCAAATCAAATTGCCGATCTTGTCGTCGACGATCTGCTGGCCGGTCAGCACGGCGATCACGCCGGGCATCTTCATGGCCGCGGAAGAGTCGATGCCCTTGACCTTGGCATGGGCATGCGGGCTGCGGATGAAATGGGCGTATGTCATGCCCACCAGTTTCACGTCGTCGACATAGCGGCCCTTGCCGGTGATGAACCGCTTGTCTTCCTTGCGCACGACGCTTGCGCCAATGCCTTCAACGCCCATGTGATAGTCCTCCCAACGGAGATGTTTGATGTGCCACCGCATCGCCTGCGGCGGATTGAAGTCGAAAGAGCAGCGGGATTCGCTATTCGGCGGCCTGCGCGACCTTCATGCGGGAAGCCGCATCCAGCACCGCCTTGACGATGTTGTGATAGCCGGTACAGCGGCAGATATTGCCTTCCAGCTCGTGGCGGACGGTGGCTTCGTCTAGCTTGCCGCCATAGCGGTGGACGATATCGACCGCCGACATGATCATGCCCGGGGTGCAGAAGCCGCACTGCAGGCCGTGATTGTCGCGGAAGGCGGCCTGCATCGGATGCAGCTCGTCGCCCTTGGCGATGCCTTCGATGGTGATGACTTCGCTGCCGGCTGCCTGGGCCGCCAGCACGGTGCAGGATTTTACCGCGCGCCCGTCGATATGGACGACGCAGGCGCCGCACTGGCTGGTGTCGCAGCCGACATGCGTGCCGGTCAAATTGAGGTTTTCCCGCAGGAGATGGACGAGAAGGGTCCGGTCGTCGACGTCGACCGAGACCGACTTGCCGTTCACTTTCAGTTGGACTTTAGCCACGCTCACTCCTCCCGATAATGTTTTTTGATTGGTTCTAATTAGAGACAGCGCGGGCGGAACTTGCAACTAGGATTTTCGTCCGGGATGCGGATGTGATCGATGACGCATCAATGACCGGAGCGGCGGGGGTGCGGCGTATCAGCCCGGCCGGCAGCCCTATGGCTGCCCACAACCCCGGGGACCCCTGGCCGGATTTACGCACCTTTATTCATTTGACCGTAAGTTTGCGTTAGCGGTTGGGGGCGTCTGCCTCCGATCCGGCTGGCTTTATCTGCTTTCGGGGGGCGGGGATGGGGAATTCAAAGCGCGGCGGGCTGCGGTCGATCCGTCTGCCAACCCTGCGTTTTCGCGGCAAGATCATGCTCGGCTTTGCTGTCGTGCTGACGATCTCCGCCGCCAGCATGGGTATCGCCTATCTCGGCTTCGAGCACGTCTCGGCGGGCGTCACCGCCTACCGCAACAGCGTTACCGAGGCGGACCTCGCCCGTAATATCGACCGCGAGGTGATCGCCTATCGGGCCCTCGCCCGCTATTACGTCCTGTCCGGCAAGGACGAGGACGGCAAGGCGGCGCTCGCGGCCGAAGCAAGCCTGAAGAACGCCGTCGAGGCGTCGATGCGCGGCACCGCCAACCCGGCGCGGCGGGAGCAGGTCGCCAGGCTGGCGCAGCAATTCACCGCCTTCACGAAGATCTTCGCCGACATCGTGAAAACCAAGGAGGAGAGCGATTATTTGACGAGGAACTCCCTCACCCGCAGCGAAATGTCGCTGGAATACAAGCTGGACGATCTGGCCAGCAACGCCCAGGAGCTCAATCTCGAGGCGGTGGTATTCCAGGCCAAGACCGTCGCCACCCAGTTCCAGGCCATCAAGGTCTTCTCCAACAATTTCGTGGTCAGCGGCGATCTGTCCGCGTCGACCAGCGCGCTCAGCCGCCTCAGCTTCCTCGAGAACGGCGTCAAGAACGTTCCGACCAGCAACGACAAGATAGAGCCGGTAGTGAAGGAGATGCTGTCGCTGCTGAAGACTTACCGCGAAGCGCTCGCCAAGCTGGTCGCGAACAAGACCAGGGTGGACGAGCTGATCGCGGAAATGGGCGATTCGGCCGACGCGATCATGAAGGGCGCAGCGGCGATGAAGGCCGGCCTGGTGTCCGACCAGACGCAATTCGAGCAGCAGTCGAACGCCAAGATCGGGGAGACCGAGCGGCTGATCCTGATCCTCGCGGTCGGCGGTTTCCTGCTCGGCGCGGTGTGGGCGCTGCTGCTTGCGCGCGGCATCTCGCGGCCGATGACCGCAATGTGCAAGGCGATGCGCGAGCTCGCCGGCGGCAATTTCGACGTCGTGCTGCCGGGGCTCGGCCGGAAGGACGAGCTCGGCGAGATGGCAAGCGCGGTAGAAGAGTTCAAGATGCAGGCCATCGCCAAGGCCGAGCGCGATGCCGCCGAACAGGAAGCGCAGAACAAGGCGAGCGCCGCGGCGCGGCGATCCGAACTGATCCGCTTTGCCGACGAGTTCGAGACCGCCGTCGGCTCGATCGTCGCCAATGTGTCGTCCTCGGCCGCGCAGCTCGAGTCCGCAGCCGACACGCTGACCCGCACCGCCGAGACGACGCAAAGCCTGTCCAGCCAGGTGGCCGGCGCTTCGGGCCAGGCTTCCAGCGACATGCAGTCGGTGGCGGCGGCTACCGAAGAGCTTTCCGCCTCCGTCAACGAGATCGGGCGGCGGGTCCGCGAGTCCAACGACATCGCGGTCGCGGCCGTCCGTCAGGCCGAGGAGACCGACAACCGCATCGGCAGGCTGTCCAAGGCGGCGCAGGAGATCGGCGACGTGGTCAAGCTGATCACCGCGATCGCCGAACAGACCAATCTGCTGGCGCTCAACGCCACCATCGAGGCGGCGAGGGCCGGCGATGCCGGCCGCGGCTTTGCCGTGGTGGCTTCCGAAGTGAAGACACTGGCCAGCCAGACCGCCAAGGCGACCGACGAGATATCCAACCACATCTCGGGCATGCAAGGCGCGACGCAGGAATCGGTCGCCGCGATCAAGGAGATCGGCGGCACCATCGGCAAGATTTCCGAAATCGCCTCGACGATTGCCAGCGCCGTGGAAGAGCAAGGCTCGGCCACGCAGGAGATCGCGCGCAGCGTGCAGAACGTCGCCCGCGGCACGCAGGAGGCCTCCGACAACGTCATGCAGGTCAACCGCGGCGCCACCGAAACCGGCTCGGCGTCCGAAGAGGTGCTCAACTCCGCGCGCACGCTCTCGAGCGAAAGCACCCGCCTGCGCGAAGAGCTCGACCGCTTCATGGCGAATATCCGCGCGGCGTAGGCCCCACTGTCGTCCCCGCGAACGCGGGGACCTATAACCACAGGACAATGTTGTTGGCGCGAGCTGGAGCTCCAGCTTTCGCAAAGTTAATTCCTGTGGTGGATCCCGGGTCGCGCTTCGCTTGCCCGGGACGACATTGGATGCTCTCTGCAAAATTGCGGCGCGCGGCATCGCTTGTTTTGATCGGCTAACGATCTGAAAATGCGTGCAAATCCGCATGGTTCCTCGGGCGCAATGCGGGAACTGCGTTGCCACACAAACGTTATTCCACCGTGGCAGGTAACGCTCACAGCGAACAGAGGTGAGAAACCTTGGGGGCATCGATTCCCCGAGGGCGTTCTCATTGGTCGAGATGAGTTTGCAAAGGATCGAGCGCAAGGCGGCGCAGCAGGACGGCGCTTCTCCGGCGCCGGTGCAGGTCAATTCCCGCGTCGTCGAGACCAGCATCCCCGCGCGGCTCGATCATCTTCGCTGGAGCGGCTTTCACACCCGCGTCGTGCTCGCGCTCGGCATCACCTGGATCCTGGACGGACTTGAAGTCACGCTGGCCGGTGCGCTGTCGGGAGCGCTAAAGGAAAGCCCGGTACTGCAGTTCTCCAATTTCGACGTCGGGCTTGCCAACAGCGCCTATCTCGCCGGCGCCGTGATCGGCGCCCTCGGCTTCGGCTGGCTCACCGACCGCATCGGACGCCGAAAATTGTTCTTCGTCACGCTCGCGCTTTACCTGCTCGCCACCGCTGCGACCGCGCTGTCATGGAACGTTCAGACCTACGCGCTGTTCCGCTTCCTCACCGGAGCCGGCATCGGCGGCGAATACACCGCGATCAACTCCACCATCCAGGAGCTGGTGCCGGCGCGCTATCGCGGCTGGACCGATCTCGTCATCAACGGCAGCTTCTGGATCGGCGCGGCGATGGGCGCGGTCGCCGCCATCGTGCTGCTCGACCCGAAGCTGGTCGGCATCGATCTCGGCTGGCGGCTTGCCTATCTCACCGGCGCCGGCCTTGGTCTCGTCGTCTTCGTGATGCGGATGTGGATCCCGGAAAGCCCGCGTTGGCTGATGATCCATGGCCGGCCCGACGAGGCGCATGCCATCGTCGACGAGATCGAGCGGTCGGCGCTGGGACATTCGCAGGCCGGACGATCGTTCCCGACGATGAAACTGCGGATGCGCAGCCATACGCCGCTCGGCGAAGTCGCGTACACGCTGTTCACCGCCTACCGGCAGCGCTCCATGGTCGGCCTCGTGCTGATGGCCTCGCAGGCGTTCTTCTACAACGCCATCTTCTTCACCTTTGCGTTGGTGCTAACCGATTTCTTCGGCATCCCCGCCAGCAACGTCGGCTGGTACATCCTGCCGTTCGCCGCCGGCAATTTCCTTGGACCGCTGCTGCTCGGACGGCTGTTCGACAACATGGGACGGCGCAGCATGATCGCCTTTACCTACGGCGCCTCCGGTGTGCTGCTGGCGGTCTCCGGCTATCTGTTTTCGATCGGCGTGCTCACCGCGCAGACCCAGACCGTCGCCTGGATGGTGATCTTCTTCTTTGCTTCGCCCGCGGCGAGCGCGGCCTATCTCACCGTCAGCGAAACCTTTCCGCTGGAGGTGCGGGCCCTCGCCATCGCGCTGTTCTATGCGGTGGGTACCGGTATCGGCGGGGTCGTCGGTCCGGCGTTGTTCGGCGCGCTGATCGACACCGGATCGCGCGGAACCGTGTTTGCGGGCTATCTGCTCGGCTCCGTCCTGATGATCGTGGCGGCGGCCGTCGCCTGGCGCTACTGCGTCGCTGCCGAACGGCGGCCGCTGGAATCGGTTGCCAAGCCGCTCGCTTTTGTGGAGTAAGATATGATGGATCAAGGGTTGGCTGTAATGCCGCTGGAAGACGTCACGCCTGACGACAAGGAGGCGCTGGAAACCGTTCCGGTGCCGGGTTCGCTGGTGCCGCACCTGAGCGCAACCGCGGTGCTGCTGGATATCGACGGCACGCTGCTCGATCTGATGCCGACGCCGCGCGAGGTATGGGTGCCGCCCGGTCTTGCGAAGACTCTCAATCGCCTGCACCGGCGCACCGGCGGCGCGCTGGCGCTGGTCAGCGGCCGCTCGCTCAACGACATCGACCTGATCTTCGCGCCGGATCAATACCCCGCCGTCGGCGGCCATGGCGCCGAGATGCGTATCGAGGCGGAGGCCGAGGCCGTCGCGGCGCATGCCCCGCCGCTCGACAAGGAGCTGAAGCGGCGGCTGGCGGCGATAGCAAAACTCAGCCCGGGAATCCTGCTCGAGGACAAGGGCTACTCGCTGGCGCTGCACTATCGCCTCGCGCCGCACGCGGAGAAGGCGATCTACGCCGCGGTGTCGCTGATCCGCGCCGATCTGCCGGATGCGCCGATCGAGGTGCTGCCGGGCAAGCAGGTGTGCGAGATCAAGCACTCCGGCTTCACCAAGGCGAGCGGCGTGCGCGAGCTGATGTCGCATCCGCCCTTCAAGGGCCGAAAACCCTTCTTCATCGGCGACGACGTCACCGACGAATCGGTGTTTGCGATCATGCCCGACCTCGACGGCATCGCCTTTTCGGTCGGCCGCAGGGCCAGGGGCGTGGCGGGCCATTTCGATGCGCCGAGCGACGTGCGCGAGTTCCTTGCGCATCTGCTTGACGACGAAAGGGACGCAGCGCTGCCATAAAGGGAATATTGCTGCCGCAATCGTAAACCGATTCCGCCGCGCGCAGCTCAATTGAGATTATTTTGCGCATCATTTGCGCGTCGATCTGAAATTTCTTTTCGTCGCGTCGCGCGGGTTCCATGCAACTCGCCCGATTTTGGTTTCATTTCGCAAAGATCGTGATCCGGAACCATATTGATGAACATCCGTTAAACGACGGACCTGATTCAGGAGGGGACCTGTGAACCTCGTCGTCGTTTCAAATCGCGTCGCGCGCAGCAAGGCCAACGAGCCGATGACGGGCGGCCTGGCTGCTGCGTTGCTGCCCGTGGTCGAGAATTCCGGGGCGATCTGGGTCGGTTCCTCCGGCCGCGTTCGCGACGGCGCGCAGGAACCGTTCGCGCAGATTGAATCGCTCGGCGCCGGCGCGCTGGCGCTGCTCGACCTGCCGGCCGCGCACTACGGCGGCTATTACGAAGGTTTTGCCAATTCGGCGCTGTGGCCGGCGATGCATTCGCGTCCCGACCTGATCCGCGCCACGCGCGAGGACTACCTGTCCTATCGCGAGGTCAACGCCTTCATGGCGCGCGCGCTGCTGCGCTTCCGCAAGCCCGACACCGCGTTCTGGGTGCAGGACTATCATTTCCTCGCGCTCGGCGCCGAGCTGCGTGAGCTCGGCGTCACCTCGCCGATCGGCTTCTTCCTGCACACGCCCTGGCCGGCGCGCAACGTGATCGGCGGCGTGCCGCACGCGCGCGAGCTGATCGAGGCGATGCTCGCCTATGACCTGATCGGTTTCCAGACCGATGAAGACTGCGAGAACTTCCTCGCCTGCGTTCAGCACGAACTCGGCCTTGCCGTGCACGACGGCGCCGTGCTTTCGCGCCACGGCCGCGCCCGCGCGGCGGCGTTCCCGATCGGCATCGACGTCGAGCAGTTCGCGCAATATGCCGCCAAGGCCTCGGCGCATCCGGAAGTATCGCGGTTGCGCAAGAGCCTCAACGGCGAGCGGCTGGCGATCGGCGTCGACCGGCTGGACTATTCCAAGGGCCTGACCAACCGCATCCAGGCCTTCGACCGGATGTGGAGCGACCAGCCGGCGCTGCTGCGCACCGCCTCGCTGCTGCAGATCGCAACGCCCTCGCGCGGCGCCATCGAGGCCTACGGCAATCTGCAGAACGAGGTCGCCAAGCTCGTCAGCGACGTCAACGGCCGTCATGGCGAGATCGACTGGACGCCGATCCGCTACCTCAACAAGGGATTCGGCCAGGCCGTGCTCGCCGGGCTTTACCGCACGGCGCAGGTCGGCGTGGTGACGCCGCTGCAGGACGGCATGAACCTCGTCGCCAAGGAATATGTTGCAGCCCAGAACGCCGCCGATCCCGGCGTGCTGGTGCTGTCGAAATTCGCCGGCGCCGCCAACGAGCTCGACGCGGCGCTGTTGGTGAACCCGCACGACATCGACGGCATGGCACGGACGATCGCGACCGCGCTCACCATGCCGCTCACCGAGCGCCGCATGCGCTGGGAAGCGATGATGGCGAAGCTGCGCCGCGGCACCATCCAGCAATGGTTCGCGCGTTTCGTCGAGGAACTGCAGGAGACGCAGCACGAGAAGAGCGAGACGCCGATGGCGTCGGATCATCCCGGGCTCTGGCCGCGGCGGGCGGCGCAGGCCGGCGCGCGCATTCACTAACTCAGTAACAGTACGACACGCCGTCGAGCACGGTGCAGCGCGCCTTGTTCGGCGCGCTGGGATTGTCGAGCGGTACCACGCCGCTGCCGCTGCCGACGAACACACCCTTGCCGACCACCACCGACTGCTTGTTGCCGATGATCACGCTCGGATGCGGCGAGGCGAGGTTGGCGCGGGTGCCGTCGGGCCAGACGATGGCATCGCCGGTGAACACGCCGCGCCTGCCGTCGTCGCAGGTCACGTCCGTGCCCTTGCGGGTGCAGTTCTGCGCCGTCGCCGGGGATGAAGCGGCGAGGGCGGTTATCGAAAGAAGGAGTGTGAAAACAAGCGCCCGCGCGATCATCAATGCGTCCCTCGTTGAACCCGTCGGCCGATTTGGCTTCGCCTGCCGCTGATGTCGTCGGAGGCCGGCCCCGTCCGGTTCAAGAATGGCCTTCGATCCGGGACCGGGATACGCCGATTTCGCTAATTATTCCAATGAATTGGGGAAATTTTGAGTCTGACGCCCGGCCTGACTTGCCAAATCCGGCTTGCCCCGTCATGAGAGGGGCCTTCGGAGAGATGGCCGAGTGGCTTAAGGCGCACGCTTGGAAAGCGTGTGTGCGGGAAACCGTACCGTGGGTTCGAATCCCACTCTCTCCGCCAGCCGGTTCAAAAAATTGATCCCGCAGTCCTCGTCGATTCAACGGCCGCCTGTGCCAGGCGGGTGTGAGCGGCTTTCATACCAATTCTATTCTTGCATGGTGGCCAGCCGCAGCGGCGAGCCGTTGGTCGCGCGTAAGCAATGGTGCGTCGAGCGCTTCGGCAAGGGCGACATAAACGGCGTCGTAGGCCGTGAGATTGTTCCGCAAATCCCAGACACGCGACAGCAGGAAATCATGCGGGTATCGGCGGAAGGGAAAGTCAGCGAGGTCGGCAAGAGCCGCGCGGCCGCGCTCGTCGTCGATCTCGCCCTTTGCCGCGTACCGGCGGATGACCTGCGCGACTTCGATATCGAGCAGATGAGGCGCATGCAGCGTCT
>CAZDEZ010000103.1:0-12741 GCA_964504705.1 uncultured Bradyrhizobium sp.
TCTGCATGCCGGCGCGGCCCTTGCCGCCGCGGCGCTGCGCCCGGTAGGTCGACAGTGGCACGCGCTTGACATAGCCGGCGTGCGAGACCGTGACGACCATGTCCTCGCGCTGAATCAGGTCCTCGTCCTCGACCTCGCCTTCCTGCTCGACGATCACGGTCTTGCGCGGCGTGGCGAACTCGGCCTTCACCTCGGCAAGCTCGGTCTTGACGATCGCCTGCACGCGGGCGCGCGAGCGCAGGATATCCAGGTAGTCGTTGATCTCGAGCTTCAGCTTCTCGAGCTCTTCGGAGATCTCGTCGCGGCCGAGCGCGGTCAGGCGCTGCAGGCGCAGGTCGAGGATCGCCCTCGCCTGCTCCATCGACAGGCGGATGGTGCCGTCGGCATTGATGCGATGGCGGGGATCGTCGATCAGCGTGATCATCGCCTCGACGTCCCTGGCCGCCCAGTCGCGCTCCATCAGGCGATCGCGCGCGGTGGCCGGATCGGGCGAGGTCCGGATCACCTGGATGATCTCGTCGATATTGGCGACCGCAATAGCAAGGCCGACCAGGATGTGAGCGCGGTCACGCGCCTTGTTGAGCAGGAATTTGGTGCGGCGGGTGACCACCTGTTCGCGGAAGGCGATGAACACCGTCAGCAGGTCGCGCAGGTTCATCACCTGCGGCCGGCCGCCGTCGAGCGCCACCATGTTGGCGCCGAAGCTCGTCTGCAGCGGCGTGAACCTGTAGAGCTGGTTCAACACCACGTCCGGCACGGCGTCGCGCTTCAGTTCCACCACGACGCGGTAGCCGTCACGATCGGATTCGTCGCGCAGGTCCGCGATGCCCTCGATCTTCTTCTCCCGTACCAGTTCGGCAATGCGCTCCACCATGGAGGCCTTGTTCACCTGGTAGGGAATTTCCGTGACGATGATCGCCTCGCGATCCCTGCGGATGGTGTCGATCGTCACCTTGCCGCGCATCACGATCGAGCCGCGGCCGAGATGGTAGGCGGCGCGGATGCCCTGATGGCCGAGGATGATGCCGCCGGTCGGGAAATCCGGGCCCGGAATGATCTTGATGAGGTCGTCGATTCCAAGCGCTGGATTGTCGATCAGCGCGATGCAGGCGTCGATGGTCTCGCCGAGATTGTGCGGCGGGATGTTGGTGGCCATGCCGACCGCGATGCCGCCGGCGCCGTTGACCAGCAGGTTGGGGAATTTCGCCGGCAGGACCGACGGCTCCTTCTCCGAGCCGTCATAGTTCGGCTGGAAGTCGACCGTTTCCTTGTCGATGTCGTCGAGCAGGTGCTGCGCGATCTTGGTCAGGCGCGATTCCGTGTAGCGCATCGCTGCCGGCATATCGCCGTCGACCGAGCCGAAATTGCCCTGGCCGTCGATCAGCGGCACCCGCATCGAGAAGTCCTGCGCCATGCGCACCAGCGCGTCGTAGACCGACTGGTCGCCGTGCGGATGGTACTTACCGATGACGTCGCCGACGGTGCGCGCGGACTTGCGGTAGGTCTTGTTCCACTCGAAGCCGTTCTCGTGCATCGCATAGAGGATGCGACGGTGCACCGGCTTGAGGCCGTCGCGCGCATCCGGCAGCGCACGCGCCACGATCACGCTCATGGCGTAGTCGAGGTAGCTGCGCTTCATCTCGTCGAGGATGGATACGGGACGAATATCGGAAGGCGCCGGCGGCTCGCCGGGCTTGTCGTCTTCGGGTTCGGACAAAGGGGAATCCGTCAGTTCAAGGCGTCAGAATCATATAGCCGATCAGGGCTCTTCAGACCACCTTTTATAGCTCTCCGCCAGTGCTTTTTCCCCTCGTTTTTTCAGAGACTTACGAGGATGGCCGGGGCATCGGAATCGAGCTGCGGAACCGGCCCTTGCGACGGGCGGAATCGGGGCCGTTTTCAGGACCCGAAAACCACCGCATGCATGATCCGGCCGGGCATGAAGGTGAACAGCCCGGCAATGACGAGCGCGCCGGCAAACAGCCAGAGCATGGTGATCTTGTGCCGCCGCACATTGTGCCGCCGCGCCGCCAGCACGGCGACGACCAGCATGATCGGCACCCAGATCGACAACAGGTGGATCGGGCTGAACGGACCGACCAGGCGGATCTCGTGGATCCACAGCGAGGAGATCGCCACGACGGCCATCAGCGCCACCCAGATCCAGCCGAGCGTCCGGTGCGGCAGCGTGCCCTTGGGCGCGGCGAGCTGCACCGCGCCGAGCGCAAAGGCGGCCATGGCGGCAAAGGCGTGAATGGGAATCTGGGGAGCGGCATCGAGCAGTGGCTTGAGGCTCATTCCGGTAGCTCCAGGCAGATGGCGCAATCCTTGGGCGAGAGCGATTAGGCCAGACTCCTGATGTAAATATCGTTAACATTCGAGTTGGTCCGACCCGGTGCCCGGCCGAAGCGCGAACGGCTTCGCAAACGGATTTCATCGGGCTAGACAGAGCAGCTGCGAACTTGGATCAGGCGTGACCAAAGCGTAAACGCCTGCGCGCACGAGAGATTTTCTCGCGAAGCGCAGGCGCCTGAGCTGGAAGAGCCGTTCGTTCAGAACGGGATGTCGTCGTTCATGTCGCTGTTGCGGCTGCCGCCGCCGGCGGCCGCCACGCGGCGCGGCGCCGGGCTGGAGCTACCGAAATCGCCGCTGCCCTCGTCGGCGCCGTAGCCGCCGCCACCGCCGCTGCGGCCATCGAGCATGGTCAGGTTCGAGTTGAAGCCTTGCAGCACGACCTCGGTGGAATACTTCTCCACCCCGCTCTGGTCGGTCCATTTGCGGGTCTGCAGCTGGCCCTCGAGGTACACCTTGGCGCCCTTCTTCAGGTACTGCTCGGCGACCTTGCACAGGCCCTCGTTGAAGATCACCACGCGGTGCCACTCGGTCTTTTCCTTGCGCTCGCCGGTGTTCTTGTCGCGCCACGTCTCCGACGTCGCCACGCTCAGATTGGCGATCGGCCGCCCGTCCTGGGTGCGCCGGATTTCCGGATCCTTGCCCAGATTGCCGACCAGGATCACCTTGTTCACACTTCCCGCCATCACCGCTCTCCACGCTTCCCGGCAAAATCGCTGGTCGGACCGGGCCGGCATCGCTTCTGCCCGTCGCACCTGTCCGCCGACCTATACGCTCAACGGCGCAGCTTTCCGTAAGCTCCGGCCCTGGCGTCCCTGTTATCCACATATAGCACCGCCGCAGCCAATGTTCCAGTTTTGTTCCAAGGCCAGTATTCGGCATGTCGGCGCCACCTGCCCGGGCCGTCCGCCACGGGCTGGAGGAATTCCAAGTCAAATCATTAACTTGTTTCGCCTGCACTTCCTTCCCGAGTGTTGCATTTGGGAGACGGCCGAGAGCGGGGGAATCCTGTAAATTTCGCTGTGGATGGACTTGGCGCTCGCGCCGAACAACCGCTTCGGGACCAATGGAAGCGGGACAATAAACCGGAGAGAGAAATGAAGAGGCTTCTGCTCGGCCTCGCCGGCGCCATCACGCTGGCTGCGCCGGGTTATGCTGCGGATCTCCCCGCGCGTCCTTACGCAAAGGCGCCGGCGATGATTGCGGCTGTCTATGATTGGAGCGGCTTCTACATCGGCGCCAATGGCGGCTGGGGCTCCGGCAAAAAGTGCTGGGACAATGTCACGGCTGCCGGCGGGTTCATCGCAAGCGAAGGCTGTCATGACGCCACCGGCGGCGTTGCCGGCGGACAGCTCGGCTATCGTTTCCAGACGGGCGCCTGGGTATTCGGCGTCGAGGGCCAGGGCAATTGGGCCGACCTGCGCGGCCGCAACGTCAGCCTGGTTGCGCCGGGCGCCGCCAACGAGTCGCGCATCGACGCATTCGGCCTGTTCACCGGCCAGGTCGGTTATGCCGTCAACAACGTACTGTTCTATGTCAGGGGCGGCGGCGCGGTGACCGACGATCGCTTCCGCAGCTTCGCCACCGGCACCAATGTGCTCGCCACCAATGTCGCCAGCGACACCCGCTGGGGCGGCGTGGTCGGCGTCGGCCTCGAATACGGCTTCACCCCGAACTGGTCCGCCGCCATCCAGTACGATCACCTGTTCATGGGCAGCCGCACCTACACCTTCACCAACAACGGCGTGCTGGCGCCGGCGGGCACCACCTTCAACGAGCGCATCAAGCAGGACGTCGACCTCGTCACCGTCCGCGTCAATTATCGCTGGGGCGGCCCGGTCGTCGCCAAGTACTGAGCGTCGAGTACTGAGCGTCGCGCGCAAGACTCCAATCGAAAGGCCGGCTTCGCGCCGGCCTATTTGTTTGCGCGCGGCTTACGCGAGCCGCTCGCGCAGGAAGGCAACGGTTCGTTCCAGCGCACGCGCCTGCCGGTGCACGGTCAGCGTTGCATGCTGGTTGCCGGGAAACTCCTCGTAGTCGAAGGCCGGCCCGATCAGCTTCTTGATGTTTTCGATCCGTTCGGCCGGCGCGATACGATCGCCGGCATAGCGCAGCCCCAGCACGCAATTCGGCCCGAGGCCCTCGCCTGCACGGCCTTCGCATCGGCCTCGGCCAGGCCGAGTGAAGCCTTGTGCACGAAGACCGGCAGGCTCGGTTGCGCGACGACAGGCGCGAGCACGGAGTCATCGGCAACCAGCGCCAGCGCAAAGCCACCGGTCAGGCACATGCCGATGACGCCGACGCCGGGCACGCCGGCATCCGCCTTGAGCTTGCGGCAGAGCGCGCGGGTCCAGCCGAGCAGCGGCCCCGGGCCGTTGGTCGAGAACAGATGGATTTCGCGGGCGATGCAAATCCGCAGCACATTGCCGAGCATCGAGGATTTTCCGGGCTCGCCGAACAGCAGCGGCAGGTGAACGCGAAAATGTTTCGACAGGATCAGTCCGAGATCGAGGCATTCCTCGACCATGCCGGGCAGTTCGTGCAGCACGACGACCGGCACGCCCGCGCCCGCGCTGTAGACGGAATGGGCGATGCCGCCGTCCGGGAAAGTCCAGGGTGGTTCGTATTGCTTCAACAAGGCGGACATCGCGTGCTTCCCCCGACGGTCGCCGCGGAACACCGCTCCCGCGGCGGCTGCGGCCCGGTTCCGCAACAACCTTCCCTAGTTCCGGCCGCCCGGCAAGCATGATCGTGCGGCAGCTCCGCTGCTGCCGCCGGCGCAGACTTCTGCTGCCGCCGGCGCAGGCTTCTGCTGCCGACTGCCGCCACCGCCCAAACTATCCGTTGATGATTCGCGCGCGGCACTGGAAAATGCCGGCCGTTCTTCCTACGTTCCAGCATCACCCCAAGGCGTCCGAGCCCGGCATACGCGGCTGCGCCCTCAATGAGAACGGCGCCGGTCGCGCGCCCGGGAATGCCGATATGGATGAAGTGCTCCGCGCCAAACGCCAACAGAACGCGGCCTCCTCGCGCGCCATCACCATCCGCGGCGCGCGCGAGCACAATCTGAAGAACGTCGACGTCGAAATCCCCCGCGACAGGCTCGTGGTGTTCACCGGCCTGTCCGGCTCCGGAAAGTCCTCGCTCGCCTTCGACACCATTTATGCCGAGGGCCAGCGCCGCTACGTGGAGTCGCTCTCCGCTTACGCGCGCCAGTTCCTGGAGATGATGCAGAAGCCGGATGTCGACCAGATCGACGGCCTGTCGCCGGCGATCTCGATCGAGCAGAAGACGACCTCGAAGAACCCGCGCTCCACCGTCGGCACCGTCACCGAAATCTACGACTACATGCGCCTGCTCTGGGCCCGAGTCGGCGTGCCCTATTCGCCGGCCACGGGCCTGCCGATCGAGAGCCAGGTGGTCTCGCAGATGGTGGACCGCGTGCTGGCGCTGCCCGAGGGCACCCGCCTCTATCTGCTGGCCCCGGTCGTGCGCGGCCGCAAGGGCGAGTACAAGAAGGAGCTCGCCGAATACCTCAAGAAGGGTTTTCAGCGCGTCAAGATCGACGGCGCCTTCCATGAACTCGCGAACGCGCCGACGCTGGACAAGAAATTCCCGCACGACATCGACGTCGTGGTGGACCGCATCGTGGTCCGTGCCGACATCGGTCAGCGCCTCGCCGAAAGCTTCGAGACCGCGCTGAAACTGGCCGAAGGCCTCGCCGTCATCGAATATGCCGACGCGCCGGCCGCCGCCGCCGAGGACGGCAAGAAGAAGACCGCCAGGATCCACGACAAGAGCGGGCCCGAGCGCATCCTGTTCTCGGAAAAATTCGCCTGTCCCGTGTCCGGCTTCACCATTCCCGAGATCGAGCCGCGGCTGTTCTCCTTCAACAACCCCTATGGCGCCTGCCCGGCATGCGGCGGCCTCGGCGTCGAGCAGCACATCGACGAGGACCTCGTCATCCCCGACAAGGAAATGACCCTGCGCAAGGGCGCCATCGCGCCGTGGGCGAAATCCTCCTCGCCCTATTATTTGCAGACGCTGACGGCGCTCGGCAAGCACTACAAGTTCACGCTGGACACGCCGTGGAAGGACCTGTCGAAGAAGGTGCAGGCGGTGCTGCTGACCGGCTCCGGCGAGGACGCGATAAAATTCTCCTATGAGGACGGCGTCCGCTCCTACGACACCAAAAAGCCGTTCGAGGGAGTCATCACCAACCTCGAGCGCCGCTACCGCGAGACCGAAAGCGAGTGGGCGCGCGAGGAGCTGGCAAAATACTTCTCCGACGTGCCCTGCGCCGGCTGCAAGGGCCATCGCCTGAAGCCGGAAGCGCTGTGCGTCAAGATCGGCGGCAAGCATATCGGCGAGATTGCCGAGCTCAGCGTCAAGCGCGCCGGCGAATGGTTCGAGAGCGTACCGTCGGCGCTCAACGCCCAGCACAACGAGATCGCCGGCCGCGTGCTGAAGGAAATCCGCGAGCGCCTCACCTTCCTGCTCGACGTCGGCCTCAACTACCTGACGCTGGCCCGCGCCTCCGGCACGCTGTCCGGCGGCGAAAGCCAGCGCATCCGCCTCGCCTCCCAGATCGGCTCGGGGCTAACAGGCGTGCTCTACGTGCTCGACGAGCCCTCGATCGGCCTGCACCAGCGCGACAACGCCCGCCTGCTCGACACGCTGAAACGCCTCCGCGACCTCGGCAATACCGTGGTCGTGGTCGAGCATGACGAGGACGCCATTCGGCTCGCGGATTACGTGCTCGACATCGGCCCCGGCGCCGGCATGCATGGCGGCCATATCGTCGCGCAAGGCACGCCGTCGGACATCATGCGCAATGCCAATTCACTGACCGGCAAATACCTCACCGGCGAGCTGGCGGTCGATATCCCCGAGCGGCGGCCGCCGAACCATCGCCGCACCCTCAAGGTGGTGAACGCGCGCGGCAATAATCTGAAGAACGTCTCGGCCGAAATCCCGCTGGGCCTGTTCACCTGCGTCACCGGCGTCTCCGGCGGCGGCAAGTCCACGCTTCTGATCGACACGCTCTACCGCGCCATTGCGCGCAAACTCAACGGCGCCAGCGAAGGCGCCGCGCCGCACGACCGCATCGAGGGCCTCGAGCATATCGACAAGATCATCGACATCGACCAGTCGCCGATCGGCCGCACCCCGCGCTCCAACCCCGCGACCTATACCGGCGCCTTCACGCCGATCCGCGAATGGTTCGCGGGCCTGCCGGAAGCCAAGGCGCGCGGCTACGAGCCCGGGCGCTTCTCCTTCAACGTCAAGGGCGGCCGCTGCGAGGCCTGCCAGGGCGACGGCGTCATCAAGATCGAGATGCACTTCCTGCCCGACGTCTACGTCACCTGCGACACCTGCAAGGGCAAGCGCTACAACCGCGAGACCCTGGAAGTCCTGTTCAAGGGCAAGTCCATCGCCGACGTGCTCGACATGACCGTGGAGGAGGCCGCCGAGTTCTTCAAGGCCGTGCCGCGCGTGCGCGACACCTTCCAGACCCTGCACCGCGTCGGCCTCGACTACATCCATGTCGGCCAGCAGGCCACCACGCTGTCCGGCGGCGAAGCCCAGCGCGTCAAGCTCGCCAAGGAACTGTCCAAGCGCGCCACCGGCCGAACGCTCTACATCCTGGACGAGCCGACGACGGGTCTTCATTTCCATGACGTCAAGAAGCTGCTGGAGGTGCTGCACGAGCTGGTCGCACAGGGCAACACGGTTGTCGTGATCGAGCACAATCTCGAAGTCATCAAGACCGCCGACTGGGTCATCGACCTCGGCCCCGAAGGCGGCGACGGCGGCGGCGAGATCGTCGCCTGGGGCCCGCCGGAAGACATCGTGAAAGCGCCGCGGAGTTACACGGGCAAGTTTCTGGCGCCGGTGCTGAAGAAGGCCGCGGGCAAGCCGCGGAAGAGCGGCGGGGCGAGCGAGGCGGCGGAGTAGACTAACGCGGCTGTTCCTCAATCAAGACGCACAGGTGGTCATGAGCGACACGTTGCGCCGCGTTCAGGAGTTACTGGCGCGCGGCGAATACCTGATATCGCGGCATGGCTTTCGCGAACTGCTTGCGGATGATATCCTAATCGAAGATGTCCTGGCCGGAGTGGATCGGGCGCTGCTTGTCGAAGACTATCCCGACTCACGCAAGGAACCATCTGTCCTGGTCTTGCAGCGCGACCGAGACAATCGGCCGGTTCATGTGATGTGGGGCATACCCAGAAGTCAGGGCGCGCCCGCGGTTTTGGTAACGGCCTATCGGCCGTTACCTGATCTTTGGTCCAACGACTTTATGAAGCGAAACAAGCGATGATCCGGAAGTCCACGGAGTTCATTCACGAAGGCAAATTCGCCGCGGAAGTCCCGGTCAGTTTGATAGAGGACGAAACGGCGTGGTCGCCCTATTTGTCGCCTGACGACGCGCGCAAGCTCGACGCGGTGCGCCTGGCATTGCGCCGGGGCGATCTTTCCGAAGCGGCAAAACACGGTCGCATCTTTGAGCTGACTCCCGTCGCGGCAAAATAGGGGCCGCCATGCGGGTTTGCTATTTTGCCTCGGGCCTGTTCGTGCTCATCGGCATGGTTTGGTCGGTCACGGCCTCGGCCCAGCAGCCGCAACCCTTCACCCCCTGGACCGTGCCGGAAGTCAGCGCGCTGCCCCGCGATAACAGGGGCCAGTTGATCCGCGACGGTCGCGACGTGATGCTGGCGACCTACGCCCATATCGGTCCCAACGTCGCCGACGCCGCCAAACGCTACGCCGGCAACAACCTTGCCTGCACCAACTGCCATCTCGACGGCGGCACCAAGAAGTTCAGCCTGCCGCTGTTCGGCATCTATGACGACTTTCCCGCCTACAGCGCGCGCACGGGCGGGCCGATCTCGATCGAGGACCGCATCAACGGCTGCATGACCCGGAGCATGAACGGACGCGCTTTGACCAACGACGCGCCCGAGATGCGCGCGATGGTGGCCTACGTCGAATTCCTCTCCACCGGCGTCCCGAAGGGCGAGCGGCTGCCGGGCCTCGGCGCCGGCAGGATGAAGGAGTTGTCGCGCCCGGCCGACCCAGGACGGGGCCGCGCCGTCTATGCGCGCCTCTGCGCCGCTTGCCACAAGCCCGACGGCCTCGGCGTGCTCCGGGATCGCGGCGCGCCGGAGCTCGGCTACATGCTGCCGCCGCTGTGGGGGCCGGACAGCTACAATGACGGCGCCGGCATGGCGCGGCTGATCAACTTCGCCAACTTCATTCACTTCAACATGCCGCACGGCGCCGACTACCTGAACCCGCAACTATCGGTCGCGCAGGCCTGGGACGTCGCGGCCTATGTGCTGTCGCAGCCGCGGCCCAAACGCGCCGGCCTCGACAAGGATTTTCCCGATCTGCTCGACAAGCCCGTGGACGCGCCGTACGGGCCCTACGCCGATGGGTTCAGCGAGAAGCAGCACAAATACGGGCCGTTCGGTCCGATCCGCGACGCGATCAGGAAGCTGAAATCCGCCGCCAGCCGGAAGCCATGACGGTTCGATTTTCGTAGCGTCTCTTTCCCCCGCTCAGCGCCGCGTCCCGCCCTCGCGCTTTTCGAGCGACGCGGCAATCCGTTCGAGAAAACCGTTCATTCGCCGGGTCTCGGCGACCTGCTGTTCGTAAAGCTCGAGCATGGTCGATCCGGACGATCCGCGGCCCATGAAACCGTTCCTGCGGCCGACCCACAGCCACACGCCTATCAGCAGCCCGAACGGCAGCCACGCGATCGCCAATTCCAGCCAGTTGCTCATGGGACGATACTCATCTGCCGCCGATTGACGGGCGCTCCAGGTATCGGCTAGTGCCAGACGTCAGATACAACCGCAATGCCCTACTCCCTCGCCATCTTCGATCTCGACGGCACGCTGGCCGACAGTTTTCCGTGGTTTCTGCGCAACGTGAACGGCATCGCCGACCGCTTCGGCTTTCGCCGCATGGCCGATGACGAGATCGACGAGCTGCGCCATGCCGGCTCGCGCGAGATCATCCGGCACCTGGAAGTGCCGATGTGGAAGCTGCCGATGATTGCGCGGCACATGCGACGGATGAAGGCCGATCATCTCGACGGCATTCCCCTCTTCCCCGGCGTGGAGCCGATGCTGCGCACCCTGCGCGACGGCGGGGTCACGCTGGCGCTCGTCAGCTCCGACCACGAGGCCAACGCACGGCGGCTGCTCGGCGAAGCCGCAAGCCTGTTCGCGCATTTCGATTGCGGCGCCTCGCTGTTCGGCAAGGCCAGGAAATTCCGCCGCGTCGTGAAGCGTGCCGGCCTCTCGCCGGCGCAGGTAATCTCGATCGGCGACGAGATCCGCGACATCGAGGCGGCACGGGCCGCCGGCATCGCCTGCGCCGCCGTAATGTGGGGCTATGCCGCGCCGAATGCGCTGCGGGGGCTCGCGCCCGAGCTGGTGTTCGAGCGGATGGAGGATATTTCGGCCGGGCTGATCGCGGCGAACCGCAGCCCGTAGGGCGGATTAGCGTCCCGCGCTCGGTTGTTCGGCACACGATGGCGAAAGCGTAATCCGCCGCGACCACGGCGGGTTACGGCTGCGCCTAACCCGCCCTACGAACCGTCTCGGCCTTGCGGCGAATGCGGATGACGATGTCGAGGCGGGAAAGCTCGTGGCCGGGCAGCGGGTCAGGCATTTTCGCCACCGCCAGATGCTCGGGCACGTCGATCAGCCGGTCCTCGCCTTCGAGGTAGAAATGCGGATGCACTGACGTGTCGGTGTCGTAGAAGCAGCGCGAGCCGTCCGGGCCGATCCGGCGCAGCAACCCGGCCAGCGTGAACTGGTTCAGCGTGTTGTAGACGGTCGCCAGCGACAGACGCATGCCGGCGGCGGCCGCCTCGGCATGGAGCGTCTCGGCCGTGACATGCCGGCCCATGCCGGTGAACAGCAGCTGGCCGAGCATCATGCGCTGGCGGGTCGGCCGCAGGCCGGCCTCGCGCAGCAATTCCTGGCAGTCGCCGGCGGCACAGCCCGGGCACAGCTCGCCGCACGCCGCTTCGAGTTGGGCGACGCTTGGTTCATCGGTCAGCACGTCCATTGCCGGGCCCTTGTCCTGCGCATTGATGCGACTTGATCGCAAAACCGGCCTGAAATCTTTGCGCTGGATCAAACTTGCGATCGCGGCAAGCGCTCGTGTCGCCAATGCAACATGCGCGATATTCCCTGCGCAGGAACGGCATTTGTAATACGCGCGCGCGCAGCGATAGCGTAGGCTGACGTCACCCGGGCTGGGGGCATTTCGATCGCGATGATATTGCGAGATCCCGGGCGGCCGCCGGATCGTCGTGGGTCCGGCGGCTTTTTCATTTTGCGCTGCCTGCGCTCACGCCCCGGCGATCGCGCCTTCGACAAATCCGGTCGGGTCCTGGCAGAACTCGCGCGTCACCCGGAAGTGGTCGGTCTGCTCCACCGTCACCGGCTCCAGCGCGTATTTGGTCAGCCGCAGCAGCCGCGCATTGGGATAGGCCATCAGCATCGGCGAGTGCGTCGCCATCACCACCTGGCAGATTTTCGAATTGTCCATCCGATGTAGCAGCTTCAGGAATTCGATCTGGCGGGCCGGCGACAACGCGGACTCCGGCTCGTCGAAGATGAAGATGCCCTGCTTCTGGCAGCGCTCCTCGAAGAAGCGCAGGAAGCCTTCGCCGTGGGAGTGGGAAAGGAAGTCGGGTCCGACAGTACCAACTTCGCTCGCCACCTTGTCGAGATAGCGCGCGACGGCGAAGAAGCTCTCGGCGCGGAAAAACCAGCCATTGGTGATCTTGGGCAGCCAGCTCGCGCGCAACGCGGACGACAATTGCCCGCCCATCTCCTCGATCGCCGTGGAATGGTCGACGGGCCGATAGCCCTTGCCGCCGCCCGCCTCGTCATAACCGGCGAGGACGGCGATGCCTTCGAGCAGCGTCGATTTGCCGACGCCGTTCTCGCCGACGATGATGGTGATCGGCTTGTCGAAGGCGAGTTCGAACCCGTCACCCAGGAACGGCAGGCAGTACGGGTAGGCCTTGCGGTCCTCGATGCGCGACGGATCGAGCCACACCTTGCGCAGGTACGGCGCGGGCAGATTGACGGTGCGATTCTTGCGAGCCATTCGTCCGGGTCCCGGTAGTTGAAGTCAGCATCGCACACCCCTTAGAACACAACAAGAACAAGTTATGGTCGGAAATTCGGCGGCCCGGAACTCTGAATTAATGAATGATTTCAATCATCCTCGGAGCGTCGGGCGCATCGAACGTTCTTATAATCGGAATCGCCCTTGACTCTTCCGCAAATCGGAACTATACGTCTCCCCAGCCCGTGCCGCCATGAGGGACGCTTCGCGGTCGTCACGAAACGTGGC
>CAZDEZ010000104.1:0-12622 GCA_964504705.1 uncultured Bradyrhizobium sp.
GCGCGAACTACCTCGAAAACTCAGGCTATCGAACCTAATGCCATCATGCTTTAGCTAAACCAATTCCAGCCGTAGCGTCCGTCCCACCATCCGCGCCGCCCGCTGTAACGTCGCAAGGGTGACGTTGCCATCTTTCGGATCGAGCAGCCGGCCGATCTGGCTGCGGCTGGTTTTCATCCGCGCGGCGAGACCGCTGCGGGTGATCTTGTTGGCCTTCATGGCCTCCGCGATCTGCCAGGCCAGCACTTCCTTGATGGCGGTGGCCTGAAATTCTTCGAGCCTGCCGTCTTCCTTCAGAAAATCGTCGAGCGTGCTGAGCTTGGCCGGCGAGCGCGGCGATTTTCTTTTCCTGGTTTTGTTGGTCATTGGAGCCCCCTCAGGCTTCGAATTCTTTCCTTCGCTTGCGCGCCAGGGTCAGCTCGTCGTCGGGCGTCTTCTGCGTCTTCTTGATGAAGCCGTGAAGCACCACAATGTGATCCCGCACCACGCAGAACAGCACGCGCGCGATCCGGTTGCTCGGCAGGCTGGTCCGGACCTCCCACAGACCGTCACCCATTGCCCGGCACAACGGCATTCCGACCGGCCAGCGGAACTGAACCCGCATCAGGTCGAGGCCAATGGCGTTTCGGTCCCGATCATCGAGCGAGCGCAGCCAGTCCCGGACCAGTTCGGCCCCGCCGCGCGTCCGGTAAAAGACAACCGGAACCTTGCGATGGGAGTCAGCCGCCATGCCGAACTGTATATGGTACATGTACCATATAACGTCCATTCCGTGCAATCAATTCCATTTGCATGGACGAAGCATAGGGGATTCACGGCGAGGTTGAATGCCAGTTGTTCATCAAAGGGTCGGTGCGGGTGTAGAGGAGAAATCTCCGATGCCTCGCGGCAAAGCGACGCAAATATGACGGATGCGGCGCCCTTCGGGGCGCCGTTCCGCGTTGTTTGGCCAGCTTGCGCAGGCGCGCATAGCAGGGCAAAACAGGAGGCGAGGGCGGCTAGCTCAGCTGGTTAGAGCATCTCGTTTACACCGAGAGGGTCTGCGGTTCGAATCCGTAGCCGCCCACCAGCCTTCGCCCTCACGGGCTTCGGCCGGGCAGGCCGATGCCCGCAGGGTGGAGGTCGCCGCGCCGAAGTCGCGAAGCGACGAAGGCGGACTGGAACTGAGGTTTCTGAAGCCAGGATGCGGATGTGAAGCACCGGGAGCACGCATGAGAATCGTCGCCGCAGCAGTGATCGTCGCCTTCCTCGCCGGCCCGGCGTTCGGCCAACCCCAGCAGCCGATCCAGCGCTATGGCGAGCCCGACAAGGAGAAGACGGAGCAGGAGAAGCGAGGCGAGAGGGATGCCGAGGCGGCCTACAGGCGCTCGCTCGGCAACATCCCGGCGCAGAAGCAGGCCGATCCCTGGGGCAACGTGCGCAGCGACAATTCGGCCAAGCCGGAAGCCAAGACTCCCGCCAAGAAGACCAAGACCGGGACGAGTTCCAATTGAGCGCCACCAGCCTTCCTGCCGGCCACGATCGCAACGCCGACCAGATCGCATACTGGAACGGGATCGCCGGTCGGCACTGGACCGACCGGCAATCCGTGCAGGACGTCCTGCTGGCGCCGGTCACGGAAACACTGATCGCGCGGATTGACGCGCAGCCGGGCCAGCGCATCCTCGACGTCGGCTGCGGCACCGGGGCGATTGCCAAGGCGCTGGCGAAGCAGGTCGCACCGTCAGGCCATGTGCTCGGCATCGACATTTCCGTGCCGATGCTGGAGCGGGCGCGGCAGTTGACGCCCAGGGACTTGCCGGCCGACTACGTGCTGGCCGACGCCACCGTCCATCCCTTCGATCCCGGCAGTTTCGATCTGCTGGTCTCGCGTTTCGGAGTGATGTTCTTCGCCGATCCCGTGCTGTCGTTCCGCAATCTCCGCACCGCGCTGCGGCCGAACGGCCGGCTGGTGTTCGCCTGCTGGTGCGAGCCGCGCCAGAACGGCTGGATGATGGCGCCGCTGATGGCGGTCTACAAGCATGTGCCAAAGCTGCCGCAGCTCGGCCCGGAAGAGCCCGGACCGTTCGCGTTCGCCGACG
Source organism: uncultured Bradyrhizobium sp. (assembly GCA_964504705.1). GTDB lineage: Bacteria > Pseudomonadota > Alphaproteobacteria > Rhizobiales > Xanthobacteraceae > Bradyrhizobium. The sequence continues at coordinate 2,082 of CAZDEZ010000104.1, forward strand.
AAGCGCGGGTGAAGCGCATCCTGGGTGAGGCCGGCTTCACCGACATTGCGATGGAAGCCTGTCCGCTGACTTTCGACGTCGCCGCGGGCAGGGGGCTGGAAGCGGCCGTGCAGGGCGCGCTCGAGATCGGCCCGGCCAGCCGCGCGCTGGAGGGCCATCCGCCCGAGGTGGTCGCCGCCGCCATCCAGTCGATCCGCGAGGCGCTGGCGCCGTTCGCCAGGGGGCAATCGGTGCTGCTGCCGGGGGCGATCTGGATTGTCACCGCGAGGGCGTCCTAGGCTGGCCCTTCAGCATGGTGAGGAGCCTGCGAAGCAGGCGTCTCGAACCATGAAGCCACAGAGGGGCACATCCTTCGAGACGCCGCTTCGCGGCTCCTCAGGATGAGGAATCTCTACTTTGCATGGGGTTGTTTTCGCTATTTTGAGTTTGGGCCCCGTTACGCCCGCTCTTCCCAGATCATCGTCAGGTGCACGATGGTCTCGGCGGCCTTCTCCATGTCCTGCCGGCTGACCCATTCGAGGCGCGAGTGGAAGGCGTGCTCGCCGGCGAAGATGTTGGGGCAGGGCAGGCCCATCGCCGAAAGGCGCGAGCCGTCGGTGCCGCCGCGGATCGATGATTTTACCGGCTTCAGCCCCGCGCGGCTGATAGCCTCCACCGCGTATTCGACGATCTCGGGGTATCGGTCGATCACCTCTTTCATGTTGCGGTATTGCGGCTTGACCTCCAGCCTGTAGGTCGAGCGCGGATAGTCCTTCATCACGTCCTGGACGATGGATTCCAGCAGCGCTTCCTTCTGCTTCAAGCCCTGCTCGGTGAAGTCGCGGACGATGAGATCGATCCGTGCGCTTTCCAGCGCGCCCTCGATGCCGGTCGGATGCAGGAAGCCCTCGCGGCCCTCTGTCGTCTCCGGCGAGCAGGTGTCTTTCGGCAGGCGGTCGACGATGGCTGCCGCAATCTTGATCGCATGCTCCATCCGCCCCTTGGCGAAGCCGGGGTGGGCGCTGACGCCCTGGATGACGATGCTGGCGCCGTCGGCCGAGAACGTCTCGTCCTCGATGGTGCCGGCGCTCTCGCCGTCCATGGTGTAGGCGAAGTCGGCGCCGAGCTTCTTTAGGTCCACCTTGTCGACGCCGCGGCCGATCTCTTCGTCCGGCGTGAACAGGATCTTGATTGTGCCGTGCTTCAGTTGCGGGTTGCACACCAGGAACTCCGCCGCGTCCATGATCTCGGCGACGCCGGCCTTGTTGTCGGCTCCAAGCAGCGTGGTGCCGTCCGTGGTGACGATATCGTTGCCGATCTGGTTGGCCAGTTCCGGATGCTCGGTAACGCGGATGATCTGGGTGGGATCGGCCGGCAGCACGATGTCGCCGCCGCGGTAGTTCTTGACGATCTGCGGCTTGACGCCGGCGCCGCTGCAGTCGGGGGAAGTGTCCATGTGCGAGCAGAAGCAGATCACGGGCACCTTCTTGTCGGTGGTGGCCGGGATGGTCGCATAGACATAGCCGTGCTCGTCGAGATGGGCGTCGGCCAGTCCGATGGCTTTCAGCTCGCTGGCAAGCAGGCGGCCGAGATTCTTCTGCTTCTCGGTGGAGGGGCAGGTGGGAGATGACGGGTCCGACTGGGTATCGATCGCGACATAGCGCAGGAAGCGCTCGGTGACGTCGTGCTTGAAATCGAGGGCCATGTAATCCGCGTGTGGCGTTGGGAGCTGAAGGCGGGCCTGTATAGCAAGACCGCGCCGTTCAGGACCACAGCGCAAGGTGGAATGACGCCGTCTTGAAGACCGTGGCAGGCGGCGCGCGTCAGATCGCTTCCGCCAGTTCCTTGGCGGGGCGGAAGGCGACCTTCTTGCTCGCCTTGATCGGGATCGGCTCGCCGGTGGCGGGATTGCGGCCCATCCGTGCGGCGCGCCGGCGTACCCTGAGAATCCCGAGGCCCACGATGCGGATGCGCTCGCCCTTTTTCAGATGCTTCGTGATCCGCGCGACGAGGTCGGTGAGGATGAGCTCGGCCTGCTTCTTGGACATGTCCTGGTCGTCGGCAATTTCCGCCGCCAGATGCTTCAGCGTGACGGTGGTGGGGCTAGCTGCTTTCTTCGCCATCTCGGCCTTCCCTTGGAACCTCGGTCAGGAAACCAGGACGACTCAGCCGTATTCGATTCGGGGGCCGACTGACTATGTCGTTTTCAAGGGAAGAGCCGGACAGGTCCGGTCGCGACAGGCGAGCGAAACGCCATTCGGCGCAGGCACTTGCAACTTGCCTTGACTAACCGGGGGGACGCCTTTATGCCCTCGATCCTGCGCGGATCGGCTGTATTCGGCAATTCGCGGGAGTAGCTCAGTTGGTTAGAGCGCCGCCCTGTCACGGCGGAGGCCGCGGGTTCGAGTCCCGTCTCTCGCGCCATCTTTTCAATGGCTTAGTTTCATCTCCACACAGATCGCCGCAACAAAAAAGCCGCCCGAAGGCGGCCGTTTTCGTGCTGCGGAAGGCGCTTGGCTTACTGGACCTTGGACAGGTCCGAGCTGGTGACAACCACCGGCTTGCCGGCCTTCACGACCTGGGCGGTTTGGGAATAATCGACGTTGGTACGGGCGGAAATACCGAGCGCGGCCACCGCAATACCGGCCACGAGCGCGACAACCACAATCTTCAGGTGGGTCGCCTTGTCCGCTGAATGAATGGAGTGGTTCATCTTGAGCCTCCCGGCGGACTTTGCCGCCTCTATGGCTCGAATTCGTAATCCTCATCTGTTTCAGGATCGTTTCGCGGTTCCCGCAAAATGGTTTCATCGGGGCGGTTTTTCGGCCGATTTGCCGGATTTTCGGGACGGTTCGGCCCTCTAGCGGCCGTGGAATACCGTTTTCGTCAGGCCTCGCGGATGAAATTCCCCGCTTCGAACTCGACCGGCGGCGCGCGAGGATCGAACGACACGCCGATCGGGTCGCTGCCAGCGGCAATCGCTTCCAGCTGGTCCTGCAGCATGCGGCGGACCATCACGATGCCGCGGTCGCTCTGGCCGAAATGCTCCTCGGAGTGGACGGTCACCGCGCCTTGGCCGACCTGCGCCTCGTAATCGCCGGGGAATTGCCGGTGCTCGGCCTCGGTCATGTCCCACCAGAACTTGCCGTTGAATTTCGAGCGCATCCGGCCGATGTCGCCGGCATTGCGGACACGCCCCGCGACATAGATGCGGAACGAGGTGTCGTCGATCGGCAGCGTCCAGCCAATGGATTCGACGCGGGCGAACTGCGCCACGCGCGGATTGGGAACCACGCGCAAGGTGGGGAGGGCGGCCTCGGTGACGCGGTAGAAGACCCTTCCGTCGTCCTGCTTGCGGATCGAGCGCACCGTGACGCCCCGCGGTGACATCTCGAACTTCACCTCGGGCATCGAGGCCATCATGTTGGTGAATTGCGGGCCGCTGAACGAGCCGTGAAGCACCGGCACGTGGTAGGGATCGACCACGTTCTCAAAATGCTGCAGCCAGTTGCAGGGGATCACGGCCGGTCCGCCGCCGCCGATCGACGAGTCGTCGGCCTCGACGAATTCGTCCTCGTCCATTGTCTCCAGGCAGTCGTAGCGCGGCAGCACCGGCTTCTTATCCGCTGGGCCCAGATAGGCGAAGATCAGGCCGTAGCGCTCCTCGAGGGGATACCAGGGCTGGCGGGCCTTGTCCTTGAACCGGCCGCCATCCGGCTCGCAGGGCTGCTCGAGGCAGCGGCCTTCGGTATCGAACTTCCAGCCGTGATAGCAGCAGCGAATGCCGTCATCCTCGACCTTGCCGTAATAGAGCGTCGTGCCGCGATGGCAGCAGCGCGCATGGAGCAGGCCCGGATTGCCCTTGCGGTCGCGGAACAGGATCAGATCCTCGCCGAGGATACGCACTTTTCTGGGGATATCGGTGGCGTCGCCCGCAAGACCGACCGGGTGCCAATAGCGCCGCATCAATTCGCCCATCGGGCTGCCGCGGGCCACCGACGTCAATTCGATCCTGCTTGCCGGCTCTCCCAGGGCGTACGCCGTGCCAAGGTCTCGATCACGCTGGGTGACGGTCATGAAGCTACTCCCACCGCGGCCCAGGCTGCAGCCGCCTTGCTTCGGAATGAAGGTTGCGATCGCGGCCGAAGTCAACGCTCCCCGGGCGGGCGGTCGGGGCCGGAAAACGGCATGAAACTGCTTGCCTTGCGCGCCCTGTTGCGCTGCGCTAAGCCTCAAGAACAATTCCAATCAGCGAATCTGCGGCCTCGGCGCGGCCGCAGGAAAAGGCATGGCCGATGACCGGCATCCTCCAGAATTACCTGCCTCTTGTCGTCTTCGTCGGGGTCGCAAGCCTGATCGGGCTGGCGCTCCTGATCGCCCCGTTTTTGGTGGCCTATCAGCAGCCCGATGCGGAAAAGCTCTCCGCCTATGAATGCGGATTCAACGCTTTTGACGATGCCCGCATGAAGTTCGACGTCCGCTTCTATCTGGTGGCGATCCTCTTCATCATCTTCGACCTCGAAGTGGCGTTCCTGTTCCCCTGGGCGGTGGCGTTCGGGAAGCTCGGTGCGACCGGCTTCTGGTCGATGTTCGTGTTCCTCGCCGTCCTCACCGTCGGCTTTGCGTATGAATGGAAGAAAGGCGCGCTCGAATGGGATTGAGCCCGACCGCCGAGTCCTCTCTGATCACGTCCTCGCCTGCAATCGCGCCGGCGCCGAAGGGCATTCTCGATCCCGCCACCGGCAAGCCGGTCGGCGCGAGCGATCCGTTCTTCCTCGAGGTCAATCACGAGCTTTCCGACAAGGGCTTCTTCGTCGCCGCCGCCGACGATCTCGTCACCTGGGCGCGCACCGGCTCGCTGATGTGGATGACCTTCGGTCTCGCCTGCTGCGCGGTCGAGATGATGCAGGTGTCGATGCCGCGCTACGACGTCGAGCGCTTCGGATTCGCCCCGCGCGCCTCGCCGCGGCAGTCCGACGTGATGATCGTCGCCGGCACGCTGACCAACAAGATGGCCCCGGCGCTGCGCAAGGTCTACGACCAGATGCCGGAGCCGCGCTACGTCATCTCGATGGGCTCCTGCGCGAATGGCGGCGGCTACTATCATTACTCCTACTCGGTGGTGCGCGGCTGCGACCGCATCGTGCCCGTCGACGTCTACGTGCCCGGCTGCCCGCCGACGGCAGAGGCGCTGCTTTACGGCGTGCTGCTGCTGCAGAAGAAGATCCGGCGCATCGGCACCATCGAACGCTAAGGTTTTGGGTCATGGACGACGGCAAGCTCGACACCCTTGGGCAGACGATTGTTAGCGCGCTCGGCGGCGCCGCCACCGGCCATTCGGTGGCGTTCGGCCAGCTCACCATCGACGTGAAGGCAGAGAAGATCGTCGACGTCGCAAAATACCTGCGCGACGACCAGGCCTGCCGCTTCGTCAATATCACCGACGTCACCGCAGTGGACTATCCCGGCCGCGAGAAGCGGTTCGATGTCGTCTATCACCTGCTGTCGCCGACGCTGAACACCCGTATCCGCGTCCGCGCCGAGGCCGACGAGACCACGCAGGTGCCGTCGATCATCGATGTCTTTCCCGGCGCCGACTGGTTCGAGCGCGAGACTTACGACCTCTACGGCGTGATCTTCACCGGCCATCCCGACATGCGCCGTCTGCTCACCGACTACGGTTTCGACGGCCATCCGCTGCGCAAGGACTTTCCGCTCACCGGCTTCGTCGAGGTGCGTTACGACGATCAGGAGAAGCGGGTGCTGTACGAGCCGGTGCGCCTCAACCAGGAATTCCGCAAGTTCGATTTCCTCTCGCCCTGGGAAGGCGCCGACTATCCGCTGCCCGGTGACGAGAAGGCGGAGCCGAAGGCCTGACCATGAACGAACAGCCTCAGAACCTGCGTAACTTCACGATCAACTTCGGGCCCCAACATCCCGCAGCCCATGGTGTCTTGCGTCTGGTGCTGGAACTCGACGGCGAAGTCGTCGCCCGCGTCGACCCGCACATCGGCCTGCTTCACCGCGGCACCGAGAAGCTGATCGAGCAAAAGACGTATCTGCAGGCGATCCCGTATTTCGACCGGCTCGACTATGTCGCGCCGATGAACCAGGAGCACGCCTTCTGCCTCGCGGCGGAAAAGCTGCTCGGCATCGCGGTGCCCCGCCGCGGGCAACTGATCCGCGTTCTGTACTCGGAGATCGGCCGCATCCTGTCGCACCTGCTCAACGTCACCACGCAGGCGATGGACGTCGGCGCGCTGACCCCGCCGCTGTGGGGCTTCGAAGAGCGCGAAAAGCTGATGGTGTTTTACGAGCGCGCCTCCGGCTCGCGCATGCACGCGGCGTTCTTCCGCGTCGGCGGCGTGCACCTGGACCTGCCGCCGAAGCTGATCGACGACATCGAGGCCTGGTGCGACCCGTTCCTGCAGACGGTTGCCGATCTCGAGACATTGCTGACGGGCAACCGCATCTTCAAGCAGCGCAACGTCGACATCGGCGTCGTGACGCTGAAAGAGGCCTGGGAGTGGGGCTTCTCGGGCGTGATGGTGCGCGGCTCGGGCGCGGCATGGGACCTGCGCAAGGCGCAGCCCTACGAGTGCTATGACGAGATGGATTTCGACATCCCGATCGGCAAGAACGGCGACTGCTACGACCGCTACTGCATCCGCATGGAAGAGATGCGCCAGTCCGTACGCATCATGAAGCAGTGCATCCAGAAGCTGAGGGAGCCCGAAGGGCAGGGGCCGGTCGTCGTCGAGGACAACAAGATCGCCCCGCCCCGGCGCGGCGAGATGAAGCGCTCGATGGAAGCGCTGATCCATCACTTCAAGCTCTATACCGAAGGCGTTCACGTGCCCGCCGGCGAGGTCTACGCCGCGGTGGAGGCGCCCAAAGGCGAGTTCGGCGTCTATCTCGTCTCCGACGGCACCAACAAGCCCTACAAATGCAAGATCCGGGCACCGGGCTTCGCTCATCTGCAGGCGATGGACCACATCTGCAGGGGCCATCTGCTCGCCGACGTTTCCGCCATCCTCGGTTCGCTCGACATCGTGTTCGGAGAGGTCGATCGGTGATGGCGACGCCGCCCATCCAGTTCGATCGGGCTTCGGGCGTGCTGGAAGGCGCGAACGCACTGGAGCGGCTTGCCGCCGTCGCGTTGGCGCTGGGATCGAAGATTTCGTCGAATTTCTCGCACCGCGGCTACAATCGCTGCGCCAATCTGCTCCGCAAGGCGCTGCCCCGGCGCGACATCGAGATCAAGCTGAACGACGATGCCACCTTCGCCTTTCCCTATGGCGACGGTTACTGGAGCAAACTGCTCAACCGCACGTTCTCGTATGAGGACGAACTCGACCTGCTGTTCCGGGATTCCGCCGACGTCGATTATACGCTGCTCGATTGCGGGGCGAACTACGGTTACTGGTCGGTGCTGGTGTCGAGCAAGCCCTACGGTTCGCACAAGGCGATCGCGGTAGAGCCGTCGGGTGAAAATTTCCCCAAGCTCGCCAACAACGCCAGGATCAACGACAACCGCTTCGAAGCGATGAAGTGCGCCATCGGCGCCGCACGCGGCACCGCGCGTCTGTCCGGCACCAAGCACGAGGCGCTCAGCATCGCCGGCAACCAGGATGCCGGCGAGGAAGTGCCTGTGATCGCGCTCGATAATTTGCTCGACGACGGCAAGGTCGCTTCCGGCGGCAAGTTCCTGATCAAGCTCGACGTCGAGGGCGTGGAGATCGAGGCGATCAAGGGCGGCGCGCGGCTCCTGAAGGAGGACAGCGTGATCCTGTGCGAGGAGCACGGCAACGACCCCAAACATACCGTCTCGCGGTTTATCCTGGAGCAAACTCCGCTGAAGCTGATCGTCTATGATCCCCGCGTCAATCGCATGGAAACCGTGACCGAGCTGTCGATCCTCGACCGCATCAAGGTTTCCTCCCATGTCGGCTACAACGTGTTCGGCACCGCAAGTGCGTTCTGGCTGGATCGCATCAACGCGCTGAACGCACGCTTGCAATGAAAGACTGATCGATGTCCGTCCGCCGCCTTGCCCCGAAGGAATTGCAGCCCGCGAGCTTCACGTTCACGGAAGAGAATCTCGCCTTCGCAAAGAAGGAGATCGCGAAATACCCGCCGGGCCGGCAGGCCTCGGCGGTGATCGCGATCCTCTGGCGCGTGCAGGAGCAGCATGAGGGCTGGGTGTCCGAGGCCGCGATCCGCGCCGTCGCCGATCTTCTCGAGATGCCCTACATCCGCGTGCTGGAAGTAGCGACCTTCTACACCATGTTCCAGCTGGCTCCCGTCGGCAAGAAGGCGCATGTGCAGGTCTGCGGCACCACGCCGTGCCGGCTGCGCGGCGCTGCCGACATCATCGAGGTGTGCCAGCACCGCATCCACCACGATCCCTTCCACCTCTCCAAGGACGGCAATTTCAGTTGGGAAGAGGTCGAGTGCCTCGGCGCCTGCGTGAACGCGCCGATGGTGCTGATCTGGAAGGACACTTACGAGGACCTGACCAAGGAAAGCTTCGGCAAGGTGCTCGACGGATTTGCCTCCGGCAATCCGCCGAAGCCGGGCCCGCAAGTCGATCGGCAACTTTCGGCGCCGGTGGGCGGACCGACCACGCTGAAGGAAGTGACATGAAGCGGGCTCGCGCGATCGTAGGCCAATCGTTGACGTTCGGAAGGTCTTAAGATGCTCGACGACAAGGACCGGATCTTCAAGAACCTCTACGGCCTCCATGACTGGGGGCTCGAAGGGGCGCGCCGCCGCGGCGCCTGGGACGGCACGAAAGCGATCATCGACAAGGGCCGCGACTGGATCATCAACGAGATGAAGGCCTCGGGCCTGCGCGGCCGGGGCGGGGCGGGATTTCCGACCGGCCTGAAATGGTCGTTCATGCCCAAAGAGTCGACCGACGGGCGGCCGAGCTATCTCGTGGTCAATGCCGATGAGTCCGAGCCCGGCACCTGCAAGGACCGCGAGATCATGCGGCACGATCCGCATCTCCTGGTCGAGGGCTGCCTGCTCGCGAGCTTCGCGATGGGCGCGCATGCCTGCTACATCTACGTCCGCGGCGAGTTCATCCGCGAGCGTGAGCGCCTGCAGGCCGCGATCGACCAGGCTTACGACGCAAGGCTGGTCGGCAAGGACAACGTCAACGGCTGGCCGTTCGATATTTATGTCGCACACGGCGCCGGCGCCTATATCTGCGGCGAAGAAACCGCGCTTTTGGAAAGTCTCGAAGGCAAGAAGGGCCAGCCGCGGCTGAAACCGCCATTCCCCGCCAATGTCGGCCTCTATGGCTGTCCGACCACCGTCAACAACGTCGAGTCGATCGCGGTTGCACCCGACATCCTCAGGCGCGGCGCGGCGTGGTTCGCCTCGATCGGCCGGCCCAACAATGTCGGCACCAAGCTGTTCTGCATCTCCGGCCATGTCGAGCGTCCCTGCAACGTCGAAGAGGCAATGGGGCTGCCGTTCCGCGAGCTGATCGAGCGGCATTGCGGCGGCATCCGCGGCGGCTGGGACAATCTGAAAGCCGTCATCCCCGGCGGCTCCTCGGTGCGCATGGTGCCGGCCGAGCAGATCATCGACACGCCGATGGATTTCGACAGCCTCGGCAAGCTGCGCTCGGGCCTCGGCACCGCCGCCGTGATCGTGATGGACAAGTCGACCGATCTGATCCGGGCGATCGCGCGCATCTCCTATTTCTACAAGCACGAAAGCTGCGGCCAGTGCACGCCGTGCCGCGAGGGTACGGGGTGGATGTGGCGCGTGCTGACCCGCATGGCCGAAGGCCGCGCCCACAAGCGCGAGATCGACATGCTGTTGGAGGTCACCAGGCAGGTCGAAGGCCACACCATCTGTGCGCTCGGCGACGCCGCGGCCTGGCCGATCCAGGGCCTGATCGCGCATTTCCGTCACGAGATCGAGGAGCGCATCGCCGACTATTCGCACAAGGCCGATATCGACGACATCGGCGTGCGCGACCCCGTCAACATGGTGGCCGCGGAGTAGGACCAGGATGTCGCAATCGGCCACCTTCTGGCAGAAATACGGGACGCTCGCGCAGATGGCGCAGGCGGCCGTGGCGCTGCTCGGCTTTGTTGCGATCCTGTTCCAGATCAACGAGATCCGTTCCAACAACCGTGCCGCCAGCGCTCGGCAGGCGTTCCTCGGCTATACCGATCTCGCGTTCAAGAACCCGAAATTCGCCCAGCCTGACTTCGACGCGATCAAGGCGGCAGGTCGCGACGAGCGCGTGCAGTACGAGACCTTCGTCACTTATTTCCTCTACGCCTGCGAAGAGGCGATCTCCGCCTTCGCCAATCGCGGCGAATGGCAAGCCTCTTGCGACTATGACCTCAAGCCGCACCTGCCGTTCCTCTGCGAGAGGAACGCCGCCGAGCCCGCTTATCTCGCCACTTACGGCGCCATCACCCAGCAATGGGTGAAGAGCGCCTTGAAAACTGCGGCCGTTGCGCCGCCCGATTGCAAGCTGCGAAAGACCTGAAGCCGATGACCAAACTCATCATCGATGGCAAAGAGATCGACGT
>CAZDEZ010000105.1:0-11604 GCA_964504705.1 uncultured Bradyrhizobium sp.
CGATCCCGGCGGCGAGCCGCTGGCCTGCGCGATGAAGGCGCTTTCGACGCCGAGCCCGATTTTCCAGCGGGTATTGCTGTTCCTCAATCCGGAGTTCGGCACGTCGGTGCAGAAGGTGTTCCGGATCGCGCGGATGTACGAGCGGCTGACCGAGCGCTCGGCCCTGGTGATGATAGCAGCCTGGCGCGGCTCCAGCATGGCGCTGGCGCGCGCGAAATACCGCCCGGCCCTCTACGACGACGAACGCCAGCGCGCCCGCGTTGCACCCGGCCAGACCAGACCCGCGACGCAGCCGGGCAGCGCGCCGATCGTGCGCACGGGTACGGAAAAGCCGGGACGTTGAGCGAAGCGAAGCAATCGAGCGTTGCCGCGTAGCCCGGATGGAGCGAAGCGCAATCCGGGGTGGTCCATCCGCTTTCGAAACACGACCCGGATTTCGCTGGCGCTCCATCCGGGCTACGCGGAGGAAGCTGGATTGCGTCGCTTCACTCGCAATGAGGACTGAGAGCCAGCGCTACTTCGCCAGATCGAGAAAATGCCGCCCGGACCGGTCTTCGGTCTCGACGATCCAGGCATCGGGATCGAAGCGGATTTCCTTCGCAAGCCGCTCCTCGACCGATGGCTCGGGCACGGGCTCCTTCGAGACCGGCGCAAACACGCGCTCGGCCGGACGGCTCTCGTCATAGGCGGTCTGCGGCGCCGGTGCATAGAGCATGGCATTGCCGTCGAGCAGCGCCACCTTCACGAACACCGCCCCCGCCTCCTCGGCGCCGCGCCGGCGCACCGCGCCGAACACGCCTTCGCCCTGGCACCGGCGCAAATAGGCCGCCACCCAAATCGCAGATTTCAATCGCATGCGAAGGACGATAGGTCAGCTTGTCGCGTGACGCTAGTCGATCGGCCGTCCGGTCATCGCAGCCAGTTCGCGGACCAGGCGGTCCGACATCTGGCCGGTCGGCGGCAGCTTGCGGTCGCGCTCGAATTTGAGGATCGCGGCCTGGGTGTCGGCGCCGATCAGGCCGCTCGGCTTCAACTGGCCGTAGCCGTATTCGGTGAGCGCGCGCTGCACGGCGGCGATCCTGCGGCCGGCGGCGGTGTGCGGCGTCACCGCCGGTACCGGCGCGGGCGGGCGCACGATGGCGGTGGACGAGGCGGCGGCAGGCGCAGCAACGGGCGGCGCGGCGGAAGGCGCGGCCGTCCTGGCGACGAGGTTGCTCATCGCATCCGGCTTCGACTCAGGCCTGGAATCGGCTTTGGGCTCGGTAGCCCTGACGTCCGCCGGCGTCAGTTCGACGGCGCGCGTGCTGGCCTCAGCGGGTCGCGGACGCGGCAAGGGATTGGCGGCCGCCTGCGCCGGCACGGCCACGACAGCGGTGCGGAACATCGGCGACGGATGACGGCCGGCCTGCAGGAACAGCGCGTTGGCAACGATGGCGCCGATCGCGGTGGCCGCAAGCAGGCCCGCGATCATGTCCTTCGGGCTGTGCAGGAGGAGCCGCATCAACAGGCCGCGCTCCTGCTCGACGGCAACCGCCCTGGCGCCGCGGCGGCGGCGCGGCATCTCGTCGTCGACTGGCTTTCTAGGCACGTTTCTTCACCTGATAGGGTTGTTCTGACGGCGTGGAACGCGGCGCCGGCGTCAGCGTCGCGACGTTGCTGGCGGGCTCGCCGGCGACCGGAGGCGTGTAAACGAGCGGCAGCGCGACTGCAACGACGGTGCCCTCGCCGACCCGGCTCTGGATGTTCATCTCGCCGCCATGCAGCGCGACGAGGCTCTTGACGATGGAGAGCCCGAGGCCGGTGCCCTCGTGGCGGCGCTGATAGGCCTTTCCCGCCTGGAAGAAGGGATCGCCGACGTGCTTCATGTCCTCAGGCGCGATGCCGACGCCGGTGTCGGCGATGCGCAGCACCAGGCGCGCCCCTTCGACCGCGGCGGATGCGGTGACGGTGCCGCCGCGCTCGGTGAACTTGATGGCGTTGGAAACGAGGTTGAGCACGATCTGCTTGAACGCGCGCGGATCGCCGGTGATCTCGGGCAGATCGTCTGGCGCGCGGGTGACGAGGTCGATGCCGTTCTCGCGCGCCTTCAGCGCCAGCAGGTTGCAGCAATTGACCAGCGCGGCGCGCGGCGCAAACGGCTCCGGCGTCAGCTCGAAGGTGCCGGACTCCATCTTCGACATGTCGAGGATGCCGTTGACGACCGACAGGAGATGCTGGCCGGAATCGTGGATCAGCTGGGCGTATTCCTTGCGCCTTCGCGCATCCAGCATCAAGAGCTCTTCCTGCATGATCATCTCGGAGAAGCCGATCACGGCGTTCAGCGGCGTGCGCAGTTCGTGGCTCATGGTAGCGAGGAAGCGCGACTTGGAGGCATCGGCCCGCTCGGCGGCGGCGCGCGCCTGCTGCAGCGCCTGTTCCTGCGTCTTGCGCTCGGTGACGTCGCGCATCACGGCGACGACTTCGCCGTCCTCGGACGGCGCGCCCTGCTCGAGCGGGCGGCAGCGCATCTCGACCCAGACGAACTCGCCGGCATTGCCGTCGCGGCGCAGGCGGAATTCGACGCTGCGGCCCTCGCCGCCATGGGCGCTGTCGGCGAGCGCCGTCAGGTAGGCCGGCCGGTCCATGACGTGGACGCGGTCGAACAGGCCGTGGCCGAGCAGACCGGAAGCGGGCGTGCCGAGCACGGCTTCCGCGGCCGGCGAAATGAACTGCACCGCGCCGTTCTTGCGGTGGCGCGAGACCACATCGCTCATGTGACGCGCCAACAGGCGATAGCGGTCTTCCTCGACGTTGAGCAGCGACACGCTGGTGCGCGCCAGCGATTCCGCGCCGAAAGCAAGGCCCGCGGCATAGAGCGTGGCCGAAGCGACGCCGAGACCCATCATGACGTTGCGCAGCGCCGCATCGCCAGCCTCCGGCGGCGGCAGCCAACCCGAATGGCCGGCCACGATCAGCAGCGCCGCACAGCTCAGCGCAAGCGCGGCGGCGAACGTCACCACGCGGCGCGAGGCGGAAAGCGCAGCTTCCAGCGGCACCACCACCAGCCAGATCGCCGCGACCGATTCAATGCCGCCGGTGAACAGCGCGATCATCGTCACGGGGCCGGCGAGCGCCAGCGAGGAGAGCACATGCGCGCCCTCGTAGCGCCCGGTGCGTGACAGGAACCAGGCGAGCAGGATCGGCGCGATCAGCCAGGCGAAGGCTGTGACTTCCAGCGCGGTCGGCGCGCCGCGCATGGCCAGATAGACGGGGAACGCCGCGAACGCCGCCAGGCTGCCGATCAGCCGCGGGGCGATGAAGGCGCGATGGCGCGCGCGGGTCAGCGCGTCGTATCGCGCCGAGGGATGCAGCAGCGCATCGAGACAATCGCGGATGATGTTACTGATACTCACGTGACTTCGCGCTTCGGCTCGTTCCTTGAAAAAGACGCGCCGGAAACGCCTCCTTTGTCTTTCGGCTCACCGTGTCAGAGCGACATTAAACGAACGCTAAGGCGGTCGCGTTCACCAGCTTGGTCGCTGATTTGCCGGGGTTTTCTCGTGCCGTGCGCGGCCCAATTCGAGGGGATGGTGAACGCGAAGTTTAGAGATCGCGCCCGCTATGGTTTCGAAATGGTGCACGCGCACCGTGCTGACTTCGAATCGGCTTCAACCGAAGATTTACGATGGAACCCGGTGCGCGGCATTTTTCGCAAATTTTCGCCGAGTTAATCTCAATGCAAACACTTGCGCTTTATCTGGGCCCGTTAGTCGTGGCCGTGCCGCGCCGGTGCGCGGACGGCAACAAGGGACGGACGACCCGGTCGCAAGATGTGGTTTCTGTTGCGTTTGACGTTCTGGCTCGGGCTGGTGCTGGTGCTCCTGCCGCGGGACAAGACTCCCGAATCGGAAAAGCTGCCGCAGATCGGCGCCTCCGAAGCGGTGCAGGCTGCGACCGCCGCGGTGTCCGACATGAGCCAGTTCTGCAAGCGCCAGCCCACGGCCTGCGAGGTCGGCGGCCAGGCTGCCACCGTGATCGGCCAGCGCGCCGCCGACGGGGCGCGCAAGGTCTACGGCATCATCACCGACAAGGCCGAAAAGTCCGACAAGCCGGAACAACCTGACAAGAACCACAAGCCCGACAAGAAAGCGCCGGGCGACAGGTCCGACAACAAGAAGGCGTCGGACCATACCGGCTCGATCGGCACCGTCGCGGAGGCCGAGCCGGCACTGCTGCCGGAAGCGCCGCGCGATACTCTCACGGCCGATGACCTCGCCGTGGAGTGGCGGCCGCCGACGCCGTGAGGGGCGAATTTACGCCGCCGGACGGTTCCATTTCCGTCGCTTTTGACCGCCCGTGACCCTATATAGTCCGTGAAAACGAAGCGGACGTGAACCACCATGAGCATCGACGAGATCAGGGATAATTTCGAGCTGTTGGACGAGTGGGACGACCGCTACCGCTACGTCATCGAGCTCGGCCGCACGCTGGAGCCGCTGCCGGAGGAAGAACACTCGGCCGCGAACAAGGTGCAGGGTTGCGTCAGCCAGGTCTGGCTGTCTAAGCGCGTCGATCGCAGCCAAAGCGAGCCGCGCATCGTCTATCGCGGCGACAGCGACGCCCATATCGTGCGCGGCCTGGTCGCGATCGTGCTGGCGCTGTATTCCGGCCGCACGCCGAAGCAGATCCTGGATACCGACGCGCTCGCCGTATTCGAGGAGTTCGGCTTCCGCGAGCATTTGACGCCGCAGCGATCCAACGGCCTGCGCTCGATGGTCGAGCGCATCAAGACCGACGCGCGCGAGGCGCTGGCGGCGGCGTCCTGAGGCGCGACTCCACGAGGCCATTCGGGACCGGTGTCATCCCGGCCCTCGTCCTCTCGGCCGTTGCTCGTTGAGCGGAACAACTTCCACAGTGGCACTTTCGGTCGCGCGGTCGCGCTCGATCGTCAGCCGCACCTGGCGGCCGACGGGCGTCAGGCCGATCAGGTTGCGCATCTGGGTGGCACTGCGAATCGGAACGTCGTTGGCCCTGAGGATGATGTCGCCGCGGCGCAACCCTGCGCGCTCCGCCGGCGAGCCGGGGCTGACCTCCTTGATGCGAGCGCCCTGCATCGCGCCCGCAGCCGGCCTTTCCAGATCCTCCAGCGATATGCCGATACGGCCGCGTTCGACCCGGCCGTGCGCCGCAAGCTGCTCCATGACCTTGCGCGCCATGTTGATCGGCACTGCAAAGCCGATACCGACATTGCCGCCGCCCGGCGAGATGATTGCCGTGTTGATGCCGACCAGTTCGCCGCGCAGATTAATGAGGCCGCCGCCGGAATTGCCGGGGTTGATGGCGGCATCGGTCTGGATGAAATCCTCGTAGCCGTGCTTGCCGAGTCCGGTGCGCCCAAGCGCGCTGACGAGGCCCGAGGTGACGGTCTGGCCGAGTCCGAAAGGATTGCCGACCGCGATTACGAAGTCGCCGACCTGCAGCGCGTCGCTGTCGCCGAGCGCGATCCCCTTCAGCCCGCCGGGTTCCCTGATCTGCAGCAGTGCGATGTCGGTGGGCGCATCGCGGCCGACCACCCGGCCCGCGAACTTGCGGCCGTCCTTGGTCCTGATCTGCACCGCCGTGGCATTGGCCACGACATGGTTCGCGGTCAGGACATAGCCGCGCTGCGCATCGACGATCACACCCGAGCCGGTCGCGTTGACTTCCTTCTCCAGCTGCTTTGGGACGTTGAAGAACTCGCGGAACAACGGATCCTGATAAAGCGGGTTGTCCTCACGAACCCGCCCTTGCACGGAAATGTTCACCACCGCCGGCGTGACCTCCCGCACCAGCGGCGCAAGGCTCGGAATCCGACCGGTGTTGAGTTCCGGAACTTGGGCGCTCGCCGACGCCCCGAACAGCGCGCAAACCAGCCCTGAGACGACGCCCAGTCGTCCAAGCCAACGTAAGAATTGCATCGCTTCTCCCCGACAAATGTGGCTTTGCGGCCCCGTCCATGGGCCGCGCCGTCGGTTAGCTGGTTGAGGGAAAATGGCCGTTCAAGAGGGGGCTGGCACTCTGCCAGCCAGACTGACAAAAAATTTTCGTATGCCCCCTTGAAGGGCTTTTTTGCCCTTCCTAGGTCGTTTTTCGCCCGGGGGCCGGTTCCCGGACCCGGCTTTTTGACATCGCTGACCTGACCAGGAGGATGTGCATGCAATTCCGTCCATTGCACGACCGCGTGCTCGTGCGCCGCATCGATGCCGAGGAAAAGACCGCCGGCGGCATCATCATTCCCGATACCGCGAAGGAAAAGCCGCAGGAGGGCGAGATCGTCGCCGCGGGTCCTGGCGCCAGGAATGAGCAAGGCCAGTTGACCCCGATCGACGTCAAGCCGGGAGACCGCGTGCTGTTCGCGAAGTGGTCCGGCACGGAAGTGAAGATCGACGGCAAGGACTACCTGATCATGAAGGAAAGCGACCTTCTTGGCGTGGTCGACAAGGCCGGGTCGCTGAAGAAGGCCGCCTGAGCAAATCGCAAGCTGACAGTCATTAACGGAAAGGAGCAGGAAAATGGCTGCCAAGGACGTGAAATTCTCCACCGAAGCCCGCGAGCGGATGCTGCGGGGCGTGGACACTCTGGCCAACGCAGTAAAGGTCACGCTCGGTCCCAAGGGCCGCAACGTCGTGATCGAGAAATCCTTCGGCGCACCGCGCATTACCAAGGACGGCGTCACCGTCGCCAAGGAAATCGAACTGGAGGACAAGTTCGAGAACATGGGCGCGCAGATGGTGCGCGAAGTCGCGTCCAAGACCAACGACCTCGCGGGCGACGGCACCACCACCGCGACAGTTCTGGCCCAAGCCATCGTCCGGGAAGGCGCGAAGTCGGTCGCCGCCGGGATGAATCCAATGGATCTGAAGCGCGGCATCGACCTTGCCGTCGAGGCCGTCGTCGGGGATCTGAAGGCGCACGCCAAGAAGATCACCTCCAACGAGGAGATTGCCCAGATCGGCACCATCTCGGCCAACTGCGATACCGAGATCGGCCGCTTCCTCGCCGACGCCATGCGCAAGGTCGGCAATGAGGGCGTCATCACCGTCGAGGAAGCCAAGAGCCTCAACACCGAGCTGGAGGTGGTCGAAGGCATGCAGTTCGACCGTGGTTACGTCTCGCCCTACTTCGTCACCAATGCGGAGAAGATGCGCGTCGAGCTCGAGGATCCCTACATCCTGATCCACGAGAAGAAGCTGTCCGGGCTGCAAACCATGCTGCCGCTGCTAGAATCCGTCGTGCAGTCCGGCAAGCCGCTGTTGATCGTCGCCGAGGACGTCGAGGGCGAGGCGCTGGCAACGCTCGTCGTCAACCGACTGCGCGGCGGCTTGAAGGTAGCAGCCGTCAAGGCGCCGGGTTTCGGAGATCGCCGCAAGGCGATGCTGGAAGACATTGCAATCCTCACCGGCGGCACGACGATCTCGGAAGACCTCGGCATCAAGCTTGAGAACGTCACGCTCCAGATGCTGGGACGCGCCAAGAAGGTCGTAATCGACAAGGAAAATACGACCATCGTCAACGGCGCCGGCGCCAAAGAGGACATCGAGGCCCGGGTCACGCAGATCAAGGCGCAGATCGAGGAAACCACCTCCGACTACGATCGCGAGAAGCTGCAGGAGCGGTTGGCCAAGCTCGCCGGCGGCGTGGCCGTGATTCGGGTCGGCGGAGCGACCGAGGTCGAGGTCAAGGAAAAGAAGGATCGCGTGGACGACGCCATGCATGCGACCCGTGCCGCGGTCGAGGAAGGCATCTTGCCCGGCGGTGGCGTGGCCCTGCTGCGCGCACTGAAGGCGCTCGACGGCCTCAAGACCGGCAATGCCGACCAAAAGGCCGGCGTCGACATCGTGCGCCGCGCCATCCAAGTTCCGGCGCGCCAGATCGTCCAGAATGCGGGCGAGGACGGTTCGCTGGTCGTCGGCAAGCTGATGGAGAACTCCAGCTACAACTGGGGATTCAACGCAGCAACCGGCGAATACCAGGACTTGGTGAAGGCCGGCGTGATCGATCCCGCGAAGGTCGTTCGCACCGCCCTGCAGGATGCGGCCTCCGTCGCGGCCCTCCTGATCACCACAGAAGCCCTCGTCGCCGACAAACCGAAGAAGTCCGAGACGGCCGCGGCGGCGCCGCCGATGGACTTCTGAACAAGCCAGGGCCCGGCCGAAAGTTCGGCCGGGCTCTCCACCCAACCGCCAGGAGAAAGGAAAACCTCAAGACAGGAGCTTCCTATGAGCACCCGCATTCGAGATCGATCGCGGAAGGTCGGGACGACGGCAATGCATTGGCTCATGTTCGCCCTCAGCCTTTTCACGATCGCATGGATCAGTTTTGCAACGACAGGAGTATGAGATGACCACGAACCATGCGCTCGTCTCCGTTCCTGCGGAGACTTCCCGTCGAATCCGACGAATTGTAGCCGGTGCCCTCGCATTGGGCGCAGGGCTGCTGCCCTTTGGCGCCTTCGGCATGAACAGCACGCCGAGGCTTGCCGTCGATCGGGCAGGCAACCTGCTACCGCTGCCAGCGGTTCCCCATCTGGACTCGATGCGATGGATGAACTGGAAACCGAGTGTGCCGCTGTTCAAGGTTGACACGCTGCTTCTACCGGACAGCGCCCAACCGGGTTCCTTTCGTCTTCCATCCGACTATGCGCGGAACCTCCCGCACATGAGCTAACCCGTAATGCGGCGCGGTCCGCCCGAGCGGGCCGCGCCGAAAGACATCGAGGTTTGAGTGCTCGAGCTAGTATACCGGCCGTCACCAACGCGGGGCCGCCAGTCATATTCCGACGCCGTGCGCGCCTTCCTGATCGAAAGCGAGCGCCGCGTCCTTTCGCATTGCGAAAAACTGTTGAAACAGAACGATCTCTCCAGCGACGAACGGCGCAGGCTGCTTCGACTGGCTGGCGAGGCGCAGGAGGAACTGGAGCGGCTCGCCGCGTGACCGCGCGCTGCAGCGCATCACGAAAAAATCGGCAAGACGCCTTGAAACTTCAGGCACCTTTCCTAATTCTGTTTTACCGCATCGTCGCGGCGCCGGATGCTAAATCGGGTCCGGTGGACTGAACCGGGCGCCGGACAGGTGTCCAGCGCTCCTTCGTATCCATCTTGCTCTCAGGAGGACTTGGCTATGAGGAACTTCGATTTCACCCCCCTGTGGCGATCGACCGTCGGGTTCGATCGCATCTTCGATCTGCTCGACGAAACGCAACGGACCGTCGAGGATCATTACCCGCCCTACAACATCGAACGGCTGGGCGACGATCATTACCAGATCACGCTCGCGCTTGCCGGCTTCAAGCCCGACGAGATCGCGGTTAAGGCCGAGCAGAACGTGCTGACCGTCGAGGGCCGCAAGGCCGACGAAGCGAAACGCGATTACCTCTATCGCGGCATCGCGGCTAAAGCCTTCAAGCGGCAGTTCAACCTTGCCGACTACGTGCAAGTGAAGACGGCGGCGTTCGACAACGGACTGCTCCGCGTCGAACTCGTGCGCGAACTGCCCGAGGTCATGAAGCCGCGGCGCATTCCGATCGGCACGGCCGAGCGCATTATGCACAAGCACGCGGCCTGACGCCTTCCGTATCGAACAACGTCGGCGCGCTCGGGTTGCGCAGTCGCGCGCCCGGCGCGGCCGGCAAACCAACAGGAGTCCAACATGGCTTTTCGCGATCTTATTCCGTGGAACAGGAACCAGCAACTCGCAACCACGGGCGAGGCATACGATCCGTTCCTGACGCTTCACCGCGAGATGAACCGTCTGTTCGACGATGCCTTCCGCGGATTTGGCAGTCTTGGCAGCCTCGGCCGGTTCGGCGGCCCGCTGACGGAAGGCCAGCTCGGCTGGCCGCGCATCGAGCTCAATGAAACCGAGAACTCCGTGACGGTTTCCGCCGAACTGCCGGGAATGAACGAAAAGGACGTGCAGGTCGAGATCGCGAACGGCGTCCTGTCGATCCGCGGCGAGAAGAAATCGGAAACAGAAAATGGCGGGCGCTACAGCGAGCGCTACTACGGCTCGTTCGAGCGGCGGATTCCGCTGGACGGCGTGCAGGATGACAAGGCCGAAGCCAGCTTCCGCAATGGCGTTCTGACGATCAATCTGCCGAAGACTGAGCAAGCCAGCCAGAGCGTCAAGCGGATCGCCATCAAGACCAATTGAAGCGCGGAGGCGGCGGCTCTGTCGCCGCCCCTCACGCATTGGATTGAGAAAGGAGGAGACAAAACATGAGCCGGCCTGATCGCTTGACGGGCGGTGTGGGTGCCCAATTCCATCCCGTATCCCACTACAGTTCGACAAGGGATGTGCTGCAGAGCGAAGCGCTCTCGATTCCGGAGAAGCGGATCATTCTGTCCTCTTGGGCCTCGGACATCTACGCGGTCGACTCTCAGCCCGCCCTTCGCAAGATTCCCGGCATTCGGGCGCCGTTGTATCTCGAGGAAATTCTCGAAGCGCTGCGGCAACTCGATCGCGAGGAGAACGCGCCGGGCCGCGAAAGCGCTGCCGAAGACAAGGTGACTCAATCTGCGAAAAATTCACCACCGCGCATCGTCATCTCGTCGGCTGCACGATGGAGCAGCGAGGCCAATGTGCGTCGGTACCGCCGATTGTTGGCGACGCACTTGACGGAATACGAGCGACGTTTCGTCGAGCAACGCCTGGCGGAGGAACTCGCTCAGCTCGAAAGCCGGCGCAGTGGCGCTGGATCGTTTATGTCGCAGCAATAGATCGCTTCCCGCTGGCGGCGGGCCGATTTCCGGCCCGCACCATCCGTTAATCCTCGCTGCGATCGCAGTTACTTCCCTCGCCGGCGGCGCTGCTGGCCCAGTCCCATTTCCTTGGCGAGCTGCGAGCGCGCCACCGCGTAGTTCGGGGCCACCATCGGATAGTCCGGCGGCAGGCCCCATTTGTCGCGGTATTGCTCCGGCGTCATGTTGTACTGCGTGCGCAGGTGCCGCTTCAGCGACTTGAAGCGTTTGCCGTCTTCCAGGCACACGATGTAGTCCGGCGAGATCGACTTCTTGATCGACACCGCGGGTTTGGCGGGTTCGAGCGGAGCTTCCGTGCGGCCCGACGAAACCCGCACCAGCGCGGCATGGATCTGGCTGATCAGCCCGGGAATTTCCGCTGCCGGCGTTGGATTGTTGCCGACATACGCCGAGACGATGCTGGCCGTGAGGTCGATGAAGTTCTTGGGCGGAGCATCCGTCATGGTCGGGCCATCCGGGGACATGGGGTCGGACAGTAACGCGGAGGCAGAATACGTTCGCGTGTGTCCGAATTACTTGCGAGTATGCACGCAATGCTAGCATGGCGAAAAGAACGGCGCCGCTTTATTTCGGCGCCGTTCGCGCGGCAAAGCGACCGCGCGCGTGCCGCCTCACGGCCGCTGGTCGAGATGGGAGCGCAGCTCGTCGATGGAGGCAAAGCGCATCATGCCTTCCGGCATCTGCGCCTCGATCGAGCCGTCGGAATAGAGCGAATAGGCCATGCCGTCGACCACGCCGGACTTCAGCACGGTGACCTGGGGCTTGTCGTCGTGTGAGGGCGCAGCCGGTTCACCATCCGGCGCAGGGCCGCGCCCGGCGCGACGCG
>CAZDEZ010000106.1:0-10447 GCA_964504705.1 uncultured Bradyrhizobium sp.
TCGTGCATTCGCAGCGCGTGCTGATCGCGCTGACCCAGAAGGGCGCCAGCCGCGAGGACGCCTACAAGTTCGTGCAGCGCAACGCCATGCCGGTGTGGCGCGGCGAAGGCGATTTCCAGACGCTGCTCAAGAACGACCCCGACGTGAGGAAGCATCTCAGCGACGCCGAAATTGCCGAGCAGTTCGACCTCGGCTATCACCTCAAGCACGTCGACACGATCTTCAGGCGCGTGTTCGGGGCGAGCTAGGCAGGCCGCGCGCCAACAGGATACTGCATCGTCGGCGTTCTGCTTTGGCGCAGCGCTCCAATGGAGCGCACCCGTCAAATCGGACTACGCCATCGTACCGCGGACCGGGTAGCTGCGCTCCTGGATCAGCTTGATTCCCGCCAGGACCGAAGCCAGATCGGGCCTGGAAAATGGTGCATTCGAGAAATCCACGATCTGCACCCGGCCGTCCGGGTTGATGACGAACAGGCCGGGCTCTGCGAACGGACGGTCCGTCTCCTGAGGCGACCGCGGCTCGGAAATGTAGAGCCCGAGTTGGCGCATCTGATCCAGCGACAGTCCATAGCCGACCGGGAACTGCCAGCCCTCGCTCGCAACATCCGCTTCGGCTTTCTCCTTCGGATCGGCTGAGACGGCAAGCACCGTAACCCCGGCCGCGGTCAGGTCACCGAGCATGCCGTTCAGCGTCTTGAAGTACTTCTTGCAAAGGGGACAGTGCTTGCCACGGTAGACGACCAGCAGCCGCCAGCCGGCGCCCGCCGAAACGTCGGTCGTGCCGGCACCGACCATTGCGACCGGGAGGCTCGGAAACGGCGAACCGGCCCCAATTTTCGTGGAAGAAGCTGTCATTGGATGGCTTTACTCCATTGAGTTCGAGATTGCCGATTCGTCTAACCGCCGCGATTGCCTGCACCGCCGAGCAGCGCCAGCGCAGGACGCACCATGCCTTCGAGCAACTCGCGCTGCGGCCGCGCCCGCGCCGCGACCCTGAGCCCCAGCAACAAACCGAGAAGGTGGCGCGCAAGGTCCGGCACATCGTGACCCGGAGCAAGCGATCCCTCGTCGCGCAAACGCTCCAGGGAGCGCAGAAAGAAGCCCTCGATCTCGACGAGGTACGAGCCGATCGTGCGGCGCATGGCGGAATCGTGAGGGGCGACCTCGATGGCCGAGTTGACGATGAGACATCCCCTTCGGTGGGAATCCGCCAGGCTGCGCGTGATCAGGTCGCGAAAGAACGCCCGAACGGCGTCGGCGGGCGCATGGGTCTCCTCGATCCGCGCGATCCGTGCCCGCATGGACTGTGCGGCGTAGCGCTCGAGCGATCTTGCGAATAGCTGCCGCTTGTCGCCGAAGGCATTGTACAGGCTCGGCTGACTGAGCCCGGTAGCCTCGCTCAGGTGGCGCACCGACGTCGCCTCGAGCCCGCGCCGCCAAAAACACTCGACGGCCGCGTCGAGCACTGCATCTTCTTCAAACTCGCGTGGACGGGGCATCGGTAACCGCCTTGGCCGGATTGCGCGACAGCCGGAGCGCCGCAGACCTCATCGGAGCATCATTCTGTATCATTTGCTACAAAACCAGTCCAGACATTCCTGCTGCAGGATTGCCGGGAAGATTCTCGAAGCCATGGCAGTGCCCGGCAAAGACCTTGCCGCCTGCGTCCCAGACGAAAGCAACTGAACGGCTGCGCCGGATGGGCTATAGTCCTGCCGTGGCAGCGCCTCCCACGATTCTCGTCTTCGACTCCGGCCTCGGCGGGCTCACCGTGCTGCGCGAGATCGTGGCAGTGCGGCCGGATGCGCACTACGTCTACGTCGCCGACGACGCGTTCTTTCCCTACGGCCACCACGGCGAGGAAGAAATCATCGCCCGCGTCGTGCCGCTGGTCGGCGAACTCATCGACAAGCACGCGCCGGACCTGGTGACGATCGCCTGCAATACCGCCTCCACGCTGGTCATGGCGCATCTGCGCGCCGCCTACACCGTCCCCTTCGTCGGCACCGTGCCAGCGATCAAGCCGGCCTGCGCCAGCTCGAGGACCAGGCGCGTGTCGGTGCTCGGCACCAGGGGCACGGTGAAGCGCGAATACACGCAAGGTCTGATCCGCGATTTCGCGCAAGGCTGCGAGGTGACGCTGGTCGGCTCGCCCGAACTGGCTTCGCTGGCGGAGGCAGCGCTCAGCGGCGGCACGGTCGGCGACGCCGACATCGCGGCGGAGATCGCGCCCTGCTTCGTCGGGGCTGCCGACAATGAATCGGCACGCACCGATACCGTGGTGCTGGCCTGCACGCATTATCCGCTGCTGCTGGAGCGGCTGGCCAAGCTTGCGCCCTGGCCGGTGGATTGGATCGATCCGGCGCCGGCGATCGCGCGGCGCGTGGTCGATCTGATCGGCAAGCCGGGCGATGTTGTCGACCGCGCCGGCGCCGAAATGATCTTCACCTCCGGCCGGCCGCACGCGCTGAGCCGGGCGCTCACGCCGTTTTTCGGTGGCCGCGTTCCGGCGTGACCTGCTAGTTTCGCGCGGGGCCCGCCGGAGTTCTTGCATTGACATCGACAGCATTGCCGCCGCTCAACCGCCTCAAGAAGATGTGGCGCGAAGGCCGCCCCACCTTCGGGGCCATCGCCACCATCCCCAGCATCCAGACCGTGCGCATTATGGCGCAGCAGCTGGACTGGATCATCGTCGACCTCGAGCACGGCCCGATCGACCTCGGCTCGGCGCACGCGATGATCATGGCGACATCAGGCACGCCGTGCGTGCCGATGCTGCGCATTGCCGCCAACGAGCCGTGGCTGGCCAAGGCGCCGATGGATCTCGGCGCGCTCGGCATCAATTTTCCGATGATCTGCAGCCGTGCCGATGCGGAAAAGGCGGTGCGCAGCGTGCGCTATCCGCCGAAGGGCGAGCGCCAATGGGGCCCCTTCCACGCGCCGTTCCGCTGGAATGTGTCGATGAACGACTACATGGCAACCGCCGACGACGACATGGTCTGCATGGTCACGATCGAGCATGTCGAGGCGGTGAACCGCATCGACGAGATCATGGCCACCCCCGGCATCGATCTCGCGGTGATCGGCCCCGGCGACCTCGCCACCTCGATCGACAAGCGCGGCTTGCCCGACGATCCCGAGGTGGTGGCGCTGATTAAGCGCGCGGAGGAAGGCATCCTGAAAAGCGGCGTGCCGATCGGCGGCGTTGCGCGCAGCGCGGAAGCGGCCAGTGCGATGATCGCGCGCGGCTATGTGGCGCTCGCGCTCGGCTTCGACTGGTCGCTGTTCCAGCGCGGCATTGCGGTGAGCCTGGACGGAATCAAACGCTAGGGGCTGGCGCCTCCCGTCCAGTTTCTGCTCCCGGGAGCACCAATCGGGCCCGGCTACAAAAGCGCATCCGGCTGGCCCCAAAACGGCCGGATCGTGCTAGATCAAGAGCGACGAGCGGGGTATGCCCCGCCCGGATTCATTCTGTTTATCCATTTGCGGGAACCTGAGCCAGGATGCTGGGAACGGTCCGAAAAATCTCCCTGCCGCGCCGCCTCGTTGCCGACCTCATGCACGCCTCGGTTCGCGTGCCCTTCGTTTCGCTGAGCCGTCCGCTCAATGTGCGGCAACTCGCCGAGGTGCGGGCGCAGGCGGCCAACCCGCCGGGCTGGGCGGCAATCTTCGTCAAGGCCTTTGCGCTGGTCGCGCGCGAGCAGGCGATCCTGCGCACGCTCTATGTGAAGTGGCCCCGGCCCGTCTTTTACGAGCTGCCGCGCTCGGTCGCGATGGTGGCGATTGCGCGGGACGTGGACGGCGAACACTGCGTGCTGCCGCAGCGAATCACCGCCCCCGATGAAATTCCGCTTGGCGAACTCGATGCGTTGATCCGGCGTGCCAAGGAGGCGCCGATCGACGAGGTTCCGGCGTTCCGCAAGATGCTGCGGGCCACCCGGCTGCCGCTGCCGCTCCGTCGCCTGTTGTGGGCTGTCGGCCTCAATCTCGGCCGGCACCGGGCCAAGTTTTTCGGCAGTTTCGGGGTCACCTCCGTGGCAGCCTTTGGCCCGGGAGCGCTGCACGCGCTGAGCCCGGGGCCGTTCCTGCTCAGCTACGGGGTCCTAGGGGCCGACCAACGGCTGGAGGTGGTGCTGCGCTGGGACCACCGGGTCACCGACGCCGCCCCCATGGCCGCGGCGCTGAGCCGGCTGGAACAGGTCCTGAATGGCGAAATCGCCGCCGAAATCCGCAGCAATTGGCAGCAAAGCGAGCCAAGGCAGGTCAGAGTGGTGGGGAACTGACCGGATTCGGCGTCCTCTGGCCCGCATTTCCGGCCTTTAAAAGCCCGGTGCATTTGTTTGACATCAGGGCCGTTTCTGCCTAGAAACCGCCCTGCTCGCGGGCCGGTTTTCGGCCCGCGTTGCGTTTCGCGACCCGCGGTCCGTCCTCGAGCTTTCGAGAGCGGACCTGTCGGCCCCGGGACCATCCCGGTGCACAGGAGGGCGCGTCTCCTCAAAACCCAAACTAGCTAGAGGACGCGATGACAAAGCGCAGTGAGGCGAAATACAAGATCGATCGCCGTATGGGCCAGAACATCTGGGGCCGCCCGAAGAGCCCCGTGAACCGCCGCGAGTATGGCCCCGGCCAGCACGGCCAGCGCCGCAAAGGCAAGCTCTCCGACTTCGGCGTACAGCTGCGCGCCAAGCAGAAGCTGAAAGGCTATTACGCCAACATCTCCGAGCGCCAGTTCCACGGCATCTATGTCGAGGCCGGCCGCATGAAGGGCGACACCGGCGAGAACCTGATCGGCCTCCTCGAGCGCCGTCTCGACACCGTGGTGTATCGCGCCAAGTTCGTCTCGACCATGTTCGCGGCGCGCCAGTTCATCAACCACGGCCACGTCAAGGTGAACGGCCGCAAGGTCAATATCGGCAGCTACAAGCTGAAGGTCGGCGACAGCATCGAGGTGAAGGAAGCCTCCAAGCAGCTCACGCCGGTGCTGGAAGCGACCCAGCTCCCCGAGCGCGACGTGCCCGATTTCCTCGAGGTTGATCACGGCAAGATGACGGCCAAGTTCGTCCGCATCCCCGGCCTCTCGGACGTGCCGTTCCCGGTGCAGATGGAGCCGCACCTGATCGTCGAGTTCTATTCGCGCTGATCGGTTTCTTGGGATTGCGAGTTTCAAAGGCCCCGGTTTTGCCGGGGCCTTTTTGTTGTGGTAGCCTTTCACCATGACCCGCTTGCTGGAACAGGCCTTTAGCAAGGTTGCCACGCTGCCCGACGCGGAGCAGGACGAGCTAGCGCGCGTCTTGCTTGAGCTCGCGGGAGTGGATCAGCCACCGATCCAATTGACGCCGGAAGAGGAGGCCGACCTCGCTGAGGCCGATGCCGAGATTGCGCGTGGCGAACTGGCTTCCGCTGAAGAAGTTAGCGCCATGTGGAAGAAGCATGGTCAGTGAACGTTCGTTACACACGTCGTGCGTTGGCACAAATCGACGACGCCCTCAATTACATTGAAGGCGAGATCACCTCAGGGGTCGGCCCATGTCCGCGACCGAATCCTGACTCTAGTGTCCCTCTTGCAGGAACGACCTTACGCTGGACGTGCAACCAGCCGTCCGAACGTCCGGCGCCTCCCTACGAATCCATACACTCACCTTATCGATTATAGGGTCGGCGAAAGCGAAATCGTCATCATGCGGTTTCGACATGCAGCCCGGCGTCCGATCCCCTAGGATTCTCCAATACTGACAAGAAACCCAGACCGTGATTCAATCGGCTCCGAAGAGCGAGGATTTCATGCACTACACCCCTCCCCCGCGCGATCCCAAGGCGCCGCCGGTTCACATCAACCTGCTCTCGGACACGCAGACGCGGCCGACGCCGGGTATGCGCGAGGCAATGGCGAAGGCGGACGTCGGCGACGAGCAGCTCGGCGACGATCCGACCGTGAACGCGCTGTGCGATCGCGTGGCCGACCTGCTCGGCAAGGAAGCCGCCGTGTTCATGCCCTCGGGCACCATGTGCAATGTCGCGGCGACGCTGGTGCATTGCCGGCCGGGCGACGAAATCCTGGCCCACGAAACCGCGCACATCATCGCCCGCGAAGGCGGCGCGCATGCCGCGCTCGGCGGTTTCCAGATCATGCCCCTGAAGGGCGAGGACGGGCAGTTCTCGCCGGAGACGCTTCGGGCCGCGCTGCATCCGCGCTCGCGCTACCAGCCGCCGCAGACCGTCGTCAGCGTCGAGCAGACCGCCAATATCGGCGGCGGCACGATCTGGAAGAAGGCCGCGCTCGACGAGGTCGTGAAGATCGCCAAAGCCAACGGCATGGCCACGCACATGGACGGTGCACGGCTGCTCAATGCCACCGTTGCGTCAGGCATCTCCGCCCGCGACATGGCCGCGGGCTGGGATTCCGCCTGGATCGATTTCTCAAAGGGACTCGGTGCGCCGATCGGCGGCGTCATCGCCGGCTCGCGCGCCTTCATCGACGAAGTCTGGCGCTGGAAGCAGCGGCTCGGCGGCTCGATGCGGCAAGCCGGCGTCTGCGCCGCCGCCTGCATCTACGCGCTCGATCACAACGTCGAGCGCCTCGCGGACGACCACGCCAATGCGCGTGCGCTGGCGCGCGGGCTGTCGCAGATCGACGGCATCGAAGTGCAGCAGCCGGAAACCAATCTGGTGTTCTTCAGGCCCGACGGCGCCGGCGTCTCTGCTGAAAAGATGGTCGCGGCGCTGCGCCCGCGCGGTGTGCTGATCGCGGTGATGGACGGCCGCATCCGCGCCTGCACTCATCTAGACGTCACGGCTGAGATGATCGAGGAAATGGTCGGGCACGTGCGCGAGATTGTGCGGGCGGCGTAATCTAACCGTCATCGCAAGAGTCCGTAGGGCGGATTAGCGAAGCGTAATCCGCCGCAACTGCACGACTGAAGAACGGCGGATTACGCCTACGGCTAATCCGCCCTACGCCTTCGCTCCGCTCGCAATGACGTCGGGAACTACCTTCCCATCGCCTGATAGATCAGCGTCTTCAGTTCGAGCTGGATGCGGCCGCGCTGCGAGGGCGTCTGCACCATGAAGACCGCGAACATGTCGTCGGCGGGATCGATGAAGAAGAAGGTGCCGCCGACACCGTCCCAGCGGTATTCGCCGAGCGGCCACTGCGTATTCGCGGGCACCGAGGTGCGGACGGCAAAGCCAAGGCCGAAGCCGCTGTTGGCGCCCGGGAAATAGTAGCGGTCGCGCGCGATCTTCGTCTCCGGCCCGATGTGGTCGGACGCCATCAGCGAAACCGTCTCCGGCTTGAGGTAGCGTCGTCCCTTGAACGTCCCGCCGTTCAGCAGCATCTGCGCAAACCGCGCATAGTCGCCGATGGTCCCGACCATTCCGCCGCCGCCGGATTCCCACACTCTCGGTTTCAGGGGATCGCGGACCTCGCTGGTCGGGCTGATGGCGCGATCGTGCGGCATGGGTTCGGCGATGCGCGGGCGTTTGGCTGCATCTGCGACGAAGAACGTCGTCTCGCTCATGCCGAGCGGATCGAGCAACCGCTCCTTCGCGAATGCAAGCAGCGATTTTCCCGAGATAATTTCGATGACCCGGCCGAGCACATCGGTCGCATGGCCATAATTCCACAGCGTGCCGGGCTGCTCGGCCAGCGGCAGTCTGGCGAGGCGTGCGACGAATTCGGCATTGTCGATATCGGCGTTGAACAGGCGGGCATCCGCATAGGTCTTGCGCGCGAGACTGTCCCCGTGCCAGCCATACGGAATTCCCGCGGTATGGCGCAACAGGTCGAGAATCGTGACGGGGCGGCTGAGTGGCTCCAGCGACAACTCGGTCTTTTCACCCGGCCTTTCGACGCCGACCTTCAGATCGGCAAAGGCGGGAATATATTTCGAGACGGGATCGTCGAGCGCGAGCTTGCCGTCCTCGACCAGCATCATCGCCACCACCGACGTGATCGGCTTCGACATCGAATAGAGGCGGAAGATCGCATCCGCCGTCATCGGCAATTGCGTCGCGACGTCGCGCACGCCGAAGCTCTCGAAATAGACGGGCTTGCCGTGCTGCTGGATCAGCAGGACCGCGCCGGGAATCTTGCCGGCTGCGATCTCGTTCCTGATGTAGTCGCCGACTTTCGCGAGACCTGCGGCGGAGAAGGTTCGCGGTCCGGACGCCGCGACATCGGCATTGCCGGTCCGCGGACAGGCCAGCGCCATGGCGCCCAGAACGAACGCACCGGCAACCGCGCGGCGCGAGAACTCAATTCTTGAGGGCTTCATAGACCAGCAGTTTCAGCGTGCGCTGGATGCGCT
Organism: uncultured Bradyrhizobium sp.; assembly: GCA_964504705.1. Classification (GTDB taxonomy): domain Bacteria; phylum Pseudomonadota; class Alphaproteobacteria; order Rhizobiales; family Xanthobacteraceae; genus Bradyrhizobium. The sequence goes on from CAZDEZ010000106.1 coordinate 8,309, forward strand.
GGCGCTCGCTCGGCGTCTGCTCCAGCAGCACGAACATCATGTCCTGCTTGCGGTCGATCACCATGTAGCAGCCGGTGGCGCCGTCCCATTTCAATTCGCCAAGGGATCCCGGCGGCGGCGGCTTGGCATTGCCGGGGTCGGTGCGGACCGCAAGTCCGAGCCCCATCCCGAATCCGTCCCCGGGGAAATAGAAGTAGTCGCGATCGACGCCGGACCCGGGGCCGGCATAGTCGGTGGTCATGGTCTTGAACGTCGCGGGCGTCAGGTACGTCTTGCCATCCAACGTGCCGCCGTTGAGCAGCATCTGCGCAAATTTCGAGAAGTCGTCCATGGTGGTGACCATGCCGCCGCTGGCGGATTCCCACTTCTGGCGGACCTCGGTCCGGTATTCGCGGCCGACCCGGAAATTACTGTCGTTCGGCACCGGCTGGGCGAGCCGCTTCTGCCGCTCCGGCTCGGTGACGAAGAAATTGGTGTCGACCATGCCCATGGGATCGAGCAGCTTCTCCTTCTCGATCTCGTACAGGGATTTTCCGGACACGATCTCCATGATCCGCCCGAGGATGTCGGTGGAATGGCCGTATTGCCAGAGCGCGCCGGGCTGGTTGTGCAGCGGCAGCTTGGCGATCCGTTCGGCGAACTCGGCAAGGTCGAATTCGCCGGCGTAGATGTTGGCGTCCTTGTAGGCCTTGCGCACCAGGCTTTCGCCGTAGAAGCCGTAGGTGATCCCCGAGGTGTGGCGCAGCAGGTCGAGAATGGTGATCGGGCGGACCGGGTCCACCAGTTCGAGCGTCTTGCTGCCGTCCGCGGCTTTCTTCTCGACCCCGACCTTCACCTTCGCGAAGGAGGGAATGTATTTCGCGACGGGATCGTCGAGCTTGATCTTCCCGTCCTGGATCAGCTGCATCGCCACGACGGAGGTGATTGCCTTGGTCAGCGAGGACAGGCGGAAGATGGTCTTGTCCGTGACCGGCGTCTTGGACACCACATCCTGCACGCCGAAGGTCTGGTGATAGATCGTCCTGCCCTGCTGCCGGATCAGCACGTTCGCGCCGGAGATTTTCCCGGTCTCGACCTCGTTCTTGAAGAAGTCGGTTATCTTTGCGAGCTTCTCCTTGTCGAATTTGGCGCCGGCGGGAATCTCGTAGGTGCCTTCGGAGGCGAAGGGTTGCGCAGCGGCCGGCGCCACGGCGAGCAGCGTCAACAGCGCGCCCGCAACGGACGCGCGCAGGCAATTCCTCAAATGCATAAACCCCTCCAGCATCGACGGCCGGGAGTGTAGCCAAGGGGACCGTCGGGGCAAGGGCTAGAGGCTGGTGAGTGCCTGCTCATGCAGCGTCGCGCTGTCGCGGGAGAAACAGCAGAAAATGACGCGGTTGACGACGGGCGCCTCATTCAGCGCATCCGACGTCGCCCTGACGGCGATTTGCGCGGCGCGGCCGGCGGGAAAGCGATAGACGCCGGTCGAAATGGCGGGAAAGGCGACGGAGGCGAGATTGTTGGCCTGACAAAGCTCGATGGCGCGGCGATAGCAAGACGCTAGCAGATCATCCTCGCCGCGACCGCCGCCGTTCCATACCGGACCGACCGCGTGGATCACGTGCCGTGCCTTCATCCGATAACCGCGTGTGATCCTGGCATCGCCGGTATTGCAGCCGTTGAGCGTCCGGCACTCGGCAAGCAGCTCGGGCCCGGCCGTGCGGTGGATCGCGCCATCGACGCCTCCCCCGCCGAGAAGCGACGTATTGGCGGCGTTGACGATGGCGTCAACGCTCAGTGTCGTGATGTCGGCAACGATGACTTCGAGCCGCGCCGTGCCGATCTGGCGCGCCGTCAAGGCTCAGGCCGCGGCGTTGACCGCGATGCCCTTGTCGGTGAAGAGCTGCTGCAGCTCGCCGGCCTGGAACATCTCGCGCACGATGTCGCAGCCGCCGATGAACTCGCCCTTGACGTAGAGCTGCGGAATGGTCGGCCAGTTCGAATAGGTCTTGATGCCGTTGCGCAGCTCGGCCGACTCCAGCACGTTCAGGCCCTTGTAGCCGACGCCGACGTGGTCGAGGATCTGCACGACCTGGCCCGAGAAGCCGCACTGCGGAAATTGCGGCGTGCCCTTCATGAACAGCACGACGTCGTTCGACT
>CAZDEZ010000107.1:0-10392 GCA_964504705.1 uncultured Bradyrhizobium sp.
CAGTTCGCACGGTAAATTCGCTACCCGTGCAAAGGTCTCCATGGTGAGGAGCGCGGCGAGCACCCGAGCAGGCCGAGCGCAGCTCGGCCGTCGGCGAACGGTGCAATCAAAAGAGCCGCGCGTCTCGAACCATGAAGGCCACCGGCCGCGCAACGACGCCGGGTCGAACCTACCGCCCGATCTCGTACGGTCCGCCCTTCTCCAGCGCCCGCTTGTAGGCCGGCCTTGCATGAATGCGCTCCACGAACGCCATCGCCTTGGGATGACCTTGCTCCAACCCCGCGCGCGCCGCGGCGGCTTCCAGCGGAAAGCTCATCTGGATGTCGGCGGCGGTGAATTCGCTGCCGGCGAACCACTCGCTCTTCGCCAGCTCGCCCTCCCAATAGTCCATGTGCTGCTTGAGCTGCGGATTGACCAGCGTGGTCAGCGCCTGGTTGCAGACTTTCCGCACCAGCGGCCGCAGTAATGCCGGCGTCCGCCGCGGCATCAGCGTAAACAACAGTTTCAGCAGCAGCGGCGACATCGCCGAGCCCTCGGCATAGTGCAGCCAGTAGGTATAGCGCAGCCGCTCCGGCGTGTTCTCCGGCGGGATCAGGCGGCCCTTGCCGTAGGTCGCGACGATGTACTCGGCGATCGCGCCGGACTCGGCGATGGTGTTGCCGTTGTCGGTGATGACGGGCGACTTGCCGAGCGGATGGATCGCGCGCAATTCCCTGGGCGCGCGCATGTCCGCCTGACGCTGATAGCGCACGATCTCGTAAGGCACGCCCAGCTCTTCGAGCAGCCACAGCACCCGCTGCGAGCGTGAATTGTTGAGATGGTGAACCGTCAGCATTGGCGTCCCCTCGATCGCAAAAATTTCCGGCTGTTCCCGTATCAGGCCTCGCGGGGATTAGCGACCTGCCCCGGACTAACCCAAACGGACGAGGGTTTAGGCAGATTTATTACCCGGGTGATATTGACGAATGAATTATACCCGGGTATAAAATGGGCCATCATGATCTGGCCATTCCGGAAACTCAAAATGATTCAGAGCTTTACTGCATTTGTCGGCCCCCGGCGCCTGATCTCCGGTTCCCTTGCCGACGTGGCGCTCGCCGTGAAACGGGCCGGCCACCCGACCGCGTCGGTCATCATCTTCAACGATGCGACCGGCCGGTCGCTCGATCTCGACCTGCGCGGGTCGGACGCCGAAATCGTGGCGCGCCTTCCGAAGCCGGCTCCGTCCCCCGCCGAGCCGGACGCCCCGGAGGCGGGCGAGCCGCGCGGCCGCGGCCGGCCGAAGCTCGGCGTAGTCGCGCGCGAGGTGACGCTGCTGCCGCGGCACTGGGAGTGGCTCAACGCCCGGCCCGGCGGCGCGTCGGTTGCCCTGCGCAAGCTGGTTGATGAGGCCCGCCGCATCAGCGGCGACCGCCTGCGCGCGGCGCGCGATGCCGCCTATCACTTCATGTCGACGATGGCGGGCGACCTCGCCAATTTCGAGGAAGCCTCGCGCGCGCTGTTCGCCGATGACCGGCGGCGCTTCGCCGGCCTGATCGCGGAGTGGCCGCCGGACATCCGCGACCACATCGTCAAACTCGCCTATAGCGACCGCGCCGACTAGCGCGGTCGCTCCCTTCAACTCCGAACCTTTCCGAACCGCCACCTGCGCGCGGCACGCCGTGCTGCGCCGATCGATGAGGCATGCCCGTGACCAACCCCGCACCGCTCTGGAAAAACTTTCTCGCCTTCCTCATGCCGATGATGGCAGGCAACATCCTGCAATCGCTGTTCGGCACCATCAACAACGTCTATCTCGGTCAGATGATCGGCGTCGACGCGCTGGCGGCGGTGACGGTGTTCTTCCCGGTCATGTTCGCCTTCATCGCTTTCGTCATGGGACTGAGCACGGGCGCCTCCATCCTGATCGGACAGGCGTTCGGCGCGGGCGAGCATGGCAAGGTCAAGGCGATCGCCGGCACGGCGCTGAGCATTGCCCTGCTGTTTGCGGCAATCATCGCCGTGTTCGGCTCGCTGTTCTCCCGCGAGTTGGTGACTGCCCTCGCCACGCCGGCGAACATCCTGGACGAGGCGACGTCCTACGCACGGGTGAGCATGGTTTCCATGCCGCTCACCTTTGCGGTGATCCTGGTCACGGCGATGATGCGCGGCGTCGGCGACACCGTGACGCCGCTGCTGGCGCTGGTGGTTTACACGCTGATCGGCCTGGTGGCGACGCCGGCGATGATTGCCGGCAGCTTCGGGCTGCCACGCCTCGGCGTCGCCAGTGCCGCGTGGGCTTCGGTGGCGTCGAGCCTGCTCACGCTGGCGTGGCTCCATTTTCACCTGCGCGCGCGAGGCCACGCGTTTGCCTTCGACACGGCTTTCCTGCGCGCGATGCGGCCGGACGGCCGGCTGCTGCTTCTGGTGCTGCGCCTCGGCATTCCCGCGTCGCTCAGCATGATGGTGATGTCGGTCGCTGAACTCGTGCTGCTCGGCCTCGTCAACGGATATGGCTCGGACGCTACTGCCGCCTATGGCGCCGTCGGCCAGGTCATGAGCTATGTGCAGTTCCCGGCGCTGTCGATCGCGATCACGGTCTCGATCTTCGGCGCCCAGGCGATCGGCCGCGGCAAAGCGAGCGAAATCGGCGCCATCGTCGGCACCGGCCTGCAGATGAACCTTGTGCTCACCGGCGCCCTCGCCGTGCTCGGCTACCTGTTTTCGCGCACGCTGATGGGGTTCTTCATCACGGAGCCCGCGGTGCTCGAGCTGGCGCTGGGACTGCTGCACATCGCGCTGTGGAGCACGGTGATGTTCGGCATGGCGACGGTATTTTCCGGCGCGATGCGCGGCAGCGGCACGGTATGGGCGCCGCTGGCGATCTCGTCCTTCGCGATTCTGGCGATCGAGATACCCTCGGCCATCCTGCTCAGCCGGCATGTCGGGATCGAGGGCGTGTGGGCTGCCTATCCCATCGCCTTCTGCAGCATGTTCCTGCTGCAGATGAGCTATTACCTGCTGGTCTGGCGCAAGCACGCCGTCGCGCGGCTGGTTTGACTCGTGGCGACCTGCGCTACAAGATGACGTTCATCATCGCTCGGGCGGCGTCCGTTCCGCCCGGACCAAGAAAATCGTGGGAGAGCCGCCGTGAGCCCAAATCCGCAGTTCCTGTTCGACGTCGGCAGCCCCAACGCCTTCCTCAGCCATGAGGCGATCCCGGCGATCGAGAAGCGCACCGGCGCGAAATTCGAGTATGTGCCGATCCTGCTCGGCGGCATCTTCAAGGCCACCAACAACAAGTCGCCGGCCGAGACGCTGGCAGGGATCAAGAACAAGCGCGAATTCCACGCGCTGGAGACCGAGCGCTTCCTCAAGCGATACGGCGTCAAGCCGTATACCTGGAACCCGTTCTTCCCGGTCAACACGCTGAACCTGATGCGCGCTGCGGTGGCCGCGCAGATGGAGGGCGTGTTCGAGAAGTATGTCGATGCCGCCTTTCACCACATGTGGGTGGAGCCGAAGAAGATGGACGACCCGGACGTGGCGGCAAAGGCGCTGTCGTCGTCCGGCATCGACGCCGCAAAGCTGTTCGCCCGCGCGCAAGACGCCGACGTGAAAGCAAAGCTGATCGAAAACACCCAATCCGCCGTCGAGCGCGGCGCGTTCGGTTCGCCGACCTTCTTCGTCGGCAAGGAGATGTTCTTCGGCAAGGAGCAGCTGCGCGAAGTCGAGGAGATGATTTCGGGGAAGTGATCGCCAGCCCCTCATGGTGAGGAGCCGCGCACAGCGCGGCGTCTCGAACCATGAGGCCCGGCAAGCTCATCCTTCGAGACGCGGCGAAGACGCCGCTCCTCAGGATGAGGAGGAGAGCAAGACCATGCCAAAACGCAACGCCACCTGCGCGGTGATCGGGGCCGGCGACTTTATCGGCGCCGAGATCGCGAAGAAGTTTGCCGCCGAGGGCTTTACCGTGTTCGCCGGCCGGCGCAATGGCGAAAAGCTCGAGCCGCTGGTGAAGGACGTCGAGGCCGCAGGCGGCGCGATCTTCGGCCGCTCGCTCGACGCGCGCAAGGAGGAGGAGATCGCCGCCTTCCTCAACGAGGCCGACAGGCACGCCCCGCTCGACGTCTGCATCTTCAACGTCGGCGCCAACGTCAATTTCCCGATCCTGGAAACCACCGACCGCGTGTTCCGCAAGGTCTGGGAGATGGCCTGCTGGGCCGGCTTCCTGGCGGGACGCGAGGCGGCGCGGCTGATGGTGCCGCGCGGACAGGGCAATATCTTCTTTACCGGCGCGACCGCGAGCTTGCGCGGCGGCAGCGGCTTTGCGGCCTTCGCCAGCGCCAAGTTCGGCCTGCGTGCGGTAGCACAATCGATGGCGCGCGAGCTCGGGCCGAAGAACATCCATGTCGCGCATCTCATCATCGATTCCGGCGTCGATACCGCCTGGGTGCGCGAGCGCCGGGCGCAGCTCTGGGGCAAGGAGGCGCTCGACAATCCCGATCTCCTGATGCCGCCGGCTTCCGTTGCCGGCGCCTACTGGCAGCTCTACCAGCAGCCGCGCAGTGCCTGGACCTTCGAGATGGAGATCCGGCCGTTCGGCGAGAAGTGGTAACGCATACCGCTCATGCGTGATGGCGGGGCAAGAGCGCAAAGCGCGTCATCGTGCCAGGAGGCCCCGGCCATCCACGTCTTCAATGCAGCTATCCGAAGAAAGACGTGGATGCCCGGATCAAGTCCGGGCATGACAGCGGCGGGTTAGGCAGGAGTTGAGAACATGCGCATTCTCGTGGTCGGCGCCGGCGCCATCGGCGGCTATTTCGGCGGCAGGCTGCTGCAGGCCGGCCAGGACGTCACTTTTCTGGTCCGCCCCAAACGAGCAGCCGAGCTGGCCAGCGCCGGCCTCGTGATCCGGAGCCCGGCCGGCGACGTCACGCTGAAGAATCCGCCGACGGTCCAGGCCGACAAGCTCGCCGGCAAATTCGAAGTCATCCTGCTGAGCTGCAAGGCCTTCGACCTCGACGACGCCATCAAGTCGTTCGCGCCGGCGGTCGGCCCGGACACCGCGATCATCCCGCTGCTCAACGGCATGTCGCACCTCGACGTGCTGGACAAGAGCTTCGGCAAGGAACGGGTGCTTGGCGGGCTCTGCGCCATTGCGGTGACGCTGAACGACAAGCGGGAGGTGGTGCAGCTGGCACCGATGCAGTCGCTCGGCTTCGGCGAGCGCGACGCCGGGACATCCGACCGCGTCAAGGCGATCGCCGAAGTGTTCGCCAAAGCCAATTGCGGCGCGGCGCCGAGCGAGCACGTCATGCAGGACATGTGGGAGAAGTGGGTATTTCTCGCCTCGCTCGCCGCCTCGACCTGCCTGATGCGCACCTCGGTCGGCAACATCATGGCGGTTTCCGGCGGCAAGGATTTTCTGCTCGGCATGCTCGACGAATGTTCGGCGGTGGCGACCGCCGAAGGCTTTGCGCCGGCCGGACCGTTCTTCCAGCGCACCCGCGGCATCCTGACCACGGAGGGCTCGCCGATGACGGCCTCGATGTTCCGCGACGTCAAGGCGGGACTTCCCGTCGAGGCCGACCACGTCATCGGCGATCTCGTCGCGCGCGCGGATGCGGCAAAAATTCCGGTGCCAAAGCTGCGCACGGCCTATACACATCTGAAGGCCTACGAGAAACAGCGCGCAGGCTAGGGCCGGAAATTCCGATGAACGTCACCGCCACAGATCTGAACCGCCGCACGATCCCGCGCGCCGATTTCGGCCGGGTCACCGTCTTCTTCGGCGAGAAGAACGGCAAATACCCGGATGCCAACCAGGTCATCGTCCGCGGCTCGGACACGCAGGCGGCGTTCGACACGCCTGTCGTCGCCAACTACATCGGGCCGGAGTTCGATCGAAGCGATCTCGTCATCCTCGGCCATGTACACGAAGACCACATGGCCGCGCTGCATCGGCTGCCCAATGCATCGGTCCATGTCCACGAGGCCGACCTTGCGGCAGCGCAGAGCTGGGAAGGCCTGCGCGCCGCCTATGGCAGCGACGAGAGCTATGTCGCGGACATGCTGGCGCGGTTTCAGCGCGACTTCTTCTATGCGCCGCGTCCCGACGCCATCGGCTACAGCGACGGCGCGGTCTGGGAGCTCGGCGGTTCGCGCGTGCGGGCCTTCCACGCGCCCGGCCACACCGCCGGACATTGCGTGCTGCTGGTCGAACCCGAGGGCGTCGCCTTCATCGGCGATATCGACCTCTCCGGTTTCGGCCCCTATTACGGCGACGCCTCGTCGAGCCTCGCCGATTTTCGCCGCACGCTGGCGGGCGTGGCCGACATCCCCGCCAGGGTGTGGGTCACCTCGCATCACCGCGGCGTCTACACCGACCGCGAACGTTTCATGCGCGACCTTGCGGCCTACACCGCCACGCTCGATACGCGCGAGCAGCGCCTCGTGGAATTGCTGCGGCAGTCGCCGAAGACGATTCCGCAACTGGTCGAATGCCGGCTGCTGTATCCGCCCGGCCACCAGGATCTCTGGGTGGTCGACGCGGAGACCCGTTCGATCTCGGCGCATCTTGCGGAAATGCTTGCCGCGGGCAAGGTGCAGGCCGACGGCAGCGGCGCCTATCGCCTGGCCTGATCCGGCCTATCCCACCAGCGTGAATTGCAGCAGCAGATTGCGCTGGACCATCGAGTAATTGTCGTCGGAGATCATGGTGACCACGGTCTCGCCACCGCTCCCGACATGCGCGTCGATCCCCTCCATGTTGTCGACCTCGTGGCCGAGGTCGGCCGAGAAGATATCTGGCCCGTCGACGATCGCGCCCGGCACGAACGATTTCTGCGCGATGCGCCGGATACGGATGCCGACACCGCCGAGCCAGGAGAATTTCCGTTCCAGCAGCAGCATGTCGCCGGACGGCAGCAGCGCCGCATCGCTGACGTCGAAATCGTCGGAGCGGCGCACGGAGAACTGCCCCGGGGTCTTGCCGCCGATCAGGAAGCCGAGGATGTTGCCCTGGGCATCCAGCGCGCGTTCGGAAACCGCAATCAGCGTGCCCGCCAGCGGCTGGCCCCTGGGCACGGCGACCAATGCCTCCAGTCCCTTGTTGTAGGGCAGCTTGCGCGCAGCCTGCGGCAACGGCACGTCTTCGCCGAGTGCGCGGGTAAAGCCCCTTGAGAAGTCGTAGCGCAAAACCCGGTTGACGCGCTCAAGGCCGACATAGACCAGCGAGCCGTCGAGCGCGATGCATTCGGTATCGAACCAGCCGCGCGCGGTGATCGGCTTGCCGTCGGACCACAGCATCGGCGAAGCCTCGACGTCCTCCAGCCCGGTCATCTCCCTGCCGCGGTAGGCGATGCGCCCGGTGAACCAGCCGCCCTTGTCGGAGATGGCGATGAAGCGCTCGCCCCTGGCGTCGAGCCGCAGGCCCGACAGGCCGCCGAAGCCGCGGAAGCGCGAGGTCAGCACCAGCCCGCTGCGGAATTCCAGCTCGCCGAAGCGCACGCGGGAGCGGTCGCGGGTATCGAAACCGTTGAGCGGCCGCGCATTCACCTCGATGGAAGCCGGCTCGGTGACGGAGAACTCGTCCGTCTTCGCCCGCTTGGGCGGCGGCTGCACCGCGGTTTGCGTCGGCGCCGGTTTCGGCAGCGTCACTCCGAGGAATCCCGCCGCCGCGGCGGTTAGTAAGCGGCGGCGGCTCCATATGGGGATCATGCGCTCAGGAATGCAGGCGGCGCCGGCTGCCGGAAACAGCAGCGCCGTGGGTCTCGCTGAAGAGTTCGGCGAGCTTTTCGGTGATCGCGCCGCCGAGTTCCTCGGCATCGACGATGGTCACCGCGCGGCGGTAGTAGCGCGTGACGTCGTGGCCGATACCGATCGCGATCAGCTCGACCGGCGAACGGGTCTCGATTTCCTCGATGATGTGGCGCAGATGGCGTTCCAGATAGTTGCCGGCATTGACCGACAGCGTGGAATCGTCGACCGGCGCGCCGTCAGAGATCATCATCAGGATGCGGCGCTGCTCGGGACGCGCCAGCAGACGCTTGTGCGCCCAGTCGAGCGCTTCGCCGTCGATGTTCTCCTTCAAGAGGCCTTCGCGCATCATCAGGCCGAGATTTTTCCGCGCCCGGCGCCACGGCGCATCGGCCGATTTGTAGATGATGTGGCGGAGATCGTTGAGCCGGCCCGGATTGGCCGGCTTGCCGGCGGCAAGCCACGCCTCGCGCGACTGCCCGCCCTTCCAGGCCCGCGTGGTGAAGCCGAGGATCTCCACCTTGACGCCGCAACGCTCCAGCGTGCGCGCCAGAATGTCTGCGCAGGTGGCGGCGACCGTGATCGGCCGTCCACGCATCGAGCCGGAGTTATCCAAGAGCAGCGTGACCACGGTGTCGCGGAAGGTCGCTTCCTTCTCGTGCATGAAGGACAGCGGGTGATAGGGGTCGGTGACCACGCGCGACAGCCGCGCCGGATCGAGAATGCCTTCCTCGAGGTCGAACTCCCAGGCGCGGTTCTGCTGCGCCATCAGGCGGCGCTGCAGCCGGTTGGCCAGCCGGGCCACGATGCCCTGCAGATGCGCCAGCTGTTTGTCGAGGTAGGAGCGCAGCCGCTCGAGCTCGTCATGGTCGCAGAGGTCTTCGGCGGCGATCACCTCGTCGAACTTCGGCGCAAAGGCGTGATATTCCGGCCCGCGAGGCTCGTTCTTGCCGTGTGAATTCGGCCGCGTCGCCTCGCCCGGCGTCTCGTCGTCGCCGAGCTCGCCGTCGTCGAAGGTGTCCGACGTCGAGGCCTGCGCGCTTTCCATCGCGCTTTCGCTCATCTCGTCGGTGGAGGCCTGCGCCTGGTCGGCGCTCATCTCCTGCGCGGCGTCAGAGTCGGGCGCGCCTTCCGCGCCGGACTGGTCGTTCTCGCCGTCCTGGTTCTCGTCGTTCTCGTCGTCGTCCGAGTCCATGTTGCGGTCGTCGCCGAGATCGAGCGCCGACAGCAGGTCATGGACCATGTCTCCGAAACGCGCCTGGTCCTCGGTGAAGCGGGCGAGCTGGTCGAGCCGCGTGCCGATCTTGTCTTCCAGCACTGGACGCCAGAGATCGACCATCTTCTTCGCAGCCGTCGGCGGCGCCATTCCGGTCAGCCTCTCGCGCACCAGCATCGCCAGCGCGTCCGACAGCGGCGCATCGGCGCGGTCGGTGATCTCGTCGAACTTGCCGCGATGGAAATGGTCGTCCAGCATCGCGGTGAGGTTCTTCGCCACGCCCGACATGCGCCGCGCGCCGATCGCCTCGACCCGCGCCTGCTCGACCGCCTCGAACACGCCGCGCGCCTGCGGATTGCCCGGCATCAGCTTGCGGTGAACCTTGGGGTCGTGACAGGCGAGCTTCAGCGCGATCGAGTCGGCATGGCCGCGGATGATGGCGGCATCCCGCTTGGACATCTTGCGCGCCGGCTCCGGCAGCCGCGCCTTGCCGGGCGCAAGGCCCGGGCGCTCGGCGGCAAACGTCACGTCGAGCTCGGGTGCCTTGGCGATCGCCTTGAGGCACGAGCTCACCGCCCGCTTGAACGGCTCGGTCGGCGCTTCCCTGTTGTTGCGGAATTTCGAGTTGGAGATGCTCATAGCGCCTTCGTAAACCAGTGCCGCGTCACGCCCTTGGGATAACCCTCGATCATGCCGAATTCTTCATAGCCGCAATTGCGATAGAAGCCCGGCGCCTGAAAGCTCATCGTATCCAGATAAGACCGCGTCGCCCCGAACTTCCGTGCCTCGTCCTCGATCGCCTCGATCAGCTTCGTGCCGAAATCCTTGCCGCGATATTTCCGCTCGATCCAGAACAGCTGGATGAACAGCACCGTGGTCCAGACCTCGCCGACGATCCCGCCGACGATCTTGCCGCGCTCGCGCAACGTGATGGCGAAGCGCTTGTACTTCTGCTTCCCCATCTTCTCGGTATTGTAGCCGATGAGGCCGCCGAGCACCGCCTTTTTGGCTTCGCCAATGGTGCGCTCGACGGCAACTTTCGGCATGGCCTAGCTGAGCGCCACGTTGACGGAGGATTCCGCCAGTTCCTGGTTGAAGCAGCGCTGGTAGAACTCGGCCACCAGCGGCCGCTCCAGTTCGTCGCACTTGTTGAGGAAGGTGACGCGGAACGCGAAGCCGATGTCGCTGAAGATGTCGGCGTTTTCCGCCCAGGTAATCACCGTGCGCGGGCTCATCACCGTCGACAGATCGCCATTGGCGAAGGCGTTGCGGGTCAGGTCCGCCAGCCGCACCATCTTGTTGACGATGTCGCGGCCCTCGGTCGTGCGATAATGCTTCGCCTTGGCCAACACGATCTCCACTTCCTCGTCATGGCCGAGATAGTTGAGCGTGGTGACGATCGACCAGCGGTCCATCTGGCCCTGGTTGATCTGCTG
>CAZDEZ010000108.1:0-10386 GCA_964504705.1 uncultured Bradyrhizobium sp.
GCGCGGGGAAGGCCGGGATGTCCTGGCTGTACCTGTCAAACCCGTGTGCGTTCTTTACTACCCCATTGCACACGGTGCTGCGGGTGCCGCCGGCGCCCGACCTTCCCTGCGCCCTCTATCAAGAGGGAGCAAACGAGTTCGCAAAACTCAGGCGATTCCGCGCCGTGAGAACGAGAGCGCATATCTATCCCCGTCGTTGCGAGGAGCGAAGCGACGACCCGTCTACGCTTGCTGCGCAAGCTACGCCGGGCTGGGAGTCCGCCGAAGCTCGGAGAGCGAAGGCGGAAGCAATCCAGCTTTGCTGCGTAGCCCCGCTAAATCGGCAAAATTCAGCTGTCGTCCCGTACAAGCGAGCGAAGCGAGCGCGATACGGGACCCATAACCACAGGATTAGGTTTTGCGAAGGCTGGAGCCACAGCGCACTTCAACAACAACGCCCTGTGGTTATGGGTCCCGGCGTTCGCCGGGACGACAATCGTGAATGCGCCGCCGCCAGCCTCAAATCGCGCTCGCGGCGATGTTCACCATCAGCGCCAGCAGGGCGGTGTTGAAGACGAAGGAGATGATGCCGTGCACGGTCGCGGTGCGGCGGATCGCCTTGTCGGCGATGCCGACGTCGGAAACCTGCGCGGTCATGCCGATCACGAAGGAGAAGTACACGAAATCCCAGTAGTCGGCGTGGCCGCCACTGTCGCCGCCGGGAAAGTGCAGGCCGCCGGGCGGGTTGCCGCGATAGTAATCATGCGCGTAGTGCAGCGCGAAGGTGGTGTGCACCAGCGTCCACGACAGGGCGATCGTGATCATCGCGAGCGAAAGTCCCGCAACGCTTCTGCTGGAGGCCCCGAGTTCGAACACGATCGCCGCGATGCTGGCGAGCGCGCCGAACTGCGTCACCATCATGATGAGGATGCGCCCGTCATCCTGCATCAGCGCGCTCGGCTTGATGTGCTCGTGGCCGCTGCGGTACATCATGATGTAGGCGAGCACGAGGTAGATCGCCGCAAAGACGTCCCAGCCGACCAGCGCCCGCGTTACCAGCCGTTGCTGCTCCGGCAGCAGGAAGAAGATAGCGAGCGCGACGCCGAGGGCGATGAAGGTGCGCGGCCGCGACACCACCACGCGCAGGAATCTCGGCAGCTTTCGAAACCGGGCAAGGCGTTCCTCGAACTCCCGGCCCGCCGTCATGCGTCAGTTTTTCCGCTCGGCGACGAAGCGCGAGGTGGCGCGCAGCACGTCGCCGCGGTCGCCGAAGATCGCCAGCGCGGAATCGCCGCGCGCCAGGAGGTCCCGCACGCGCTGCCTGGCGCCGTCGATGCCGAGCTGGGTGACGAAGGTGGTCTTGCCCAGCGCCGCATCGGCGCCGGCCGGCTTGCCGAGCGCAGCCGCGTCGCCCTCGACGTCGAGCAAATCGTCGGCGATCTGGAAGGCTTCGCCGAGCGCGCGGCCGTAATCGTCGAGCGCCTGGAATTCCTTCTGCGAGGCCTGGCCGAGGATGGCGCCGGCAATACAGCCATAGCGCAGCAAGGCGCCGGTCTTCATCTGCTGCAGCCGCGCCACGTCCACCGGCTCGCGGTCGCCGAAGCGGCCTTCACCGGCAAGGTCGAGCATCTGGCCGCCGACCATGCCGCCGAGGCCGGAGGCGCGCGCCAGCGCGCGGGTGAGCAGCAGCCGCACGGTTGCGTCGCGATGCACCTCGTCGCGCGTGATGATGTCGAAGGCGTAGGTCAGCAGGCCGTCGCCGGCGAGGATCGCAGTGGCGTCGTCGGTCTTCTTGTGCAGGGTCGGACGGCCGCGGCGCAGGTCGGAATTGTCCATCGCCGGCAGGTCGTCGTGGATCAGCGAATAGCAGTGGATGCATTCCAGCGCAGCGCCCACCAGCAGCGCGGCCTCGCGGGCTACTCCGAACACCGCCGCGCTCTCCACCACCAGGAACGGCCGCAACCGCTTGCCCCCGCCGAGCGTGGAATAGCGCATGGCCTCCATCAGCCGCTTCGGCCGCGCAATCTCGTCGGGCAGCAGCGTGTCCGACAACAGCTGCGCCAGGAGCCGCTCGGTTTCCTCGGCGGTCCGGTCCAGTCGCTTGGCGAAATCGGCGGCGGTCGTCATTCGGAAAAGCTCCAGGAATGGCTCTTGGGGATCGAATTCGGGGGCGGACAATCGTTGATGGGGCGGGCTTCGTCAATCGGCGGATGCGGGGAGAAAACGCCCTAAAAGGGCTGGAAAATCCGTCTGATGTCGTCACCATGTCGTTTCCGTCGAACTCATTTCCACCCCTGCCGGCAAACCGGAAGCCTCTCATTTGCGCATTGTCCGCAACCTGCTGCTGATCCTGCTGGCGCTGTTGCTGCTGCCCTATCTGGTGGCGCCGTTCTATCGCGCCGGCCATCCGGTCTCGACGCTGATGGCCTGGCGCTGGCTGAAGGGCGCGCCGGTCGCGCGGCAATGGGTCGATCTCAATGCGATGTCGCCCTATCTGCCGCGCACGGTGGTGGCCTCGGAGGACGCGAAGTTCTGCAGCCATCGCGGCATCGACTGGGATGCGCTGCGCGAGGTGATCGACGATGCCGAGGACGGCGAGGTGGCGCGCGGCGGCTCGACCATCACCCAGCAGGTGGCGAAGAACCTGTTCCTGTGGCCGGGCCGCAGCGTGGTGCGCAAGGCGCTGGAGCTGCCGCTGGCGCTGTGGATCGACCTCGTGCTGGGCAAGCAGCGCGTGCTCGAGATCTACCTCAACATCGCCGAGCTCGGCCCTTCCGGCCAGTTCGGTGCAGGCTCCGGCGCGGCCTATGCCTTCGGCAAGCCGGCTTCCGAGTTGTCGCCGCGCGAGGCGGCGCTGCTCGCCGCGATCCTGCCCAACCCGGTCAGGCGCAGCGCCCGCAATCCCGGCCCCGGCGTGCGGCGGTTGGCCGGGATCTACATGGCCCGCGCGCCGGCGGCGCAGCGCTGCTGGGGCGAAGGGCGCTGATTTTGCGCCGATTCGGGTCATTTTTACCCTCTTCGGCTCTGGATTTGCGGGAGGTCATCCTCTATAAGCGCCGCCATATCGGCACCTTGCGCCCGCGCTTTTGTGAGCTGCGGGCCGTCTTATTTGGACGGTGCCTCCGCGATACCCCTAGAGGATACCGACATGGCTGTTCCCCGCAGAAAAACCTCGCCGTCGCGCCGCGGCATGCGCCGCTCCGCCGACGCGCTCAAGAAGCCGACCTATGTCGAGGACAAGGACTCGGGCGAGCTGCGCCGTCCGCACCATCTCGACCTCAAGACCGGCATGTACAAGGGCCGGCAGGTGCTGAAGCCCAAGAAGGAAGCCTGAGCGCGAAGCCCGAGGCCCAAGGCCTCGCGGCGCCCAGACAAAAGCGGTGGGTAGGTTGCAACCGCTGCCTGAATTCGGCCATCGAGTGCGTTAAGACGGTTCCCGAGGCGGATGGTTCCGCACTCGGGAATTCGTGTTTCTACCCATCGCAAAAGGCCTACGGCCATGGTCGGCTTTCCGCTGCTGCTGATTCCGCTCGCGGTCTACAACATCGTCGTGCTGCTGATGCGCGACGTCTCGCTCAGCGCGCCCCTGCTGACGCTGCCGCTGACGTCGGGCGCGGAATGGCCGATCTCGCTCGGCGACATTCTGCTGGCGCTCGCCGCGCTGATGCTGCTGCTCGAGATCGTCAAGGGCGCGCGGCCGGGCGCGAAATTCCTGATGGATCACCTGCTGTCGCTGGTGGTGTTCGGCGCCGCCGCGGCGGAATTCCTGCTGCTGCCGAAGTTCGGCACCTCCGTGTTCTTCCTGCTGACCCTGTTTGCGCTGGTCGATTTCCTCACCGGCGTGACGCTGCGCCGCCGGCGTTACACGGCGGTCGCCGCCGCTCCCGTAGCGAGGAAGGCGCCGCGCCAGGCCGAGCCGGAAGCCGTCGAGCCGGCGCCGCCGGCTCCTGCGCCGGCCCCTGCCGCCGCAGATCCCGCGCCGGTGCCTTCCGCCGCGTCGATCGCCGAGTCCGTGCTGCTCGACCGTCCCGTGCCGTCGCCGGGCATTCAGCCCGGCAATGGCGGACACCCGTCGCCGGACACGCCGTCGCGCTGATTTCCTTAAATGATCTGCTTGGTCCGCCGCGTCACGCTGCGCCGCTCGCCGGTGCGCGGGCCGTAGGCCGCCTGCGCGTCGGCGCAGGATCCCCGGCGCAGGCTGCAGGTCTGGGGCACATGCTCGGCGGTCGCGATCAGCTGCGTCAGGAAACTGGCATCTGGCCGGTTCACAGGCGTTACCGGCTGGACGTCCGGGCGGGCGGAAAACGGCACGAGTTCGACGGAGGGGTTCGAGATATCCACGAACTCCGCGTCAATGACCACTTCCGGGTGCCCTATACCTGTCATCGCCGACCTGTCACGTTTCGGGACTGTTCGATCCGCCTTTCGCTTCCCCTCGCAAGAGATGTGCCTTGGCGCGCCCTTTGGTTCCTGACAGCCGCAGAACATGGTTTGCGGACTGTTAATCAACTTTACCTAGGGTCATGGTCGCGCGTTACCCTATCCTTGGGGTGGAGAATCACTGAGGGTGTTGTCCCGAAACGAGGCGACCTGATGCCGTCTGTCCCGCAAGCCGCCGACATCCTCGCCTCGCTCGGACAGGCCAGTTTCGTCTGGGAGATCGGCAGCGACCGCCTGATCTGGAGCGACAACGCGGCCTCGGTCTTTGCCGACATCCCCGCCGAAGCGATTGCCACCGGCGCCGAATTCGCCAAGCTGATCGAGCCGGCCCGCGCCATCCGCAACGACGCGCTGATCCATGCGCCGCCGGCGCGGCCGGACGAAGGCGTGCCCTACCGCATCGAATATGGCGTGCGCGCCACCACCGCCGTGCCCGTGATCTGGATCGAGGAGACCGGCGTCTGGTTCGCCGGCTCCGACGGCCGTCCGTGGCGCGCGCAGGGCATCGTGCGCGTCAACAACGAGCGCCACGCCCGCGACGAGCAGCTGGTGCGGCTGTCGCGGCACGATCCCCTGACCGGCGAACTCAACCGTACCCACCTGATCGCAGCCCTTGCCGAGGCGATCGAGGAGAACACCCGCTTCCGCTCGGCCTGCGCCTTCATGCTGATCGGCATCGACCATCTGGCGCGGGTCAACGATGCCTTCGGTTTCGATGTCGCGGACGCCGTGATCGCGGAAGTCGCGCTGCGCATCCGCGCGCGGCTGCGCGCCGGCGACGTGCTCGGGCGATTCTCCGGCAACAAGTTCGGCCTGATCCTGAAGAACTGCACCGTCGACGACACCAACATCGCCGCCGAGCGCTTTCTCGCCGGCATCCGCGACGAGGTGGTGCCGACCAGGTCGGGTCCGGTCTCGGTGACGGCCTCGATCGGCGCGGTGAGCGTGCCGCGCTATGCCCGCAATGCCGACGAGGCGATCAACCGCGCCCAGGAAACGCTCGATGCCGCCAAGCGCCGCCGCGCCGGCTCATTCGCGCTGTGGCGGCCCAATGTCGAGCGCGATGCGCAGCGCCGCGTCAATATCCGCGTCACCGACGAGATCGTCACCGCGCTCAACGACCGCCGCATCGTCGCGGCCTTCGAGCCGGTGGTTGCCGCGCGCACGCGCGAGCCGGCCTTCTATGAATGCCTGGTGCGGATGGAGCAGGGCGACGGCCAGGTCCTGCTGGCGCCCGACATCGTGCCGGTGGCGGAACGGCTCGGCCTGATCCGCCTGGTCGATCACCGCATCCTCGAGCTCGTCGTCGCCGAGCTGATCGCTTCGCCCAAGGTGCAGCTCAGCCTCAACATCTCGCCGGAAACCACCATGGACCCGGACTGGTCGGCGACGATCGAGTCGCTGATGCGCGCCCATCCCGGCGTCGCCGAGCGGCTGATCGTGGAGATCACCGAGACGGTCGCGATCCAGGACATCGACGACGTCAGGGGTTTCGTGACCCGGCTGAAGAATTTCGGCAGCCGGATCGCCATCGACGATTTCGGCGCCGGCTACACCTCGTTCCGCAACTTGCGCAAGCTCGGCGTCGACATCGTGAAGATCGACGGCGCGTTCGTGCAGAACATCGCCCGCTCCGCCGACGACCGCGCTTTCGTGCAGACCCTGATCGACCTCGCCCGCCGGCTCGACATCAAGACGGTGGCCGAATGGGTGCAGGACGAGGAAGCCGCCGTCATGCTGCGCGAATGGGGCTGCGACTACATCCAGGGCCGGCTGATCGGGCTTGCCACGCCGGTAAGGCCGTGGGCGGTGGCGCAAGGGGCCGCGGTGCCGGCCACGGGCTAGACTAGAGAGGGTTACTCTTCCTTCTTCGCCGTCTCCTTCGACATGCGCTCGAGCCGCTCCTGCATGTCCTTCATCTGCTTGCGCAGATCGTCGATGTTGCCTTCATCGTCCGGCGCGGGCTCCGGAACCTTCTCGGCCTCGCCGCCACCCATGCGCGGCGCGAACGGCATGAACTTCGAGAAGGACTGCTGGAACAGCTCCATGTTGCGGCGGACCTGCTCTTCGAGGGGAGCAAAGGGGGTGCCGGCGAGGGCGCCGGCGAGCTGCTTGCGGAATTTTTCCTGCTCCTGCGTCAGCGTCGCGATCGACTGCTCGAGATATTTCGGCACCACCATCTGCATGCTGTCGCCGTAGAAGCGGATCAGCTGGCGCAGGAACGTGGTCGGCAACAGGTTCTGCCCGGCCTTGTTCTCCTGCTCGAAGATGATCTGCGCCAGCACCGAGCGCGTGATGTCTTCGCCGGTCTTGGCGTCGTAGACGAGAAAGTCCTCGCCTTCCTTCACCATCGCCGCGAGATCCTCGAGCGTCACATAGGTGCTCGTACCGGTATTATAGAGCCGCCGGTTAGCGTACTTCTTGATGGTGGTCGGTGTTTCAGATTTTGCCATGGGGTCCACACGAGAACAGGCGAAAGCGGGGAACCCGACGGCATCGCCGCAGGGCCAAATGCAACGCATCGCAGCAAAGGTAAGCATTTTCAAAGGGCTTCGGCTACCGTTTTGTACGGCACGGTTAACCCCAACGCATGGTGACTGCTCGGGAAACTACGACCACCGGCACTTTTGAATGCGGCGCGGCATGTTTTCGCTGCAGGGCGATTGACATGCCTCAATGGGGTTAACAGGATAGGAATTAAGACAGGCCCGCCATTCCCGGCCCGCCCGCCGTCAAGAAACCAACCCAAGAAAACCCAATACAGGAGATGTCCATGTCAGACGATGTCGTCATCGTCAGCGCCGCCCGCACCCCGGTTGGCAGCTTCAACGGCGCATTCGCGACCACCCCGGCCCACGACCTCGGCGCCATCGCCATCAAGGCGGCGCTCGAGCGCGGCGGCATCGAGCCCGGTCGGGTTTCCGAAGTGATCATGGGCCAGATCCTGACTGCAGCGCAGGGCCAGAACCCGGCCCGCCAGGCCTCGATCGCCGCCGGCATTCCCGTGGAAAGCCCGGCCTGGGGCGTCAACCAGCTCTGCGGCAGCGGCCTGCGCACCGTGGCGCTCGGCTACCAGGCCCTGCTCAACGGTGATTCCGAGATCGTGGTTGCCGGCGGCCAGGAATCCATGAGCATGGCCCCGCACGCGCAATATCTGCGCGGCGGTGTCAAAATGGGCGGCCTCGAGCTGGTCGACACCATGATCAAGGACGGCCTGTGGGACGCCTTCAACGGCTACCACATGGGCAATACCGCCGAGAACGTCGCCCGTCAGTGGCAGATCACCCGCGCCCAGCAGGACGAGTTCGCGGTCAAGTCGCAGCAGAAGGCCGAGGCCGCGCAGAAGGCTGGCAGGTTCAAGGACGAGATCGTCCCGGTCACCATCAAGACCCGCAAGGGCGACATCGTCGTCGATACCGATGAATATCCGCGCCATGGCGCGACCATCGATGCCATGGCCAAGCTGAAGCCCGCCTTCGAGAAGGAGGGCACCGTTACCGCCGGCAGCGCGTCGGGCATCAACGACGGCGCCGCCGCCGTGGTGCTGATGACGGCCAAGCAGGCCGCCAAGGAAGGCAAGAAGCCGCTCGCCCGCATCGTGTCGTGGGCGCAGGCCGGCGTCGATCCCAAGATCATGGGTTCGGGCCCGATCCCGGCTTCGCGCGCCGCGCTGAAGAAGGCCGGCTGGAATATCGGCGACCTCGATTTGATCGAGGCCAACGAGGCCTTTGCGGCGCAGGCCTGCGCCGTCAACAAGGACCTCGGTTGGGATACCGGCAAGGTCAACGTCAATGGCGGCGCGATCGCGATCGGCCACCCGGTCGGCGCTTCCGGCGCCCGCGTGCTGGTGACGCTGCTGCACGAAATGCAGAAGCGCGACGCCAAGAAGGGCCTCGCCACGCTGTGCATCGGCGGCGGCATGGGCATCGCGATGTGTATCGCGCGTGACTAAGGCCATAGCGTTTCCAAGCGAAGTGGGTACCGGTTCGCGTAAAGGAAACGCGTCAAACAAAGAGGCCGCGTTGTGCATTGCGTGATGAAAACATCGCCTGTCAAACGCGGTTCAAGCTGCTAAGAATGAATGCCCGGCCTCGCGCCGGGCATTTTCGTCTCAAGCGCCTGTTTGAATTGCCCGCTTGAGAATCGTCAAAAGACCGGAAAAATTCCGGTCTATTAGAAGACTACAAGGAGGAAACGACATGGCACGGGTTGCATTGGTCACGGGCGGAACGCGCGGCATTGGCGCTGCGATCAGCAAGGCGCTGAAGGCGGCCGGCTACAAGGTCGCGGCGAGCTACGCCGGCAATGACGCTGCGGCGGAGAAGTTCAAGTCGGAGACCGGCATTCCCGTCTACAAATGGGACGTCTCTTCGTTCGACGCCTGCTCTGCAGGCATCAAGAAAGTCGAGGCGGACATCGGACCGGTCGACGTGCTGGTCAACAATGCCGGCATTACCAAGGACGGCGCCTTCCACAAGATGACGCTCGAGCAGTGGAACGCCGTCATCAACACCAATCTCGGCTCGCTGTTCAACATGACGCGGCAGGTGATCGAGGGCATGCGCGCGCGCAAGTTCGGCCGCATCATCAACATCTCCTCGATCAACGGCCAGAAGGGCCAGTTCGGCCAGGTCAACTATTCCGCGGCGAAGGCCGGCGACATCGGCTTCACCAAGGCGCTGGCGCTGGAGAACGCGAAGGGCGGCATCACCGTGAACGCGATCTGCCCCGGCTACATCAACACCGAAATGGTGCAGGCGGTGCCGAAGGAGGTGCTGGAAAAATCCATCCTGCCCCAGATCCCGGTCAACCGGCTCGGCGAGCCCGAGGAGATCGCACGCGCGGTGGTGTTCCTCGCCGCCGACGATGCCGGCGCCATCACCGGCTCCACGCTCACCATCAACGGCGGGCAGTACATGGTGTGATGGTTTAGCACCGTCATTGCGAGCGAAGCGAAGCAGTCCAGCTTGCCTTCGCGACTAGAAAGCTGGATTGCTTGGTCGCTTCGCTCCTCGCAATGACGCCGCTCTAATGTCCCCCCGCACCGCCACACTCGCCGGCCTGTCCGCGATCCTGATGTGGTCGCTGCTCGCGGTGCTTACGGTCGCGACCGGAAAGATCCCGGCCTTTCAACTCGCCGCCATGACCTTCGCCATCGGCGCGGCGGTAGCGTTTGCGAGTTTCCTGTTCCGCCCCTCCGCCTTTGCCGCATTGAAGCAGCCGCTCACCGCCTGGGTGGTCGGCGTCGGCGGCTTGTTCGGCTATCACGCGCTGTATTTCCTTGCGCTGCGCTTCGCGCCGCCGGCCGAAGCCGGCCTGCTCAACTATCTCTGGCCGCTGCTGATCGTGCTGTTCTCCTCGCTGTTGCCCGGCGAGCGCCTGCTGGCGCATCACGTCATCGGCGCGCTGCTCGGGCTCGTCGGGACCGTGCTGTTGTTGATGGGCGGTGGCGGCAGCGGCTTTGAAGCCGGCCAATTGCCCGGGCTGATGGCGGCCTTCGTCGCCGCCTTCGTCTGGGCGTCCTACTCGGTGATGTCGCGGCGGCTGAAAGCGGTGCCGACCGATGCGGTCGCTGGCTTCTGCCTTGCGACCGCTATCCTCGCCGCGATCGTGCACCTCCTCGTCGAAAAGACTGTCTGGCCAGAAACGCTGGCGCAATGGCTGGCCATCGTCGCGCTCGGCGTCGGCCCGGTGGGAGCGGCCTTTTTCACCTGGGACATCGGCATGAAGCAAGGCGACATCCGCGTTCTCGGCGCGGCCTCCTACGCCACGCCGCTGCTCTCGACCGCGTTCCTGATCCTCGCGGGCTACGCACAGGCGACCGCGACCATCGCCATCGCCGCGATCCTGATCGCCGGCGGCGGACTGATCGCGGCGAAGGACATGTTCAGCCTTCGCCGCTAAAGCAGGCCTCGTAGATGGGGTAACGGGCCCCGAGGCCTCCCCAGCCAACCGCGCTAGCTACGG
>CAZDEZ010000109.1:0-10275 GCA_964504705.1 uncultured Bradyrhizobium sp.
GAGGCGTCGTTGAGCGGCACCAGCCGCTCCTTGTCGCCCTTGCCGCGCACCACGATCATGCGGGCGTCGCGCCGCGAGGCCGACAGCGGCAGCGACACCAGCTCGGAAACGC
Organism: uncultured Bradyrhizobium sp.; assembly: GCA_964504705.1. GTDB lineage: Bacteria > Pseudomonadota > Alphaproteobacteria > Rhizobiales > Xanthobacteraceae > Bradyrhizobium. The sequence goes on from CAZDEZ010000109.1 coordinate 113, forward strand.
GCAGGCCGGTGGCGTAGAGCACTTCGAGCAGGCAATAGAGCCGCAGTGCGCGCAGCTGCTGCAGGGAGGAGACCTCGGCGGCCAGCGCCAGCTCCCGCGCCTTGGTCAGCATGCGGTCGACGTCCGATATCGACAGAACCTTGGGCAGGCCGCGACCGCGCTTGGGGCCGGACAGGATGGCGGCGGGATCGTCGCTGCGGAGGCGCTCGCTCAGCAGGAAGCGGTAGAGATGGCGCATTGCCGACAACCGGCGCGCCGCGCTCGACGACTTGAAGCCCCGCGTGTCGAGATCGGCAAGATAATCACGCAGCTTCTGGGTGTCGGCGCCGAGGAAGCTCTGGCCGCCGCGGCCCAGGAACTCGGAGAAGTCGGTGAGGTCGCGTCGGTAGGCCTGCAGCGTGTTGTCGCCGGCGCCCTGCTCGGCCGCGAGCATGTCGAGGAACAGGCTGATCAGCTTGGCATCTGAGGGTTTCGTCCGCATTCCCCCGATCCTCGTCGCTATTTCCTGAGGAACTTGTCGGGCGGAATGGTCACGGTCATCTCCCGCGGCTTGGGATTGACGAAATTAGCCAGCGCAAAGACCACGCCATAGCCGATCCCGGCGATGATGCCGACTACCGTCAGAAAGCGGAACAGACTGGGCATGACAGGGTCTCGGAAGGCGGATTAACCATCAAATCAGGCTGACGTGCCTGCCCGGCCTTACCAGCATGTTTCGCCCTTTCCGGGCAAGAGTCTCTGGCAAGCCCTTGGGCGGGGGTAGTATAGAGTGGCGCCAAACGCGGCAATTTCGCGGATAACGAGAGCTCGATGACCGAAACCGCCTCGCAGGCGCCTGCCAGCCTGTCCCATGACGCCGAGATCGCCTCGGCGCTGGGCAAGCGCTGCATCGTGCTGATCGGGATGATGGGCGCCGGCAAGTCCACCATCGGCCGGCGGATGGCGGCGCGGCTGCGGCTGCCTTTCGTGGACGCCGACACCGAGATCGAGACCGCGGCGGGCATGTCGATCCCCGACATCTTCGAGACCCATGGCGAGCCGCATTTCCGCGACGGCGAGGCGCGGGTGATCGCGCGGCTGCTCGATGGGGGACCTGCCGTGGTCGCCACCGGCGGCGGCGCTTTCATGCGCGAGGAGACCCGCGCCCGCATCCGCGACAAGGCGGTGTCGATCTGGCTCAAGGCCGACGCCGATATCATCATGAAGCGGGTGCGCCGACGCTCCGACCGGCCGCTGCTGCAGAATGCCGATCCCGAAGGCACCGTCAGCCGCCTGCTCGGCGAGCGCGAGCCGGTTTACGGGACCGCCGATCTCATCATCCTGTCGCGCGACGTGCCGCACGACCGGATCGTCGACGAATGCATCGAGGCGCTGCATGCAAAGCTCTGCATGGCTGCGCCGAACGAGATAGACGCCACGCCATGACCGCGCCGCTGAAGAATTCCGATCCCATCCTCGTCGACGTCGCGCTGGGCGATCGCGCCTATGACATCGTCATCGGCCGCAACATGCTGCGATCGCTCGGCCCCCGCATCGCCGCGCTCCGGCCGGGCGCTCGCACGGCCATCGTCACCGACCGCACCGTCGCCAGGGCCTGGTTGCCGCCGGCCGAGGCCTCGCTGGCGCAGGCGGGCATCCCGACGTCGTCGATCGTGGTCGAGGAGGGCGAGGGCTCGAAGAGCTATGCCGGCCTGGAAAAGGTCAGCGAGGCGTTGATCGCGGCAAGGATCGAGCGCAACGACCTCGTCATCGCGCTCGGCGGCGGGGTGGTCGGCGACCTCGCCGGCTTTGCCGCGGCGATCCTGCGCCGCGGCGTCGATTTCGTGCAGGTGCCGACATCGCTGCTGGCGCAGGTCGATTCCTCCGTCGGCGGCAAGACCGGCATCAACTCGCCGCAGGGCAAGAACCTGATCGGCGCATTCCACCAGCCGGTCCTGGTCATCGCCGACACCGCGGTGCTCGACACGCTGTCGCCGCGCCAGTTCCGCGCCGGCTATGCCGAAGTCGCCAAATACGGCCTGCTCGGCGACGAAGCCTTCTTCACCTGGCTGGAGAACAACCACGGCGACATCTTCTCGGGCGGTGCGGCGCGCGAGCATGCGATCGCCACCTCCTGCCGCGCCAAGGCCGCCATCGTCGCGCGCGACGAACGCGAGAACGGCGAGCGCGCGCTGCTCAATCTCGGCCACACCTTCGGCCATGCGCTGGAAGCGGCGACCGGCTTCTCCGACCGCCTGTTCCACGGCGAAGGCGTCGCGGTCGGCATGGTGCTTGCTGCGGAGTTCTCCGCGCAGCTCGGCAAGATTTCCGACAACGACGCCGTACGCATCAAGCACCACCTCGCCACGGTCGGCCTGCCGACTCGATTGCAGGATATTGCCGGCTTCGCGCAGGAGGGGCTGGCGGATGCCGACGCGCTGCTCGCGCTGATGGCGCAGGACAAGAAGGTCAAGCGCGGCAAGCTGACCTTCATCCTGATGGAGGCGATCGGCCGCGCCGTGATCGCGCCCGACGTCGATCCGGCGCTGGTTCGCAGTTTCCTGCAGCAGAAATTGTCGGGATGAGCTCGGTCGCGATCAATCTGACGCTTGCGGTCCTGCTGCTTGCGGCCAACGCCTTCTACGTGGCGGCCGAGTTCGCGCTGGTGAAGAGCCGCGGGTTCCGCGTCAGGGCCATGGTCGAGCAGAACCGCTTCGGCGCGCGGCTGGTGCAAGGCATGATGGACGACATCGAGGCGTATCTCGCCTGCTGCCAGCTCGGCATCACCATGGCCTCGCTCGGTCTCGGCTGGGTCGGCGAGCCGACCGTGTCGGCGCTGCTCGGGCCGCTGCTGACGCCGCTCGGCATGTCGGATGCGGCCCTGCATTTCACCTCGTTCCTGGCCGGCTTCCTGGTGTTCTCCTCGCTGCATATCGTGATCGGCGAGCAGGTGCCGAAAACCCTTGCGATCCGCCAGCCGGTGCCGGTGTCGCAGTGGATCGCCTATCCGCTCTACGCGTCCTACCTGGTGTTTTATCCGCTGAACTGGCTGCTCAACTCCGCCTCGCGCGGCATCCTCCGCCTGTTCGGCGTCAAGGAATCCTCGCAGCACGAAATCCTGACCGATTCCGAGATCGAGGGGCTGGTGGAGGAATCCGCCGAGCACGGCATCATCGAAAGCGGCGAGGCCGAATACATCCACAACGTCTTCCGCTTCGGCGACCTCGCAGTGTCGGACGTCATGGTTCACCGCACGGCCATGGTGATGATCAACGCCGACCTGCCGGCGGAAGAGCTGGTGCGCGAGATGCTGGCGACCGAATACACCCGCATTCCGCTCTGGCGCGACAAGCCTGAGAACATCATCGGCGTGCTGCACGCCAAGGACCTCCTGCGCGCGCTGCGCGCCAATGACGGCGATGCGTCGCAGCTCGACGTCGCCAGCATCGCGCTGCCGCCGTGGTTCGTGCCGGAGATGCGGCCGATCTCGGACCAGCTGAAGGCGTTCCGCCGCCGCAAGACGCACTTCGCCCTCGTCGTCGACGAGTATGGCGAGGTCGAGGGCATGGTGACGCTGGAGGATATCCTGGAGGAAATCGTCGGCGACATCTCCGACGAGCACGACATCGTCGTCGCCGGCGTGCGCACCCAGCCGGACGGCTCGGTCGTCGTCGACGGTTCGGTGCCGATCCGCGACCTCAACCGCGCCATGAACTGGCACCTGCCGGACGAGGAGGCGACCACGGTCGCCGGCCTCGTCATTCACGAGGCGCGCTCGATCCCCGACCGCGGCCAGAGCTTCACCTTCCACGGCTTCCGCTTCCGCGTGCTGCGCCGGGAGCGCAACCGCATCACGGCGCTGCGCATCGTGGCGGTGCCGCGCGAGCCGGACGTGCACGAGCCGAGGCCAAAACGGGCGGGAACGTCGTTCTGATCTTCACCTCGCCCCGCTTGCGGGGAGAGGTCGGATCGCTCTTGCGATCCGGGTGAGGGGGTACAGGTCTATCGATAGCTTGCGCTGCGCGGAGGCGGCCCTCACCCCAACCCTCTCCCCGCAAGCGCGGGGCGAGGGGGAATTGACAGCGCGTCTTGCGTCACTTCCTCAGCGTGTTCGCGGCGCAGGTCTGCGAGAATTCGCCGGCCTTCTTCATGGTCTCCGGCGTCAGCGTGTCCTTGTTCTTGTCGAGGTCCTCGACCTGCATGAAATCGGAGAAGGCGCGGGCATAGCAGTCGCAATAGGTCTGCAGCTGGCCGACCGTCATCGCCTTGTTGGTGGCGTCCTTGACCTGGTTCTCGAGGCAGGAATCGTTGGTGCCCTTGAGCAGCGCCGCCCTGTCCGACGGCGACAGCGGCGTCGCCTGCGCGGCCGCGCAGGAGGCGAGAACGAACAGGACGATGAAGTGGTTACGCATGGGTCATTCCTCGGTCATTGCAGGTCGTTCGATACAAACGCATTCGATGCAAGCATCATTCGATGTCGATGGTGACGGCGGACAGCTTCCACAAGCCGTCCGAGGGGATGAAGCCAAGCTGGTACTTCACCTGCTTCGGGGTGGTTTCGAAACGGCCCTTCAGGCGCAGTACGCCGTTCTCGTCGATCTTCGCCTCGCCGTCGGGCACGATCGGCCGGGCCACGATGGCGTCGAACACCGCGCGCTTGTCGATCAGGTCCTTGAACACGGCGCGCAGCTTCTCCGGCGGAAACTGCTCGCGAAAGGGTTTCGAGATCTTGGCGTGGAGGACGGTGAAATTGTCGTAGGCCACCGCATCCGACAGCGTCACAAGGATGCTCTTGACCAGCACCTCCTGCACGAAGGGGCTCGGCATGCCCTGCGCGGCGGCGGGAGACGGCGGGCCGGCGAGTACGGCCGCAAGCAGGATGGCGGCGGTCAGTCGAAATCGAAACAGCGGCACAACAGGCATGGGAACGCCCCCGTCAATCGGCGCCGGCGTCAGGGCCTGCCCGGCCTTGCCCGCAAGATTCCGGGAACAGCGTCGGTCGCCTGTGCCTTACATAGATGAAAACGGGCAGACCGTCTCTGCCGATCTTGGCCGGCTAGCCCCGCTTTTCCCCCGGAGCCTGCACATGGAGGGCGAGCGCGTGCACCGAGCCGGCCAGTTCCGCCGCGAGCGCCGCGTTAATCATGCGGTGACGCTCGACCCGGCTCTTCCCTTCGAAGGACGGCGACACGATATAAACCCTGAAATGCGTCTCGCCGCCCGGCCGGTGCCCGGCATGGCCCTCATGCAAATGTGATTCGTCCGTGACGTCGAGGCTCTCCGGCGAGAAAGCTTCACGCAACTTCTTTATGATAGCATCCTTGGTGCTCATGGCCGCGGCATTACGTCCGTCCCCGTGTTTCGTCAATGGCGGGATACGAAGGAATCGCAATGTCAAGTCTTGAAGCCCGGAGCATTGCGTAGTCAAAGTCAGCCATGGCGATCGATTCATCCAAGTTCTTCGACTCCATTCGCATCAAGCCGAACAAGGTGAGCGCGAAGGCGCAGGCGCGCGCCCGGGAAGAAGCGATCCTGTGCGAGTGGGCGGGTTGCCAGAACAAGGGGCCGCACCGCGCGCCGAAGGGCCGCGAGAACTCGCGCGAATACTTTCACTTCTGTCTCGACCATGTGCGCGAATACAACCAGTCCTACAATTTCTTCCAGGGCATGAATCCGGACGACGTCGCGCGCTACCAGAAGGACGCGCTGACCGGCCATCGCCCGACCTGGAAGATGGGCGCCAATTCCGGCGGCAAGGGCCAGGAAGGCGCGTTCGACGCGGCGTCCGATCCCTTCCAGATGTTTGCCGAGCTGAACGGCCGCGGCCGCTGGCGCCCCGGCGCGCAACAGGCCAAGGCCGAGACGCGCAAGGTAATGAACGCCGAGCGCAAGGCGCTGCAAGTGATGGGACTGGCCGCCGGCGCCACGCTGGTCGAGGTCAAGATGAAGTACAAGGCGCTGGTGAAGCAGCACCACCCCGACGCCAATGGCGGCGACCGCTCGACCGAGGATCGCCTGATCGAGATCATCAAGGCGTATAATTACCTGAAGACGGTGGTGAAGGAGGCGTAGGCCGCCTCCTCACAACGCGGTGTGTAGGATGGGTAGAGCGAAGCGAAACCCATCATCTTCCTTCGTCGTCGCGCCATGATGGGTTTCGCTTCGCTCTACCCATCCTACGAATCTGGCTACGCCGCGGGCTTTGCGCCCACATAGGACGAACTCGGCCGGATCAGGCGTCCGGTGCGGCGCTGCTCCAGCGCATGCGCGGTCCAGCCGGCGGCGCGGGACACCGCAAAGATCGGCGTGAAGGCCTGGCGCGGGATTTTCAGCGCATCGAGCAGGATGGCGGTGAAAAACTCGACATTGGTCTCCAGCGGACGGTCCGGGTTCTTCTTGCGCAGCGCGGCGCGGATGTAGGATTCGACCTCGCCGGCAAACGGAAGATCGGCGCCTTCGCCGGCAAGGCGTTCGATCGCGGCTTTCAGCACATCGGCGCGGGGATCGCGGACGCGGTAGACTCTGTGTCCGAAACCCATCAGCCGTTCGCCGCGCGCCAGCGCATCGTCGACCCATGGCTTGATCCGCTCGCGCGTGCCGATGGCGTCCAGCATTTCCAGCACGGGCTCGGGCGCACCGCCATGCAGCGGGCCGGTCAGCGCGCAATAGCCGGCGGTGATCGCCGCGAACAGGTCGGCCTGGGTGGACGCTACCACGCGCGCGGTGAAGGTCGAAGCGTTCATCCCGTGATCGCAGGCGGTGACGAGGTAGGCGTCGAGGGCCGAAACCTCGCGCGGTTCGGGCCGCTTGTCGTGCAACATCCGTAGCGTATCGGCAGCGTGGCTCGCATTCGGGTCGGGTGCGACGGGATCGGCGCCTTTCGCACGCTGCACCAGCGCGCCCGCAATGACGGGAAACGCGCCGACGATGGTTGCCTCGTGTTCGAGCCCGCTTTCCGCGCGTAGCCCCGCAATGGCAGCACGAAAACCGTCGACCACCGACATGCCGCGCGTCGCCGGCAACAGGTCCGGCAGGCGGGTGAATGCGCGCTCGCGCGCCGCGCCGAGGTTGGCGCGCACATGGGCTTCGTCCGTCACGTGCCCGGTGGCGCCGCTCCACAGCCGCGCCGTGACGCTTTCGAAGCTCGCCTTGTCGGCGAGGTTGCCGACGAAATCGCCCGCGATGATCAATTCGCCGCGCTCGCCATCGACATGGCTCAGCACCGTTTCGGCAGCGGGCACGCCGTCCAGACCAATCTGGCTCTTGGTGAGATGGATGTTCATGGCTGGATCTCCTTGTCCATGGGAACAAGGTCGGCTGACTCGACAGATTGATCAATCTTGATTATATAAATCAATATGAAAAAATCCGAGGCGCTGTACCTCTCCGCCCGCGAGGCCTCGGCCGAGCTCTCGATCTCGCCCGCCACGCTCTATGCCTATGTCAGCCGCGGCCTGATCCGTTCCGAACCGTCGCCGGATTCGCGCAGCCATCGCTACCGCGCCGAGGATGTCCGTGGCCTGAAGGAGCGCCGCGTGCCGGCGCCGGAGCCGCGCGGCCTGCGCGCGTTCGACGCCGATCTGCCGGTGCTGGACTCGGCGATCGGGACCATCACCGAACAGGGCGCGATCTATCGCGGTGTCAACTGCGTCGACCTTTCGGAGAAGGACACGCTGGAGCACACGGCGACGCTGCTGTGGGATGTCACCAGCGTCGATCCCTTTGCTCCGGACAACTGCCCGTCCGTGTCCGATGCCATGCGCACGATCGCCGAAGCCGCCCGCCGCGCCGCGCCGATCGATCGCGCCATCGCCGTGCTGGCGCTGGCGGCCAGCGCCGATCCGCGCGCCTTCACCCGTGCGCCCGACGGTCGCGCCATGGTCGGTGGCCGCATCGTGCGGCTGCTGGTGGCTACCATGCTCAACCGGCTGACATCGCCCGAGCCGCTGCATCTGCAGATCGCTCAAGCCTGGGCGCCCGACAACAAGCACGCGCCGGACCTGATCCGCCGCGCGCTGGTGCTGCTCGCCGATCATGAGTTAAATGCTTCGACCTTCACCGTGCGCTGCGCCGCTTCGACCGGCCTCAATCTCTACGACGCCGTCATCGCAGGGCTCGCCGCGTTGAAGGGACCGAAGCATGGCGGCGCCGGCGTGCTGGCTTCGCGGCTGGTCAAGACATTGGTCGACAACGACGTCGAACCTGTCATCCGCGAGCGCGTGGCGCTCGGCGAGCGCTTTGCCGGATTCGGCCACGGCGTCTACAAGCGCGGCGATCCCCGCGCCATGTCGCTGCTGGAGGCGCTGACCCGCGCCGGTGCGCCGCGCAAGTTCACCAGGGAAATCCCCGAGCGGATCGCGGAAGCGACCGGCGAGTTCGTCAATATCGACTATGCGCTGGCAGTGCTGGCGCTGGCGCTGCGGATGCCTGCCGGCAGCGAGCTGGCGCTGTTCGCGATGGCGCGCAGCGTCGGCTGGATCGCCCATGCGATCGAGCAGTTGCAGCACGGCAAGCTGATCCGTCCGCGGGCGCGCTATGTCGGTCCTGCGCCGGGCCGCAGCGCCGCGACGAAAAGCCTGTAGACCAGCCTAGGCTGCCGGCTCCGCTGTTCTGTCGCGACGTCGACGGATGACAGAGATCGCCGCCCCGAGCGTCGCGGCGCCGATGACGACGACGTAGATCCACAGATGCTTGCCGACATGTTCGTGATGGTGCAGTCCGGCGTATCGATGCAGCGCCGACACCGCGAGCACGCCGGGCAAGGTATGCGCGGCTGCCCACATGAGGATCGCCACCGCGTTGACGCCGTAGAACTTCCACGGCGCCATCCCGAGTGAGCCCGCGGTGATCGGCACGAAAGCGCGGATCGGCGGCACGAAGCGCGCGAAGAACACGGCGAGCGTGCCCCAGCGATGAAAGAACGCCTCGCTCTCCCCGATCAGCCGCGGATAGTTCGCCAGCGGCCAGGCGCCGAGGATGTCGCGCTGGCGGCGATGTCCGATCCAGAACGCCGCGCCGTCGCCGAGCAACGCGCCGGCGATGGCGGCCGCCATCACGCCTTCGAGCCGCAACTCGCCGCCGGGCACCAGCGCGCTCAAGGCGAGGATGACGGTCGAGCCCGGAATGACCGCGCCGACGACCGGCACCGCTTCCAGCAGCGCCGCCAGGAACAGGGTCAGGTAGCCCAGCCAGGCATGGGCCGAGACGAAGGCTATCAGGGGGTCGAGAAAGGAGGTCACCGGGATCCCGTTCGGCAGGGCGGACGATGGCCGACCTTACAACCGTTCGGCGGGCCGGGAGAGCGCCCGGTGGCGGCATTCCGCCGGAAGTGCGGCGTGATTCGCAGAGCAGCCTTCCGAAATCCGCGATCGATCCCTATCTCAATGAAAAGGCTGCGGAACTTTGATTGTTCAGCGGGCTTCTGCCGGCCCGCGCACTCTGATAGGCTTGCAAACAGCTCCCAATCCGCAGCCATTCAGACAATCTGGTTTCGGAACGCGTCCGAGGCCTCGGAGGATTTATGACGACCGCCGCCATGACCAAGAACGAAATAACGGGATTGCCCGACATGAAGGTGTCGGTCCGGCAGGTGTTCGGTATCGACAGCGATATGGAAGTGCCGGCCTATTCCGAAGTGGATCCCCATGTGCCGGAAGTCGATGCGGATTACCGTTTCGACCGCGCCACGACACTCGCCATTCTCGCCGGCTTCGCCAAGAACCGACGCGTTATGGTCACCGGCTATCACGGCACCGGCAAGTCGACCCATATCGAGCAAGTCGCCGCGCGCCTGAACTGGCCCTGCGTGCGCGTCAACCTCGACAGCCATATCAGCCGTATCGACCTCGTCGGCAAGGACGCCATCGTGGTCAGGGACGGCAAGCAGGTCACCGAATTCCGCGACGGCATCCTGCCGTGGGCGCTTCAGCACAACATCGCGCTGGTGTTCGACGAATACGACGCCGGCCGCCCGGACGTGATGTTCGTGATCCAGCGCGTGCTCGAAGTGTCGGGCCGCCTGACCCTGCTCGACCAGAACAAGGTGATCAAGCCGCATCCGGCGTTCCGCCTGTTCTCGACCGCCAACACCGTCGGCCTCGGCGACACTTCGGGCCTCTATCACGGCACCCAGCAGATCAACCAGGGCCAGATGGACCGCTGGTCGATCGTCACCACGCTCAACT
>CAZDEZ010000110.1:0-9930 GCA_964504705.1 uncultured Bradyrhizobium sp.
GCCTCCAGCAGCAGCGCAAAGGTGGAATCGCCGCGGATGTTGATGCGCGCGATGGGGTCCATCTGGACGGCGACGTTCAGTTTCATCTTGGGGATATCCGGTTCTTCTGATGTGTCTTTAGGGGCTGGCGTCGAATGCCGCCAGGAGATGGCGCGGCAGGCTTCTCGGCGCAATCAGCATGGCGTCGAAACGCATGTCGAATTCTGCATGCTCGGGATGCGCCATCAGCCAGGCTTGCGCGGCATTGATAATCCGCTGCTGCTGGCGAGGCGTCACCGCCCAGGCGGCGTCGTCGAGGCTGGCGCGCGCCTTGACCTCGACGAAGGCGATGAGGTTGCGCTTGCGCGCGACGAGGTCGATCTCGCCATAGGGGGTGCGGAAGCGCTTTGCGAGGATGCGATAGCCCTTGGCGATGAGAAAGGCCGCCGCGCGGCTCTCGGCGGAAAGGCCGGTGCGGAAGGCGGCAACGCGTTCGGGCGAGGCGTTTTCAGTCTTCGCCATGCCCGCCCCGGACCTGCTTGGCCAGCTCCAGCGCGCGGGCATAGACCTCGCGGCGCGGCCGCCCCGACGCCTCCACGGCATGCGCCACCGCATCCTTGACGCTGTCGCGTTCGAGCGACGCGCGCAGCAAATCGTCCAGATCGCTCTCCGCCATGAGCTTGCTGCCTGCGGCCGGCGGACCGATCACCAGCACGAACTCGCCGCGCGTTTCCAGCCCGTCCGCCTTCGCTGCCAGGTCGGCGATGGGAGCGCGCGTCACTTCCTCGTGCAGCTTGGTCAGCTCGCGGCAGATCGCGGCCTCGCGCGCGCCCATGATTTCGGCGAGATCGGCCAGCGTGTCCTGCACGCGGTTGCCGGATTCGAACATGACCAGCGTCGCGTCGATACGGGCAAGCTCGGCCAGCCGCGTGCGGCGCGCGCCTTGCCGGGACGGCAGGAAGCCCTCGAAGAAGAAGCGGTCGGTCGGCAGCGCCGCGACCGAAAGCGCCGTCAATACCGAGGAGGGGCCGGGGATCGCAAACACGGAATGCCCGGCCGTGCAGGCCTCGCGCACCAGCTTGAAGCCGGGATCCGATATCAGCGGCGTGCCGGCGTCGGAGACCAGCGCAACCGAGGCGCCCTGCGCGAGCTTTTCCAGGATCTTCGGCCGCGCCGCCGCGGCGTTGTGCTCGTGATAGGGCGTCAGCTGCGCCGGGATCGCGTAGCGCTCGGTCAGCCGGTGGGTGATGCGGGTGTCTTCGCAGGCGATGAGGTCGGCGCCGGCCAGCGTCTCCAGCGCGCGCAGCGTGATGTCGGCGAGGTTCCCGATCGGTGTCGCCACCAGATAGAGGCCGGGAACCAACCGCGGTGCCGCCAGGACGTGACCGCCAACCGAAAAAGTCCGTGAGCCAAAACCCGTTTCGGCGTCGGACCCGTATATTGAACTGGCTTTTGCGCGCATAATATCAATCTAGAGGGAGCGTGGCGTTTACGCCATCGGCGGATGCGGGCAGCGCGGCGGCGTTGCGAGGAGGGTCGAACCGGCCGGCGGTGGCCCGCACGCCCATAAACCTTTTGTTTTGGTTAACTTTTCGTCGAGAATATGCCTGAATCCACGCCCCACTTGGGGAGGGAGTCTGGCCGGCTTCGGTCGGCCGAGAGAAGAGAGAGATGCCGGGCCCGCTCAACCGCAAACCCTCGTCGTCGAGCAGTCCGCCCCCGGGCGCGACGCGGCGAAGCGCGATTGGCCTGATCCTTGGCGCGCCGTTGCTCGGCGCCTGCGCCAGCGTGCAGCAGAGCTTCAGCCAGTTTTCCAGCCCGTTCGGCGGTTCGGAGGCGCCGGCCGGCCCTCCGCAGGAGCCGACCGCCGTCGGCTCGGGACAGGTCAGGGTCGGGTTGATCCTGCCGCTGTCGGCCGCCGGCAATGCCGGGACCGCGGCGCAGTCGATGAAGAACGCCGCCGAGATGGCGCTGGCCGAATTCCAGAACCCGAACATCCAGCTCCTGATCAAGGACGACGGCGCCAGCGCCCAAGGCGCCAATGCCGCCGCACAGCAGGCCATCAGCGAAGGCGCCGAAGTCATCCTGGGGCCGCTGTTCGCCGCCTCCGTGCCCGCGGTGGCGCAGGTGGCGCGCACCCGCGGCATTTCGGTGATCGCGTTCTCGACCGATTCGTCCGTCGCCGGGCGCGGTGTGTATCTCCTGAGCTTCCTTCCCGAATCCGACGTCACCCGGATCGTCGATTACGCGGCTGCCACCGGCAAGCGTTCCTTTGCCGCGCTGGTGCCTGACAACGCCTATGGCAACGTGGTCGAAGGCGCGTTCAAGCAGGCGGCAGGCCGCAGGGGTCGCGTCGTGGCGTTCGAAAAATACAGCGGCGATCGCGCCACGCCCGCGCGCGCGGTGGCGCAGGTGCTGGGCTCCGCCGATGCGCTGATGATCGCCGATGACGGCGATTCCGTCGTCGCCACCGCCGACGCGCTCACCGCGGCAGGCTCGAACCTGCGCAACATCCAGATGCTCGGCACGGGGCTGTGGGACAATCCGCGAGTGTTCGCCAGCCCGTCGCTGCAGGGCGGCCTTTATGCGGCGCCGGATCCGGCAGGTTTCCGCGCTTTCTCGGGGCGCTATCGCGCGAAATTCGGCCAGGAGCCGGTTCGCACCGCGACGCTCGCCTATGACGCGGTGGCCCTGATGGCGGCGCTGGCGCGCACGCAAGGCGCGCAGCGCTTCGCGCCGGAAACGCTGACCAACCCGTCCGGCTTTGCCGGTATCGACGGCCTGTTCCGCTTCCGCTCGGATGGCACCAACGAGCGCGGCCTTGCGGTGATGCGGGTGACGACCAATGGCGGCGTCACCGTTGCCGGCTCGCCGAAAAGCTTTGGCGCCTAACGGGCGGCGAGGCCGGTCGCCTGGCTACTTTGCATGGGGTTGTTTCGCGATTTTTGATTCGGGTGGGTGAGCTACGCCGCCAGGTCCGCCACGACAGCATCGAGCACGGGAAAACCGTCCTTGGTCACCCGCAGGCGGCCATCGGCCTCCACCGCGATCGCGCCTTCCTCGCGCAGTAGCGCAATGCGGGCGGGATCCAGCGGACGGCCGGACAGCGCCTGGTAGCGGCGGGGGTCGATGCCCTCGGTCAGCCGCAGCCCCATCAGCAGGAATTCGTCGGCGCGCTCTTCGCTGTTGAGGACATCGTCGGTGACAACGCCATGGCCGCTCGCCTCGACCCGCATCAGCCAGGATTCCGGGCGCTTCTCGGTGGCGATTGCATGCCTGACGCCGCCGATGTCGAGGCGGCCATGCGCGCCGGGGCCGATGCCGGCATATTCCTCGCCGCGCCAGTAGACCAGATTGTGTTTGCACTCGGCGCCTTCGCGCGCGTGGTTGGAAATCTCGTAAGCCGGCAGACCGTGTTTCGCGCAGACCTCCTGCGTCACGTCGTAGAGCGCGCGCGCGGTCGCCTCGTCCGGGGTCTGTAGCTTGCCGGCGGCGTGCAGGCCGAAGAACGGCGTGCCTTCCTCGATGGTGAGCTGGTAGAGCGACAAATGCTCGGCGGCTTCGCCGATCGCAAGCTTCAGCTCAGCGGCCCACATCGCGGCCGTCTGGTCCGGGCGGGCATAGATCAAATCGAACGAATAGCGGTCGAAGGCGCCGCGTGCGATCGCGACCGCGTCGAGCGCTTCGCGCGCGGTGTGCAGCCGCCCCAGCGCCTTCAGCGAGGCATCGTCCATCGCCTGCACGCCGAGCGAGACGCGGTTGACGCCGGCTGAGCGATAGCCGCGGAAGCGCGTTGCCTCGACGCTGGTCGGATTGGCCTCCAAGGTCACCTCGACGTCGGCGGCGACGTACCAGTGTTTGCCGATGGCATCGAGGATGGCGCCGACGGTTTCGGGCCGCATCAGCGACGGCGTGCCGCCGCCGAGGAAGATCGAGGAGACTTCGCGCTTGCCTGCGCGCTGTGCCGTGGTCTCGATCTCGCGCGCGAACGCCCGGACGAAACGCGCCTCGTCCACCGGCGCATGGCGGACATGGCTGTTGAAGTCGCAATACGGACATTTCGACAGGCAGAACGGCCAGTGCACGTAGACGCCGAAGGCATTCTGCTCAGCGGCCATCGAGGCAGATCTCCGCGAGCTTGACGAAGGCGCGGGCGCGATGGGAGAGGCCGAGCCCGAGCGGAGGCAGGCCGTGTTTCTCGACGCTGGTCATCTCGCCGAAGGTACGCGTATGGCCGTCGGGAAGAAAGACCGGATCGTAGCCGAAGCCGGCCGTGCCGCGCGGCGGCCAGACCAGCGTTCCATCGGCGGTCGCCTCGACCTCCTCGAGATGGCCGTCGGGCCAGGCCACACAAAGCGCCGAGACGAAGTGCGCCTTGCGCTTCTCGGGCGTAGCGGCGCCGCGCTCTTGCAACAGGCGCTCGATCCGCGCCATGGCGGCGCCGAAATCCTTGCCCTCGCCGGCCCAGCGCGCCGAATAGATGCCGGGCGCGCCGTCGAGCGCGTCCACCGCAAGCCCGGAATCGTCGGCAAAGGCGGGAAGCTGCGCGGCCTTTGCCGCCGCCATCGCCTTGATCGCGGCGTTGCTGCGGAACGTGGTTCCGATCTCTTCGGGCTCGCCGAGCCCGAGCTCGCCGGCGGAGACCGCTTCAACGCCGTGCGGCGCCAGCAGCTCGCGCATCTCGGCGAGCTTGCCGGGATTGTGGGTCGCGATGACGAGCCTGCCGCTGATCTGCCGGTGCATGCCTTGGCTCAAGCCACCGCGATCTTCTGCAGGTCGACCAGCCGCGCCACGCCCTTCTTCGCCAGCGCGATCAATGCCAGGAATTCGTCCTCGGAGAACGGCGTCTTCTCGGCGGTGCCCTGCACTTCGATGATGCGCCCGTCTCCGGTCATGACGAAATTGGCATCGGTCTCGGCCTCCGAATCCTCGGCATAGTCGAGATCGAGCACCGGCGTGCCCTGATAGATGCCGCAGGAGATCGCCGCCACGTTGTCGCGCAGCACATTCGCCTTCAGCATGTTGCGCGCCTTCATCCAGCCGAGGCAGTCGGCGAGCGCGACCCAGGCGCCGGTGATGGACGCGGTTCGGGTGCCGCCATCGGCCTGGATGACGTCGCAGTCGATGGTGATCTGGCGCTCGCCGAGCGCTTGCAGATCGACGGCCGCGCGCAGCGAGCGGCCGATCAGGCGCTGGATCTCCACGGTGCGGCCGCCCTGCTTGCCGGCGGCGGCCTCGCGGCGGGTGCGTTCCAGCGTCGCCCGCGGCAGCATGCCGTATTCGGCGGTGACCCAGCCGCGGCCCTGGCCCTTCAGCCAGGGCGGCAGGCGCTCTTCCAGAGTGGCGGTGACCAGCACGTGGGTGTCGCCGAATTTCACCATGCAGGAGCCTTCCGCATATTTGACGACGCCGCGCTCCAGGCTGACGGGGCGCAGTTGGTCGGGGGCACGGCGGCTGGGCCGCATGGGGAAATCCTCCGGAAATTGGGGCGAAACCTGCGCCGCTTGTAGGTGTGCGAAAGGTTACCGGCAAGTCTTGTTTGATCTGTCCGAAAGCATGCTTGCCAGGGGCTTGTCGGATGGCCAAATTAGGAGCGATTGCGAGGAGTTAACGCGTGGCCCACCACGATCCAATCGGCCTGATCACCCCGCATGCCGGGCTTGCCCAGCTCAACGAGCGCTCACGGGAGATTTTCCGGCAGATCGTCGAGAGTTACCTTGCGACCGGCGAGCCCGTCGGCTCGCGCAATATCTCGCGCCTGATAGCGGTTCCGCTGTCGCCGGCCTCCGTCCGCAACGTGATGTCGGACCTCGAGCAGCTCGGCCTGATCTACGCGCCGCATACTTCGGCGGGGCGGCTGCCGACCGAGCGGGGCCTGCGCTTCTTTGTCGATGCACTGATGCAGGTCGGCGACCTCACCGAGGCCGAGCGGGCCTCGATCCAGTCGCAATTGTCCTCGATCGGCCGCGCCCAGTCGGTCGAAGGCGTGCTCGGCGAAGCGCTGACCCGCCTGTCGGGCCTGACCCGTGCCGCTGCGGTGGTGCTGACGCCGAAATCGAACCCGCGGCTGAAGCACATCGAGTTCGTGCGGCTCGAGCCGGAGCGGGCGCTGGTGGTGATGGTCGGCGAGGACGGCCAGGTCGAGAATCGCGTGCTGACGCTGCCGCCCGGCGTTCCTTCCTCGGCGCTGACCGAAGCCGGCAATTTCCTCAATGCGCGGATCCGCGGCCGGACGCTGGCGGAATCGCGGCTGGAGCTGGAGACGGCGCTGGCGCAGGATCGCGCCGAGCTCGATCAATTGGCGCAGAAGGTGGTCGCTGCCGGCATCGCCAGCTGGTCCGGTGGCGACAACGACGCGCGCCAGCTGATCGTGCGCGGACATGCCAATCTGCTGGAGGATCTGCACGCGCTGGACGATCTCGAGCGCGTGCGCTCGCTGTTCGACGACCTCGAGACCAAGCGTGGCGTCATCGACCTGCTCGGCCGCGCCGAAAGCGCCGAGGGCGTGCGCATCTTCATCGGCTCGGAGAGCAAGCTGTTCTCGCTGTCCGGTTCCTCGACCATCATCTCGCCCTATACCGATGCGGCGGGCCGCATCGTCGGCGTTCTCGGCGTGATCGGGCCGACCCGGCTCAACTATGCCAGGGTGATCCCGACCGTGGACTATGCCGCGCGGATCGTGAGCCGGATGCTGGGTGGCTGATCTGCCCTGAAATCGGGCCGGTTATGCTTGATTTTCCCCACGCAAAGCACGATATGCGGGCCTGAAAACCCGATAATTCCAGATCGAAGCGATTTTTCGAAAAGGCCATCCATGACCGATCCCAACCGGCCCACTGACGATCGGGCAAATCCGGCGCAGGCGGGCGAGCCCGTGGTCTCCAAGCCCTATGTGATGCCCGACGATCCCGAACCGGGTTCGGTGGAGCTGTTGCAGAAGGAAGTTGCCGAGGCGCACGACAAGATGCTGCGCACGCTTGCGGAGATGGAGAATTTGCGCACCCGCACCAGGCGCGAGGTCGCCGACGCAAAGACCTACGGCATCACCGGCTTTGCCCGCGACGTGCTCGAGATCGCCGACAATTTGCAGCGCGCGCTGGATGCGGTGCCGGCGGAAGCCAAGGCCAATGCCGATCCCGGCCTGAAAGCGCTGATCGAGGGTGTCGAGCTCACCGAGCGCTCGCTGCTCAACGCGCTGGAGAAGAACGGCGTCAAGAAGTTCGATCCCTCCGGCGAAAAGTTCGATCCGAACTTCCAGCAGGCGATGTACGAGGTGCCCGATCCTTCGGTGCCCGCCGGCACCGTGGTCCAGGTCGTGCAGGCCGGCTACACGATCGGCGAGCGCGTGCTGCGGCCGGCGCTGGTCGGCGTCGCCAAAGGCGGCGCCAAGGCCGCTCCCGTCTCGACCGAAGCTTGATCTCCTAAGTCGCGATATCGCCCGACTGGATGCGCTTGACGCCCGCCTTGGTCATGCCGGCCCAGGCTTTCGCCAGCGATCCCTGCGTGTCGATGCCGCGGCAGGCATCCTCGATGACATAGGTCTCGAAGCCTGCCTTGCGGGCGTCGAGCGCGCTCCAGGCGACGCAGAAATCGGTCGCCAACCCGGCGAGGAAAACCTTCTTGATCGCCCGTGCCTTCAGGTAGGCCGCCAGACCTGTCGTGGTCTTGCCGTCGGCCTCGGTGAAGGCGGAATAGCTGTCGACGTGCTTGCGGAATCCCTTGCGGATGACGAGACCGGCATGCGGGATCGCGAGATCCTTCGACAGTGCAGCACCTTCGGTGCCCTGCACGCAATGGTCGGGCCACAGCACCTGCTTGCCGTAGTTCAGGTCCACGGTCTCGAACGGCTTCTTTCCGGAATGGCTCGACGCAAACGAGATGTGGCCGCCGGTGTGCCAATCCTGCGTCATCACCACGTTGGAAAACGCCTTGGCGAGCTTGTTGATGACCGGAACCACCTGCTCGCCGTCCTTCACGGCGAGACTGCCGCCGGGCAGGAAGCAGTTCTGCACGTCGATCACCAGCAGGGCGGATGCCTCGTCGGGCTTGATCGACGCCGCCCATAACCTGTCCGAAGCCAAAGTTGCAAACGCTGCTGCGCCGAGACCTGAAACAACCTGTCGCCGATTCAACATGGTGTCCTCCCGCTGACATACCGCGCCGGGACAGGCTAGTACCGTTTGCATACTAACGAAAGCCGGTTTTTCAGACCGGCCTGCCGGTTTTGGCGTCAGCCGCGCGGCTGGATCCCGTCGCGCACGGCGCGGAAACGCGGAAACGCCTTGCTCCACTCCTCGCGCGGCGAAGAGCCGACGATGCGCAGCGCCGACTTCGAGCCGAAGCGCAGCCATTGCACGATGGTGACCGGCGTATTGTCCTTGCCGCTGGTCGCCTCGATCCGCGTTTCGTAGCCGGGCTGGCCGTCGATGCGGACCGGCTCGGACATGGTGATACGTCCCTCGCGCACGCCGGGGATCGTCGATGCAATCTGCCGGGCGAAACGGTCGCGGTCGTCGGGGGTGGCGGCGGTCTGACCGATGATGCCGATGATCATGAAGGGCGCAACTTCAAATCCCCTGGTCTCGTCGCCGTCGGCAAGCACGATGGCGGCGCCCGGCGCCAGCGTCCGGACGTTCTTGAACTCGCTGCGCTCGTTGACCTTGAACGACAGCTGCGCGAGCTGCTCCTCCGCAGGCACTTCCTTGCGGACCACGGCGGAGGCGAACATCCTGCGCACGGCATCGTCGTCGTAGATCTTCCAGACGTTTTCCGGGACCTGCACCGCGACATAGCCCGAGAAGCCGAGGCCCGGCACCATCATGGAATAGCGCCGCACATTGGTGGCGCCGTCCTTGGCGGTCTCGACCGTGTAGTAGCCGAGTCCGGCCGCGGTCTCGATGCTCTCCGGTTTGATGCCGCTGATGCCGCCGGGGTTGCCCTTGAAGGCGTTGGACACCTCGTTATAGGCCTCGGCCGGCAGGTCGGCGATCACGACCTTGACGCCCTTGTCCTCGGTCTCGAAGCCGATGAAGGACGTTGCCCGGTTGAGCCCGACGAGCGGCACCAGGCCCACCCGCGCCCCCGGCGGAAAAACCGGGTCGGCGGCGGGGGCGGGGATGGTCGCGGCGATCGTGAGGAGCGCGGCCGCGAACAAGCGTCGGATCAGGGTCATGAATTATCTTCTACCGGGTTTGCATGAAGCCGTTCGGGACTGTGCTGGCCGCGGCCCCCTCGGCCGGGACGCCCCCGTTCGGTCGGGGCCGCTTTTAGCGTTTTTGCAGTCCCGGCAACAGGGCGGCCCTGTCTTCGTTCCCGAGCGCTGTCGCGCAGGCCGCCCCGATTCGGGACCGGCAAGTTCAGGCAATGTTCTCCCGGCATTGCCTTGGCCGCGCCGTTTCCCGCCGTGCCGGCCGACCCAATCTTTCAAACGCCAGTCTTTTCATGGACTACGGTTGTTCACGGTCCTTGCGGGCACAACCCCCCCTCCTATATGAGGCTCAACGTCGCAATCGCGCGTATTTGAACTCCTGGGGGTTCGGTCCGGGGCGCCGTCAGGGCCCGACCAGCCTGCCGCAGAAAAGAGGATAACATCATGGGTAAGGTCATCGGTATCGACCTTGGCACGACCAATTCGTGCGTCGCCGTCATGGACGGCAAAACTCCGAAAGTCATCGAGAACGCAGAGGGCATGCGGACGACGCCCTCGATCGTTGCTTTCACGGACGACGGCGAACGCCTCGTCGGCCAGCCGGCCAAGCGCCAGGCGGTCACCAACCCCGAGCGCACCTTCTTCGCAGTGAAGCGCCTGATCGGCCGCCGCTACGACGACCCGATGGTCGAGAAGGACAAGAAGCTCGTCCCCTACAAGATCGTCAAGGCTTCCAACGGCGACGCCTGGGTCGAAGCCGACGGCAAGACCTATTCGCCTTCGCAGATTTCCGCCTTCATCCT
>CAZDEZ010000111.1:0-9778 GCA_964504705.1 uncultured Bradyrhizobium sp.
GACAACGCAAAAGGGATTGACTGATCGAGGCCCGTTACAGAAGGGTGGGCAAAGCGAAGCGTGCCCACCTTCGACACACGGATCGTGATGGTGGGCACGCCTCGCTTTGCCCACCCTACGAATTCTTCCGCGCTAACTCACCCGGCGCTCGCGGTTCTCCCAGAACGGCTTGCGCAGCTCGCGCTTGAGGATCTTGCCGGCGCCGGAGAGCGGCAGCGGCTTTTCCGTGATCTCGACGCTGCGCGGGCATTTGTAGCCGGCGATCAGCGTCTTGCAGAATTCCATCAGCTCGTCCGGCGTGGCGCTCGCGCCGGGCTTCGCCACCACGACCGCATGGACCTGCTCGCCCCAGCGCTCGTTGGGGATGCCGATCACGGCGCATTGTGCCACTGCGGGATGCTGCGCCAGCGCGTTCTCGACCTCGGCGGAATAGACGTTCTCGCCGCCGGAGATGATCATGTCCTTGACGCGGTCGACGACGTAGACGAAGCCGTCCTCGTCCATGTAACCGCCGTCGCCGGTATGCATCCAGCCGTCGATGACGGCCTTAGCGGTTTCCTCGGGCCGCTCCCAGTAACCCATCATGACATTGTCGCCGCGCACCGCGATCTCGCCGACGGTGCCTGATGGCACCACCCTGTCGTCGGCATCGACGATCTTGACTTCGCAGCCGAGCGTGGCGCGGCCGGCGCCGCGATGCCGGCCCTTGGCGCGGCCGTCGCCGATATGCTCTTTCCAGTGCAGGATCGTCGCGATCGGCGAAAGTTCCGTCATGCCGTAGGCCTGGGTGAACTGCACGTTCGGCAGGGCCTTCATTGCGCGACTGAGCACGGCATCGCTGATGACGGAGGCGCCGTAGGCGATGCCCTTCAGCGATGAAAGGTCGTAGTTGCCTAGCTTCGGGTGGTCGACGAACATCTGGATCATGGTCGGTACCAGCAGCACGTCGGTGACGCGGTCGCGCTGGATCGCCGTGGCGACCCCGTCGGGGGTGAAGCCCTGGATGATCACGTTGGATCCGCCGCTCAAGAGCACCGAATACATCGCTGCGCCATTGGCCAGGTGGAACATCGGGGCGGCATGCAGATAGATGGAGGTGCTCGGCCAGAGGCCTTCGCTGAGCGCGTTCAGCGCATTCACCATCAGATTGCCATGGCTGAGCATGACGCCCTTGGAACGGCCGGTGGTGCCGCCGGTGTAGAAGATGCCGCAGAGATCGCCGCTTTGGCGCATCGCATCCGGCATCGGCGCGCTGCGCTCGATCAGCTGCTCGTAGTTGTCCATGCCCGCGGGCGTCTCGCCGTCGTCGGCGTAGACCAGCTTCAGGCCGGGGATCGCCTTGGCGAGCGCGGTGCCGACCGGCGCAAAGGCCTTGTCGACAAAGAGGATGCCGGCGCGGCAATCGCGCATGGCGTCTTCGTTCTCCAGCGGGCTCCAGCGGATGTTGAGCGGAACGATCACCGTGCCGGACCAGCCGGCGGCGAGATAGAGCTCGAGATAGCGGTCGGAATTCAGCGACAGGATCGCGACGCGATCGCCGGGCTGCGCGCCGAGGGCGCGGATGCCGGCGGCGAGCCGCGCCACGCGCTCGCCGACCTCGCGCCAGTTCTTGCGCCGGTCGCCACAGACGATGGCAAGGCCATTGGGATTGATCTGCAGCGCGCGCCGCAGGCCATGGGTGATGTTCATCGTTTCCCTCCACGCTTTACTTTTGCCGGCGATTTCTCCGCCTTCTTCCTTGATGATCTTGCAGCCAGGCCCTCGGTGAGGCGGATGGCGAACTCGGCGGCGATTTCTTCCGCAGACATGGCGCCGCCGGGCTGGAACCAATGGCCGATCCAGTTCAACGAGCCGGCAATGGCGAAGGCCGAGAGCTTGACGTCGCAAGGCCTGATCGATCCGTCGACGATACCATCCCTGATATAGGCGCGGAAAGCGCGGTCGATCTTCCGTTTGGAAGCCTGGATGCTCTTCCTGTTGTGCTCGCTGAGGTCGCGCAGATCGAAGCGGACCAGGCTCTTGCCGTAGTCGGTCGTCATCATCTCGGCATAGGCGACGATCAGCATGCGCAGTTTCGTCAGTCCGCTGCCGCCGGCCGCGGCGATTTCATCGAGCCGGTCGTCAACGCGCTCGGCGCCGAGCGCCCAGCACTCGTAGAGGATCTCGTCCTTGCCGCGGAAATAGTTGTAGAGCGCCGGCTTCGTGATGTTCAGCCGCTCGGCGACGTCGTTGAGCGTGGTGCCGTGATAGCCCTGTTCGAGGAACAGTTGCACCGCCATGCGCAGCACCGCCTCGCGCTTCTCGTCGCGGGCGCGGCGGCGGCTTTCGAAGGGCATCCAGGGTGGCTGGCTGGTAGCGGGGGAGGGCGGTCCGTCCATTGCGAGGGTCTTTCGGCGTTGACTCCGGTTTAGCGTCTCCCGTATATTACCCATGGGTAAGAAACAGTCCAGCGGGTAATTTTCGGGAGAATGCGATGAGTTCGCGTACTGCGGTCGCCGGTGTCGGCATGATCCCCTTCGTCAAGCCCGGCGCCAACGCGCCGTATCACGTGATGGGCGCCGAGGCCGCGCAGCTCGCGCTCGCCGACGCCGGCATCGACTACGGCAAGGTGCAGCAGGCCTATGTCGGCTATGTCTACGGCGATTCCACCTGCGGCCAGCGTGCGCTCTATCCGGTCGGCATGACCGGCATCCCGATCGTCAACGTCAACAACAACTGCTCCACCGGATCGACCGCTTTGTTCCTGGCGCGGCAGGCGATCGAATCGGGCGCGGCCGATTGCGTCATGGCGCTCGGCTTCGAGCAGATGAAGCCCGGCGCGTTAGGGGCCGTCTTCACCGACCGTCCGAGCGCCTTCGACGAGTTCGACGCCGCGGCCGACAAGCTGGTCGATGCGCCCGGCGTACCGCTGGCGCTGCGCTATTTCGGCGGCGCGGGGCTGAGCCACATGAAGAAGTACGGCACGCCGCTCTCGGCCTTCGCCAAGGTGCGGGCCAAGGCGAGCCGGCATGCGAAGAACAATCCGCTGGCGCTGTTCCGCAAGGAAGTCACCGCCGACGACGTCATGAACGACCAGGTGATCTGGCCCGGCGTGATGACGCGGCTGATGGCCTGCCCGCCGACCTGCGGCGCGGCCGCGGCGATCCTGGTGTCGGAGAAGTTCGCGAAGGAACACGGCCTGCGCAGCGACGTGCGCATCCGCGCGCAGGCGATGACGACGGATACGCCCTCCACCTTCGGCGCCGGCGACATGATGCGGGTGGTCGGCTTCGACATGGCGCGCGATGCCGCGAGCAAGGTCTACGAGGCCGCCGGTATCGGGCCCGACGACCTCGACGTCGTCGAACTGCACGACTGCTTCGCCCATAACGAGCTGATCACCTATGAGGGGCTGCGTCTGTGCGGAGAGGGCGAGGCGGCGCGCTTCATCGACGATGGCGACAATACCTATGGCGGGCGGATCGTCACCAATCCTTCCGGCGGGTTGCTGTCGAAGGGCCATCCGCTCGGCGCCACCGGCCTCGCACAATGCTACGAGCTGACGCGGCAGCTCCGCGGCACCGCGGCGGCGACCCAGGTCGAGGGCGCGCGGATCGGCCTGCAGCACAATCTCGGGCTCGGCGGCGCCTGCGTCGTGACGCTCTACGAGCGCGCCTGAACATGGTCGACCAGTCCGCCGTCGGGCGTGAGTTCACGCCGGTCACCGCGCGCGTCGAGCCGGGACGCCTGCGCTTCTTCCTCGATGCGCTCGGCGAGAACAATCCGCTCTACCGCGACGAAAACGCTGCGCGCGCGGCTGGCTATGCCGCCCCGCCGGTGCCGCCGACCTACCTGTTCTGCCTCGAGATGATGGACGCGACCGAGCCGTTCGAGTTCCTGACCGCGCTCGACATCGACCTCGCCCGCGTGCTGCACGGCGAGCAGCGGTTCGACTATTTCGCGCCGGTGGTGGTCGGCGATGTCCTCACGTTCCGCCCGCGCGTCACGTCCGTCACCGACAAGAAGGGCGGGGCGATGACGCTGATCGTGGTCGAAACCGAGGTCACCAACCAGCACGGCGTGCACGTGGCGGATACTTCCCGCACCGTCGTCGTGCGCAACCCGAGGCCGTCATGAGTTCAACGCCATTGAGTGTTGGCGACCGCATCGTCCACAAGGAATTCCCGCCGATCACGCGGCACCGGCTTGCGCTCTATTGCGGGGCGTCGGGCGATCACAACCCGATCCATGTCGATCTCGATTTCGCGAAGCAGGCCGGTTTCCCCGACGTGTTCTCCCACGGCATGCTGGTGATGGCCTATCTCGGCCAGGCGCTCACCGACGCGGTGCCGGCCTCGCGCATCCGCTCCTTCTCGACGCGCTTTGCCGCGATCACGCAGCTCGGCTCGAAACTGACCTGCGAGGGCACCGTCGCCGAACTGCTGGAACAGGGCGGCGAGAAGCGGGCGCGGCTGACGCTGAGCACGAAGGATCAGACCGGCGAGATCAAGCTTGCCGGCGAAGCCATCATTGCATTGTAGACAGGGAAGCAGATGTCGAAACTGAAGGGCAAAGTCGCGCTGGTCACCGGCTCCGGCCGCGGCATCGGCCGCGCCATCGCGCTGAAGCTGGCAAGCGAAGGCGCCAAGCTCGTCGTCAACGATCTCGATGCCGCGCCGGGCGATGCGGTGGCCGCCGAGATCAAGGCCGCGGGCGGCGAGGCGGTGGCGGTCAATGGCAGCGTGTCGGAACCGGGGTTCGCCGACCGCTTCGTCGGAGCCGCGCTCTCGAACTTCGAGGGCCTCGACGTCATCGTCAACAATGCCGGCTACACCTGGGACGCCACCATCCAGAAGATGACCGACGAGCAGTTCCAGGCGATGCTGGACGTGCATCTCGTGGCGCCCTTCCGCATCCTGCGCGCGGCGGCCGAGCCGATCCGGGTGATGGCGAAGAAGGAGGCGGAAGCCGGGCGCGAGGTGTTCCGCAAGGTCGTCAACATCTCCTCCATCGCCGGGCTCTATGGCAATGCCGGGCAGGCGAGCTATTCCTCGGCCAAGGCCTCGCTGGTCGGCTTGACTCGGACGATGTGCAAGGAATGGGGACGCTACAAGGTCAACGTCAATTGCGTCGCCTTCGGCCTGATCAACACCCGCCTGACCCAGGCGATCGAGGCGCAGCAGAAGACCATCGACGTCGCCGGCCGCGACATCAAGGTGGGCGTGCAGCCGCAGATGCTGGAGGCCATGGGCCGGATGATACCGCTCGGCCGCGGCGGCACTCCGGAGGAGGCGGCGGGTGCGGTTTATCTGTTCTGCAGCCCGGAATCCAACTACATCAGTGGGCAGGTGATCGTCTGCGGTGGCGGTCTCATCGTCTGAATCGGGGTCTGTTATGCAATATCGTTCTTCCTGGATGACCGAGGAACTGGACACGTTTCGCGACCAGTTCCGCAAATACCTCGCCAAGGACCTGGCGCCGCATGCCGAGAAGTGGCGCGGCCAGAAGTTGGTCGACCGCTCGGCCTGGCGCGGCCTCGGCGAAATGGGCGCGCTGTTGCCAAGCATCCCGGAGGCCTATGGCGGACTGGGCGCGACCTTCGCCTATGAAGCCGCCGTGCTCGAGGACATCGAGACCGTGGTGCCGGAAATGACCACGGGCGTTTCAGTCCACAGCCCGATAGTCGCGCATTACATCCTCAACTACGGCTCGGAAGAGCAGAAGAAGCGCTGGCTGCCGAAAATGGCATCAGGCGAGATGGTAGGCGCCATCGCCATGACCGAGCCCGGCACCGGCTCGGATCTGCAGAGCGTGAAGACGTCAGCGAAGAAGCAGGGCAATTCCTACGTCATCAACGGCCAGAAGACCTTCATCACCAACGGCCAGGCCGCCGATCTCGTCATCGTGGTGGCGCGCACCGGCGGGGCCGGCGGCAAGGGCCTGTCGCTGATCGTGGTGGAGACCGCAGGCGCCGAAGGCTATCGCCGCGGGCGCAACCTCGACAAGATCGGCCTGCACGCGTCAGACACGTCGGAACTGTTCTTCGACAACGTTACCGTCCCGCCGGAAAACCTGCTTGGCAACGAGGAGGGCCAGGGTTTCGTGCAGCTGATGCAGCAATTGCCGCAGGAGCGGCTGTCGCTCGCCATCGGCGCGGTCGCCTCGATGGAGCGCGCGGTCAAGATCACCTCGGAGTACACCAAGGAGCGCACCGCCTTCGGCAAGCCGCTGCTCGAATTCCAGAACACCGCCTTCAAGCTCGCCGAGCGCAAGACCGAAGCGATGATCGCCCGCGTCTTCGTCGACTGGTGCGTCGAGCGGCTGGTGGCCGGCGACCTCGACACCGTCACCGCCTCGATGGCGAAATGGTGGTGCTCGCAGAAGCAGGTCGAAACCGCGGACGAATGCCTGCAGCTGCACGGCGGCTACGGCTATATGCAGGAATACCCGATCTCGCGGATGTTCATCGATTCCCGCATCCAGAAGATCTATGGCGGCACCAACGAGATCATGAAGCTATTGATCGCGCGGTCGCTTTGATGAGGACGAGATAGGCGTGCTCACCATCATCGGAAACCACATATCTCCCTTCGTTCGCAAGGTGCTGGCGACCTGCGAGATCAAGGGGCTTGCGTACCGGATCGACTCGATCGTGCCGTTTTTCGGCGGCGACCGCTTCGCCACGCTAAGCCCGCTGCGCCGCATTCCCGTGTTGATCGACGGCGATGTCGTGGTCAACGATTCCAGCGTGATCTGCGAATATCTGGAGGAGAAGTGGCCACAGCCCGCGATTCTGCCGGCCGATCCGGCGACTCGCGCGCGGTCGCGCTTTCTCGATGAGTACGCCGATTCGCGCATGTCGGACGTGATGCTCTGGAAGATATTCGGACGTGCCGCCGTCGCTCCCGCCATCTTCGGAGTGCCGCGCGATCTCGAAGCCATCAGGAACACGATGGTCTCCGAATTTCCACTCGTGATGGACCAGATCGAGGCCTGGGCGCCGGCTTCGGACTTCGTCTGCGGCGCGTCGGCGAGCGTTGCCGACCTCTCGGTTGCCGGCCATTTTGCCAACCTCCGCTGGGCGCGCGCGAGCATTGACGCTGCGCGTTGGCCGCGGACCAGTGCATGGGTAGCTCGCGTGGAGGCGGAGACGCCCCTCGGACGCCTCAACGCCATCGGGGAAAAGCTGCTGCGTGTCCCGCCGACCGGCCATCGGCCGGTGCTGCAATCGCTGGGAGTAGCGATCTGCGAGGAAACGCTGGGCGGAGAGACGCCCGTGCGCGGCCCGATGACCGCCATCTGAGGAGGCGGATGGCAAGCCGCCGGCCGCAGTCAATGTCGGCGCGTCTTGATCAGTTGAACGCCATGCCGCCGCTCATCGCGATTGTCTGTCCCGTCATGTACGGGTTGTCGATCAGCATCATCACGGCTCTTGCCACTTCCTCCGGCTGGCCGAAGCGGCCGAGCGGGATGCGGCTGACGAGCTGCGGCTGCCCCTTCATCATGTCGGTCTCGATCAGCGAGGGCGCGACCGCGTTGACGGTGATGCCTTCCTTGACGAGGCGGGCGGCATAGCCGCGGGTCAGGCCCTCCATGCCGGCCTTCGAGGCATTGTAGTGTGGCCCGATCGCGCCGGCGCCGCGCGCGGCACCCGAGGAGATGTTGACGATGCGGCCCCATTGCTTCGCGCGCATGCCCGGCAGCACCGCTTGCGTGCAGAGGAAGGCCGACTTCAGGTTCACCAGCATGGTCCGGTCGAAATCGGCTTCGGAGAGGTCGTCGATGCCGCGGACGACGGCGATGCCGGCATTGTTGACGAGGATGTCGATCGGCCCCAGTTCGCCGCTGGCGCGCTCGACCATGGCGGAAACGGCATCGGCTTGCGAGACGTCGGCGCCGATGGCGATTGCACCGCCGCCGGCCTTGACGATGGCCTCGGCCAGCTCCTCGGCCTCGGCCGCGCGCTCGCGATAATTGACCGCAACCGAGCAGCCGGCTTCGCCGAGCGCCTTGACGATCGCAGCCCCAATGCCGCGCGAACCACCGGTCACCAGCGCGACATGGCCGCGCAAACTGAACGTCCTCATCGGCTTCTCCGTTCTCAGGCCGCGCCCAATAGCACGACGCCCGCAATGATCGTGGCGCAGCCACCGACCCGCCAGGCGTTGACGGGCTCGCGCAGGATCATCATGCCGAACATCGCGCCGATCATCATCGACATTTCGCGGGCCGGCGCCACCAGGCTGAGCGGGGCGCCCATCTCCACGGCCGACAGCACCAGGATATAGGACAGCGGCGAGAACAGGCCGACGCCGACGGCGAGCCACCAATGGCCCTGCATCGCCTTCATCATCTGCGCGGGATGGCGCAGCATCACCGGCCCGAGCAGGAACAGCCGCAGGAAGTTGGAGAACCAGTCGAGCAGCACGGGGTGGATGCCGAGCACCTTGACGCCGTAGCCGTCCACCACCGTGTACGCGGCGATCAGGGAGCCGGTGCTCAAACCCCAGCGCACCCCTTCCTGCCCCTTGGGCTGGCGGAAGGCGGCGAGGTTGCCCTGGGTGGAGATGAAGCCGATGCCGACGACCACCGCGAGGAGGCCGAGCACGCCGAGCCAGGTCGGCGGCTCCTGCAGCAGGACGAAGGCGCCGATCGAGGAGAACAGCGGGCCGGTGCCGCGCGCGATCGGGTAGACCACGCTGAGGTCGGCGACCTGATAGCCGCGCTGCAGGCAGAGGCTGTAGCCGAGATGGATGATCGCGCTGGCGAGCAGGCAGAGCACGATCGGCCAGCTCCAGACCTGCTCGCGGGTGGCCAGCAGCCAGATCACCCAGGGCAGGTAGGCGACGGTCGCCACTACATTGTAGGCCAGGACGAACGCCGGACCGGCAGCGGCCGCGCGCTTGGCCAGCAGATTCCAGCTGGCGTGGATGAAGGCGGCGATGACGACAAGGGCGAGGGGGACAAGCGACATGAGACCTCCGGGGCGTTGCGCCCGCAAGATTGATCTCGACGTCTCCTCCTCTGGGCTTTTGCCCCTCGGGTGCAGCCGCGGGTTTTTTGAGGCCGCGGTCTCCGCAACGCTCGGACCAGCAACGGCGAGGCCGTCCGGAACCCTAGTTGCCACTCGGTCGATTGAGGAAAAATATCCTGCGAAGCGCCGGCAGGGTCAAGGCGCAATTGCCTGATATCTCAGGGTTCTCGAGCGCACGCCGTTACTTCACGTGAGCTTTCAGCGCCGCGACGAAAACCTCGTAGCGCACGGTCTTGCCGGCGAACTGGTGCGATGGTCTTGGCGCTTCCAGCAGGGGCGCCGCGCGCAGCGGCCACTTCAGCACCACGCGCTCGCGTGCGGTCGCCAGCGCAATCCGCATCAGCTCATCGGCGTCCTCGTCGGCGCCGACGATGCCGGAGAGCTGCCGCATCTCCTGCTTCACCAGCGCGCTGTTGCGCCGCGGCGGATGCATGGGATCGACGATCACGACCTCGGGTTTCAGCTCAGGAAGGAGGTAGCGGGCGTCGCCATGGACCAGCGTCATGCGGGCGACGACCTCGGCAAGTTCGGGCGATTCGGCCGCGGCGCGGCCGAGGGCATCTTGCAGCAGCGCATGCACTTCGGCGGAACGCTCGATCAACGTCACCTTCGCCCCGGCCGACGCCAGCAGGAAGGCGTCGCGGCCAAGGCCGGCGGTGGCGTCGACGATCGAGGGAATGCGGCCGCGTCTGATCCCGGCGGCCCGAACCAGCGGATGGCCGCGCTCGCCGCCGCGCCGGAAGCGATAGCCGACGGCGCCGCCGG
>CAZDEZ010000112.1:0-9667 GCA_964504705.1 uncultured Bradyrhizobium sp.
ACCTGACGCCGGCAGCGGCCCATCGCAACCCGCGCCACGTTTCGTGACGACGCGCTACGCCCCTCATGGCGGCACGGGCTGGGTCTCATATAGTTCTGATTTGCGTAAGATGTCAAGGCCGGTTCGGAAAATTCGTAGGGTGGGCAAAGCGTAGCGTGCCCACCATCACCATCACACCAGAGATGGTGGGCACGGCGCATGCGCGGCCTACACTCTGTCATCTGCGTAGGGCGGATTAGCGAAGCGTAATCCGCCGTCCATGCCCGAATGGCGGATTGCGCCTTCGGCTAATCCGCCCTACGGAAACGTCACGGCCTCGATGCGGTTGCCGTCGGGATCGGCGACGAACGCCGCGTAATACTTCACGCGGTCGTGCGGGCGGATGCCGGGCGGGCCGTCGCAACGGCCGCCGGCCGCGAGTGCGGCGGCGTGGAAGGCATCGACGTCGGCGCCCGATCGCGCGCGGAGCGCGATGTGCACGCCGCTGCCCTCGCCGACGGCGCTCATGCCGGCGCGCAAGTTGATCCAGAACTCCGGATAGGCCTTGCCGAATCCGATCGTCGCCGGCCGCGTGACCAGGCGTGACAGGCCGAGCGGCGCGAGTGCGGCTTCGTAGAAGCGCGCGGCACGGTCGAGATCGCGAACGGCGACGGAGATGTGGTCGATCATGATGCGGGTCCATCGTTCTGAGCTTCAAGTATGGAACACGAAGAACCGCGTGAACAGGCGTTCATGCGCGTGGCGCGATGGTCATGCAAGGAACGTGGAAATGCCCGATGGAACTTCCTACCTCCTGTGAGGTTAGGAGTATCACCATGACACAAACCGAACAGTACCTTGAAAACGCGGACAACTGCGCCGAGCTTGCCGAGCGCGCCAGGGACGAGCCGAGCTACAAGCGCTTCAAGCTGATGGAAGCGGGCTGGCTGGCGCTGGCCAAGGAGCAGGACTGGCTCGACGGCCTGACGCCGCCGCACAGAAGGGTGGCGTAATCCAAGCGTCACCAACTCTCGTGTCCCGGACGCGGTGCAGCGCGCAAGCGGTGCACTGCAGAGCCGGGACCCAGCGTCAGGTGGGCCCCGGCTCTGCAGCGCACCAGGATGCAAGCGCATCCCGTTGCGCTGCGTCCGGGGTACGAGACCCCCGCTACGCCGGCGCGCCTGATTTCACCAGCTTGTAGATCACCGAATCCATCAGCGCCTGGAACGAGGCGTCGATGATGTTGGGGGAAACGCCGACGGTGGTCCAGCTGTCGCCGTCCTCGTCCTCGCTCTCGATCAGGACGCGCGTGACCGCCTCGGTGCCGCCGTTGAGGATACGCACGCGATAGTCGATCAGCTTCAGGCCCTCGATGAATTTCTGGTACTTGCCGAGATCCTTGCGCAGCGCGACGTCGAGCGCGTTGACCGGGCCGTTGCCTTCGGCGGCCGAGATCAGCCGCTCGCCGGCGACATCCACCTTCACCACGGCCATGGCGACCGTGACGCGCTCGCCGAGCGCGTTGTAGCGCTGCTCGACATTGACGTCGAACTGCTCGACCTTGAAATATTCCGGCACCCGGCCGAGCACGCGGCGCGCCAGCAGCTGGAACGATGCGTCGGCGGACTCATAGGCGTAGCCCGCTGCTTCCTTCTCCTTCATCTCCTCGACGAGGCGCGTCAGCTTCGGATCGCTCTTGTCGAAGGCGATGCCGGCGCGCTCGAGCTCGGCGATGACGTTGGAGCGGCCGGCCTGGTCTGACACCAGCACCTTGCGGTGATTGCCGACCGATTCCGGCAACACGTGCTCATAGGTCTGCGGGTCCTTCAGCACGGCGGAGGCGTGGATGCCGGTCTTGGTGACGAAGGCGCTTTCGCCGACGTAGGGCGCATGGCGGTTGGGCGCGCGGTTCAGCATGTTGTCGAGCGAGCGCGACACCTTCATCAGGCCGCCCATCTGCTCAGGGCTGACGCCGATCTCGAAACGCTCGGCGAATTCCTGCTTCAGGCGCAGCGTCGGGATCAGCGAGCAGAGATTGGCATTGCCGCAGCGCTCGCCCAGGCCGTTGAGCGTGCCCTGGATCTGCCGGGCGCCGGCACGAACCGCGGCCAGCGAATTGGCCACCGCCTGCTCGGTGTCGTTGTGGGCGTGGATGCCGACATGGCTGCCGGGGATGTGTTTGGTCACCGCCGACACGATGCTCTCGACTTCGTGCGGCATCGCGCCGCCATTGGTGTCGCACAGCACCACCCAGCGCGCGCCGGACTCGTAGGCGGCTTTAGCGCAGGCCAGCGCAAAATCCGGATTCTCCTTGTAGCCGTCGAAGAAATGCTCGCAGTCGACCATCACCTCGCGGCCGGCCGCCTTCGCGGCCCTGACGCTGTCGCGGATCGAGGCGAGATTTTCCTCGTTGGTGGTCTCCAGCGCCACCCGCACCTGATAGGCGGAGGCCTTTGCGACGAAGCAGATCGCATCGGCCTTGGCCTCGATCAGCGCGGCAAGGCCGGGATCGTTGGAGGCGGAGCGGCCGGGCCTGCGCGTCATGCCGAAGGCGGTGAAGCGCGCGTGGGCGAGCTTCGGCTTCGCGGCGAAGAATTCAGTGTCGGTCGGGTTGGCGCCGGGATAGCCGCCCTCGACATAGTCGATGCCGAGCTCGTCCAGCATTCCGGCGATGATCTTCTTGTCGTGCAGCGTGAAGTCGACGCCATTGGTCTGCGCGCCGTCGCGCAGCGTCGTGTCGAAGAGATAGAGGCGTTCGCGGCTCATTGGGGCGCTCCGGCAGAAGGCGAAAGCTGCTTCTGCATGGTGGTGTTGGCGAGCCATTCGCCGTGGCGGGGAACGGAGTTGCGCTGTTTGGCGACGTAGCCGCGCTTCCTGAAGAACTCGACCGCGGTGTCGCTGGCGTCTACCGACAGCGCCTTGGCGCCGCGGGCGCTGGCGAGCTTCTCCAGCGCGTCGACCAGCATGGCGCCGACGCCCTGCCCGGCTACGGAGGGATGCACATAGAGCATGTCGATGGCCTCGTTGCCCCTAAGCGATGCGAAACCGACCGGCGCGTTCTGCATGGTCGCGATCAACGTCAACTCGCCGGCCAGCTTCTTGCCGAATTCGTCCTCGTCCTCGGCCGCCGCCGCCCAGGCCTCCTGCTGCGCTTCGCTGTAGTCGTCGCCGGTCAGCTCATGAATGGCGGCGGCGAAGATCTGCGCCAGCATCGGCGCGTCCGATGCCAGGTAAGGCCTGAGCGCAGGTTTGGGCAACGACTGACCCATCGCCTCAAAACACTCCAAACAGTTTCAGGACGAGCAATGCGGCAGCGACGATGACAGCCCATTTGATGAAGATGTAGTAGCGCCAGTGCTTCGGGAACGGTGTGTCGGGTTTCGTCATCAGGCCATCTCCCATGTCGTCATTGGCTTGCCGTCCTTGTCCTTGCCGTCCTTGAGCACGACGCCCATGGCGACGAGCTCGTCGCGGATGCGGTCGGACTCCTTGAAGTCCTTGCGCGCACGCGCGGCGGCACGGTCGGCGATCAGGGTCTCCACCCGCGCGGGGTCGATGCCGCTCGCCTGTTGCTTGCGGCCCTTCCACTCGGCGGCGCTCTGTGACAGGAAGCCGAGCATGCGCAAGGTCGCGGCGAAATCGGCGCGGGCTCCTTCGTTTGCATTGGCCCCATGACGCAGCGCATGCAGCGCCGCCAGCATCTGCGCGGTGTTGAGATCGTCGGACAGCGCTTCGACGGCTGACGGCGCTGGTTTCCCGCCCGCGGCATCGGCCGCGGCGGCGTACCAGTCGTCCAAAGTCTTCGCGCTCTCCTCCGCGCTCTTCAGCGTCCAGTCGAGCGGCGAGCGGTAGTGCGTCTTCAGCATGGTCAGGCGCAGCACCTCGCCCGGCCAATCGGCCAGCAGGTCGCGGATGGTGAAGAAGTTGCCGAGGCTCTTCGACATCTTCTCGCTCTCGACCTGCAGGAAGCCGTTGTGCATCCAGAAATTCGCCATGCGGTCGGCATGGAAGGCGCAGCAGGTCTGCGCCAGCTCGTTCTCGTGGTGCGGGAATACGAGGTCGATGCCGCCGCCATGGATGTCGAAGCGCTCGCCGAGATGCTTCCACGCCATCGCGGAGCATTCGATGTGCCAGCCGGGACGGCCCTCCGCGGCGATGCCCGCCGGCGACGGCCAGGACGGCTCGCCGGGTTTTGACGGCTTCCACAGCACGAAGTCGGTGACGTCGCGCTTGTAGGGCGCGACATCGACCCTGGCGCCGGCGATCATCTCGTCCAGCGAGCGCTTCGCCAAAGCGCCGTAGCGCGGCAAAACCTTGTTCGCCGCGTTCATCGCCTGCGGCGAGAACAGCACGTGATCCTCGGCGACGTAGGCGAAGCCGCCGGCGACCAGCTTCTCGATGATCGCGCGCATCTCCGGGATATGTTCGGTCGCGCGCGGCTGCACGGTCGGCGGCAAGCAGCCCAGGGCCGTCACGTCGTCCTGGTATTGCTGATACGTCTCTTCCGTGACCTTGCGGATCGCCTCGTTCAACGGCAGGCCGGGATAGTCGCGCGCGGCGCGCGCGTTGATCTTGTCGTCGACGTCGGTGATGTTGCGGACGTAGATGACGTGTCGCTCGCCGTAATGATGGCGCAGCACGCGGAACAAGAGGTCGAACACGATCGCGGCGCGGCCGTTGCCGATATGGGCGAAGTCGTAGACCGTCGGTCCGCAGGCATACATGCGGACGTTGGCGGCATCGAGCGGCACGAAGGGCCGCTTTTCCCGGGTCAGCGTATCGTAGAAGCGCAATTGCATGGGCATCCGTCCGGTGGCGGCCGGGCGTCCAACAATCTCGAATGAGAGAAAAGACGGCCTCAGCCAGCGAATCGCTAGCTAATAATCTCGCGGCAAATGGCGCAGATATCGAGGTGGCCGTTCATGGCGGCTACCTTTGGGCCAGCGGACCCGCCGCGTCAAGGCCGAACCGCCCCTTTTTGGCCGCTTTTGGTACCCAAACGGCCCTCCGTGCTGGGTGGCTTATGGTTAATCATTCTTAACCATTGGGGTTTATCGAGTGTCTGGTTTCCTCCACTCGATCGGTGCTGCAATGCGATTCCTTCAGGCATTTTTCGCCGCCGCGTTCGTTCTCGCCGGCCCGGCGGCCTTCGCCGACACCCGCGTGTTCATCGTTGCCAACCAGGCGGACGGCTATGGCGTCGACCAATGCCTGGCGAAGGGCGACAAATGCGGCGCCCATGCCGCCCGCGCCTATTGCCAGCAGCGGGATTTCGCCCAGGCGGTTTCCTACCGCCGTGTCGATCCCGACGAGATCACGGGCTCCGTTCCCAGAAATGTGACCGAGCGCTGCGGCCATTCCGGCTGCAACGAATACGTCGCCATCACCTGCGAGCGCTGAAACCGCGCGTTTCCGGCGGTAATTGGCGACGACCGCCACAGGCCTGCCGCCAAAACGACGTGACGCTGCCCACGGAAGCGGCTAGGAAGTCGGTCTTGGCCGCGCCTTATGTGCGTCGGCCGCGCGCTTCGGCCGAGGGCCGCCCGCGAAATCGCTAATGGCCGGATATGTTGCATAAGCTGACCAATCTCCTGTCCCGGTGGCCCCTCGCCTGCGCTGGGCTCGCAGCACTGCTTGCGATATCGGCGGAAGGCTTCGCCCAGATGCCGGGCGGTCCGCCGCCGCAGGCCGGCCCGCCGCCGGGCAATCCGGTGTGCCAGCGGCTGGAGATGCAGCTTTCCACCATCGACCGCGGCACCGGCACAGGCGATCCCGCCAAGGACGAGCAGATCCGCAAATATCAGGAAGCGCAGGCGCGCCAGCAGGGCGAGCTCGACCGCGTCACCTCGCAGGCCAAGCGCATGGGCTGCGACAGCTCCGGCTTCTTCTCGCTGTTCAACCAGAACTCGGCGCAATGCGGGCCGGTCAACAACCAGATCCAGCAGATGCGCGGCAATCTCGACCAGATCACCACGAGCCTGGAGCGCCTGCGCAGCGGCGGGCTCGGCGGCGCCGACCGCGAGAACCAGCGCCGCTCGGTGCTGACGGCGCTGGCGCAGAACAATTGCGGCCCGCAATATGCGGCGGCGTTGCGCGACCAGGGCCCGGGCCAGGGTCCGGGCGGCTTCCTCGGCGGGCTGTTCGGCAACACCATGCCCGGACCGCCGGGCGGCGATCTCGGCTCGATGTCCGGCACCTATCGCACGGTGTGCGTGCGCACCTGCGACGGCGCCTACTTCCCGGTTTCGTTCGCCACCGTGCCGGCGCGCTTTCCCGATGACGAGAAAACCTGCAAGTCGCTGTGCCCGGCGACGGACGCAGCCCTCTATGCCTATCGCAATCCCGGCGAGGACATGAACGCGGCGGTGTCGACGACCGGCCAGCTCTACACGGCGCTGCCGACGGCCTTCAAGTTTCGCGCCTCGCACGATCCGGCCTGCTCCTGCAAGGGTGCGGGCCAGACCTGGTCGGACGCGCTGAAGTCGGTGGACGACAAGGCCGTGCTGGACCAGCAGGGCGACATCATCGTCACCGAAGAGAGCGCCCGCAAGATGCAGCAGCAGAAGATGCAGGCGCAGCAGCCCAAGGGTAACCAGCCGGCGGGCAAGAAAGGCGCCGCTCCGGCGACGACGGCGAGCGCGCCGCCGGCCACTCCGGCCGAAGCGCCGAAGGCCGCCGACGGCAAGGACAAGCCGATCCGCTCGGTCGGCCCGACGTTCATTCCGAACAACAATACGACGACGCGCTGAGTCGGTTCACCAGCGTTCGAAGGCATGAGGCGACAGGCGGGCCTGCATCCTTCGAGACGCGCGCAAAGCGCGCTCCTCAGGATGAGGAGTTAGATTAGCCCTCGTAGGCCTCGGCCGAGACCTTGCCGGCGCGCGAGACCAGCGTCTCGTCGGGCGCGGGCAGCGGCTTGCCGCTGTCGCGGAAGCGGTTGGTGATGGGATAGCGGCGGTCGCGGCCGAAATTCTTCTCGGTCACCTTGACGCCGGGCGCGGCCTGGCGGCGCTTGTATTCGGCGATGTTGAGCAGGCGGTCGATCCGCGCCACCACTTCCCTGTCGAAGCCGGCGGCGACGATGTCGGCCAGCGGCATCTCGCGCTCGACGAGACGCTCGAGAATGCCGTCGAGCACATCATAGGGCGGCAGCGAATCCTGGTCGGTCTGGTTCTCGCGCAATTCCGCGGTCGGCGGACGCGTGATGATGTTGGGCGGGATCACTTCGCCCGAGGGGCCGAGCGCGAAGTCCGGCTTCCATGCATTGCGCAGGCTGGAGAGGCGGAACACTTCGGTCTTGTAGATGTCCTTGATCGGGTTGAAGCCGCCGTTCATGTCGCCGTACAGCGTGGCGTAGCCGACCGACATTTCCGACTTGTTGCCTGTGGTCACCACCATGGCGCCGGTCTTGTTGGAGAGCGCCATCAAGAGCGTGCCGCGGGTGCGCGCCTGCAGATTCTCCTCGGTGATGTCGCGCGGCAGGCCGGCGAAGGGCACGGCGAGAATTTTCTCGAAGCCGTTGACGGCGTCCGCAATCGGCAGCACCTGGTAGGGGAAGCCGAGCGCGCCTGCGAGCTTCGCGGCGTCGTCGAGCGAGACCTGCGCGGTGTATTTGAACGGCAGCATGATGCCGTGCACCTTGTCCGCGCCGAGCGCGTCCACCGCGATCGCCGCGCACAGCGCGGAATCGATGCCGCCGGAAACGCCGAGCAGCACGCCGGGGAATCCGTTCTTGCGGACATAGTCGCGCAGGCCGAGCACGCAGGCGGCATAATCGCCCTTGTCGCCTTCGAGCAGCGGTGCGACCTTCCCCGCGCAGCGCCAGCCGCCGGCATCCCTGCGCCAGAGCAGCGTCACGACGTCCTCGACGAAGCACGGCTGCTGGCAGGCAACGGACAGATCGGCGTTGAGCGCGAACGAGGCGCCGTCGAACACCAGTTCGTCCTGGCCGCCGACCTGGTTGAGATAGACCAGCGGCAACCCGCTTTCGGTGACGCGGGCGACCGCGATGGAGAGGCGCAGGTCGTTCTTGTCGCGTGCGTAGGGCGAGCCGTTGGGGACGACGAGGATTTCCGCGCCGGTCTCGGCGAGGCATTCGACGACGTTCTCGTAATCCTCGGACTCTTCCAGCCAGATGTCCTCGCAGATCGGCACGCCGACCCGCACGCCCTTGACCGTCACCGGGCCCGCGGCGGGCCCGCGCGCGAACAGGCGCTTTTCGTCGAACACGCCGTAGTTCGGCAGGTTGGCCTTGAACCGCAGCGCGGCGATGCGCCCGCCATCGAGCAGCGCGCAGGCGTTATAGAGCTTGCCGTCCTCGACCCAGGGCGTGCCGATCAGCACGGCCGGGCCCCCGCCCGCAGTCTCCCGCGCCAGCGCCTCCACCGCCTCGCGGCAGGCGGCCTGGAAGGCCGGCTTCAGCACGAGGTCTTCCGGCGGATAGCCGGTGATGAACAGTTCCGGCAGCACGACGAGATCGGCGCCGTCGGCTTGCGCCTTTTCGCGCGCGACGCGGGCCTTGGCGGCATTGCCGGCAACATCGCCCACCGTCGGGTTGAGCTGCGCCAGCGTGATCCTGAATTCGGAAATCTTGTTCATGACGCGATGTTGCCCCGCACAACAGCCAGCTGCAAACAGCTGATTTTAGACAAGGCCCATGCGCTCGGCGATGGCGAACAGCCAGAACGCCCCGGCCATGAGCAGCGCGACGCCGACGGCGGCCGAACCCATGTCCTTGACCTGCCCGATCCTGGGATCGCGGTCCATGGTCAGGCGGTCGGCGAGCTTCTCGATCGCGGTATTGAGCAGTTCGACGACGAGGACAAACGCCACGGCCGCGACCAGTTCCACCCGGCGCATCGCGGTGGCGCCGACCAGCCAGGCCAGCGGGATCGACAGCGCCAGCGCGAAAATCTCCTCGCGCACGGCCTGCTCCGAGCGGATCGCGAAGGCGAGCCCGTTACGCGTGTTGATGGTGGCCCGCCACAGACGCAGCAAATTACAATCCCGCTGCGGCCGGCATCGGCTGCGCCCTGCCCGCGCGCTCCTGCTTGAGCAGCTCGGCGATCAGGAAGGCGAGGTCGATGGACTGTTCGGCATTGAGGCGGGGATCGCACACCGTGTGGTAGCGGTCGCTGAGATCCTCATGGGTGATGGCGCGCGCGCCGCCGAGACATTCGGTGACGTCCTGCCCGGTCATCTCCAGGTGAACGCCGCCGGCATGGGTGCCTTCGGCCGCATGCACGCTGAAGAAGGTCTTCACCTCGGAGAGGATGCGGTCGAACGGCCGCGTCTTGTAGCCGGTGTTGGAGGTGATGGTGTTGCCGTGCATGGGATCGCACGACCACACCACGCTGCGGCCCTCGCGCTGGATCGCGCGCACCATGCCGGGCAGGTGCTCACCGACCTTCTCGTTGCCAAAGCGCGTGATCAGCGTCAGGCGACCCGGCTCGTTGTCGGGGTTGAGGATGTCAGCCAGCTTGATGAGTTCGTCCGGCTTCAGCGACGGGCCGCATTTCAGGCCGATCGGGTTCCTGATGCCGCGGAAATACTCGACATGGGCGTGATCGAGCTGGCGGGTGCGGTCGCCGATCCAGATCATGTGGCCCGAGGTCGCGTACCAGTCGCCGGTGGTGGAATCGACGCGGGTCAGCGCCTGCTCGTAGCCGAGCAGCAGCGCCTCGTGGCT
>CAZDEZ010000113.1:0-9026 GCA_964504705.1 uncultured Bradyrhizobium sp.
CTCACGGAACGGTTCCAGTCTAAGCGATCGCGCTAATACAAGGATGGGTTGAGCGCGAGCGAAACCCATCAATCTTTCCGCGGCGGCGATGATGGGTTTCGCGAAGGGCTCAACCCATCCTACGATTCTTCGCAATGACGGCAGCGCCTACAACGCCTCGCCCTTCAACAGCCGCGGCACTTCGCCGGTGAGGCCGGCGGCCTGGCGGATGAACAGGTTCTTCAGCGGCGGCGCGCGATCGACGAGACCGAGCCCGATGTCGCGCACGGCGCGCAGCAATTTCGATTCGTTGGAGAACAACAGGTTCAGCGAATTGGTCGCCACCCCCATCGCCATGGTGTCGAAGCGGCGCCAGCGCTGGTAGCGCTCGAGCACGCCCGCGCCACCCGGGTCCATGCCGAGCCGAGCCGCATCGACGACGACCTCGGCAAGCGCCGCGACGTCCTTCAGGCCCATATTGAGCCCCTGCCCCGCGATCGGATGGATCACATGGGCGGCGTCGCCGACCAGCGCGAGGCGCTCGGCGATGAAGGAGCGCGCGACGAAATAGCCGAGCGGGAAGGCGCGCGGCTTGTCCAGCGCCTTGACCTCCCCGAGATGCAGGCCGAAGCGCCGCTCCAGCTCGGCGTGAAACTCTTCCGCGTCCAGCGCGATGATGCGCGCGGCTTCCTTGCGCGTTTCCGTCCACACCAGCGACGAACGTTTTCCGGTCAGCGGCAGGATCGCGAACGGACCGGCGGGAAGGAAATGCTCTTCGGCGCGGCCGTGGTGATCGCGCTCATGGCCGACGGTGACGACGATGCCGGACTGATCGTAGTCCCAGCCATGGGTGGCAATGCCCGCCTGTTCGCGCAGCTTCGAGCGCGCGCCGTCGGCCGCAACCAGAAGGCTCGCTGCGACGGTCGTGCCGTCCGCCAGCACGATTTCGACGCCGTCGGCGCCCGCCGAGAAGCTGTCGACCGCGGTGGCGCGCAGATCGACGCCGGCAGCGCCGGCGCGCGCGACCAGCGCGTCGATCAAATGGCGGTTCTCCACCATGTGCGCGAACGGCTCGCCCGGCTCGACCTCTCCGCCGAAGGTCAGGAACGCCGGACGCGTGGCGTCGGCAAGCTGCGAGTCCGTCACCACCATGTCGAGCATGGCCTGCGCCTTCGGCGCCACCTCGTCCCACACCCCGAGCGCCTCGAACAGCCTGCGGCAGGCCGCGACGATGGCGGTGGCGCGCGGATCGCGGCTCGGCCGCATGCCGAGCGCGGGATCGGCGACGACGACGGGAATATCCGGCCCCAGCCCCTGGCGAAGCGCCAGCGCCAGCGCCAGCCCGGCAAACGCCCCGCCACAAATCACAATGCTTCGCTGTGCCGTCATGGAAACCCGCGTATTGATACTCTTGCGATAGGATTATAGCTGGGCGAAACAGGTTCACCAAACAAGGGGCCGCGCGTTCTTTACCGCCGCGAGGTCGCAGCGAAAGCATCGTTAATGTCCAAAAGCCTGATCGACCTGCTCGCCATCCTCGACCTCGAGCAGCTCGAGGTGAATTTGTTCCGCGGCAACAGCCCGAAGACGAGCTGGCAGCGCGTGTTCGGCGGCCAGGTGATCGGCCAGGCGATGGTCGCGGCGTGCCGCACCGTCGAGGGCCGCCTGCCGCATTCCATCCATTGCTATTTCATCCTGCCGGGCGATACGCAGATCCCCATCGTCTACCAGGTCGAGCGGCTGCGCGACGGCAAGAGCTATTCCACCCGCCGCGTCACCGCGATCCAGCACGGCAACGCCATCTTCTCCATCATGGTTTCCTTCCACGCCGAGGAGGAAGGCGTCTTCAACCATCAGGACAAGATGCCGGACGTGCCGCCGCCGGAAAAACTCACCGCGGAGGAAATTTCCAAGCAGCCGATGTTCAAGGAGATGCCGGAGTTCATCCGCCGCTACTACGAGTCCGATCGTCCGATCGAGCTGCGCCCGGTCGAGCTCGGCCGCTACTTCGGCCAGAAGATCGACGACGGCCGCATCCATGTCTGGATCCGCACCGCGGCGAAGCTGCCCGACGATCCGGCGCTGCATTTGTGCGCGCTGGCCTATGCCTCCGATTTCTCGCTGCTCGACGCGGTGATGGCGCGTTACGGCCGCACGCTGTTCGACCGCCGCATGATGCCGGCGAGCCTCGACCACGCGATGTGGTTTCACCGCCCGTTCCGCGCCGACGAGTGGCTGCTCTACGCCCAGGATTCGCCGAGCGCGCAGGACGGCCGCGGGCTGACCCGCGGCCTGATCTTCAAACCCGACGGCACGCTGGTGGCATCGGTCGCGCAGGAAGGTTCGGTGCGCCAGCGCAAGACCTGACGTCTACGCGTAAGCTGCCCCGCGCGGCGCCAGCGCAAACTGCGACACATACCAGTTCCCGTACCAGCGCAGCATCCACGGGATCGGGATGATGAGGCAGCTTACCAGCGCGAACACGATCGAACGCCACAGCACCTGCAAGCCCGAGCCGTTGAACACGACCTCGCGCCGCGTGCCGCTGATGTTGCGGCTGATCCAGCGCAGCATGGCGGTGATGACCCAGGCCCAGCCGATGATCGTGATGATGGAGACGATCAGCAGAAGCTGCCAGCCGACATAGCCCCAGATGCTGCCGTTGAAGACCGCGGGAATCTTCTGGCCGTTCGAGGCGAGATTGCCGACCGCCCACCGCAGGATGAACCAGGACACCACGGCTTGCAGGACGATCGCGATGAGCTGATAGAAGGGATCGTAGGCGCCGACCAGGCCGAGCAGGGCCAGCAGGATGAATGCCCACCAGATGTCGCCGACCTGGCCGGTGAACGAGAAATTGGGCCGCCCCGGCACCTGAACGCGCGAAGCGAACCAGCGATAGAACCAGACCGCAACCCAGGGCGCGGGAATCACCAGCAGCATGCCGATGAAGTAGGCCAGCGCGCGTCCGAACAGGCCGAACAGCGGCAGGTCGGCCGACAGCGCATTGCCCGGCGAACCGGCCGCACCCGCCATCATCGGCGGCCCGCCTTGCGGCAGTCCCGGCGGACGCGCCGCAGCGCTCGGCGCCAGACCCGGGATTTCCGCCGCCTTCTGCCAGCCGGCCATCCCCTCGGACCAGACCAGGGTGTCGGCGCGCACCGTGCCGTTGGCGATGAGGTCGCGGAACTGGGCTTCCGGATACGGACCCTGCTGCTGGCCGTTGGCGGCATAGAACCATTGCTTCGACATTGGCGTCTCCTCGGGGGATTTTTCAGGCAGCGGCCGGATCCGGGCGGGCTGGACGCTCCGGCCTTTCGAAAGCGCGCATTCTGGCGGACGATCCGCCCGCCTGTACAGAGAGGCAGGCCGTCCACCCGCATATGAATCCACTTACCCCTGCAACTTTTTTATGCCATTTGCACAGAAAGATGCCAGATTTTGATTGGCAAACCTCGCCGGACTGTCACACTGCCCAAAACATGATGGAATGAAGGCTCCCATGAAGCTCGTCGTCGCGATCATCAAACCCTTCAAACTCGACGAAGTCCGCCAGGCGCTGACCGCCATTGGCGTCCACGGCATGACCGTGACCGAGGTCAAGGGCTACGGCCGCCAGAAGGGCCACACCGAAATCTATCGCGGCGCCGAGTATGTCGTGAACTTCCTGCCCAAGCTGCGCATCGAGGTCGCCGTCGATTCCGACGTCGCCGACAAGGTGGTGAGCGTCATCACGCAGGGCGCGCGCACCGGCCAGATCGGCGACGGCAAGATCTTCGTCACGCCGATCGAACACACCGTGCGCATTCGCACCGGCGAGACCGACAGCGACGCACTCTGACATCCGTCTCAAAACGCGCCCGGCCCGGACGGCCGAAGGTGCGGACAAGAATTGCAAGTTGGTAATGCCGGGGAAAAATATCATGGGGGCTCACTCGCGCGGCGTGAGGCGATTGGCGTTGGTCGGATTCTCGACGCTGGCAACGCCCGCCTTTGCCGAAACTTCCACCATCAACGCCGCCGACACCTCCTGGATGATCGTCGCCACCGCTTTGGTGCTGATGATGACCATCCCGGGCCTTGCACTGTTCTATGCGGGCATGGTGCGCAAGAAGAACGTGCTCGCCACCATGGCGCAGAGCCTGTCGGCGGTGGCGCTGATTTCCATCCTGTGGGTCGCCTACGGCTATTCGCTCGCCTTCGTCGGCGACGGTTCCTGGATCGGCACGCTCGACCGCTGGTTCCTCGCCGGCATGACCATGGAGACGGTCAATCCGGCGGCGAAGACAATTCCGGAAGCGCTGTTCATGATCTACCAGATGACCTTTGCGATCATCACGGTGGCACTGGTGGCGGGCTCGGTCGCCGACCGCATGCGGTTTTCGGCGTGGCTGTGGTTCGCGGTCGGCTGGTTCACCTTCGTCTATGTGCCGCTGGCGCATTGGGTGTGGGGCGGCGGCTTCCTGCAGAGCATGGGCGTGCTCGACTTCGCCGGCGGCCTCGTCGTGCACCTGTCGGCCGGCATCGGCGGCCTCGTCGCCGCCAAGGTGATGGGCAACCGTCACGGCTATGGCAGCGAGAACCTCGCGCCTTACGATCTCGCGCTCGCGGTGATCGGCACCGGCATGCTGTGGGTCGGCTGGTTCGGCTTCAACGGCGGCTCGGCGTTCACGGCCTCGCCGCGCGCGGTGATGGCGATCACGGCGACGCATCTGTCGGCCTGCGCCGGCGCGCTGACCTGGGCGGCGCTGGAATGGTCGACGCGCCGCAAGCCTTCCGTGCTCGGCATGATCTCCGGCGCCGTCGCCGGCCTCGGCACCATCACGCCGGCTTCCGGCTTCGTCGCGCCGTGGGCCGGCATCCTGATCGGCATCGCCGCGGGCGCCGTCTGCTTCTGGGCCTGCACCTCGCTGAAGCAGCGCCTCAACTACGACGATTCGCTCGACGTGTTCGGCGTCCACGGCATCGGCGGCATCACCGGCACGCTGCTGTGCGGCGTGTTCGCGGCCAAGGCGATCGGCGACAGCGCAGGCCTGCTCGAGGGCAACCCGCAGCAGCTGCTCACCCAGTTCTACGGCGTTGCCATCGTCTTCGCCTGGACCGCCGTGGTCACCTACGTCCTGCTCAAGCTGGTCGGCGCCTTTGCACCGCTCCGGGTCTCGATGCAGCAGGAGCTGGAAGGCCTGGATATTTCGCAGCACGGCGAGGCCCTGCAGTAGTC
This sequence comes from uncultured Bradyrhizobium sp., assembly GCA_964504705.1. Lineage (GTDB taxonomy): Bacteria > Pseudomonadota > Alphaproteobacteria > Rhizobiales > Xanthobacteraceae > Bradyrhizobium. The sequence goes on from CAZDEZ010000113.1 coordinate 5,201, forward strand.
CCGTTATCCGGCTACCGCTTTTCTGCACGCGCGATGGGCATGATTGTGTCGATACACGGTCCTGCCCACGCCTTGTGCATTGCTGATTAGACTTTAGGCGCGGCGGAATAACGCACTTTCGGCGTGTGCCCGGGAACCGCGAAAACGTCCGGATTCATAAACCGTTAGGGAATGCCGCCGTTCTGGCACGGCATTTGATTCTACGGGGCCAGGCTGTGCCCGCGTAGTGAACTCTCCGCGTGGGGACGTCCATCCAGTCCACCCGGGGGTGCCGGGTCCAAGCGGGGATAAACCCAATGAAAATCGTTATGGCGATCATCAAGCCATTCAAGCTCGAAGAAGTCCGTGACGCCCTGACCGCCATCGGCGTGCACGGTTTGACGGTGACGGAAGTCAAGGGATACGGCCGGCAGAAGGGCCACACGGAAATCTATCGCGGCGCCGAATACGCCGTCAGCTTCCTGCCCAAGATCAAGATCGAAGTCGCCGTCAATTCGGATCAGGTCGACAAGACCATCGACGCGATCACCTCGGCTGCCAAGACCGGCCAGATCGGCGACGGCAAGATCTTCGTCATCAACCTCGACCATGCGGTTCGCATCCGCACCGGCGAGGCCGATGCCGCAGCCCTCTGATTTCGCGCACAACCCTACCATTCAGGAGTAAGACAAAATGACGTTCAAACGTCCCTATAGCGCGGGATTGGCGGCCCTCGCAGTCGGCCTTTTCGCAGCGACCGCGGCCTATGCCGAGCCGACCGTCAACAAGGGCGACAACGCCTGGATGCTGACGTCGACGGTCCTCGTGCTGTTGATGACCATCCCGGGCCTGGCGCTGTTCTACGGCGGTCTCGTCCGTTCCAAGAACATGCTCTCGGTGCTGATGCAGGTGTTCTACACCGTCTGCATCGTCACCGTGCTGTGGGCCATCTATGGCTACAGCGTGGCCTTCACCGGAGCATCCGAATTCTTCGGCGGCTTCTCCAAGGCCTTCCTGATGGGCGTGACCACGGACTCCAAGGCAGCGACCTTCAGCGTCGACGCCAACATCTCCGAGCTGGTCTACATCTGCTTCCAGATGACCTTCGCGGCGATCACGCCGGCCCTCATCGTCGGCGCCTTTGCCGAACGCATGAAGTTCTCTGCCATCGCGCTGTTCATCCCGCTCTGGGTCACCCTGATCTACCTGCCGATCGCACACATGGTCTGGTATTGGCCCGGTCCGGACGCGATCTCGGATGCCGCCAAGGCGCTCGCCGCGGCCGGTGACGAAGCCGCCAAGAAGGCGGCGCAGGCCAAGCTCGACGAAGTGATGGCCGACGCGGGCTGGATCTTCAAGAAGGGCGCCATCGACTTCGCGGGCGGCACCGTGGTGCACATCAACGCCGGCATCGCCGGTCTGGTCGGCGCGCTCTTGATCGGCAAGCGCACCGGCTACGGCAAGGAGCTGATGGCGCCGCATTCGCTGACCATGTCGATGATCGGCGCCTCGCTGCTCTGGGTCGGCTGGTTCGGCTTCAATGCCGGTTCGAACCTGGAGGCTTCCGGCGGCGCCGCGCTCGCCATGACCAACTCCTTCGTTGCGACCGCAGCGGCGGCGCTGGCCTGGATGTTCGCGGAATGGATCGTCCGCGGCCACCCCTCGATGCTCGGCATCCTCTCCGGCGCGGTCGCGGGCCTCGTCGCGGTGACGCCCGCTGCCGGTTACGCCGGCCCGATGGGCGCCATCGTGCTCGGCCTCGTGGTCGGCGTGGTCTGCCTGTTCTTCTGCACCGTGGTGAAGAACTCGCTCGGCTATGACGACTCGCTCGACGTGTTCGGCGTGCACTGCGTCGGCGGCATCGTCGGCGCGCTCGGCACCGGCATCCTGGTCAACCCGGCCCTCGGCGGCACCGGCGTGATGAACTACGCCCTCGCCAAGATCGACGACTACGACTTCATCGCGCAGATGACCTCGCAGCTCTGGGGCGTCGGGACCACGCTGGTCTGGTCGGGCGTCGGTTCGGCGATCCTGTTCAAGGTCGTCGACGTGATCGTCGGGCTCCGCGCCACCGTCGAAGTGGAACGCGAAGGTCTCGACCTCACCGACCACACCGAGCGCGCCTACAACATGTAACCTCCCAAGGGCGCGGCGTCCTCTGGCGCCGCGTCCAGAACTACGGTCCGGGGCACATACCCGGCAATGCCCTGGCCGTTGAGGGGCTCCAGCGCAAGCTGGAGCCCCTTTCTTTTTGGCAAGTGTTGTACGCCGCTGCTGTTCGCTCCCGCGAATTGGGAAGGCCGGCACACGCCGGCGGCGTGTTGACGCCGGACGAAATGACCGGTTTGCTCCCATTCCAATCAAAGAGACGAAAATTCCGTCTCGCAAAACAAGTACGGGGTGAGAGAACGCCTATGGATGCCCGCGCCGCCAGTTCGACCGGCAAATGGTCGCCCCCGCAAGACGCCAGCGACATCGTGAAGAGCGTGCATTCGATGCTGCACCCTCGCAACATCGTGCTGGTCGGCGCCACCGACAAGCCCGGCAACTATGCCGAGCGCATCTGGAACAATCTGGTCAAATACGGTTACGAGGGCGGCCTCTTTCCCGTCAACGCCAGGCGCGAAACCATCTGGGGCGTGCCCTGCTACAAGGATTTCGCCAGCCTTCCGGAAAAGCCCGACCATGTGCTGGTACTGGTGCCCGCGCGCTTCGCCGTCCAGGTGATCCGCGATGCCGCAGCCGCCGGGGCGCGTTCGGCCACCATCGTCACGTCAGGGTTTTCCGAGCTGCAGGACGAGGAGAGCCAGCGGCTCGCCGAAGAACTGAAGCAGGCGGTGAAGGAGACCGGCCTTGCCGTGACCGGCCCGAATTGCCTGGGAAACCTTAGCGCCGGCGAGAAGCTCTTCACCAATATCGACGACCGCATCGTCACCATGGAGCAGGGGCGGGTCGGCATCGCCGGCCAGTCCGGCGCCATCGTGATGGCGATCCGCCAGGCGCTGGAGGATCGCGGCGTCGGCGTCGGCTACATGGTGACGACCGGCAACGAGGTCGGGCTCGAGACGCCGGACCTGATGGCCTATTTCGCCGCCGATCCCTCGATCCGCGTCATCGTGGTCTATCTCGAAGGCGTACGGAACACGAAAGCGTTCCGCGACGCCTGCAAGGCCGCGCGCGCCGCCGGCAAGCCCGTCATCGCGCTGAAGCTCGGCGCCTCCGAGGGCGGCCGCGCGGCGGCAATGGCGCATACCGGCGCGCTCGCCGGTTCCATCGAAACCTTCGATGCGATCTCCACCCGCGAGGGCGTGATCCGCGTCCGCGGCCTCGACGAACTGATCGAGACCACCGAATGCTTCGTCCATGCCGACACGCCGAAGGGCAACCGCCTCGCCGCGGTGTCGCTGTCGGGCGGCAAGCGCGGCCTCCTGATCGACGCCTTCTATTCGGCCGGCATGAACTTCGCGCCGCTGTCCGCCAACGCCTCGGAGCAACTGGCCAGAATGCTCGGCCCCGGCAGCATCGTCGGCAACCCCCTCGATGCCGGCTTTGCCGCCGTCGTCGATCCCTCCGTCTACATGAAGTCCATCAAGATCATGATCGACGATCCCGACACCGACATCGTCATCATCGACGCCGAGCTGCCGAAGGCGCCGCACGAGCTGCGCGAGCGCAACCTGCGCATCGTCAACGAGATGGCGGGCGAGGCGCACAAACCCGTGATCTACATCAGCGCGATGTCGATCGGCTTCACCGAGCACACCAAGGCGGTGCGGAAATCGCTGCCCAACATCGCGGTGCTGCAGGGCCTCGACCGCGCCGTCGGCGCCATCAAGTCGCTGATCGA
>CAZDEZ010000114.1:0-8934 GCA_964504705.1 uncultured Bradyrhizobium sp.
GAGCGCGGAGGGACTCGAACCCTCGACCCCATGATTAAAAGTCACGTGCTCTACCGCCTGAGCTACGCGCTCACTCTACCGTGGTCCGGATCGTGCTCCGGGTCCGCGCTGTGTAGGGGGCGGGCCCGCGCGGGTCAATAGCGCAACGTCGCGCCGGGGCCGGCGCCGCCCGGCGTGAATCCTGCAGTCGAAATCGGGAGTTACCGCGGCTTCTTCAAGGGCCGACGGATGCTGCTTTCCACACTCGGTCAGCTGGCTTTGCGCTGGATTTCGCTGGCGACCGGCTGCGGGTTTGCAGCCGGGTTGGGCAGCGCGACCGGGCGAAGGCCGATCAGTTCGGCGGCCCGCACCGCACTGTTCCGCCAGAAGGCGAATTCGTTGATGCGCGAATTCTCCAGGATCGCGATCGCCACCGCCGACAGGAAGGGCAGGCTCTGCAGCACCAGCACGCCTGCGAAAATGTAGATCTCGCGCACCTGCTTGCCGCCGGTGCTCATCAGCAGCGTCGAATCGTTGTTGACCACCAGCAGCGCGGCGCCGACCAGCAGCAGCACGCCGATCACCGCTTCCCAGAACGCCTGGAACTCGATCGACATCCGCGACAGGCCGCCCTTGGAGGTGCGCGCGAACGGCAGGTGCTCGGTGATCAGGCCCTGGGCGACCGCGCGCGACACCGTCCACTGCACGCTCATCGCCGCGATCATGGCGCCCAGCATCTGCGGCACCTTCACCTTCACCCGCAACCGGTACAGCGCCAGGAAGTGCGTCAGCGACACCACGAAGGCCGCGATGATCGGCAAGGTCAGGATCTTGTCGGGGATGGCGATTTCGGCAAAGACGACGATCGGCACCCAGATCAAATTGAGGATCGCCACCACCACGCCGAGGCTTTCGGCGCCGAGCCAGTTCAGCCAGCCGAGGCCGAATTCGCGGCGCTGGTCGGCGGTGAGGCGGCTTTCGCCCGGCAGGAAGCGCCGCCAGTGTTTCTTGACGATCTGGAAACCGCCATAGGCCCAGCGGTGGCGCTGCTTCTTGAAGGCCTCGTAGGTGTCGGGCAGCAGCCCTTCGCCATAGCGCGTGTTGGTGTAGTGGGTGAGCCAGCCCTGCTGCTGGATCGACAGGCCAAGGTCGGTGTCTTCGCAGATGGTGTCGCTCGACCAGCCGCCGGCCTTGTCCATCGCGGCGCGACGGATCAGGCACATCGTGCCGTGCACGATGATGGCGTTGGCTTCGTTGCGCTGGACCATGCCGATGTCGAAAAAGCCGGCATATTCGCCGTTCATGATGTAGTGCATCAGCGAGCGGTCGCCGTCGCGATGCTCCTGCGGCGCCTGCACGAGGCCGACGCGGGGATCGGCGAACAGCGGGACGAGGTCCTTCAGCCAGTCCGGATGCACGACATAGTCGGCGTCGATGATGCCGATGATCTCGGCGTCGACGGCGGTGCGGTCCATGGCGATGCGCAGCGCGCCGGCCTTGAAACCCTGCACCTTCTCGGCGTTGATGAACTTGAAGCGCTCGCCCAGCGCCCGGCAGTGGTCCTGGATCGGCTGCCAGAACTCCGGGTCGGGCGTGTTGTTGATGATGACCACGCACTCGAAATTCGGATAGTCGAGCCGCGACACCGCATCCAGCGTCTGCTTCAGCATCTCCACCGGCTCGTAATAGGCGGGGACGTGGATCGAGACCTTCGGGAAGCTGACGTTCTCGCCGATGGTCGCGGGCGCCAGCGGCGCGCTCTTGGTGACCAGCCGACGCGGGCCCTTGCCGAAGGCGACGGCGGCGATCTCGTCGATCCGCGCCATCGCAATGAGGACGAGCGGCACCAGCAGCACCATGCCGAGCCCCAGCGCGAACGCCGAACCCCAGACGAAATAGTGCGTGTTCCAGTAGGCGAACACCGTGGCGGCCCAGGCGCCGACGCCGCTCGCGGCGGCCGACAGCACCAGGGCCTGCATCGGCGTCGGCTCGCTCAGCCGCAGGATCGGCAACGACAGCAGGATTCCGACCAGAAGGGCGATGGTGGCGAGCTTCCAGTAGTCGGGGTTCACGATCGGCCCGGTCCAGGAAAATTTCGGCTCGCGCGCGGCGTTCAGGATGCCCCAATAGGGACCGACGCCGCCCTCGAAGAACTTCCAGGGCTGGTCGATCGCCTCGACGATGTTGTAGTCCATGCCGATGGCTTCGGCGCGGGTGACGAAGTTGCGCAGCACGGAGGCCTGCTCGAACTGTCCGGGATTGGCGTTGAGCAGGTTGTAGCCGGCGCTCGGCCAGCCGAACTCGGCGATCACCACCCGCTTGCCCGGAAACAGGTCGCGCAGCAGGTTGAAGCGGTCGACGGCCTGGTCGACCGCCTGCTTGTCGGTGAAGTTTTCCCAGTAGGGCAGCACGTGGGCGGCGATGAAGTCGACGTTGTTGGCAAGCTGCGGGAACTCGCGCCAGACGTGCCAGATCTCGCCGGTCGTCACCGGCACGCCGACCGACTTCTTGACCCGCTTGATCATCTCGATGAGGTCGGCCACCTCCTGCTCGCCGCGGTAGATCACCTCGTTGCCGACGACGACGCCGATGACGTTGCTGTTGCGGCGGGCCAGCGTGATGGCGGCGTCGATCTCGCGCTTGTTGCGATCGACGTTCTTGTCGATCCAGGCGCCTACCATGACCTTGAGCCCGAACTCGGCGGCAACGGCCGGCACCAGCTCGACGCCGCCGGTCGACGAATAGAGCCGGATCGCCTTGGTCATCGTGGCGAGCTTTTTCAGGTCGGCACGAATCTTCTCGACCGTCGGGATGTTGTCGATGTCGGGATGGCCGGTGCCGTCGAACGGCGCATAGGACACGCTCGGCAGGATGCCATGGAAGTCGGGCGCCGCCTGCTTGTCCTGCAGAAGGCCCCAAAGTCCGGCATGAACGGCGGTTACAAGCAGAAGAACTGCGACGACGGCGCGCATCGCGACCAAACCATACGGGGCTCGATTTCCTTAAAAGCGAACCTGTCCCCTGGGTTCGACCGACTTCACGGCGACCATAGGATAATGCTGCCGCGCGATTAGACAACTGGTATGGCGCCATGGCCTTTTGAGGGCGCAGCCGTTCAGCCAGCGTTCATCAGGTCCACGACGGCCCGGGTTGGCCGGGCGCGCGCGGAAGCCGCTTACTTGGCGGGGGCCGCCGGCGCGGGTGCTGCCGCGGGCGCTCCGCTGCCCGACGTCGTCGGGGCCGGCGAGGGGGCCGGTCCGGGGGCGGCGGCGGTCTGCGGCTGGGCGCCGGGGTTGATCCAGCAGGCGTGGATACGGTCGTTCAGGCTGCGCGGCACCTTGTCGTCGATTTGCGAGCCGAACCGGGTCAGGCAGCGGAAGCTTGCCTGGACATGGCCGCCCGGGCAGCCGAAACGGTCGTAGAGGTCGAGGTGGCGGAAGGCCGTGTCGAGGTCGTCCAGCCACATCAGGCGCACCACGCGCCGGCCGAGCCAGACGCATTCGGGGTTGCCGCCGGGGCCGTTGAGGACCTGCTGGGCCTCGACGAATTCGGCGGCCTTGCGCTCGTTCTCCTTGATGGCGTCGGCGGACTTGCTGTCCGGCGCGGCCTTGCCCTGCTGCTCCTGGGCGGCCGGGGCGCCGCTTTGGGCGAGGGCGCCGCTGCCGCCGACCGGAACGGCCACTGCGGCCAGGGCCAGATGAACACAGACCAGACGCAGAACCACACTTTGAAGGTTGAGAACCCGGCGACGCATACATTCCCCGAATAAGTTGAACTTCCAGCGCCAGTTCCGGGCGCGCGGGCTTGATGCCGTTGAAATGGGCCCCCAATGCGGCGGAAACGGCACCGGATTCCCATGCCGTGAATCCGGGTTTTTGTCCAGCAAACTCACAACTTTATCTCGCCGTGGTAAAGCCGCCCGGCGGCAAATGGTTGCTCCCTGTCGCAATGCCGCACTTGGCAGACGGCGGTCGAGGCGCTAATCGACATGCCCCGCCCGGAGGATGGAACCGATTTCTCTTCGTACGCCGCTGGCGCTCTTCCTGATTTCTCTCGCTACGATTGCCGCGGTCTGGTGGTGGCTCGCCACGCCGATCACCCTGGCGCGCGCGCCGATCGACCCCAACGCCAAGCTGCAATGCCTCTCCTATGCGCCGTTCCGCGGCGCGCAGACGCCGCTGGTCGAGACCACGCAAATCTCGACCGAGCAGATGGCCGAGGATCTGGCGCAGCTTGCCAAGGTGACGGACTGCGTGCGGACCTATTCCGTCGACAACGGCGTGGACCAGGTGCCGGCGCTGGCCGCCAAGGTAGGCCTCAAGGTCATCCAGGGCATCTGGCTCGGCAGCAACCGCTTCAAGAACCTCGCGCAGATTGCCACGGCGGTGCAGCTCGCGAAAAGCTATCCCGGCACCGTGACAGGGCTCGTGGTCGGCAACGAGGTGTTGCTGCGCGGCGAGATGACGGCCGCCGATCTCGTCTCCAATATCCGCATCGTGAAGTCGCAGGCGCCGGGAGTGCCCGTCACCTATGCCGACGTCTGGGAATACTGGCTGAAGAACCGCGAGGTTCATGACGCCGTCGATTTCGTCACCATCCACATCCTTCCCTATTGGGAGGACATTCCGATCAAGGCCAAGTTCGCCGCGGCGCACGTCGATTCCATCCGCCGGCGCATGGTGGTGGCGTTTCCCGGCAAGGAAATCCTGGTCGGGGAAACCGGATGGCCGAGCCACGGCCGGATGCGGGAAGGCGCCTTGCCCTCGCGCACCAGCCAGGCGCGCGTCGTTTCCGAAATCCTCGACCTCGCGCGGCGCGACGGCTTCCGCGTCAACCTGATCGAGGCTTATGACCAGCCCTGGAAGCGCCAGCTCGAGGGCACCGTCGGCGGTTATTGGGGATTGTTCGACGCCTACAAGCGCGCCGTCAAATATCCGCCGGGCGTTGCCATCAGCAACTATCCCGCCTGGAAGTTGCAGATGGCCTGCGGAATGCTGCTCAGCGCCTTCACCTTTCTCGCGGCGATCCTCACCTTGCGCCGCCGGCCGTGGACGCCGCGGCCGGTAGCGTGGGTCGTGGTCGCGATCTCGGCGACCACGGCGGGCAGCCTGCTCGGCATCGCCGTGGACAAGATGCTGTACGAGAGCTACGGCATCGGCGGCTGGCTGAAATGGGGTGCGCTGCTCACAGCCGCCGTGGCCTCGCCGCTGCTCTGCGCCAATGCGGGCATGGCGGGCCGGCCGCTGCCGACGTTCCTCGATCTGCTCGGTCCCCGCGACTACAAGACGCGCTCCCTGCCGACCATCCTGCTGGCGCTGGTGCTGGCGGTCACGGCGGTGATTGCGGCCGAAACCGCGATCGGCTTCAGTTTCGACCCGCGCTATCGCGATTTCCCCTATGCCTCGCTCACCATGGCGGTGATTCCGTTCATCGGGCTGATGGTGCTGAACCGCCCGCAGGACGGCGTGCGCCCGATCGCGGAGGCCGTATTCGCCGGCCTGCTCGCCATCGCCGCGATCTACATCGCCATCAACGAGGGCCGCGACAACTGGCAGGCGATGTGGACGATCGCGATCTACCTGCTGCTGGCGCTTACGCTGTGGCGGGCGCGGGCCGCGCAAAGCCCAGGATGAGCAGGCCGATCGCGATCCCCGACAGCGTGACGTTGTAGAGCACGATGCCGGTGCCGGCGGCGACGAGGCCGGCCGTCAGCAGCACGATCGACGGCCGCATCAGGTGCAGCGCCGCGACGATCAGGGCGACGATGCCGAACACCGAATGCTTGAACAGATAGGTCGCAAGCGATCGCATCTTGCAGGCCATGCTGTGCACGCCGGCATCGCAGGCCAGCGCCACGCTCGACAGTTCGATGGCGAGATAGCGCAGATAGAGCGCGTAGCCGACGGTGATGAAACCGACGACGAGCAGGAACTGCACCTGGTACGGCGTCAGCCGGAACGGGGATTTCTTCATGGGCCGAATATGCCGGGCTTCGCCGTGCGGGACAAGCCGCAGCGGCACATGCTTTAGCTCCGCTGTCGTCCCTGCGCACGCAGGGACCCATAACCAGAGGGAGTAGTTGTTGAGGCAAAGCCGGCCGCATACCGGATAATTTCCGCCGCGGCGTATGGGTCCCTGCGTGCGCAGGGACGACAGCTTGGCTGGGACCCTAGTTCTTCTTGCCGAAGAAGGACGACCATGACGACGAGCCGGAAGCCTCCGGCTTCTTTGACTCCTCGACGGAAGCGCGCTTCTGCGAGGCGTTCTTCTTGGTGCGCGGCGCCGGCGGCGCGGCCGGCTTGGCTGCGGGCGCCTCGTCGGCCTTCAGCGAAAGACGCTGGCCGTCATAGACCGTCGTCTCGCAATCCCGGTCGTTCTCGGTCAGGACCGCGCAGAGCTTTGCCGCCGCCGCGGCGTCGCCGAGCGGGCCTGCCACCAGGCGCAGCTGCATGCCGCGGCCGCCGCTGCCCTCGCGGATCACAATGATCGGCTGCAGCGCCGCCAGCGGCGCGTTCGCCCGCGACTTCAGCAATCCCTTCCACAGCGCGCGCAGGCCGGCAATCGAATTGGCGCCGCCGACGTCGACGCCGAATTCGGTGCGCTGGATCTTCGGCAATGCCGCCTCAGCCGTCGCCGGCTCGGTCGTGTCGCCGAACGGCGACGCCGCGGCCACGACCGGGATCGGCTCCGCCTTGATCGTGCTCGCGGGCTTCGAGGGCTCGATCAGCTTTCCGGCAGCCGGATCGGGCGGCGCCATCATGGACTTGGATTCGACCAGCGGCGTTGCCGGCATCGCGGCCGGTTTGGTCGGCACCTCCTTGACGGCGGAAGTGCTGGCGGGCACCGGCTCGGCACTGGCCGTGGCGCTGGTCTTTTCGGGTTGCGCGGCCGGCTTGCTGGCGACCGGCTCGATGGTCGGGGCAGGGACGACGGCAGCGGCCTGCGCGGCAGGTTGCGCATCGGCGGGAGATGCCGCGGCCACCGGCGCAGGCGGCGCCGCATTCTGCCGGCCAATCGCGCCGGTCACGGAATCCAGTCCCTGTTCCAGCACCGTGACGCGGGTGTAGAGGCGGTCGCGGTCGCTGTTCAGCGTCTCGACCGCGGAGGCCAGCCGCCGCGCCTCGTTCTGGCTCTCGCGCGCCACCGCCTGCAGGCGGTTGGCCTGCTGCACGAGGTCGGCGGTCGCCGCCTGGTCGCGCCGCCAGCCGACCGAGGCCTGGTTCGCCATCACGGCAACCACGACGGCCGCGACCGAGATCACGCCCCAGGAGGCGACCCGCCACAGCGTGCGGCGGCGATCGAAACCGTCCTCGTCGGCGAACAGGGAACCGAACAGGCCGCCGGTGTCCTCGGCTTCGAAGCCGGTCAGATGGTCGGAATTCTTGGCCAAACCTGCTTGGCCCTCCTCGAGGCCTGCCGAATCAAAGGCAAAGATATCAGGAAATGCCGAGTCAGCCTGAATCCGCGGCTTTTCCGGAAGGCGAATCGCCTTTCCCTTGCTGGGGAAAACGCTCTAAGACGGCGGCGCTTGTCCCGGAGTTGAAGGATTCGAATGACCGCCCGTTCCAGCCTCACCGTCGTGCTCGCCGCGGGCGAGGGCACGCGCATGCGCTCGACATTGCCGAAGGTGCTGCATCCCGTGGCCGGGCAGTCGCTGCTGGCGCACGTGCTCCACGCCGCGCCGCAGGGAGAGGGAACCTCGCTCGCCGTGGTGGTCGGCCCCGATCACTCCGCCGTCGAGGCCGAGGCGAAACGGCTGCGTCCGGACGCCTCCACCTTCATCCAGCGTGAGCGCCTGGGAACCGCGCATGCCGTGCTGGCCGCGCGCGAGGCGATTGCGCGGGGCGCCGACGATCTCCTGATCGCGTTCGGCGACACGCCGCTGATCTCAGGCGAAACCTTCGCGCGGATGCGCGCGCCGCTGGCCAAAGGCGCAGCCCTCGCCGTGCTCGGCTTCCGCGCTGCGGACCCGACCGGTTACGGCCGCCTTCTGATCGAGAACGGCAAGCTGGTTTCGATCCGCGAGCAGGCCGACGCCAGCCCCGAAGAGCGCAAGATCACGCTGTGCAATGCCGGCGTGATGGCGTTCGACGGCCGCCGCGCGCTGGAAATCCTGGACAGGATCGGAAATGCCAACAGCAAGGGCGAGTATTATCTCGTCGATGCCGTCACCATCATGAGAGACATGGGATTGGAGGCCGTCGTGATCGAAACCGGCGAAGACGAAGTGCGCGGCATCAACACCAAGGCGCAACTGGCGGAAGCGGAAAGCGTGCTGCAGGCTCGGCTGCGCAAGGCCGCGCTCGAAGCGGGCGTCACCCTCATTGCGCCCGAGACGGTGTATCTCGCCGCCGACACCAAATTCGGCCGCGACGTCGTCATCGAGCCGTTCGTGGTGATCGGCCCCGGCGTGACCATCGACGACGGCACGGTGATCCATTCCTTCTCGCACATCGTGCAGTCCCAGATCGGCAAGAACGCGCAGATCGGGCCTTATGCGCGCTTGCGGCCCGGCAATTCGCTCGGCGACAGCTCGAAGGTCGGCAATTTCGTGGAGATGAAGGCAGCGACCATCGAGGCCGGCGTCAAGGTCAATCATCTCTCCTACATCGGCGACGCCCATGTTGGCGCCAGGGCCAACATCGGTGCCGGCACCATCACCTGCAATTATGACGGGTTCGCCAAGCACAAGACCACGATCGGCGCCGGCGCCTTCATCGGCACCAATTCCTCGCTGGTGGCGCCGGTGAAAATCGGCAGCGGCGCCTATATCGGCTCGGGCTCGGTCATCACCAAAGACGTGCCCGACGACGCCATGGCGGTGGAGCGCAGCCCGCAGACCAACCGCGAGGGCGGCGCGACGCGCTATCGCGAGCTGAAGACCGGCGGGAAGGGCAAACCGTAGCAACCATTAAGGAGAGCGATGGCGGCTCGCCCTCCCGCACCATGATGACG
>CAZDEZ010000115.1:0-8910 GCA_964504705.1 uncultured Bradyrhizobium sp.
CCATTGCACACGGTGCTGCGGGTGCCGCCGGCGCCCGGCCTTCCCTGCGCCCTCTGTCAAGGAGGGAGCAAGGTATTCGCAAAACCTCGGGCATATCGTGCCGCGGGAACGTTTTCGGCTGTTTGAAAACCGAATCAACAAATGCGCTGTCGTCCCGGGCAAGCGGAGCGCGACCCGGGACCCATAACCACCGCCGTCAATGGTTGAAGTGCGCTGGAGCTCCAACTCAGCATAACCACGCGCACTCGTGGTTATGGGCCCCGGCCTCCGCCGGGGCGACAGGCCTCACTCCAGCGGCTCGTCGTCGGTGCCGTAGCGATCCTTCTTCGGGGTGGCGAAGTCGCCGTCCTCGGTCTCCTCGTCATCGGCCGGCGACGGAGGCGGCGGCTTCTTCTTGCCGTCGTCCTTCGGCGCCTTGTCCGGCTTTTCCCTGCCTGCCATGCGCGTTCTCCGCGGTTCTCTCAACTGCCGCCGTGCTGCGCGGCCTCGTCGTCATGCTGGTCGAGATTACCCTGATCGAGGTCTGCCAGCCATGCCGGCAGTGCAGGCGATACCTCGCCCGCCGCCCTCATCTGGCGCAGCGCAATGCGGGCGGCAATACGTCCATGGCGTTCCTGCGTCGGCTCGGCCGGCGGCTTGCCGTCGCGAACGGCTTGCCGCACCTGTCGCTTGATCGCCTCCGTCGCAGGATCGCCGAAGACGGCCATGATCGCCTGAAACGATTGGAGATGCGCCGCGTCGAACGGGCGCGGCGCGCCCAGCCCGTTGCGCGCCGGGTGCGGCGGATAGAGATGTGCGCAGGGAATCCATCCTGCCGGGATCGGCTCGGTCGCGGGATGGGTGCGTCCGCTCTTCAGCAATTTCGGCAGCACATGGGTGTGCGGCCCCTCCGGGCTCTTGCCCGACGGCGGCGGGATCGGCTGAAACACCTCGATGCGGCCGAGCCTGCTGGTGAAGACGCGATGCGGATTGGCTTGCAGGATGATTCCCATCGCGGGATTGCCGGGCTCGAACACCGGCCGGCCGACATGCTGGCGCAGTTGCGACGCTACATCGTCGTCCTCGATGCGCACGCAAAAATCCGCCTGCGGGGCGCCGAGGCCGAGATCGAACAGGATGGAATCGCGATCCTCATCACGCAGCGCTCGCGCATCGGCGCCGAGCTCGGTCAGCACGCTGCGACGGTTCATGACGCAGGCGTCTTCCGGCAGGCACAACGCGACGCGCTGACTCCAGTCGGCTCTGGTAAGACTTTCCGAGGCAAAAGCCCGCATCGCAGGATCGAGCCGCAGGGCCATGCCGCCGCGCTCCGTGACCACGGAAAGGATTTCGGCTGCCATGCCCAGTTGCGCGGGCTCGTCCTCGTCGCGCGAGAATTCGGCGATCGCGCCGAAGGTTCCGAGGCTCCATTGCGTGTCGGGATCGGCAATTGCCCGCCGCAACAGACCGACCGTGCCGCCGGCCGGTGTCATGGCCGCCGGTCTGCACGAGTTGAAAAAGACATGAAGCAGCATCCTCCCGGCATTTGGCCGGAAAGCATACCGTCCCGCAGGAGGGGAGCAAGCCGGTCCGGCGCGTGGCCGGACCGGCATTCTCCGTCAGAACGTCACGCCGGCCTTCACGAGATAGCTGCGGCCGGGCAGCGGATAGGCCGAGAAGCGGCCGGGCGTGAACGAACTGGCGATTGCATAATCGTAGTACAGCGCGTCGAGCACATTGTTGACCGCGACCGACCAGAAGAAATGATCGATTTGGCCGGAGAGCTTCAGATCGACGGTTGCGTCCGCCGGGATGCGGCGCTGGGCGTTGGCCTGGTCGTTGTCCATGTAGCGGGCGCCCCAGGTACGCGCCGTCGCATCCAGCACGAGGTAGTTCTGCCAGATGTTCCAGGTGATGCCGGCGCTGGCGGTGTAGGGCGACACCAGCGGCACGTCGCGGCCGGCGAACTGGCCCTCGCGGAACTCGGCATGGGTGAAGGCGAAGCCGCCGCGCAGCAGCAGGCTGTCGCTGACGCGGTACGAAGCGGCGGTCTCCAGGCCCGTGCGCCGGGTCGGGTCGAGGTTGACGTTGTAGAACAGCGCCGGGATGAAATGGATCTCGTTCTCGAGGTCCATCAGATAGGCGCTGGTCTGCATCTGGAAGCCGCCGGACTTGAGGCGGAAGCCGCCCTCGATGTCATGCGAGGTCTGGGTCTTCAGCCTGAAGTCGCCGGGTATCGGGTTGAAGAAGGCGTCGAACGCGGGCCCCGAGGCGACGCGTTCCTCGACATTGGGCGTGCGGAAGGCGCGCGCGGCGCGGCCGAACACCGAGAATACGCTGTTGAAACGATGTTCGAGGCCGACATGCAGCGCGTAGTTGACCTCGCTCTGGTCGAGCGGCAGAGCCTCGGCGCCGAACGCGAAAGGCGCGAAAGCATCGAAGCGGTCGCGGGCGCTGAGATGCGTATTCTGGACGCGGGCGCCGTAGGAGAAGTCCGTCGTCGGCAACAGGCCGATGGTCTGCTGCCAGTAACCGGCGAGGCTCTGCTGGGACAGGTTGTAAACGTGCCACGGCGCAAAGCCCTTGAATGCGCCGCGATCCTGGCGGAAGCCGGCATCGTAATAATCGATGCCGGTCAGGATTTGCGACGGCATCCCGAGCAGCACGTTGCGGACGCTGAGGCGCGGTGTGATCGACCAGGTCGTGAGGTCGGCATCGACATAGGTCGAGGCGAAGCTCGGCAGCGGGCTGGTGCCGAAAAATCCGCCCTGGCTCGTCTTGTTCCTGACGCCACCGTCGACGATCAGGTCGACGCCCTCGATGATGGTCTTGGTGAAGCCGGCGGTCGCGCTCTTGCCCTGCTGGTTGCCGTAGTCGAACGGCGTGGCGGCGCCCCTGCGGTTGGTTGCGAGCTCGTTGAGACCGATGGAGGGATCGACCAGCCGCCCGCCCGGGAAGCCGAGCTTCTGGTCGTCGCCGGTCACCGTCAGGAAGGCCTTGAAATCGGGCATCGTGTAATTGAGGTTGCCGATACCGTTCGTCTGGTCGAGCGCGTTGTTATCGCGGTAGCCGTCCGACTTGACGGCGTTGCCGTAGAACGAGGCCGACCACGGGCCGTAATTGGTCGCGGCGGAGATATTGGCAAGGCGCGTGTTGAACGAGCCGACGCCGGCCTCGCCGCGGATCGCCACCGGCGGGCCGCCGACGCCGTTCTTGGTGACGATGTTGATGACGCCGCCGACCGCGTTGTCGCCGTAGAGCACCGCGCCGGAATTGCCGCGGGTGATCTCGATGCGCTCGATCGAGTTGAGCGGGATGGTGGAGAGGTCCACCTGCGCCATGTCGACATCGTTGAGCCGGCGGCCGTTGACCAGGATCAGCGTGTTGGAGGTGGCAAACGCGCCGAAGCCGCGCAGGTCGACGGCGGACTTCACGCCGTTGACGGCGCTGCCGTAGAGCGAAGTGAGCTGCACGCCGGGTACCTGTGCGAGGATGTCTGGCAAATTGTTGGAAGGCGAATGGGCGATGTCGTCAGCGGTGATCACCGTGGAGGACGTTCCGACGATGCCGTTGAACTGGCGCACGCCGGTGCCGGTGCCGCCGGTGCCTGCGCCGTCCGCCGTTCCCGTGCCGCTGCCGCGCGACGGCCGCGTGGCGCGTGTCGGGCGCGGCGTGCCGCCGTCCTCGTCGGTCAGCGGGCGGGCGCGGGTCTTGTTCTGGTCGGTCGGTGGCGAGACCGCGACCGGCGGAAGTTCGTTGGAGGCGAGGGTCTGCGCGCAGGCGAGCGTCGTGTTGAGCGCAAGAAACGTGGTGGCAAGAAAGACCGCGCGATGCCGCTTTGCGGCTGTGGTGGCGGAAGACATGGTTCGGACCTCGGTATGACGTCAGTGGCACGTCACAGCGAACCAGGGCCCACCATTGCTCCAACGAGCTTTGGCGAAGCTAATGTCTGTACTCCCCGACCGACATCTTCGCGTGTGACCACGGCTGACGGCAGGTCTCCTGGCTCGCGGGTCGTTACCCTTCGTCGCCTTCCCAGGACCGAGAATTCCCAGTGGCATAGGACGAAGGATTCACCGCTTACAGTTGCGGGGGCAGCCGCGGCGTTGGAGATTTCTCCCCGCACCGCATTCCCTTTTGATCCCCAAACGGGGAACCGTCGCGGTCATGTAGGATTGCGGCGGAAGGGGAGTCAATCGGCCGGGACGCACGGTACGCTTTTTGTTCGCGGCGGCTTGTGCCCGGAGGCAATCATTGCGAAGAGCTTTTCCGCGAATGCGTCATTCCTGCAACAGGTCGATGCAACAGGTCGATGAATGAGCGTTGAGAGTTTTGCGATCGCTGCCGACACCGCCGCGCGGCGCCGCCGCGTTGGCGTGATGCTGGCGATGTCGCTGCTGGTCGTGCTGCTGGCGCTGATCTCGCTCGGGACAGGCGCGGTGCGGCTGTCGCCATTGACCGTGGCGCAGGCGCTGTTCGGCGGCGGCAGCGACGTGGCGCAGGTCATCGTGCGCGAGATTCGCCTGCCGCGGATGATACTGGGCGTTGCCATCGGCGCGATCCTCGGGCTCTCGGGCGCGGCGCTGCAGGGTTTGCTGCGCAATCCGCTCGCCTCGCCCTCGCTGTTCGGCGCGCCGCAATCGGCCGCCTTCGGCGCGGTGACGGTGATTGCGCTCGGACTCGCCGACGTGCGCTCCTGGGCACTTCCGGTCGCGGCGATTGCCGCCGCCTTCGGCTCGGTGTTCGCGCTGCTGACGATTGCCGGCCGCAATGCGGGGCTGCTGATCCTGATTCTCGCAGGCCTTGCGATCTCGGCGCTGGCGGGCGCCGCCACCGCGCTGGTGATGAACCTGTCGCAAAATCCATTCGTGGTGCTGGAGATCGCCTTCTGGCTGCTCGGCTCGCTGGAGGACCGCAGCTTCCGGCATGTCGCGCTGGCGCTTCCTTTCATCGTGATCGGCGGTGCGATCCTGCTCAGCCAGCGCAGCGCCTTTCGCGCGCTGAGCCTGGGCGAAGAGACCGCGCAGAGCCTCGGCGTCGATGTCGCGCGGCTGCGGCTGGTGGTGATTTTGGGCGTCGCGCTCGGCGTCGGCGGCGCGGTCGCAGTGACCGGCACCATCGGCTTCATCGGGCTTGTTGCTCCGCATTTGATGCGGCCTTTGATCGGCCACGATCCGGCGCGCCTGCTGCTGCCGAGCGCGCTCGCAGGCGCCGCCTTGCTGCTCGCCGCTGACATCGCGGTGCGCGTCATCCCGTCGACCTCCGACATCAAGGTCGGGGTGCTGACATCGATCATCGGCGTGCCGTTCTTCCTCTATCTGATCCGGCGCGAGCGCCGGGCGCTCGGCGGAGGCGTGGCATGACGCTGCTGTCGGCGCAAAATCTCGGCGTGATGCTCGCGGCCCGCACGGTGCTGACCGACGTCTCGCTGTCGTTGTCGTCAGGTCACCTCGTGGCACTGGTCGGCCCCAATGGCGCCGGCAAGACCACGCTGCTGCGCGCGCTCGCCGGGCTGGTTCCCTCCACGGGCGCCGTGCATATCCGCGGCGACGCACTTTCTGCGCTGCCGCTGCGCGAGCGGGCAAGACGTTTCGCCTATCTGCCGCAGGGCCATGCGGTGCACTGGCCGCTGCCGGCGCGCGACATCGTCGCGCTCGGCCGCTTTCCGCATGGGGTCACCGATCCCGCACGGATGACGGCGAGGGATATCGAGGCCGTGTCGCGCGCCATGCAGGCGGCCGACGTGGTGGAGTTCGCCGATCGCCGCGTCACCGAGCTTTCCGGCGGCGAGCGCAGCCGCGTCGCGCTGGCGCGCGTGCTGGCGGTGCAGGCGCCGGTGATCCTTGCCGACGAGCCGATCGCCTCGCTCGACCCGCGCCACCAGATCGACGTCATGAAGAGCCTGCGCACCGCTGCCGACGCCGGCGTGCTGGTGATCGTTGTGACTCACGATCTCGGTCTTGCCGCGCGCTTTGCCGATCAAATCATGGTGCTGTCGGCGGGCCGGCTGGTGTCGCAGGGCGCGGCGGCCGAGGCGCTTTCCGAAGACGTGATGCGCGACGTGTTCCGGATCAGCGCCTACCGCGCCGAGTACCGCAACGAAGCCGTGATCGTGCCATGGGCGGATGTCTGATGTGGCGCTGGCTCTTCCAAATCCGTAGGGTGGGCAAAGCGAAGCGTGCCCACCCTCGAGGGCTCGGACCGCGAAGGTGGGCACGGCGCAAGGGCGCCTTTGCCCACCCTACGGCCATTGTGCTGACTCTGGCCGCACTGACTTGTGCACTGCCGGCGAGCGGCGTCGCCGCGCCGCGCATCGTGTCCATGAACATCTGCACCGACCAGCTCTTGCTCGCCATCGCCGATCCCGCGCAGATCATGGGCCTGTCCCGCTTCTCGCGCGATGCGCGGCTGTGGGCCGGCACAGAGGCGCGTAACTTCCCGATCCTCTCCGGCGGCGCCGAGGACATTCTGATGCTGAAGCCCGACGTGGTGGCCGCCAGCGATTTCGACAAGCGCTCGACCCGGGAGCTTCTCAAGGCGAACGGCCAGAACCTCGTGGAATTTCCGGTGCCGCGCACGCTCGCCGACGTCCGCGAGCAGATTCACCGGATGGGCGAGCTTGCCGGTCATCCCGGGCGCGCCACAGCCGAAATCGCCCGGCTGGATGCGGCGATCTCGGACGCGAAACGGGCAGCCGAAGGGAAGCATTTCCGCATGCTGCCATTGTCGCGCCGCGGCTGGGTGCCCGGCCGCGACAGCTTCGTCGGCGCGATCCTGGCGGAAGCCGGCCTCGAGAGCGCCGCTGGCGAGCTCGGCATCGGCTTCGGTGGCTTCGTCTCGATGGAGGAGATTATCAGGCTGCGCCCGGATTTCCTCGTCGTCTCCGACACCGGCGAGCGCGCCGAGGACGACGGCAGCGCCTTCCTGCTGCATCCGGCGCTGGAGCGATTCTATCCGCGCTCGAAACGCATCGTCATTCCCGAGCGCATGACCGAATGCGGCGGCGTGTTGCTGGCGGACGCGCTGAACGCGCTGTCGGCGGAATTGAAGCGGGTGGCACGGTAAGGGCGCGAGCGGACTACGCGTGCATCACCGGGCCGCCGGCCTTCTTCCAGGCGTCCATGCCGCCCTCGATATGGGCGGTGTTGGCAAGTCCGGCTTCCTTGGCGGCCTTCACCGCCATCGCCGAGCGCTCGCCGAACGCGCAGAAGAACACAATGCGGCGCCCGCTCGCCGCCGCAACCTCGCGCAGCATGCCGCCGGGCTTCAGACTCTCCTCGATGCCGCCATAGGGCGCGTGCAGCGCGCCCGCCAGCATGCCGTGCTTGGCGCGCTCGCCGGTTTCGCGCAGGTCCACCAGCAGGATCTCCGGCCGGCCGAGGCTCGCGATGGCATCGCGCGCGGTGATCGACAGGCCTTGCCTTGCGAGTTCGTCCTGGTGGAGCCCGACCTGCATGTTGGCGGGGACGGCTACGTCCATCATCTTCGGGTTGGGCAGCTTCAGGTTCGCCATCAGCTCGATATATTCGTCGACCGACTTCACCTGCAGCCGCGGATTGTAGCGCTTCTCCTCGCCGATGGTGGAAACCGTGTCGCCCTTGTAGTCATGTGCGGGATACACCAGAGTCTCCTCGGGGAGCTTCAGCAGGCGGTTGAAGATCGAATCGTACTGCGCCCGCGAGGAGCCGTTCTGGAAATCGGTGCGGCCGGTGCCGCGGATCAGGAGCGTATCGCCGGTGAACACGCGGTCGCCCATCAGGAAGCTGTAGGAATCGTCGGTGTGGCCGGGCGTGTACATGACATCGAGGGTAAGACCCTCGATGGTCACCTTGTCGCCGTCGGACACGCGCATCGACACCACGTCGGCCTTGCTCTGCTCGCCCATGATGGTGATGCAGTGGGTGCGGTCGCGCAGCTCTCCGAGACAGGTGACGTGGTCGGCATGCAGATGGGTGTCCACTGCCTTGACCAGCTTGAGGTCGAGCTCGCGCAGCAGCTGGCAGTAACGGTCGGCCTTTTCCAGCACGGGATCGAGGATCATCGCTTCGCCGCCGTGGCGGCTGGCGAGCAAATAGCTGTAGGTGCCGGAGACGCTGTCGAACAATTGGCGGAAGATCATGGCGTTCACCGCAAGGGCTTCGATTCCCGACTTTACCACATCGAGGCCGGACGCAACTCCGGCGTCGCTCCTGCCGTTCCGCAAAGCGGTCCACGGCTGGGACGCGGGTGGCCCCGTACCCGGAATAGCCGGATTGCGTCGGTGTTTGCAGCGGGAAGGCCGATTTTTTGCAGCGCGCGGCGCGACGCGCTAAAGCGGGGCTGGAGAAGTCTTGTGGCGCACCATGTTACCGAGTTCGGCAGGGATGGCCGGCCGACCGAAGCGGACGGCCGGCTCGACGCGCCGGCGTTCCATCGCAACCACCAGCCGATCTGGGCGGTGTTGGACCGATTTCTCGCCGGCAGGTCGGGCGACGTGCTGGAGGCCGGTAGCGGCACCGGCCAGCACGTTGCGTATTTCGCCCGGCAGAACCCCGACATCACCTGGTGGCCCAGCGATCTCGGCGCGGCGCACCTGAAAAGCATCGCGGCCTGGCGCGAGGCCGCCGCTTTGCCCAACATCCGCCCGCCGCAGCGAATCGATCTTTCCGATCCCGGCTGGTCGGTGGCCGCGCTCGACGGCCGCGCGCCCGGCAAGCTGCTTGCAATCTCTTGCGCCAATGTCATCCACATCGCTCCCTGGCGCGTGGCGGAGGGACTGTTCGCCGGCGCTGCGCGCCATTTGCGCGAGGATGGCCGGCTGTTCCTCTACGGGCCGTTCAAGCGCGACGGCCGGCATACCGCGATCAGCAACGCCGTGTTCGACACCAGCCTGCGCACGCAGGATCCGGAATGGGGCGTGCGCGACGTCGGCGACGTCACCAGGCTTGCCGA
>CAZDEZ010000116.1:0-8826 GCA_964504705.1 uncultured Bradyrhizobium sp.
ATCGGGATGTGATAGTTGACCTGCTGCTTGCGGACCTTTTCCGGCAACGTGCCGCGCGCCACCACCCAGTTCAGCAGCTCCACGCCCTGCGTGCCCGACAGCTCGACGAGCTCGACCGTGGAGTACTTCGTCGCCCAGGAGGGATCGCTGAGCATGCTGTCCATGAACTTCAGATCGAAATCCTTGTTGATGAAGCCGGCGCGCTCGCCGTCGAGCTGATGCGAGAGCCCGCCGGTGCCCATGACGACGACGCGCTCGTCTTTCGGCCACGAGGCGATCGCGCGGCCCAGGGCCTGGCCGAGCTTGTAGCAGCGCGCGGCCGACGGCAGCGGCGCCTGCACCGTGTTCACCACGATAGGGACAGTACGCACCGGCCACTTCTGGTCAGGCCAGCACAGCGCCATCGGCAGCGTGAAGGCGTGATCGACAACCATCTCCTGACAGCTGACGGGGTCGAACTCCTCCGCCACCAGGCTTTCGATGATGTGCCAAGACAGCTCCGGGTCGCCGCGGAACGGCGCAACCGTCGGGATGCCCCAGCCTTCGTCGGCGTTGCGATATTCCGGCGCGGCCCCGACCGCAAAGGTCGGCATCTTGTCGAGGAAGAAGTTGAGCCCGTGGTCGTTGTAGACGAGCACGACCACGTCGGGCTTCACCTTCGCGAGCCACTCGCGCACCGGAGGAAAGCCGTCGAAGAAGGGTTTCCAGTAGGGATCGCTCTGCAGCCCCTTGGCGATGGCGCCGCCGATGGCAGGGACGTGCGAAGTCGTGATGGTGCCGACGATCTTAGCCATGATTATCCCCGTGCCGCGAGAAGCTTGGCCTTGAACTGGTCCTTGGTGAGGCCGGTTTGCTGGGCGCCGATGTCCTGCATGTCGAGACCGAAGATGCCGGCGAATTTGGCGAGGTAGTAGGCATTGCCGCCCGCATCGAGCAACTGCAGCACGTTGCGATTTCGGATCGCCTCGCGCTGCTGCGGATTGAGGCCGTACTTCGCACAATAGGAATCCTCGTCGGCGACGAAGGCCTTGCGGTTGGCGGCATCGTTGAACGAGTAGCACATCTTGTTCAGCGCATAGCCCTTGCGGGCCTGCTCGCCGTCGAAGATGGTGGTGCCCGGCACCGGCTGCCGTGGTTGCGGGCTCGGCATGATCTGCTCCCTGGTTTTCCCTGTTCTTTTCTTGGGGTCGGGAAGCAGCCAGCGCTTTGCGCCAGATCAAATTTTGCAGCGATCATGCTGGCAATGTCGCGCGCCGGCTTTGGACGCGTTGCTGCGATCGCGCCTGCACAAGCGCGTCAATGTCTCAGACATCGTCATGCCCGGGCTTGTCCCGGCCATGACGGAAGTTGTCGTAGCTACCCCGCGGCTAGCTGCCGATCGAGATCGTGCAGCACCTGGTAACAGGGCAGCACCTGGGCCACGCTCGAATTCGGTTCGCGGCCTTCGCGGATCGCAGCAAAGAACTCGCGGTCCTGCAGCTCGATGCCGTTCATCGACACGTCGACCCTGGAGACGTCGATCTTCTCCTCCTTGCCGTTCACGAGGTCGTCGTAGCGCGCAATGTAGGTGCCGGTGTCGCCGATGTAGCGGAAGAAGGTGCCGAGCGGCCCGTCGTTGTTGAACGACAGGCTCAGCGTGCAGATCGCGCCGTTGGCGGCCTTGAGCTGGATCGACATGTCCATGGCGATCCCGAGCGCCGGGTGGATCGGCCCCTGCACGGCGTTGGCCTTCACGATCGGCGAGCGCGCCTGATAGGCGAACAGATCGACGGTATGGGCGGCATGGTGCCAGAGCAGATGGTCGGTCCAGCTGCGCGGCTGGCCCAGCGCGTTCATGTTGGTGCGGCGGAAGAAATAGGTCTGCACGTCCATCTGCTGGATGTTGAACTCGCCGGCGACGATCCTGTTGCGCACCCATTGGTGGCTCGGGTTGAAGCGGCGGGTGTGGCCGCACATCGCGACCAGCCCCGACTTCTTCTGCAGATCGACTACCGCCTGCGCGTCCTTCAGCGAGTCCGCCAGCGGAATCTCGACCTGCACATGCTTGCCCGCCTTCATGCAGGCCATGGCCTGATCGGCGTGCATCTGCGTCGGCGTGCAGAGGATGACGGCGTCGACCTCCTTCAGCGCCAGACTGTCGGCAAGCTCGGTCGAGACATGCTTGATGCCGTATTTGTCCGCGATCTCCCTGGTCGGCTCCAGCCGGCGGCCGACCAGCGACACCACCTCGACGCCGTCGATGTTCCTGATGCCGTCGAGATGCTTGATGCCGAACGCGCCCGCTCCGGCGAGCGCGACCTTGATAGCCTTGGCCATATCAGTTGTTCTCCAGGATCAGATGGCCGACGGCAGTGTTGCTCGCGGGCACATGGTAGAATCTGTGCCGCACCGTCGGCTTCTTGCCACCCCGGAGGTCGCTCATCGCGCCGCGCGCGATCAGCCACATCACGAGCTCGATGCCCTCGGAGCCAGCCTCGCGCACATATTCGAGATGCGGCACCTTCGACAGCCCGTCGGGATCGTCGATCAACCTGTCGAGGAACTTGGTATCCCATTCCTTGTTGATGAGGCCGGCGCGCGGTCCCTGCAGCTGGTGGCTCATGCCGCCGGTGCCCCAGACCTGTACGTTGAGCGGCTCGTCGTAGGACTCGATCGCCTTGCGGATCGCCTGCCCCAGCATGAAGCAGCGCCGGCCCGACGGCGGCGGATACTGCACGACGTTGACCGCGAAGGGGATCACCGGGCACGGCCAGGCCTGCGGCTGGCCGAACATCAGGCTGAGCGGCACGGTCAGGCCGTGGTCGACGTCCATCTTGTTGACGATGGTGAGATCGAAATCGTCCTGGATCACCGACTGCGCGATATGCGCGGCGAGCTTGGGATGACCGATCACCTTCGGCACCGGGCGCGGTCCCCAACCCTCGTCGGCCGGCTGGAATTCCGCTGCGGTGCCGATCGCGAAGGTCGGGATCAGATCGAGGCTGAAGGCGGTGGCGTGGTCGTTGAATACCAGGAAGATCACGTCGGGCTTCTGTTCCTTCTCCCATTGCTTGGAGAAGTCGTAACCCCTGAACACCGGTTGCCAGTAGGCCTCGGCGGTCTTGCCGAGATCGAGCGCCGCGCCGACCGCCGGCACGTGCGAGGTGTAGACGCTGGAGGTGATGCGGGCCATTACTTCTTCTCCCCGGTCTTGCGGTTGCCCTCGATGGAGCGGCCGCCCTTGACCATCATGTCGCGGTATTGATCTTCGGTCATGCCGGTCATGCTGCCGGCCATCTGCTGAAAACTCTTGCCGTCGGTGGCGCCAATCTTGGCAAGGAAGTAGATATTGCCGCCGAGCGCGATGCAGCGGTTGAGGTCGCGCGCCATCACCGCCTGCTTCTGTTCCTCGCTCATCGGCCATTCGTCGAGATAGGCGCGCTCGTTGGCCTTGAATCGGGCGCGGTTGTCCGCCTTCATCAGGGACATGCAGAACTGGTTCAGGTGATAGCCCTCGCGCGACTTGTCGGCGTCGAAGATCGTGGTGCCGGGAATGTCGGTATAGGGTTTGTCGAGTGACATGGCTTTGCCTCCTCAGGATTGCTCGGGCCAGTACAGCCGCATCGGATTGTCAACCAGCAGCTTGCGCTGCAGCTCTTGCGTCACCGCGATGTGCGGAATGAAATCGACCAAAAGGCCGTCGTCGGGCATGTGGCCCTTGAGGTTGGGGTGCGGCCAGTCGGTGCCCCAAAGCACGCGATCGGGGAAAGTTTCGACGATGCGGCGGGCGAACGGGATCACGTCGCGATAGGCATTCTGCTCGCCATTCAGCGCCGGCGGACCCGCCACCGACAGCCGCTCCGGGCAGCTCACCTTGGACCAGACATTGCCGTGCTCGCGCATGAATTTCACGAACAGCTCGAATTCGGGACCGTCAACCGGCTTGGTAACGTCCGGCCGGCCCATATGATCCACCACCACCGTGGTCGGCAGCGTGGTGAAGAAGTCCCACAGCTCGGGCAGGTCGACCGCCTCGAAATAGATCACGACATGCCAGCCGAGTTTGGCGACCCGCCCGGCGATCTCGATCAATTCGTCGCGCGGGGTGAAATCGACCAGCCGCTTGACGAAGTTGAAGCGCACGCCGCGCACGCCGGCCTCGTGCATCGTCTTCAGCTCGGCATCGCTGACGCTGCGCTTGACCGTCGCCACGCCGCGCGCCTTGCCGCCGGAATGAACCAGCGCGTCGACCATGGCGCGGTTGTCGGCGCCGTGGCAGGTGGCCTGCACCACGACGTTACGCGAAAATCCGAGATGATCGCGCAAGGCATAGAGCTGGGCGCGCGAGGCGTCGCAAGGCGTGTACTTGCGCTCCGGGGCGTACGGATACTCGCCGCCGGGTCCGAACACGTGGCAATGCGCATCGACCGCGCCCGCCGGCACCTTGAACCGCGGCTTCGACGGACCGTCGTACCAGTCCAGCCATCCCGGGGTTTTCTCGAACGACCCGGTTACAGGTTTCGACATCAATTTCTGCCCTTCACTCATTCCCTCAGCCGGCGCGCCGCGGTGGCTCCATGCCGTGTTTCAACTTGGTTGCATTGGTGTCCGGCGAGGTCAGGTATGCGATGAGATCGCGCGCCCCGACCTCGTTGCCCGCTTGCGTCCCTGCCCCGCAGGCAAACAGCGTCACCGACTGGATTTCCGGCGGCAGCAATCCTGCGACCTCGATGCCCTGCACTTCCAGAAACTCGCTCATCTGCTGGAAGCCGAGCTCGATCTCGCCGCGCGCCAGCAGCGTGCCGACGGGGACGCCTGGTGGAGCCTGCACCACCTTCGTCGTGTCCTTGGGATCGACGCCCCACTTCTCGAGCAGCTTGAGCACATGCGTACCGCTCGGCCCGGTGGAGTAGCCGACGGATTGTGCCGCGAGCACCGCCGCCTTCGTCGCCGCCTCGTTGGCGAGATCAGGATGCTTGGTTCCCGCGCGCACCGCAACCGCAATCGAGGACTCTGCGAAGCCCGTCCGGCTGGAGGGTTCGAGGAAGCCGTCCGCCTCCAGCTTCTTCATGGCGTCGTCCGCCAGCACGACGACGTCGAATTTCTCGCCGGCGCGGATGCGCCTGGCCGCGTCGACCCCGCCGACGGATTCGATCGCAACCGATTTCCCCGTCCGCTGGCGGTACGCGCCGCAAAGCTCCGCCAGAATCTGGCGCGTCGCCATCGACGATATGCCGGTGATGTCAGCGGCCATGGTTGACTCAATCGATGTACTTCAGCCCGGCCTTCGCCAGCGGCTCGCGCATCTTGTACATGTCGAGCCCGAGTACGCCGCTGGCGAGCTTCTCGCGCTTGTCGGCTTCGTTGGCCTCGCGCGCTTCCGCCGCATCCGCCGCCTGCTGCGCGACGCTCGCGGGCACGACGACGACGCCATCCATGTCGGCGACGATGACGTCGCCGGGATTGACGGCAGCGCCCGCGCACACCACGGGAATGTTCACCGAGCCGAGCGTCGCCTTCACGGTGCCGCGCGCACTGATGGCGCGGGAAAACACGGGGAATTTCATCTCGGTCAGGTCCGTCACGTCGCGCACGCCGCCGTCGATGACCAGGCCTCTTGCCCCGCGGGCGCGGAAACTGGTGGCGAGCAGGTCGCCGAAGAAGCCGTCGGTGTTCTCCACCGTGCAGGCCGCGACCACGACGTCGCCGGGCTGGATCATTTCGGCGGCCACATGCATCATCCAGTTGTCGCCGGGCTGCAGCAGCACGGTGACCGCCGTGCCGCACATTTGCGCGCCGGGATAGATCGGACGCATATAGGGCTGCATCAGGCCGACGCGGCCCATCGCCTCGTGGATGGTGGCGACCCCGAAGCGCGACAGCTTCTCCACCGCCGCCTTGTCGGCGCGCATGATGTTGCGCTTGACGATGCCCATGTCGTTCATCGCGGCACTCATCCTACTTCCCCTTGGCTTTCAGCGCCGCATCGAGGCGCGGGAACACGCGCCGCGCATTGCCCTCGAAGATCTTCTTGCGGTCCGCATCGCTCAATGTCGGTGCGGCCTCGATGTAGCGCTTGGTGTCGTCGTAATGGAAACCGGTTTCGGGATCGATCCCGCGCACCGCGCCGATCATTTCGCTGGCGAACAGCACGTTTTCCACCGGGATCACCTTGGTGAGCAGGTCGATGCCGGGCTGGTGATAGACGCAGGTGTCGAAGAAGATGTTCTTGAGGAGATGATCCTTCAAAAGCGGCTTCTTCATCTCCTGCGCGAGGCCGCGGAATCGGCCCCAGTGATAGGGCGCCGCGCCGCCACCATGCGGGATCAGGAAACGCAGCTTCGGAAAGTCCTTGAACAGGTCGGAAGTCAGGCACTGCATGAAGGCCGTGGTGTCGGCATTGAGGTAATGCGAGCCGGTGGTGTGGAAGGCCGGATTGCAGCTGGTCGAGACGTGGATCATCGCGGGGATGTCGAGCTCGACCATTTTTTCGTATATCGGATACCAGTGCCGGTCCGACAGCGGCGGCGAATTCCAGTGGCCGCCGGACGGGTCCGGATTGAGGTTGATGCCGACAAAGCCATACTCGTTGATGCACTTCTCGATCGCGGGAATGCAGGTCCTGGGATCGACGCCCGGCGACTGCGGCAACATGGCCACGCCGATGAAATTGTCGGGGAACAGCTTGCTCACCCGAAAGCACAATTCGTTGCAGATCGAAGCCCAGGTCGAGGACACCTCGAAATCGCCGATGTGATGCGCCATGAAGCTGGCGCGCGGGCTGAACAGCGTGAGGTCGCTGCCGCGCTCCCTCATCTGCCTGAGCTGGTTGTTGGCGATGGAGTCGCGCAACTCGTCGTCGCCGATCTTCAGCTCGCTCGCCTTCGGCTTCACCGAGGGATCCTTGATGCCGGCGATCTGCCGGTTACGCCAGTCCTCCAGCGCCTTCGGCGCCGTGGTGTAATGGCCGTGGACGTCGATGATCAATTCGTCTCTCCCTTGCTGGCGGCGGGTTTTGTGTTCCCGCCTGCTCGCTTTCGTGTCAGCTCAGCACCACGCCGTCAGGCGACTTGTTCGGCGCGGCCGATCGCTTGCGCGAGGCCGCTGGGCGGTCGACCGCGGGCGCCTGCAGCGAGGCGACGGTCGCCTTCACCAGCTGCTCGATGGCCTCGGCCGCATCCGCGCCGTCGGCTTCGCCGCGCGACAGCCGCGACACGCGCTCGGGCGTCACCAGCGTGTAGTAGAGCGCGCCAAGCAGGAAATGGCTGCGCCAGACGATCTCGGTGCGCGGGATGTGCGGCAGGCTTTCGTGGATCGCGTCGATGAAGGCGTGGCTGGTATCGTCGAAGGTCTGGGCGATGATCCGCCGCGCCACTTCGTTGCCCTCGGCCGACATGATCGCGCGCAGCCGCGTGAAACGAACGCCGCCGCCGGCAAGATCGTTGCTGGAGGAGAATGCCGGCAGCACGTAGGAGCGCACGATGGCTTCCAGCCGGTCCTGCACGTCGCGCACCCGCTTGGCGGCTTCCAGCAGTTCGGAGCGCCGGTGGTTCATCGGCAGGCAATGGCGCTGGTAGATCTCCAGCAGCAGGCCGTCCTTGGTCTTGAAATGATAGGTCACGCTGCCCGGATTGGCGCCGGCCGCCTGCGCAATGTCGCGCACCGACACCGCATTGAAGCCGTTGGTCGAAAACAGTTCCTCGGCGGCGGCGAGGATCGCTTCGCGCATATTGGGCTTGCGCATCTTTGCCCTGTCCGGCGGGTGCATAACATTTGTACGTATGTACAAATTAAAAGCGCCAGTCAACAAAAAGGTGGCACCGCCCAACGCGGAGCGACATCTCAATAATACCAGTCAATACAGCTACTTACGAGGTGAAAGGTTGTTCGCCGCGGATTTTCCGTTCCACCACGGTGAGCACAGCTCCGTGAAGCTACTTAAGGCAAGGTGCGAAATTTCAATGGGGAAACGCCGGTCCTAAAGAGAATTGACTGCTGAATCTCCGGAGGCGGCAATGAATCACTCGATGCGGAGTGCGGACCGGAATACGCATCTGAAGATCGTCATGATCTCGTTGATTGGCGCGGTCGCCATATCGACCCTCGCCATCTGTGCGCGCGTCGGGTCTCCGGCGGTGGCGGATGGCGTCGTCAGGCCGGTGCAGGCGTTGACCATGAGCGGCCTTGCGGTGGCCGTGACCCGCTGAGCGCGGGGGCCGGCGAGCAACGCCGGGAGTGTCGATGCACAGCTCTCTTGACCAGGAGACGCTTGAGTATCGCTGGATGGCGGCCGCTGCGGCAGCCTTGGCTTGCTGCGCGATCGGCCTGGTGGCCGCGACGATCATGCTGACCACCGGCGACCGGTTCGAGTTCCGGCCGCCGCCGTCGGAAACCGCGCGCCTCGACGACGAACTGGTTCGCTCCTTCGATGCGCTGCAATCCATGGAAGCCAAGCGCTCCGCCAACGCGCCCCGGACCGCAGGATCCGCTGCCGCGGGCGCCCGCAACGAAACCAGGACGGGGGTGGAATCGCCGGGAGCGCCGCGCAAGCGGCGGATCGTGGTGCACCTGAAGAGCCCGTGGTGCACCGGGGCGCTTCGCAGCCAGGTCTTCTATCGCTGCCGCACGCAGTCCTGGTAGCCGCACCTCACTCCGCCGGCGCCGCCACCGCGCTCGAGGCCGGCACGGTCTCCGACTTCGCCAGCCCGTACAGGATCGCGGCCACGACCATATATGCCAGCGCCACTGCCGGCGTGACGCCGAGACCGTTGCCGATGCCGACCGCCTCGCCATGCATGAAGCCGAAATAGGTCAGCACGGCGCCGGCGAGCGAGAACGCCGCCGCCT
>CAZDEZ010000117.1:0-8825 GCA_964504705.1 uncultured Bradyrhizobium sp.
AACGCAAAAGGGATTGACTGATCGAGGCCCGTTACAGAAGGGTGGGCAAAGGCGCACTTGCGCCGTGCCCACCCTACGAATGAATGCGTCGAGATGTTCAGGACTATGCCGGCGCCCAGTCCTTCGCCGCCAGCTCGAACTTCGCGAATTCGAACGCGGGCGCGACGGTGCAGCCGACCAGGCTCCACCTGCCGGTGCTCTCGGCCGATTGCCATGCGCCGGCCGGCACGATCGCCTGCGGCCGCTCGCCGGAAGCGACATCGGGGCCGAGCGTGATGGTATGCGGCGCGCAGCCCTCGTTGGCGATACGCAGCGTCAGCGCGTCGCCGGAGTAGTAGTGCCAGACCTCCACAGCATCGATGCGATGCCAGTGCGAGCATTCGCCGCGGGCGAGCAGGAAATAGATCGCCGTGGAGCACGCCCTGCCGTGCGCGTCGGCCCGCACGTCGCGGAACGTCTCACGGTAGTGGCCGCCCTCCGGATGCGGCTTGAGTTCGAGCCGCGCGATGATGTCGGAGGCTTCAGGCATGATCAGGACTTGTTCTTGCGCTCGCGCAACTCGCCGAACACGTCGGCGGGCCCGGCGCCCTTCATGTGCAGCGCGGCGGCAACTGTAGGATCGTCGGCGCGCAGGAACACGTTGGATTTCTTTTCCTCGCCGAGCGTGACCGGGATGGTCGCCTTGTTCTGCGCCCGCAGCCGCGCCACTTCCGCGGCGCGCGCCTGCAGCGCCGGATTGCTGCCGTCCACGGTCAGCGCGAACTTGACGTTGGAGGCGGTATATTCATGGCCGCAATAGAGGCTGAAATCGTCCGGCAGCGCGCGCAGCTTGAGCAGAGAATCCCACATCATCGGATGGGTTCCCTCGAATACCCGGCCGCAGCCGATCGAGAACAGGGTGTCGGCGGCGAACACCGCTTTCTCCTTGTCGAAGACGTAGGAGACATGGTCGAGGGTATGGCCGGGCGTCTCCAGCACCCGCGCCAGCAAGTTGCCGACCTTGACCACGTCGCCATTGGCGACGCGCAGGTCGACATTGGCAATCGCCGCCTTCTTGTCGTGCGGGGCGACAACGCGGCACTTGTACTTCTGTTTCAGTTCCGCAACGCCGCCGACATGGTCGTGGTGGTGGTGGGTGATCAGGATGTCGGTCAGCGCCCAGTTCTCCTGCGCCAGCGCCTTGAGGATGGGGGCGGCTTCCGGCGCGTCGATCGAGGCGGTTGCCCTGGTTTCGGTATCGTGGATCAGATAGCCGAAATTGTCGGACAGGCAGTTGAATACGCGAATTTCGGCAGCCATGATTTCTCCACCAGTTTTTTTCCGAGCCGCGGCCCCAAGAGATATGGCGTTAACGTTGCTGCGGCAATGCCAATTTGACCGCTTCGCGGGTACCGGCGGCGTGTTACATTATCAGACATGGACGTTATCGATCTCCGCGATTTCTATTCGCAGCGCCTCGGCATCGTGGCGCGGCGGCTGATCAATCGCGGCATTCAGGCCTGCTGGCCGGATGCGGAGGGCCAGCGCGTGCTCGGCATCGGCTATCCGACGCCTTATCTCGGCCTGTTCCGCGACAATAGCGAGCGCTGCGTCGCCTTCATGCCGGCGGCGCAAGGCGTGCTGAAATGGCCGACGGGGCGCCCGGCGCTCGCTGCGCTTGTTGACGAGTTCTCGCTGCCGCTGCCGGACGCCGCGTTCGACCGCATCCTGCTCGTGCATGCGCTGGAGATGTGCGACGATCCGGAAAGCCTGTTGCGCGAGATGTGGCGCGTGCTCGCGCCATCGGGCCGCATGATCGCGGTCATTCCCAATCGCCGCGGTGTGTGGACGCGCTCCGACAACACGCCGTTCGGACATGGCCGGCCTTATTCGCGCGCGCAGATCACGCAGCTCCTGCGCCACACCTGGTTCACGCCGGCGTCGTGGGGCGAAGCGCTGTTCATGCCGCCGATCGCCAAGGGCTGGTTCCTGCGCTCGGCAATGGCCTGGGAGCGCGCCGGCGAGGCGCTGTCGATGCCGTTCGCCGGTGTGCATATCGTGGAAGCAACCAAGCAGGTCTATCGCGCGCTGCCTGCACATCGAGAGCGCGCACGCCTGATTCCTTCGCTGCAGCCGGTGCTGGTGCCCTCGCCAAGCACGCGCGGAAGGACGAGGCTGTAAGGAGTGCCGTGGGGTGGGCAAAGGCGAAAGGCGCCGTGCCCACCTTTCATCCGAGATGCCGGAAAGAAAAAAGGTGGGCACGCTTGCGCGTTGCCCACCCTGCGATTCTGCGCCGAGGCGCGGTGTCGTTCGCGCGCCTAATCGTTGCCGAGATCGTCGCCCGAGGCGGCGGGCGCGGCACCCGCCATGTTGTCCGGACGCGGTCCGCCATGCGGACGCCGGCGCCGGCGCGGATATCGTTCACCGCCGCCACCGCCCTCATAGCTGCGCTCGCCGCCATTGATCTGCGGCTGCGGGCCGGTGATGAAGGAGGGCAGGCGGTCGACGCTGTCGGCGACCGCAGGCTGCGGTTGCTGCGGCTGCGGCTGGTATTGCGGCTGCGGGCGATGTTCGCGGTGCTCGCGATCGCCACGGTGCTCCCGGTCGCCGCGATGTTCGCGCGGCTGCTGCTGGTCGCGCTGATAGGGCTGGTCGCGCTGGTTGTCGCGTGCGAAGGGCTGCTGCGGCTGCTGCTGTTGCGGCACGAAGCCGGGTTCCTGGCCGAACGGCGAGAAGCTGTCGCCCTCGTCCTCGCTCTCGTCCACCGACATGTCGTTGTCCGGACGCGGTTGCTGCTGGTGTTGCGGCTGGTTCTGCCGGAACTGCTCCTGGGCGGCGGCGATCAGGCGGAAATAATGCTCGGCGTGCTGGTAGTAGTTCTCGGCGGCGACGGGGTCGCCGGAAGAGCGCGCATCGCGGGCGAGCTGAACGTATTTCTCGGCGACATGGGAGGCAGTGCCGCGGATCTTGATGTCCGGTCCGTTGGACTCGTAAACCCGCGTCATCGGGTTCTGGCCGCGCCGGTTCTGGTTATTGTTGTTGTTCCGGTTGCGCATCCGCTTGTTGTTCTGACCGTTTCTCATGTGTCGCCTTTATTCCAGCCCTAAGAAAGTTAACTCGAATTGCCTGCCCGCCGGGAACGCGCTCACGCGTACCGAATCGGGATTGCGGTACCGTCCAAAGCCCTGCCGATTTTGCCAACAGTCGCGTTCAACAACGACGCGTTCCCCAACCGCCGGCGCACTTCGCCAGCGACCAATCATTCACCTTGCCGAAGCAAGCCCAGCTCTGTTGCGTAAGTTTTCAAGCGCAATATCTGGCTTTCGTTCGCTTTGCGGTCGAGAGCTGCACAGCTTCAGCCATTGCGCTCAAAGGACCTTTGCGTTCTGGAACCGTTGATCGGCGGGGGCGATAGTGCCTCTGGTTTCCGCCCGCTTCGCTTGCGGGGCCAGCCAGCAACCCTGTAACCGATGTTGTGGCCGGAACGTAGTCGTTCCCGGGGGTGATTCCAAGAGGTTTTTGCGTTCCAATAGGACTTTATCGGGGCATTTTCCGGGCCCCGACCGCCCTTGGAATACCTCCCAGATCGGCCTTGGGAGCCCCGTGGGGCGCGAGGCCTGCGGCTGTCATCAAGGCTTCAATCTGCGCAGCCTGGCCTTGGCCGGCCTCCACAACCAGTGCGGCACCGGGATTCAAAATGCGCGCAGCTTGGGGGATCAGCGCGCGGTAGGCATCGAGGCCGTCCGGCCCGCCGTCCAGGGCCTTTGGCGGATCGTGGTCGCGCACTTCGAGCGCAAGGCCGGATATATCTCCCGAGCGGATGTAAGGCGGATTGGACACGATGAGGTCGAAGGAACCGCTCAGCCCCAAAGCATAGTCGCAGCGGATAAAGCTGACGCGATCGGCAAGCCCGAGCCGCTTCGCGTTGCCCCGCGCCGTCTCCACCGCCTGCTGAGAGATGTCGGTCCCGATGCCGACGGCGCCATGCAATTCGGACAACAGCGCGAGCAGGATCGCGCCACTGCCGGTGCCGAGATCGGCGATGCGCATGCCCTGCCTTGCGGGAGCCGCGCGCAGCATATCGAGTGCCAACTCGACCACGGTCTCCGTGTCCGGCCGTGGCACCAGCGTCGCCGGCGACAGCGAAAGCGGCAGTCCCCAAAATTCCTTCACGCCGAGGATGCGCGCGACCGGCTCGCCGGCCAGCCGGCGGCTGGCGAGGGCGTCAAGGCGATTCGATTCGTCGGGCGTGAGCATGCGATCTGCGGCCCGGATCATGCCGGTGAGATCGAGGCCGAGCGCGTGGCCGAGCAACAAGCGTGCGTCGAGTTCGGCAGTGTCGATGCCGGCGGATGTGAAACGCGCCGCTAGTTCGCGCCGTGCGGCTTCGACAGTGTTCATATGTCGTCCCTGCGACCCGGCTTCGCCAAGGCTTCGCCGGGGCTGAGCTCCGAGGGGCGCCGAAGCTTTAGCGAAGGCGGCACGCAGGGACCGATACGCCGCGGCCCATCGATACGGGTGGTCGGAGTTACCTGTTCGCGCAACGACTCTCGCCTGTGGCTATGGGTCCCTGCGCTCGCAGGGACGGCTGCTCTATCCGCGTTCACGCCGCGGCGCCCTGCGCCGCGAGCTGCGCCGCCTGGTGCTCGGTGGTCAGCGCGCCGATCAATTCGCCCAGCGCTTCGCCCGCGATGACCTGCGGCAGCTTGTAGAGCGTGAGGTTGATGCGGTGGTCGGTGACGCGGCCTTGCGGGAAATTGTAGGTGCGGATGCGCTCGCTGCGGTCGCCGGAGCCGACCTTCTCCTTGCGCTCGGCGGAGCGCGCCGCATCCTGGCGCTGCCGCTCGGCATCGTAGATGCGCGAGCGCAGGATGTTCATGGCGGATGCGCGGTTCTTGTGCTGCGAGCGGCTGTCCTGCATCATCACGACGATGCCGGTCGGGATGTGGGTGATGCGGATTGCCGATTCCGTCTTGTTGACGTGCTGGCCGCCGGCGCCGCCCGCGCGCATGGTCTCGATGCGCAGATCCTCGTTCCTGACGTCGACGTCGACGTCCTCGACCTCCGGCAGCACGGCGACCGTCGCCGCCGAGGTGTGGATGCGCCCCTGCGTCTCCGTATCGGGCACGCGCTGCACCCGGTGCACGCCGGATTCGAACTTCAGTTTGGCGAACGCGCCGCGGCCCTGCACTTCCGCGATGATTTCCTTGAAGCCGCCGACGGTGCCTTCGCTGGCCGAGATCACCTCGACCTTCCAGCCCTGCAGGCTGGCGAAGCGCTCGTACATGCGGAACAGGTCGCCGGCGAACAGCGAGGCCTCGTCGCCGCCGGTACCGGCGCGGATTTCCAGCACCACGTTGCGGTCGTCCATGGCGTCCTTGGGCAGCAGCGCAACGCGGATCTTCTGCGCCAGCTCGTCGCGCCTCGCCTGCAGTTCCTCGCGCTCGGCCTCCGCCATGCCGCGCATTTCCGCGTCGGTTGCAGGATCGGCGAGCAGGGCTTCCGCACCGGCGAGCTCGGCCAGCACGCCGCGATAGGCCTTCACCGCCTCGATCAGCGGATTGAGCTCGGCGAGCTCGCGCGTGATCTGCACGTAGCGGTCGGAGCCGACCTGGCCGAGCAACTCGTTTTCGAGCGCGGCATGGTGGGCGAGCAGGATATCGAGTTTGGCTTCGGGCAGCATGGCGGTTCTCAGATAGCGGAAAAGGCGGAGAGGGCGGAGCGCGGGAGCAGGCCCGCTACAACGACAGCCCCTCGGCTTCCGCGAATTCCGTCAACTTCTGCTTGATCGAGACGCTGCCGCTAGGGGCATCCAGCAGCGGATTGATCATCGCCTCCGCCTTTTTCGCGTCGAGGTCGAGGATCATCGCCTTCACCGGGCCGTGCGCGGTCGCCGACAGCGACAGCGAGCGATAGCCGATTGCGATCAATGCCAGCGCGCCGAGCGGTTTGGAGGCCATCTCGCCGCACAGCGAAACGCCCTTCTTCGCCGCGTTGGCCTTGCGCACGATGTCGCGCAGCGCGCGCAGGATCGGCGCCGACATGGTGTCGAACCGCTCCGAAACCTTGGCGTTGCCGCGATCGACCGCGAACAGGAACTGGAACAGATCGTTGGAGCCGACCGAGACGAAATCAACCTTCTTCAGGAGTTCGTCCATCTGGTAGAGCAGCGCCGGCACCTCCACCATGGTGCCGATGTCGATGCGCTCCGGCAG
This sequence comes from uncultured Bradyrhizobium sp., assembly GCA_964504705.1. Classification (GTDB taxonomy): domain Bacteria; phylum Pseudomonadota; class Alphaproteobacteria; order Rhizobiales; family Xanthobacteraceae; genus Bradyrhizobium. Next base: position 6,195 of record CAZDEZ010000117.1, read on the forward strand.
CGAATGGCCGTGCTGGCGCAGATAGGTCAGCTCGCGCTCGACGATCGCCTTGGCCGCGTCGAACTCGGCGACCTCCGAGATCATCGGAAACATGATCTTCAGGGAGCGGCCGCCGCCGGCGCGCAGCAACGCGCGGATCTGGCCGCGCAGCAGGCCCGGCCGGTCGAGCCCGAGCCGGATCGCGCGCCAGCCCAGCGCGGGATTCTCCTCGATCACCGTCTCGAGATACGGCAGCGCCTTGTCGCCGCCGATATCGAGGGTGCGGAATGTCACCGGCTTGTCGCCGGCCGCATCGAGCACGGTGCGGTAGAGCGCGAGCTGGTCGGAAGAGCGCGGCAGGCTCGCGCTCACCATGAACTGCAGCTCGGTGCGGAACAGCCCGATGCCGGCGCTGCCGGTGTCTTCGATATGCGGCAGGTCGATGACGAGGCCGGCATTGATCAGGAGCTCGACGTTCTGGCCGTCCCTGGTTTTGCAGGGCAGGTCGCGCAGCGCGGAGTACTGCGCCTGGCGCCGCGCGCGCAGGCGAACCCGCTCGGCATAGGCCGATTCGATTTCCGCCGACGGCCGCACATAGATCGAGCCGGAGGTGCCGTCGACGATGATGGCGTCGCCGGGGTCGGCGATGCCGGGCGCGTTCGGCACCTCGCCGACCGCGGGAATGCCGAGCGCGCGGGCCACGATCGCGACATGGGAATTGGCGGTGCCTTCCTCCAGCACCAGCCCGCGCAGCCGCTTGCGGTCATAGTCGAGCAGCGCCGCAGGCCCCATCGCGCGCGCGATCAGAATGGCGTTGTCCGGCAACTGCTCGCGCGAGGGCGCGTGGTCGCGGCCGACCAGCTGGCGCATCAGGCGATGGCCGAGATCCTCGAGGTCGTGCAGGCGCTCGCGCAAATAAGGATCGGTCGAGCGCAGCATGCGCGCGCGGGTGTCGGACTGCACGCGTTCGACGGCGGCTTCCGCGGTCAGGCCGGTGCCGACCGCCTCGTGCAGCTTGTGCGACCAACCCTGGTCGTTGGCGAACATGCGGTAGGCTTCCAGCACGTCGCGGTGCTCGCCGCCTTCGGCGACGTCGCCGCGCTCCAGCATGCGGTCGAGGTCGGCGCGAAGCTTGGCCAGCGCCGCATCCAGCCGCTTGATTTCCTTCGGCAGGTCCTCGGCAATGTAGTCCTTGATCACGACGCGCGGCTCGTGCAGCACCACATGGCCGAGCGCGATGCCCTCGGAGAGCACGCTGCCGCTCTTGTGCAGGGAATGCCGGGCCGCCGGCTCGGCGCCGGGCGGCGCCAGTGCCGACAATTCGCCGGAGGCGATCATCTCCGCCAGCACCATGGCGGTGGTCTGCAGCGCCTCGACCTCTTCTTCCACATAGGTGCGCTTGGCGCGGTTCTGCACCACGAGCACGCCGAGCGTGTTGCCGGCGCGCAGGATCGGCACGCCGAGGAAGGAGTGATATATTTCCTCGCCGGTTTCCGGGCGGTAGGAGAAGGCCGGGTGGCTCTGCGCGTCCGACAGGTTCAGCGGCGTCGCTTCGCTGGAGACGAGGCCGACCAGGCCCTCATGCGCGCTTAGGACCGTGCGGTGCACGGCTTCGCGCTTCAAGCCTTCGGTGGCGTAGAGCTCGAGGGTGTTGTCGATGCGCAGCACGTAGCAGGAGCAGACCTCGGCCACCATGTTGGCCGCGATCAGCACCACCACCTTGTCGAGGCGCTCCTGTGCGGAGACTTGCTCCGCCATGGTTTCGCGGAGCCGTCTCAGCAAGACGCGGGGACCTCCCGACGCGCTCCGCATGATCAGCCAATCCTCCCCCGCAGGGCCAACCCGCCGCCTGGCCGGCCGCTGGCGTAATACTTGGACAAAACAACAATTTTATTCATTCGGCACCGGCGTGAGCTCCATCCCGGCCGAATCGGGAACAGCAAAACCGTGCCACAGTTTGCAGGCGCTCACCTATCAGGCCGTATAACCAATCGAAGGCTGTTTTGCCAAGCAAAACGCCTGCCACAGGCAATAACGTCTCTGTGGGGCCGATGCTGCGACCGCTAAGAGAAAGTTTTTCTAAACTTGGTCGAGCCCGTAGAGCGTGTGCAGCGTGCGCACTGCAAGCTCCGTGTAGGCGGCGTCGATCAGCACCGAAAACTTGATCTCCGAGGTCGTAATGGCCCGGATGTTGATGTTGCGCCCGGCCAGCGCCGAAAACGCCTGGGCCGCGACGCCGGCGTGGCTGCGCATGCCGCTTCCGATCACCGAAACCTTGGCGACGTCGGTCGCGCTGTCGAGCCGCGCATAGCCGATCTTGGCCTTGGAGGCGGTGATGGTTTCTTTGGCGCGGTTGTAATCCGCCGCCGGCACCGTGAAGGTGAGGTCGGTGGTCTTGCCGTCCTCGGAGACGTTCTGCACGATCATGTCGACGTTGATGTTGGCTTCGGCCAGCGGCCCGAAGATCGCGGCCGCAACGCCCGGCTTGTCCTCGATCTGGCGCACGGAGATTTGCGCCTCGTCCTTGGAGAAGGCGATGCCGGTGACGACGTGGTTTTCCATGATTTCCTCCTCGCTGCAGATCAGCGTGCCCGGCGGCTGATTGGCGTGCGGGTCGATATCCTCAGGCTTGTCGAAGCTGGAGCGCACGAA
>CAZDEZ010000118.1:0-8564 GCA_964504705.1 uncultured Bradyrhizobium sp.
CCAGTTCGCACGGTAAATTCGCTACCCGTGCAAAGGTCTCCACCATGAGGGTCTAGGACCTCATCCTGAGGAGCCGCGAAGCGGCGTCTCGAAGGATGAAAGCCCCCATGGCAACCACAACGATCGTCACGCCAGCGCGCGCCAGCGGAAGAAGATCGAGCCCGGCGGCGGCGAAAGCTCCGGCGTCCAGCGCTCCAGCTTTTCCAGCGCGTAGGTATCCATCACCACGCCGCGCCAGCGGCGCTCGACGCGCTCCAGCGGCGTGCGTACCGCCGTGGTTTCATTCCACAGCGAGGTCCACGAGTTGTCCGGCTCGCGTGCGACATAGAGGCCGGCACCGCGCCTGATCCGGTCCATGCCGGGATCGGCAAAACCCTGGTAGCGGCCACGCTCGTTGACCTGGATCACCGGCACCTCGCCCTTGAAGTGCCAGCGCAGCATCGCATAGGTGCGATAATCCGTGGCGGCGATCCAGCTTGCGCCGGTTCGCTGCAACTGGTCGCGCGCGCGGGCGATGACCTGCTCATAGCCTGCCTCGCCGCCGACCGGATCGGTGCGGCCGATGAAATTCCAGGGAGCCGCGACGTAATAGAGGAAGACGCCGACGACGAAGGCAATGCCGGTGGCGATGGCGGTGCGGATCCAGCCGAAAGTCGACTTCACCATCCAGTCCGAAAATCCGTCGCGCGGCAGCAGCGTGGCGTTGATGGCGGTGGCGGCAAGGCCCGCCGGCCACAGGAACATCGGCCAGGTGTCGCCCACGCGAAGGGTCAGCGATTTCCAGAAGAAATAGACCAACGGCACGATGACGGCGGTGGAGAGCAGGATCGCGACCGGCTCGCGACGCCGGTAGCCGCGCCAGGCGGTGAGCGTCACACCCGATACCACCACCGGCAGCAGCACGAAGCCGACGAGACCGAATTGCAGGCCGACGAACTCGCCGACGGTGCGCAGCGACAGCGGATGCGCCGCGACTGCGCGCACGAACTGGAATCGGAACGAAGCCCAGTCGTGCTGATAATTCCAGACCAGCACCGGCGAGAACACGACCGCCGCGATCAGCACCGCCGCCCAGGGCCAGGGGCTGCGCAGCCAGCGCCAGCGCCAGTCCGGTACCAGCATGAAGGCCGCGACCGCCGGCAGCAGCATGATCGCGGTGAATTTCGAGAGCAGCGAAAGCCCCGCGAACAGCCCGGCCGCGAGCCACCAGCGCCCGTCGCCGCTCTCGTTGAGCCGCACCAGCGACCACAGCATGGCCACCGCAAACGGGATCAGCGCCGTGTCCGGCGCGACCTTGGCCATCAACAGGCCGTAATAGAGCGCCGCCTCCGGCAGCAGCAGCGCGAAGACCACGGCGCGGAAATCATGGGTGACGCGGCGAACGATGTCGGCGAGCAGGAGCTGCGTTACCAGCATCGCCACGATGCCGGCGAAGCGCACGCCGAGCGTGGTGTCGCCGAAGATCGCCGTGCCGAAGCGGATGAACCAGGCGATCATCGGCGGATGGTCGAGGAAGGACAGCGCGCCTTCCTTCGACCAGGTCCAGTAATAGGCCTCGTCGGTGCGCAGATCGAGTGCGCCGGCATAGACGATCCGCATCAACGTCATCACGGCGATCACGACGGCAACGCCGAGCCAGAGCCGCTGGGCTGGCTGCTGCGTCTGCGCGTCGAATTGATCGGGCGGAGTGGTCGTCACGGCGCTTTCTCCTCGACTCCCCGGGGGGGTGTCAAGGCGCAGCTTCGCTTGCAGGAGAAGCGGACCGGGGCTTCAATTTCGGCGAAATAGCCGTTAGAGCGCGATGAGACCCGGGATAGGTCATCATCGCGCTTTGGTCTTGTTCTTGAGCATGATCTTTTCGGAAAACCGCCTCACACTTTTCCGGATCATGCTCTAAGATTTGCGCCATGGATGGCAAGGCCGCATCTTCATCGGAGCAGATCAGGGGGCTGGCGCGCGGCATCGGGCTGCGGCAGGTGCGGCTCGTCAGCGGCAGCATCCTGTTCGCCTACCTGGTCAGCCATTTCCTCAACCACGGGCTCGGCAACATCTCGCTGGAGGCGATGGCGGACGGCGTGCGGTGGCACACCGCTTTCTGGCAGTTCCTGCCCGTCGCGATCGTGTTCTATACCGCCTGCATCGTGCACACGGGCCTCGGCCTCTGGGCGCTGTACGAACGCCGGCAATTCCGCTGGAAGACGCTGGAGCTGCTGCAGCTCGCGCTCGGCCTGAGCATCCCGGTGATGGTGATCACCCATGTGCTCGGCGTGCGGCTTGCCTACACGCTGAGCGGTCGCGAGCTGCTCTACCCGCAGGTGCTGTTCTCCTATTTCGTCGCCTTTCCCGCCTGGCGGATCTGGAGCCTGGTCGCTGCGATCCTGGCCTCGTGGATCCACGGCTGCATCGGCCTGCACATGTGGCTGCGCATGAAGCCGTTCTACAAGCGCGCCGCGCCGCTTTTGTTTGCCGTGGCCGTCCTGGTGCCCACCTTCGCCATGCTCGGCGTCTATCAGGGCGGCCGGATCGTCGTCGACAACGACAGCGTCGAATGGCGGGCCGAGAACATGTCCCCGGACAAGATCGGGACGCGGCAGGAGAAGGAAACGATCGACCGCGCGGTGGACTACTCGCTGATGCTTTATCTCGGACTCATCGCCCTGGCGCTGCTGGCGCGCGGCGCGCGCGCCCTGCACGAGCGGCGCGGCGGCATGGTCAACCTCTCCTATGGCAACGGCCGCACGGTCCGGGTGCCCAGGGGCCTGACCGTGCTGGAGGCGAGCCTGCGTAACAGCGTGCCGCATGCCTCGGTCTGCGGCGGCCGCGCCCGATGCTCGACCTGCCGCATCCGCATCATCGGCGATTGCAGCGCCCTGCCGGCGCCGTCGCAACGCGAGGCGTTCGTGCTGCATCGGGTCGGCACCGACGATCCCTCGATACGCCTCGCCTGCCAGCTCAGGCCGAACGCCGATCTTTCCTTCTTCCAGCTGTTCCTGCCGCACACGGTCTCGGCCGACGGCCACTCCGGCAGTCCGACCCGGATCGGCCAGGAGCGTTATCTCGTCAGCATGTTCGTGGACATGCGCGGCTCGACCAAGATGGCGGAGAAGCGGCTGCCGTTCGACACCGTGTTCATCGTCAACCGCTTCCTCGGCGCGGTGTCGCAGGCCGTGCTCGAAAGCGGCGGACTACCGAACCAGTTCGTCGGCGACGGCATGCTGGCGCTGTTCGGCCTGTCGTCGAGCCGGCGCGAGGCGTGCCGGCAGGCGCTGCGCGCGGCGGCATTGATCTCCGCCAATGTCGAGGAGCTCAACAGATTCCTCAGCCACGATTTGCGCGAGCCGATCCGCTTCGGCATCGGCATTCATGGCGGCGAGGTGATCGTCGGCGACATCGGCTATCGCGATCACATGGTGTTCACCGCGCTCGGCGACCCCGTCAACGTCGCCGCCCGCTTGCAGGACATGACCAAGGCGCTCGCTTGCGAGGTCGTCATCTCCGACGAGGTGCGCGAAACCGCAGGACTTGCCGCCGACGCGCTGCCGGAGCACGAAGCAGCGATCCGCGGCCGTAACGAGCCGATGATTGTGCGCTCGGTCACAGACGCCCGGACATTGGCGGCCCTGGTCGCCGACGTCGGTGTCGCTGCGGCCTGACGTTAACCAGGCGCGTACACCGCGTCTGAATATCCGTTCAGCAAGCTGAGCGAACTGTAATGCGCCTTCCTCGAACCGCGCTCTCCCGGCATGCGACCGATCAGCAAGGGGTGAAAACCACACCCGCGCTTCGGCGCATACCACAGGAGCAAAGCATGTTTCGCAAAGTGACCCTCGCCCTCGCCGCCGCCGCCTCGCTCGGCGCGATGGCCCTGTCTTCCAACGCAGCTTCCGCCTCGCCGATGATCTGGCCGAAGCCGCACCACCACCACCTCCACTGGTACCCCGGCTACGGCATCGGCTATTTCGCCGGCGGCTATGGCTGCTACCAGCAGCGCATGGTGCTGACGCCGTTCGGCTACCGCTGGCGCACCGTCAACGTCTGCGTCTACTGACCTGACGCTGTTTCCGCCCCGGCCGTTTGCGCGGCCGGGGCCTTTACGGCGCCGCAGAGGCCGCCGGATGGCCCAATCCCGCCGGCCGCAGCCTGCAGCCTCCAATCGCCTTAACCATTTGCCGAGGCGGGATTGCTGCGAATTCGCCAGAAGTTGGAACTTAAATTGCCGCAAATTCCGCGAAAACTCGGTTTTGTGCGGCAATAAGGGGCGATTTTGCCGAAAGGCGCGACATTGTTTGCGCTACCAAGGCGGCAATAACCCGCGTATCCTGTGCCTTGCGAGCCTGCCGGTGAGTGCGGGGACCGGGGGTTCGCTTTATTTTGTCGATTCCGCGGAGACGACGTGAATGCCTAAAGGTACGGTCAAGTGGTTCAATCCAACCAAGGGGTATGGATTCATCCAGCCCGCTACGGGCGGCAAGGACATTTTTGTTCACATTTCGGCAGTTCAAAAGGCCGGGCTGACCACCCTCAATGAGGGGCAGACGGTGGAATACGAAGAGGTCGCCAATCGCGGCAAGACCTCGGCCGAAAACCTGAAAGTCTAGGCGGCATCGACGCGACACGGCGAGCCCTGCGCTTGCCGTTTCCAGCTAACGCTAATTGAGCAAGCTCGGCCGGGGAATTGTCTTTCCGGCCGCTAGTCTTCTGTGACCCACTTCGCCGCGGTCATGACATCGGGCGGTTGCAGATAGCCGCGTGTCCAGAGATCGACGACCCACTCGACCCTGGTGGCGCGATCGACCAGTACGGCGGTGTTGTGCGGGGTCTGCAGCACCAGCGCGTTGCCGCGATACTTCGGATCGCCGATGTCGTGGAATTTCAACAGCCCCCATTGCCGTATCACCAACAGCAGGCTCGTGGTGTTGCGGGTGGTGTCCCAGCAATCGTAATTGTGCGCGTCGTCGCGATGGCGGAAATCCGCCTTGGCGACGCGCCTCGTCGTGCCGAGGATCGGTCCCATCCTGCGATCGAACCAAATCACGGCTTTCTGCACCGCTGCCCGCTCCGCGGCCGCGTTGGCTCGGCCGGCGCTCATGATCGCCGTCAGCGCGGCGCGATCCCCAGCAGTGAAATCGAGGACATGGCGGCGGCGGCAGACGAAGCCGTAGCAGACCGTCATCTGGGTTACCGATGGCGGATAGATCGAGACACTGGTGTAGAGCTCGGCGACCGCCCGGCTCATCTCGATCGGTCCGGCCACACCGGGCGCTGCGGGCACACTGGCCAGCATCGCCAGCCCGGCCAGGAGCCGAAGCACGTGCTTCGATTGAATGGTGTCTCTCATGGCCGCGCACCGCCCCGTCGAGAACCTGGCGCAGGATTAACGCAACCGCTCGCACCTGCCAACGCGGAACCCGACGGCGCCGGACTTTTTCCGCCGTCGCGTCGTTTCGATCACACCTTAAACACGCAAGTCACCGGCCGCGATGCGCCGCACCCGATCCCACGTTCCCCGGCTGCATCATTGCCATCATCCCCATATGCGGCGCGAGCAACTCATCGGCCACCTTCTTCTGATCGTCGGACAGCGCAGCCATCAGGTAAACCAGCGGCGACTTGATCGCGCGCGCGCCTTCGAGCCGCGCGGACAGCCATTTCTCCTGCAAGGCAAAGCGTTCCACGAGGCTCGGCTGCTCCGAACCGGCCATTCCGGACATGATCGACGAGCGGACCTCGCCGAGGCTTTTGGCGTTGGTGCGCAACGCGTCGGCAAATGCATTCCACGCCGCGCTTTGGGCATCCGTGATCTTGAGCTCCGCGCGCAGGAATGCGATGCGCCCCTCGACGTGATCGATGGTGGCCATGCCCATGCCGCCACCCGCACCTGCGCCGCCGCCGTGACGCATCATTCCCATCTTCTTCATCATGTCCATCATGGGCATCTTGCCGCCCATGTGGTTCATCATGCCGCCGCCTCCCATCATCCCCGTCTTGGGCGAACCGCCGCCCTGCCCTTGGGGCGCGGTCGGCTGCTGGGTCGCGGGCGCGTCCTTTTGCGCCTGACCATGGTCGTGCCCGGCCGCTTGCGCGAATGACGGGGAACTTGCGGTTGCAAGGAGCAACGCTGCTAGTGCCAGACGTTTCATGGAAACCTCCACGATCGAGATGACATTAGATTGCCGGTTCGCCGCCCGGACCGCTTGAGCCAAGTCAAGGGTAGCCGGCCGAGGTCGTTGCACCCGGCCAATTCGACGAGGCGAGCCGGGTATCTTCCTGGGGAATCGCGAGGATCTTGCGGTATATCTCGAGAGGCACACGAGGAAATGGCATGCCGACCCATCGATCCCCGCTTCCGCCCTTCAGCGCGCCCTATGCGCCCGACGACGTCGCGATGGCGGAAAGGTTGCTCGGCGCGGCGAGGCTCAATCCGGCGCAGGAAACACGTATAGACCGGACGGCACGGCGGCTGATCGAGGCGATCCGCGCCAACGACGACCCGCTCGGCGGCGTCGAGGATATGCTGCGCGAGTTCGCGCTGTCGACCAGGGAAGGCCTCGCCTTGATGGTGCTGGCCGAAGCGCTGCTGCGCGTACCCGATGCGCACACCGCGGACCAGTTCATCGAGGACAAGCTGGCGCAAGGCGACTTCGTTCATCACGAAACCAGGTCGAGCGCGTTCCTGGTCAACGCCTCGGCCTGGGCGCTCGGCATGTCCGCGCGGGTGATCCAGCCCGGCGAGACGCCGCAGGGCACGATCGGCCGCCTGACCAAGCGGCTCGGTGCGCCCGCGGTGCGCGCGGCGACGCGGCAGGCGATGCGGCTGATGGGCAGCCATTTCGTGCTCGGCGAAACCATCGAGGCGGCGCTGGAGCGGGCGCGGCCGCACGCCGAGCGTCCCTCGCGCTACTCATTCGACATGCTCGGCGAAGGCGCGCGCACCGCCGCAGACGCCAGGCGCTATTTCGATGCCTATGCCTACGCGATCGAGGCGATCGGCCGCGCGGCCGGTGCAAACAAGTTGCCCGACCGGCCCGGCATTTCGGTCAAGCTCTCGGCGCTGCATCCACGCTTCGAGGCGGTGTCGCGCACGCGGGTGATGAACGAGCTGGTGCCGCGCCTGGTGGACCTCGCCCGCCGCGCCCAGTCATTCGATCTCAATCTCACCGTCGATGCCGAGGAGGCCGATCGGCTGGAACTGTCGCTCGACGTGATCGCCGCGGCCTTTGCCGATCCGTCGCTCACGGGTTGGAACGGCTTTGGACTGGCGATACAGGCCTATCAGAAGCGCGCGGCCGACGTGATCGACTACGTCAACGAAATCGCCCACCGGCGCGACCGGCGGATGATGCTGCGGCTGGTCAAGGGCGCCTATTGGGACACCGAGATCAAGCGCGCGCAGGAACGCGGGCTGGACGGCTATCCCGTTTTCACCCGCAAGGCGATGACGGACCTCAACTACCTCGCCTGCGCGCGGAGGCTGCTGTCCTTGCGGCCGCGCATCTTCCCGCAATTTGCCACGCACAACGCGCTGACGGTAGCGACCATCCTGGAGCTTGCCGGCGACAGCGGCGGCTACGAGTTCCAGCGGCTGCACGGCATGGGCGAGGCGCTGTATGCGCAGCTCGGCCAGGATCGTCCTGACATTGCGCATCGGACCTACGCGCCGGTCGGCAGCCATCGCGACCTGCTCGCCTATCTGGTGCGGCGGCTGCTGGAGAACGGCGCGAATTCATCCTTTGTCGCGCTGGCAGCCGACAACACCGTGCCGATCGACAGGCTGCTGCAAAGACCGGCCGACATCATCGGCGCTGCAAACCACGCCTGCCATCCCGACATTCCGCTGCCGGCCGAGCTCTATGCCGGCAGGCAAAACTCCGGTGGCATCGAGTTCGGCGAGCGCGCGGCCGTGGACGAGCTTGTCGCCGACATTGCCGGCGCCCGCATGGCGTTTACCAGCGCCGCCGTCGCAGCGAGCCATGCGCAGGCTGGATCTGCGGTTGTCGCGGCCAACGCCGGATTTCGCGGCTGGAGCAGCACTCCCGCCGCACGGCGCGCGGAAATGCTCGAGCGTGCCGCCGATCTCCTCGAGCAGCGGAGGGCGCGCTTCATCGCGCTGCTGCAGTCCGAAGGCGGCAAGACGCTGGACGACTGCGTCTCCGAGGTTCGCGAGGCCGTCGATTTCTGCCGCTACTACGCGATGCAGGGACGGAAGCTGTTCGGCGCCGGCGAGGCGATGCCAGGTCCGACCGGCGAGAGCAATGTGCTGCGTCTGCGCGGCCGTGGCGCATTCGTCGCAATCTCGCCCTGGAATTTTCCGCTGGCGATCTTCATTGGCCAGGTGACGGCCGCGCTGATGGCGGGCAATGCCGTGGTGGCAAAACCCGCCGAGCAGACGCCGCTGGTCGCGGCCGAGGCCGTGAAGTTGCTGCACGAGGCCGGCGTACCGGCCTCGGCGCTGCAACTGGTGCAGGGCGACGGCAGGGTTGGCGCGGCGCTGGTGGCGCACCCCGCCATCGCCGGCGTCGTCTTCACCGGCTCGACGGAAGTCGCGCGCGCCATCAACCGTACGC
>CAZDEZ010000119.1:0-8497 GCA_964504705.1 uncultured Bradyrhizobium sp.
GTAGCGCAACGCCACGAAGCTGGGCACTTGGCAGGCGCTTGAGGACACATTGAGTAGTGTCCTGCGGCTGCTGTATAGTGCAGCGCAACCAAGCACTGCAAACTCCGGAGCACGTTCAATGAATGCAAAGACCAGCACTCGAAAGCCGATGACCATAGGGTGGCCTACTTTTGTCGGCTTGAGCCTGTTGCTGCTGGCCCTCGTGGCGGTTCAAATATTCCTGGTCCACCGGTATCGCGAAGTCATCATCCGGAATGACTTGAATGCGACCCAGCTTGCGGAAGCAAGACAACAGTTGGCACGCGCCGAGAACGCATTGAACGACGCCAGAAGGGTCCCAGTGACAGAAGATGACGTCATTAGGGCCGATGCTGCTGAGATCAAACGGCTCTATCTGGTATGGAAGAAGCAGCTGAACGAAATTTCGGTCGGCGGTTCGACCAGAATGTCCGCGATCGAAGAGATCAGGCGCAGCCTTGAGGTGGACAGGGCAAAGGCCTCGGTCCTAAGTACCGCTTCTCCGAAGTACACGTACGGGCATAACATGTTTGTTGGCATGAATGCAGGCTCGGCGCTCAAGAATCATACCATCTCCCCGGGCGATGACCCCAACATCGCGTCATTCAATGCAGCGCTTGGTGAAAATGCGCTGGCGACCAATCAGCAGGGCTATTCAAACACCGCCGTTGGCGCCGATGCGCTGTCCATGAACAACGATGGTTTCATGAACGTTGCTGCTGGAATGCGCAGTATGGCAAACAATACGTCGGGAAGCGGCAATGTCGCGGTTGGCGCGAGCGCGATGTACAAGAACAAGATCGGTCGTCACAATTCGGCATTTGGTCTGCATGCACTCTACAATCTCGATGAAGGCCACGACAATTCCGCATTCGGCCGGGATGCCATGTTCTCCAACAGAAGTGGATCTTGGAATTCGGCGTTCGGCGTCGATGCGCTTCCGGGGCTGCGCAGCGGCAAGGGAAATTCGGCGTTCGGCGGTGAAGCCGGTTATACGGAAGAGCCGAATCATCAGCTGACGACTGGTTCGTTCAATTCGTGGTTCGGATACCAATCGGGTCCCGCGTCCCTGAAACAGGTCTCCAACAGCATCGCGATCGGCTATCGTGCGAAGAATACCGACAGCAACCAGACCGTGATCGGCAACCCAGATACTTTGGAAACGATCTTGTTCGGCGCAGTGAAGGTCAGATCGATTTGCGTGGGTTCGACCTGCGCCGATGAGCAGGCCTTCAAGGCCCTGCTGGAGAGCGGGCAGCGGAAGAACTGACGGGTCGCAACTCCGATGGCGGGGGAGATGGCATCGCCGCATGAGGGCGCATCGCCCGCCGCACAGGCAGTCGCTGCCCGTTGTTAATGCTTGATCGCCGCCTTCCGCAGTGTTCTGCTCAAAAAAGCTGCTGGAGTGGCCCGTCCCGTGTCGATCTACGTCGCACTGCATCACGTCACGCACTACAAGTACGACCGACCGATCGACCTCGGCCCTCAAACCATCCGCCTGCGCCCGGCGCCGCATACGCGAACGCCGATCCTGAGCTATTCGCTCAAGGTCACGCCTGCCAATCATTTCGTGAACTGGCAGCAGGACCCGCAGGGCAACTGGCTCGCGCGCTTCGTGTTTCCGGAGAAGGCGACGGAGCTCAAGATCGAAGTGGATTTCACGGCGCAGATGACCGTGGTCAATCCCTTCGATTTCTTTGTCGTGCCCTATGCGAATTCCTATCCATTCCAGTACCCCAGCGATCTGAAGACCGAGCTTGCGCCGTATCTCGCGACCAAGGCGCAGGGGCCGTTGTTCGACGCCTTTCTGAAAGACCTGCCGGCCGAGGCGGACAGCACCGTCAACTTCCTGGTCGCGCTCAACGCCACCTTGCAGAAGCGGATCGGCTACATCGTCCGGATGGAGCCGGGCGTGCAGGCGCCGGAGGAGACGCTGGCGAGGGGTTCGGGATCGTGCCGCGATTCGGCGTGGCTTCTCATTCACCTGCTGCGCCATCTCGGGTTCGCCGCGCGTTTCGTGTCGGGCTATCTGATCCAGCTCCGCCCCGATATCGATCCGGTGCAGGGACCGCGCGAGGTCGAGAGCGACTTCACCGATCTGCACGCCTGGGCCGAGGTCTATCTGCCCGGCGCGGGGTGGATCGGGTTCGACGTCACCTCGGGCCTGCTGACGGGAGAGGGGCATATCCCCGTCGCTGCCACGCCGCATTATCGCTCGGCGGCACCGGTGTCCGGCAGCGCCGGCTTTGCCAATGTCGAGTTCGGATTCGAGATGACGGTGAAGCGCATTGGCGAGGCGCCGCGCATCACGAAGCCGTTTTCCGACGAAGCCTGGGCGAAGCTCGACCGGCTGGGCGAGCAGGTCGATGCCGATCTCGGGGCGAATGACGTGCGGCTCACCATGGGCGGCGAGCCGACATTCGTTTCGATCGACGACATGGAGTCGCCGGAATGGAACATCGCCGCGATCGGTCCGGCCAAACGCGCACTCGCCGATGAACTGATCCGCAAGCTGCGCGACCGCTTCGCGCCGGGCGGGCTGCTGCATTACGGGCAGGGCAAATGGTATCCGGGCGAAAGCCTGCCGCGCTGGGCGTTCGGGCTGTACTGGCGCAAGGACGGCATCCCGATATGGAAGAATGCCGGTCTGATCGCCAGCATCGAGTCTTCGCGGAAGGCCGGGATCGCTGACGCCGGGCGGCTGGCCGAGGACACGGCCAAGCGCCTCGGGCTTGGCGCCAAGTATGTGATGCCGGCCTACGAAGATCCCGCGCACTGGATCGAGCGCGAGGCGGCGCTGCCGGCCAATGTCAGCCCCGACGATTCCAGGCTCGCCGATCCCGACGAACGGGCACGGATGGCGCGGGTGTTCGACCACGGGCTGAATTCGCCGAAGGGCTATGTGCTGCCGATCCAGCGCTGGAATCCGGTTGCGAGCCGCCATCCCGCGCGCTGGCGCAGCGAGCGCTGGAAGCTTCGCCGCCGCCACCTGTTCCTTTTCCCGGGCGACTCGCCGCTCGGCCTCCGCCTGCCGATCGCCTCGCTCGAACATGTGCCGCCGGACGACTATCCCTATGTCGTCGAGTGCGATCCGATGGCGACGCGCGACAAGCTCGGCGAATTCGACGGCAAGGCGCGCAAGCCCGAGCCGGATGAGGAGGAGCCGCCGCCGGTGCGCACGGCGATGTCGGTGGAGCTTCGCGACGGCGTGCTTTGCGTTTTCATGCCGCCGGTCGAGCGTGTCGAGGACTATCTCGAACTGGTCGCGGCGGTTGAAGCAGCGGCCGAGGAATTGCAGCTCCAGGTTCACGTCGAGGGTTACGCGCCGCCCTACGATCCCCGCATCGAGGTCATCAAGGTGACGCCCGATCCTGGCGTGATCGAGGTCAACGTGCAGCCGGCGCAGAGCTGGCGCGAGGCAGTCGACATCACGCTCGGTCTCTACGAGGACGCCGCCAGGATACGGCTCGGCGCCAACCGTTTCCTGATCGACGGCCGCCACACCGGCACCGGCGGCGGCAACCACATCGTGGTCGGCGGCAGCACGCCGGAGGACTCGCCGTTCCTGCGCCGGCCGGATCTGCTGAAGAGCCTCGTGCTGTACTGGCAGCGGCATCCCTCGCTGTCCTATTTGTTCTCCGGAATGTTCATCGGTCCGACCAGCCAGGCGCCGCGCATCGACGAGGCGCGGCATGACGGGCTCTACGAACTGGAGATCGCGCTTGCGCACGTGCCGCCGCCTGATGTCGAAGCGCCGCTGTGGCTGGTGGACCGGCTGTTCCGGCACATCCTCGTCGACATCACCGGCAATACCCACCGCGCCGAAATCTGCATCGACAAGCTGTACTCGCCGGACGGGCCGACCGGCCGGCTCGGCCTCGTCGAATTCCGTGCGCTCGAGATGCCGCCCGATCCCCGCATGTCGCTGGCGCAGCAGCTTCTGATCCGCGCGCTGATCGCCAGGTTCTGGCGCGGGCCGCAAGCCGGCAAGTTCGTGCGCTGGGGCACCGCGCTGCACGACCGCTTCATGCTGCCGCATTTCCTCTGGGAGGATTTTTTGGGCGTGCTCGAGGAGCTCGAGCAGTGCGGCTACGAATTTTCCTCCGAATGGTACACGGCGCAGCTCGAATTCCGCTTCCCCGTGTTCGGCCGCGTCCATCATGGCGGCGTCACGCTCGAGCTGCGGCAGGCGCTGGAGCCCTGGCATGTGCTGGGCGAGGAAGGCTCGGCGGGCGGTACCGTGCGTTATGTCGATAGCTCGGTCGAGCGGTTGCAGGTCAAGGCGAGCGGCTTTGTCGAAGGCCGCCACGTCGTCACCTGCAACGGCCGCCGCATGCCGATGACGGCCACCGGCCGCGCCGGCGAGGCTGTCGCCGCCGTGCGCTTCAAGGCCTGGCAGCCGGCCTCCGGTCTGCACCCGACCATTCCCGTGCACGCCCCGCTGACCTTTGACCTGATCGACACATGGAATGGCCGCTCGCTCGGCGGCTGCGTCTATCACGTCGCCCATCCCGGCGGCCGCAATTACGAGACCAAGCCGGTCAACTCCTACGAGGCCGAGGCCCGCCGGCTCGCCCGCTTCCAGGACCACGGCCATACCCCCGGCCGGGTCGATCCGCCCCCGGAGGAACGGTCCCTGGAATTCCCTTTGACCCTCGACTTGCGGGCGCCGCTCCTGCATTGAAGGTGCCCGGGAATGCAGGAGAGTCGGATGGGACAAGCCGGCCAACAACAGGGTCAGGAGAGCAAGGCGCCGCGGCCGGGCCATCGCCGCATAGCGCTGTGGACCCGCGACTATGCCCGCCTGCCGGGCATTCCCGACGAATATCTCGGCCCCGACGGCAGCCCGCGGCCGGCCTGGAGCCGGTTCCTCGACGCGTTCGCTGCGATGTCGCCGGGCGAGATCGAGCGCCGCTTCGCCTCCGCCGACCGCCATCTGCGCGAAGCCGGCGTCACCTACCGCGCGCCCGGCGATACTGCCGACCGGCTGTGGCCGCTCAGCCATTTGCCGCTGATCATCGACGAGGCCGACTGGGCCCAGCTCACCGCCGGCATCGCCCAGCGCGCGCAGCTCATGGAAATGGTGCTGCGCGACGTCTACGGCGACGGCAAGCTCGTCGCCCAAGGTTCGATCCCGGCGGCGGCGATCGCCGGAAGCAGCGAATATCTGCGCGAGGTCTGCGGCGTGAAGCCGCCGGGCGGGCGTTATCTCAACTTGTACGCCGCCGATGTCGGCCGCGGGCCCGACGGGCGCTGGTGGGTGCTCAGCGACCGCACCCAGGCGCCATCGGGCGCGGGCTACGCGCTGGAAAACCGCCTGGTGCTGTCGCGCGCCTTCTCCACGCTCTACAAGTCGATGAACGTCGAACGCGTCGCGCCCTTCTTCGAGGCGTTCCGCGACTCGCTCAGGGCCAGCGCCGATCGCGACGAGCCGCGAATAGGCCTGCTGACACCCGGCAATTTCAGCGAGACCTATTTCGAACACGCGACGCTGGCGCGCTATCTCGGCTTCATGCTGGTCGAGGGCGACGACCTCGCCGTCAGCGGCGACCGCATCCACATCCGCACCGTCGCGGGGCTGAAGCGGATCGACGTGCTGCTGCGCCGCGTCGATTCCAATTCGCTCGACCCGCTCGAGCTCGATGCTTCCTCGCATCTCGGCGTTCCCGGGCTGATCGACGTCGTGCGCAAGGGCGGCGTCGTCGTCGCCAACATGCCGGGCTCGGGTGTATTGGAGGCGCGGGCGCTGCTCGGCTTCCTGCCTTCGCTGGCGTGGCGCCTGCTCGGCGAAGAGCTGATGATGCCGCACATCGCGACCTGGTGGTGCGGGCAGAAATCGGCGCGCGAGGAGGTGCTGTCGCGGCTCGACGAGTTCGCCATCGAGGGCGCCTACGGCCGCGACGTGCCGGGCTTCCACGGCAGCGGCCCGGTGTTGCCGGCCGAGTTGCCGGCGGCCGAGCGCGAGCGCCTGGTTGGCGCGATCGGCGAGCGCGGCATCGATTTCGTCGGGCAGGAGATGGTGCGCCTCTCGACCACGCCGGTGTGGGAGAACGGCCGCATCACCCCGCGGCCGTTCGTGCTGCGCGTGTTTGCCGCCGCGACCAAGAACGGCTGGACCGTGATGCCCGGCGGATTCTGCCGCATCGCCGAGCAGGCCGATGCGCGCGCCATCTCGATGGGCGACGGCGCGCGCGCCGCCGACGTCTGGGTGGTCTCCGACAAGGCGGTGCGCGCCTCGACCTTGCTGCCTGCCGTCGACACCGTGCGCGTCCGCCGCATCGCCGGCGTGCTGCCGAGCCGCGCGGCCGACAATTTGTTCTGGCTCGGCCGCTATCTCGAACGCGCCGAGGCGACGCTGCGCTTGATCCGCGTGCTCGGCTCCTCGCTGCGCGATCCCGCCAAGACCGACCGTTCGCAGAGCGCGCTGCCGTCGGTGGAGCGCATCCAGCGCCTGCTCGTCACCTGGGGGGCGGCGACGCAGACCTCGCGCGCGCAATCGGCTAGGGTCGCGGCCGAAGCGCTGCAGAGCGAAGAGCGTTTCGGCTCGGCGCTGTCGCTGATCCGCACCGCGCTGCGCACCGCGACCTATCTGCGGGAGCGGCTGTCGCCCGATGCCTGGCAGGTCATCACCGAAATGAGCGAGCGGCTCGCCTGGGAGATCGACGACGACGACGGCGTGGTCTCGACCGCCGAATTGATCCTGCGCGACCTCGCCAGTTTTGCCGGCCTTGCGCAGGAGAACATGAACCGCGCCGCCGGCTGGCGCTTCCTCGACATGGGACGCCGCGTCGAGCGCGCCATCAACACCATGCGGTTTGCCCGGCAGTTCGCATATGACGAGGCCGGCGACGAGGACCTCGACACGCTGCTGACGCTGGTGGACTGCCAGATTACCTACCGCTCGCGCTACCTGGTCGGGCCGCTGCTGGCGCCGATCCGCGACCTCGTCGTGCTCGATACCTATAATCCGCGCTCCGTCGCCTTCCAGATCCATGCGCTCAACGAGCACATCGCCGCGCTGCCGAGCCTGAAGGAATACGGCATGATCGAGCGGCCGCAGCGGCTCGCGGTTGCCGTGCAATCGGCGCTGACGACGGCGGAGGTCGCCTCGCTCGACGCAAAGGCGATGTTCGCGCTGGAACAGGAGATGCTGCAGTTCGCCGACGCCATCGGCCTGCATTACTTCCCGCACGGCCCCAATGCGAGCCGGCCGGAAAAGCTGACCGGGCTCGCGTGATCTACGACATCCGCCACGTCACCTCCTATTCCTACGAGAGCGCGGTGAGTTTTGCGCGCTGCTCGCTGCGGCTGGAGCCGAGGAACGGCGACGGCCAGGCGCTGATCTCGCACAGCATCGACATCCGCCCGCGCCCGGCCGAGCGCACCGTTCGCCGCGATTTCTACGGCACGCCGACCGAGAGCGTGCTGATCGAGACCGCGCACCGGCATCTGCGAATCGACTCCCGTTCGCGCGTTTCGGTCGAGCGACGGAGCTTCGACCGCGCGGCGGACAGTCCATCGTGGGAGCAGGTGCGCGAGCTGGCTTTTGCCGCGGCGAGCCTCGGCCCGTCGTCACCGGTCGGCTACGTCTTTGCCTCCTCGCTGGTGCCGGTATTGCCGCAGGTCACGGCCTATGCCGGCGCGAGTTTTCCGCAAGGCGGCGGCATCGTCGCCGGCGCCGCCGACCTGATGCGGCGCATCCGCTCCGAGTTCAGGTACGATTCCAAGGCCACCGTGATCTCGACGCCGCTCAAGGAAGTGTTCGAGAAGCGCCACGGCGTCTGCCAGGACTTCGCCCATGTGATGATCGCGGGGCTGCGCGGCCTCGGCCTGGCGGCGGCCTATGTCTCCGGCTACATCAGGACCATTCCGCCGCCGGGCAAGCCGCGGCTGCAAGGCGCCGACGCCACCCATGCCTGGGTCTCGGTGTGGTGCGGCGGCGATCTCGGCTGGGTCGGCTTCGATCCCACCAACGACCTGATGATCGCCAACGACCACATCGTGGTGGCGATGGGGCGCGACTTCTCCGACGTCTCCCCGGTCGACGGCATCATCGTCGGCTCGCGCAAGCAGAAGCTGCGGGTGGAAGTGGACGTGATGCCGGTGGAGTAGGGGTGAGGCGCGCGTCATCCTCTGCCGTCGTCCCTGCGAACGCAGGGACCCATCACCACAGGGCGGGGTTGTTGAAGCGAGCTGGAGCTCCAGCGTTCGCATAGCCGCATCCTGTGATTATGGGTCCCGGGTCGCGCTTCGCTTGCCCGGGACGACAGCGGAATTCGCCGATTCAGTTTTCAAACAGCCGAATACATTCCCGCGACTCGTTTTCGCCCGGGTTCTGCAATTTCGTTTGCTCCCTCTCAGGTAGAGGGCGCAGGGAAGGCCGGGCGCCGGCGGCACCCGCAGCACCGTGTGCAATGGGGTAGTAAGAACGCACACGGATTTGACAGGTACAGCCAGGACATCCCGGCCTTCCCCGCGC
>CAZDEZ010000120.1:0-8126 GCA_964504705.1 uncultured Bradyrhizobium sp.
TGATCGCGGCCGGCTGCATCATGATGCGCAAGTGCCATCTCAACACCTGCCCGGTCGGCGTCGCGACGCAGGATCCGGTGCTGCGCAAGCGCTTCACCGGCCAGCCCGAGCACGTCATCAACTACTTCTTCTTCGTCGCCGAGGAAGTGCGCGAGATCATGGCGCAGCTCGGCTTCAAGAAGTTCAACGACATGGTCGGCCAGACCCAGATGCTCGACCAGACCAGCCTCGTTGCGCACTGGAAGGCCAAGGGCCTCGACTTCTCGAAACTCTTCGTTCGCCAGAAGGAGGAGAAGGGCCAGAAGATCTATCGCTCCGAGCCGCAGAACCACCATCTGGAGGCCGTGCTGGACCGCCGCCTGATCGAGAAGGCGAAAGCCGCGCTCGACCGCGGCGCGCCGGTCCGGATCGAGGAGGAGATCAACAACACCGACCGCAGCGCGGGCGCGATGCTGTCAGGCGCGGTGGCGAAGATCTACGGCCATGCCGGCCTGCCGCTCGACACCATCCATGTCGGCTTCAAGGGCACCGCGGGCCAGGCCTTCGGCGCCTGGCTGGCGCAGGGCGTCACCTTCGAGCTCGAAGGCGAAGGCAACGACTATGTCGGCAAGGGCCTGTCCGGCGGCCGCATCATCGTCAAGCCGCCGCGCAACGGCGGCATCGTGCCGGAAGAGAGCATCATCGTCGGCAACACCGTGATGTACGGCGCGATCGAGGGCGAGTGCTACTTCCGCGGCATCGCCGGCGAGCGCTTTGCCGTGCGCAACTCCGGCGCGGTGGCGGTGGTCGAAGGCGCGGGCGATCATTGCTGCGAATACATGACCGGCGGCATCGTCGTGGTGCTTGGCAAGACCGGGCGCAACTTCGCGGCCGGCATGTCCGGCGGCATCGCCTACGTGCTGGACGAGGCCGGCGACTTCGCGAAGCTGTGCAATCTGTCGATGGTCGAGCTCGAGCCGGTGCTGTCGGAAGAGCTGATCAACGCCGGCACCTACAACCACTCCGGCGATCTCGAAGCGCATGGCCGCGTCGACGTGTTCGCCAACCTGCTCGAGTCGGATGTCGAGCGGCTGCACGTGCTGATCACCCGTCACGCCAGGCTGACGGGCTCGCGCCGCGCCGCCGAGATCCTCGGCGACTGGAAGGCTTGGCTGCCCAAGTTCCGCAAGGTGATGCCGGTGGAGTACCGCCGCGCGCTGCGCGAAATGAAGGCGAAAGCCGACGCCGAGCCGAAGATCGCGATCGGGGCGTAAATCAAGTTATCCTCATGGTGAGGAGGCGCGTAGCGCCGTCTCGAACCATGAGGCCACCGAACGGGCCTTCATCCTTCGAGACGCGCCGCGAGCGGCGCTCCTCAGGATGGGGGTCGAGGACAGGAACACGCGTCAGCCGGTGTCTGACGAAAACGAGATGCAAGGGCGTCAGGGTTAAATGGGCAAGATCACTGGTTTCCTCGAGATCGAGCGGCACGACCGCAAGTACACGCCGGTCGCGGAGCGTGTGAAGCACTACAGGGAATTCGTCGTGCCGCTGTCCGAAAAGGACACGCGCGACCAGGCGGCGCGCTGCATGAACTGCGGCATCCCCTATTGCCACGGCACCGGCTCGGTGGCGCCGGGCACGCCGGGCTGTCCGGTCAACAACCAGATCCCCGACTTCAACGACCTCGTCTACCAGGGCAACTGGGAAGAAGCCTCGCGCAACCTGCACTCCACCAACAATTTCCCCGAGTTCACCGGCCGCATCTGCCCCGCGCCGTGCGAGGCTTCCTGCACGCTCAACATCGACGACAACCCCGTCACCATCAAGACTATCGAATGCGCCATCGTCGACCGCGCCTGGGAGAACGGCTGGCTGAAGCCCGAAGTCGCCAGCGAGAAGACCGGCAAGAAGGTCGCGGTGATCGGCTCCGGCCCCGCGGGCCTCGCCTGCGCACAGCAGCTCGCGCGCGCCGGGCACGACGTGCATGTCTACGAGAAGCACGCCAAGGCCGGCGGTCTGCTTCGTTACGGCATTCCCGACTTCAAGATGGAAAAGCACATCATCGACCGTCGCATCGCGCAGATGGAGGCCGAGGGCGTCACGTTCCACTACGGCGCGTTCGTCGGCGCCAGTGGCGGCATCGATCCGAAGAAGCTGGTCGAGGAGTATGACGCGATTGCGCTGACCGGCGGCGCCGAGGCCGGCCGCGATCTCGCCATCCCCGGCCGCGAACTCGCCGGCATCCACTTCGCGATGGATTTCCTGCCGCAGCAGAACCGCCGGGTCTCGTCGGAGCCGCTAGGCGGCGCCGCCGACATCCTCGCCGGCGGCAAGCATGTCGTCGTGATCGGCGGCGGCGACACCGGAAGCGACTGCATCGGCACGTCGTTCCGCCAGGGCGCGAAGTCCGTAACCCAGCTCGAGATCATGCCCGCCCCGCCCGAGCACGAGGACAAGGCCCTGACCTGGCCGAACTGGCCGTTGAAGATGCGGACGTCCTCCAGCCAGGCCGAAGGGGCGGCCCGCGAATTCGCCGTGCTGACGCAAAAGTTCTCCGGCAGCGACGGCAAGGTGAAGAAGCTGCACTGCGTCAAGGTGGACGACAAGTTCAAGCCGCTGCCCGGCACCGAGTTCGAGCTCGACGCCGACCTCGTGCTGCTCGCCATGGGCTTCGTGCATCCCGTGCACGAGGGCATGCTGAAGTCGCTCGGGGTCGACCTCGACCAGCGCGGCAACGTCCGCGCCAATTTTGCCGATTACCAGACCTCGCTGCCGAAGGTCTTTTCCGCCGGCGACATGCGCCGCGGCCAGTCGCTGGTGGTCTGGGCCATCCGCGAGGGCCGGCTCTGCGCGCGGTCGATCGACACGTTCCTGATGGGCAAGAGCGAGCTGGCGCGGTAGATCGCTTTCGTGTCCCGGACGCGGTGCGGCACGAAGTGACGTACCGCAGAGCCGGGACCCACACCTCGACGCATGGACCCCGGATCAGCAGTGCACCACTGTGCGCTGCACTGCATCCGGGGAACGCAGGACGAGATTTGGGCTTGCGTCATGCCCGGGCTTGTCCCGGGCATCCACGTTTTTGGCTCCATGCGAGAAGCAAGGCGTGGATGGCCGGGTCAAGCCCGGCCATGACGAGGAAAGAGCGCGCTCAGTTCTGCACCCTGACCCCCAGCATCACCACTGTCGAATTCGAGCTCGCCCCCGGCACGTTGGACTCCAGCCAGTCGCGCCGCAGCGTGCCCTTGAGCCAGATGGTGCGGTTCATCTTGTAGATGAGATCGCCGGAGACCGAGTAGGTCTGGTCCTTGCGGGGGCTGCCCTGGTAATCGAGCGTGCCGAAGCTGAACTTGCCGATGCCGGTCAGCCAGCGGCGGAAATCGTGATCGACCTCGAAGGTGTGGGTGCGCACCAGAATGCCGGCGACGCCGGGCAGCGTGGTCTCGACCAGCTGCGTGTCCGAGAAATACTTGGCCATCGTCAGCGGCGTTACCGTCCACACCAGCGAGGCCGTGGTGAGCAGGCCCTGCAGGTTGGGCAGGCGCGGGTCGACATAGTTGCGCTGGGCCCAGCCGACCGCGATCTCGCCGGTCAGCAGGCGCGAGAACTCGAACGAGGTGCCGGCCTTGAGGTAGCCGCCGTTGGAGTTGCGCGCATAGCCGTTGCGATCGAGATAGAGGTCGTGGTAGCGGCTGTTGCCCTGCATTTCGCCGAACGGTTTCAGCCCGGGCATCACCTCGTAGGAGACGCGGCCGATGCCGCCATACTGGGTGAAATTGCGGTCGTCATTGCTGGTCGAGGTGCCGTCGGTCAGCTTCGACCATTGATAATCGGTGCGGTCGACGACGGCGCCGGCCGACACCTGCAGGCGATTGAAATTCTGGTCGAAGCCGAAAGTGCCGCCGACGGTCGTGTAGATCGGATAGCGCGCGAGACCCGCCTGCACGTTGGGGCTGCCGGGATTGTCGGTGGCGACGAGCAGGCGGCCTTGCGCGGTCAGGCGCGTATCTCTGGACACGTCGAGGCGGCCGTCGACATGACCGGTGAAGGCCGGGCGGTCGAGGTCGATCGGCGCGGACAGCGGCGTGCCGTCGGCGTTCGGCGTCAAATTGTTGCCATAGGTGGTGAAGGAGCCGCGCAGGTCGGCCACCACGGCGTGGCGCTCCCAGTCGGAGACCGCCAGAAATTCCGGCGCGACGAGGATGAACGGCGAGCCCTGCGGCACGGCGAGGCGGCCGGGATTGGTGTCGTAACCGGCGGACAGTTCGACCGCGCCCTTGAGCAGGAAGCTGCCGGCATAGTCCCCGACCGCGCCGAACGGGTCGTCGTCGAGCCTCAGCCGCTTGCGCACGGGCTGGCCGGCGACCGTGCCGGCCATCGCCGGCGGCAGCGGCGTCTTGTGGGCGAATTCCGACGGCGGCGGCGCGATGCGGACGCGGCCGCTGACGACGGGCGCGACCGGTGGCGGCGGCTGGCTGCCGGGACCGGCCGGCGGCTTCGGCTTTGCCTGGCCGGGATAGTATTTCGGCTTCTTGCGCTTGCGGTTCAGCGAGTCGTAACCGACGTCGGCGGTGCCGGCGCCCGTGGCGGCGGGCGTGCCGTAGGTCGGCACCTGGCCGACGCGCGAGGCCGCCGGCCTGTCGGAACCACGGCGCGGATCGCCCGAGGGATCGGGCAGGCCTCCGGCGCGCTCCGGCGCGATCCTGCGCAGCGGCGAATCTTCCAGCGAAACGAAGCCGCCCCGCACCGGACGAAGCATGTCCGGCGTCAGCGTCTGGGCGAGGGCGAAAGCGGGAAACAGCGCGGTCAGGGCAAGGCATGGCAATAGCGCGCGAGAGAGGCTCACGCGCCTGTTTCGGCCCCCTGCTGGACCCGACCCCACGATATAAATACTCCAACAAATCCAAATACTTGTCCGACGTTCTCGCGAGGGCCGCGAAAACGTCGTTAATGGAGTTAAAACAATTATGGTTAATGGGCCGTTGAGGATTGGCGCCCGCGTCGCTCTCCCCGCCCTAACCTGCTAAGAACCCGGCATGGGCAATCCGAAATCGCTGATGCAGGACGCATCCCCCAACGCCGTGCAATCGGCGCTCCGCACGCTCGATGCCGGCTCTAGCGGCATTGCGGCGCTGGCTGCCGCGCTGCGCGGCCCGCTGGGCGCGCCGTTCGCGCAAGCCGTCGAACTGATCCGCAACGCGAAGGGCCGCGTCATCGTCACCGGGCTCGGCAAGTCCGGCCATATCGGCCGCAAGGTGGCAGCGACGCTGGCTTCGACCGGCACGCCGGCGTTCTTCGTGCACGCCGCGGAAGCGAGCCATGGCGACCTCGGCATGATCACGGCAGACGACGTCATCGTGGCGCTGTCCTGGTCCGGCGAGCAGCCGGAGATGAAGAACCTCGTCAATTATTCGGCGCGCTTCGCCATTCCCATGATCGCGGTGACCTCGAACGCGCAGTCCTCGCTGGGCTCGGCGGCGCGGATCGTGCTGGAACTGCCGAAGGTGCGCGAGGCCTGCCCGCACAACCTGGCGCCGACCACCTCGACGCTGATGCAGGCCGCGATCGGCGATGCGCTCGCCATTGCGCTACTGGAAGGCCGCGGCTTCACCGCGCTGGAATTCGCCAGCTTCCACCCCGGCGGCAAGCTCGGGGCGATGCTCAAGCACACCAGCGACTTCATGCATAGCGGCGAGGCCGTGCCACTGAAGCCGCTGGGCACGAAGATGTCCGAAGCGGTGGTGGAAATATCGGCCAAGGGATTCGGCTGCGTCGCCATAACAGATGCACGGGGCCACGTTGCGGGCATCATCACCGACGGCGACCTGCGGCGGCACATGCGCCGCCCCGACCTGATGGACGCGCTGGTCGACGAGGTCATGACGCGGAATCCGAAGACCATCGCCAGCAATACGCTCGCCGGAGAAGCGCTGAAGATGATGTCGTCGAAGATCTCGACCCTGATCGTGACCGATGCGGACAGACCGGTCGGGATCGTCCACCTTCATGATCTGCTGCGCGCGGGCGTGGCGTAGGGCGCGGTGGTAGGGTGGGTTAGCGATGCGTAACCCACCGTCCTTGCGCAGATGGTGGGTTACGCCTTTCATCTGCGCTCGTTGAAGCTCCGGCAAATGTGGCCCGGCTAACCCACCCTACGATTCCGTCACTCCGGAAACCGTGCCGCGTTCGGCTCGAGCGGCAGCGCCAGGCTGTTCGCGAGATACGAGACGGTGCGGTAGAAGCCGCAGAGCTGGATGATCTCCAGGATCCTCGCCTCGTCGTAATGCGCCTTCAGCGCGACGAATTCCGCCTCGCTGAGCGTCGACCGCCGATGCAGCGCGTCCACCGCCGCCAACATCGCCTGCTCGGCCTCCGACCAGCACGAGGAGTGCGCGTCGCCCAGCACGGTGGCGTGCACCTGCTCTTCCGTCAGATGCGCGGCCTCGGCAAAAGCCGCGACATGCACGCCCCATTCATACTCGCAGCCATTTAGCGCACAGGTGCGGTCGATGACGATTTCGCGCTCGCGCAGGGAGAGCGGGCCGCGATCCAGCAGGCTGCCGCCGCGGAATTTTTCCCAGGCGCGCGGTTGGCCCGCCATGACGCGGAACAGCAGCAGCGGCGGCGCGCCGCGCATGATGCGGTCGAACTGCCCGGCGATTTCCGGGGCATAAGGCGGCGACAGCGGGGTGATGCGTGACATGGCGAACTCCTCTTGCTACAATTATTGTAGCGTTGCTACAATATCTGTAGCAAAATGCAAGGAGGCCGCCATGAAAAAAACCGCCGTCCGCGGCTCCCGCACCGGCCGCCCGATCATGGCGCTGCTGGACCTGCTCGGCCGGCGCTGGACGTTGCGCATCGTCTGGGAGCTGCGCGAGGACCGCGCCCTGACCTCGCGCGCACTGCGCACGGCTTGCGACGAGGCTTCGCCCACCATCATGCAGGCGCGGCTGTCGGAACTGCGGGAAGCGGGGCTGGTGGAGCTGGCGCCGGGTGACGGCTATCGGCTGACAGGGCTGGGGAAGGAGCTGAGCGAGACCTTCGCACCGCTCCACCGCTTTGCGGAACGGTGGGCGAAGCTGGGGTAGGCTGCCGGGTTGCCTCACCTCTCCCCGCCTGCGGGGAGAGGTCGGATCGCATCGTCAGATGCGATCCGGGTGAGGGGGTACAGGTCCATCGACTAGCACTGCTTTCGCGGATAGAACCCCTCACCCCAACCCTCTCCCCGCAAGAGCGGGGCGAGGGAGCGCAGCGGCGCTTGCGACTCAGGCTATCGCCACAGTCAAGCTTGCGCCGTCGGCTCTGATAACGCGGACACGGCTGCCGGCGGGGGCATCGGGGCCGGCGACGCGCCAGATCGTGTCGTCGATCCGAACCGTACCTGCCCCGTCCACGATCGGCTTCTCCAGCGTGAACTCGCGGCCGACCAGGGCGTCGGTGCGGCGGTTGAGGAACGGATTGCTCGTGCTCGCCGCACCCGACTTCAGCGCAAAGCGCCGCCACAGCGGCACCGCAGCGACCGCAAACAACGAGAACATGATGAGCTGCGTCTGCCAGGACGGGTCGATCACGAACGACACCAGGCCGACCAGCAGCGCCGCAAGCCCGAGCCAGAACATGAACACGCCCGGCGCCAGCAACTCCAGCGCCATCAGGACGAAACCGAAGATCAGCCAGTTCCAGTTGCCGAGGGTGGTGAACATCTGGGCCATGATTTGACCTCCCGAACGCTCAACGCTGCGGCGGAGGCGGCGGCGGCGTCGCCCCGGTGCTCGGCACCGAACCGCCGCGGCGCGCAGCCGCCGTCGCCGATGCCGCGCTTTCGCCGAAGGTGGCCCGCGCGATCTCGCCGATTCCGGCCAGCGAACCGAGCATGCTCATCGCCTCGACCGGCAGCATGATGACCTTCTGGTTCGGCGACTCCGCGAGCTGGCCGAACGCCTTGATGTACTTGTCGGCGATGAAATAGTTCAGCGCGGCGACGTCGCCTTTGGCGATGGCCTCGCTGACCATCTGGGTCGCCCTCGCTTCCGCCTCGGCGGAGCGTTCGCGCGCCTCGGCATCGCGGAAGGCAGCTTCCTTGCGGCCTTCGGCCTGCAGGATCTGGCCCTGCTTCGCGCCCTCGGCACGAAGAATTTCCG
>CAZDEZ010000121.1:0-8087 GCA_964504705.1 uncultured Bradyrhizobium sp.
GTCAAAAGGGAATCACGTCCCTCCTATCCGTGCAAAGGTCTCCATGGTGAGGAGCGCGGCGGCGCCGCGCGTCTCGAACCACGAGGCCACCGACAGCGCCGCCGCTATTTCGCCTTGCTCCAGTCCGGGCGGATGTCGCCGGAGACACCGTCGAACGCGCCCTCGGCGAGTTCGGCGACCAGCAGGCGGCTGTAGTCGACCGGGCCGGGCATGATCGCCCTGCCCTTCGGCACCGCCTTGAAGCCGACGCGGCTGTAATAGGGTTCGTCGCCGACGAGGATGACGAGGCGATGACCGGCCTTCTTCGCATCCCCCAGCGCACGATCCAACAATGCGCGCCCGACCCCGCGGCTGCGGAACGGCGGCTCGACCGTGAGCGGCCCCAGCATCAGCGCCGGCGTGTCGCCGATGCGGACCGGCAACTGCCTGACCGAGCCGACCAGCAGCGTGCCGATCCACGCGGTGAACGACAGCTCGAGCAGATGATCGACATGTTCGCGCAACCGATAGGCGCTGAGCACGAAGCGGCCGGGGCCGAAGGTGCGCTCATGCAGCCGCTCGATCGCGTCGGCGTCGTTGGGTTTTTCGGTGAGGATGGTGAGGGAGAGATCGCTCATGACCACGCCGGGTTAGCATCTGGCGTCGGCCCGGTCCATCGCGGGCTAGCGCCTGCCGACCGGCGGCTGGGACAGATAGGCCAGCAGCTTGATCTCGCGCCGCCCGCGCGTCACCGTGTCGAGCACGAGGCCGGAGGAGATCGAAAGCATGGCAACGATCATCATGCCCATCGACAGCACCGCCGTCGGCAGCCGCGGCACCACGCCTTCTTCCAGATAGGTGACGACGACGGGGATCGCGAGCCCGATCGACACCAGCATCAGGAAGACGCCGATCGCGGTGAAGAAGCGCAGCGGCTTCTCGGAGCGATAAAGCCTCAGGATGGTGCCGAGGATGCGGAAACCGTCGCGCCAGGTGTTGAGCTTGCTGAACGAGCCCTCGGGCCGCGCGAAATAGGGCGTCGAAATCTCGGCCACCGGCAGCGCCAGCTCCAGCGCGTGTACGCTGAGTTCGGTCTCGATCTCGAAGCCGTCGGACAGCACCGGGAAGGATTTGACGAAGCGGCGCGAGAAAACGCGGTAGCCGGAGAGAATATCCTTGAAAGCCTCGCC
Organism: uncultured Bradyrhizobium sp.; assembly: GCA_964504705.1. GTDB lineage: Bacteria > Pseudomonadota > Alphaproteobacteria > Rhizobiales > Xanthobacteraceae > Bradyrhizobium. The sequence continues at coordinate 1,170 of CAZDEZ010000121.1, forward strand.
GAACACCGAGGCCAGGAACGTCGTCAGCATCCAGTTGCCGGTGCGGTGGCCGGGCCGGTAGGCCGCGACCGACTGGTCGACACGCAGGCCCACCACCATGTCGAGATGCCCGGCGAGGAGCTTTTCGATCATCTTCGGCGCGCTAGGCGCGTCGTAGGTGGCGTCGCCGTCAACCAGCACGTAGACGTCGGCGTCGACGTCGGCGAACATGCGGCGCACCACGTGGCCCTTGCCCTGATGCGTCTCGCTGCGCACCTCGGCGCCGGCCTCGCGGGCCACCGCCACGGTGCGGTCCTTCGAATTGTTGTCGTAGACGTAGATCGTGGCGGACGGCAGCACCTTGCGGAAATCGGCGACGACGGTCGCCACCGCTGCTTCCTCGTTGTAGCACGGCACCAGCACGGCAATGCGCAAGTCCGCCGCCGTCATCGCCGTGCCACCGCCGAATCACCCCTGTCCATGGAACGCTTATACCGCAATCAGGCTTTGGCCGGTTGCGCGACGGCCGGGTTTTCCGCGGCCGCCTCGCGCGGAGCGAGGGTGGCAAACAGCAAGGTCCACAACGACAGCATCGCGATCGGGACGGTGTAATAGGACGTGAAGATCGGATGGGTCACGAAGAATGCGATGTTGACGGCAAGGTTCGCCGACACCACCAGCACCGCCTGCCGCGTACCGGGCCGGCGCCAGATCGCGGCCGTCCAGGCGATGGCGGCAAGAAGCAGGAAGAACTGGACGTCGACAACATAGGAGCGCAGCACCGCAAGGTCGATCCCGGGTGGCGCGACGTCCTGCCCGCCATAGGTGGTCGCGAACGGGCTGCCGGCGTTGATCCAGTTCGCCGCCAGCGTCGGCGCGATGCCGATCAGGAAAGCGATGCCGAAGGCAAGGCCTTCGAGGAAGGTCGCCCTGCTCCGCGCCATCAGGAACGCGCCGAGGAAGAAGATGCAGTAGCCCGCCGCCAGGAACAGGTTCGGCAGGCGAAAGGTCGCCGAGATGCCTATCAGCAGTCCCACGATCGCCGCGAGCCACAGCCGCTCGCGCGCGGCGCCGGATGCGAACAGCCGGCCGCTGAGATAGCCGGCCACGCTGCAGACGATCATGGTCGGCGCCATCGAATAGCTCGCCTTGGTCGGGTTGATCATCAAATAGAGGGCGCTGAATCCGAAGACCGCGGCAAGCGTCAGCGATGGTGGCGAGGAAGCGCGAAACAACGCAGCAAGAGCAACCGCGAGCACGGCCAGGTTGGCGACGACATAGAGTGGAATGACCTGGAAGCCGGCCGGAAACAGCGCCAGCGCGGCGCCGGTGCCGGGCGGATATTGCAGGACGAACTTCTTCGTCTTCTCGATCGGGGTGTGGCACGGCACCCTCAGCGGGTCGTTCCACTCGGCGAAACCGATTTCGCGCAGCTTGCCGGCGAGATATCGGTCGTCGTCCCTGGAAATGTCGGTATCGAAACCTCCGAGACCGAAGCGCTGGAACAGGTGCGCCTGCCTGAGATAGCAGACGTCGTCATAGACGCCGCGGCTCTCGTTCCAGCGCGAAATCGCCAACACGTTGCTGGCGAGCACCGCGAGGAACAGGACGGCGAGGACGATCCTGGCGGGCTTCATGGCTCGGTTCCTGTCATGGGCCTGCTTCTAGGATTTGCCATGCCCCGGCGCAATGGCTTCACCGCCAGGTCGGAATGGCGGGGTGACCGTGCACCACTTCGGCAATCCGCCGCCGCGTCCCTTCGGTGGTGTCTGCCGGCAGCGCGTCCAGCGCGAAGAAGCCGCAGGCGGAAATCTCGCGGTTGGGCTCGGGCATGCGGTCCTGGCGGAATTCCCTGACGACGTAGATGGCGACATGGTCGCGGCGCGAGACGTGGCTGTTGAAGAACAACCCGTGCAGCACCGGCTCGGCCACAACCTCGATCCGGCCCTCCTCCATCAATTCGCGCTTCAGCGCATCGAGTACGGTCTCGCCGGCCTCGACCCCGCCGCCCGGCAATTGCCAGCCGGTGACATAGGTATGGTGGATCAGGAACACCTTGCCTTCCGCATCGAGCACGACGCCGCGGACGCCGAGCGTCATGCCGCGAGCCAGGCGCCAGTAGAGATGGAAAATCCGGCGCAACGCCGGCTCGAGGCGCTTGCGCAAGGCCGAAAGGTTCATCGGGCGCATTCTCCGCTTCGCATCACGATTGATCCTTGCGCGAAGCGGGCCGCCTTGCCAATAGAGGGATGATCATTCCGGCCGGACCCTAGCCGATGGCGTTCACCCTGGCGCATTTGTCGGACCCGCATTTGCCGCCCTTGCCGGCGGCGCGGTTTCGCGATCTGGCGAGCAAGCGTGCGCTCGGATATCTCAACTGGACCCGCAACCGCCACAAATATCACCGCCGCGAGGTGCTGGACGTCCTCGTTGCCGACATCCGCGCGCAGGCGCCGGACCACATCGCGGTCACCGGCGATCTCGTCAACCTGGCGCTGGAGGCGGAATTCGCTCCGTCGCTGAAGTGGCTGGAAAGCGTCGGCGCAGCCGAGCACGTCACCGTCATCCCCGGCAACCACGATGCCTATGTGCGCGCCACCAGGCATCGCGCGGAAGAAGTGTGGGGCGACTACCTGCGCGGCGACGTCGATGGCGGCAATGGCGCCTTTCCCTTCGTGCGCAGGCGCGGGCCGCTGGCGTTGATCGGCGTCTCCTCGGCGGTGCCGACGCTGCCGTTGATGGCGACGGGAAGGCTCGGCGCCGCGCAAATGCAGGCGCTCGACCGCATCCTCGCGCAACTCGCCGCCGAACAGGCGTTCCGCGTGCTGCTGGTGCATCATCCCTTGCACTCGACCTCCCGGGTGAAGCGGCTGACGGACTCCAGGCAATTGCGCGCGCTGATCCGGCAACATGGCGTCGAACTGGTGCTGCACGGCCACGACCACGTCCACTCGACGATATGGATCGAGGGCCCGCGCGGCGAAATCCCGGCGATCGGCGTGCCCTCGGCATCGGCGCTGGCGCACGGGAATTATCCGGGCGCCGCCTTCAACCTGTTTTCGATCGAGCGCGCCGACGGCGCCTGGCGTGTCGATCAGCTCGTGCGCGGCATTGATCGCGAGATGCGCGTGAAGGAAATCCGGCGGGCGCGACTCACGTGAGATGGATGGCTTCGCGATGACGTCAGAGATTTTTCAGGCTCGCATAGATCGCAAGGCCGAACAGCGCGGCGGCGCCGAGGATAAAGCCGAGCAGGAACATGCCCCAGCCGCCGCGGCGGCGCGGCGTTGGCGTTTCTTCCGGCTCCGGCGCCGGCGTGGCGACGAGGGCGTGCTCGCGCTCGATCATGCGGCGGGCGACGTAGTCGGTGACGGCTTCGACGATGACGGGCACGTCGTGCGACTCGGCGAGCACGATGCGGCCGAAGCGTGTGTCCTGCACGAAGCGATAGATGCGCTTGTCGCGGCCCATCAGGACGTGCGCGACGACGTCAATCCACAGGCGCGGCGTCTCGCCCTGGCTGATGCCGCGGTCGAACAAATCGACCTTGTCGGGCACTTCAGCGAACAGCGGGTCGAGCGCCTCGTTGAGGATTTCCAGCCGCGCGACCTCGGCATCGCGCAGATCCACCACCACGCCGGTGCGGTCGGCGGCCTCGATGCGCGCCTTGCGCAGCGCATCGCGCAGCCGCATCGGGCTTTCGCTGGGGCTGGCGGCGTTGTGCGCGTCTGACATCGGCGTGCCTTACTCCCGGGACTTGACGGCGTTAACCTAGCAGTAACCGATCTTTCCGCAAAGCGCGTTTGGTTTCAAGGGGTTAGACCGGAGATCGCGAAGACCCCTCGACCGGCATGCGAACGGCCCCGCCTGGCTTGCGCCGGACGGGGCCGATTTGCCGTTGGAGGTTGCTGCCCGTGGGGCGGATCCGATCAGGCCTTGGCCGAGCGATCCGGCTCTTCCACGATGGTGTAGCGGACGCCGGCCTTGTGGCGGCTCTCTTCGGATACTTCCTTCCAGCAATCTTCCGCTTCCTTGCGGGTCTTGAACGGGCCTTTGACCTGGGCCGAGCCTTCCACGAGCTTGTGGAAGTTCATCGAGCCGAACTCGCCGCCGATAACCCAGAAAAGGCTGCCCTTGCTCATTTACGTCGTCTCCTTGCGAAATCGCAGCCGATACCCGGCCGCCTGAATCCTGACTTGCGAACCTTGCCTGAACTGCACGGTTTCGGCCTCCCGGCCGCGCGCCAGCCCCTACATACCATGGTTCAGCGCGAGGAAACCCGCCAAAGTCCCCGAACGGAACCTTTGGCCCAGGCGGGAATGCCTTAGTGCGAAAGCGGGGGCGACGGCAAGGACTCAATCCCGGCACAATCGCCCGCATGCTCCGTGTTATCTTCGCCGGCGAATCAGGGAAAATCGCATGGCCGACAGTGACAGCCGGGTCGCCTGGCACCGCGCGCAATTGAAGAAGAACCGCGAGGCGCTGAAGGCGCTGGAAGTCGCGCGCTTTCGCGGCCAGCACGACAAGGTCGGCGACACCGAAAAGGCGATGATCGAACTCGAGCGCAAGGTCGCGGAGTCCGAGAAGTGCATCGCCGCCTACGAACGCCAGACGCGCCGGCCGCTCGGCACCGATTTCGGCAGCCTGAAGAACGTGAGCTGGGGCAACTGGAGCGCGCACAAGACGTAAGGGGCGCGTCATCGGCGGTGTCGTCCCTGCGAACGCAGGGACCCATAACCACCGCCGGCACTTGCTGAGGCAAAGCCAGCCATCACCGCGCAAACCAATTTCCGCCGCGGCGTATGGGTCCCTGCGTTCGCAGGGACGACGGTAGTGGGTCTGGTCCGCATCATGGCACAAGCGCTCTCATCCCCGCGGCACGATCTGCCCGGGTTTTGCATCTTCGTTTGCGCCCTTTTCGATGTGAGGGCGCAGGGAAGGCCGGGCGCCGACTGCGCCCGCAGCACCGTGTGCAACGGTAGTGGTAGAACGCACACGGCTTTGACAGGTACAGCCGGAGCATCCCGGCCTTCCCCGCGCAAAGGTTTGGCGGCTTATTTCGTGCTCTCCCCGGGGAACGGCCTCTTTTGCCCCCGTTGCCGCGCTGCCACAGGGCTGCGCGGATAGACGCCAGGGTCGCGGCGCCAGGACCACACGACTTCACCGTACGCCGCGAGCCTCACTCGTCAACGAGACCGCAGCGTCCCTTCGCATCCCACCGCACGGTTCGTGACGAGCTCGAGCCGCCCCTTTCACCGGGTGGGACGACGCGGTCATGGCACGGAATCTCAATTATGAAAAGCGGAATATTTTTTCGCGATAACCTTGACCCGCCGATGGTGTATTCGGCCTTTCAGAACCACCAGCCGTAGCGGTCGCGACGCCCCCCGCGGCCCGGCGCCGCCGCGGCGCCGACAAATTGACGAGCCTCAAGGCGCGACGGCCGCCGGAGCGCGAGAATTTAACTCATGGCGGCCGCGGGGTGCGCCGGGGAATGCGACGATGCTGCAATTCGTGACGCGGGGCTGGGCGATCGCGACCGCAGGACTGGCCTTTCTGTCCCGGCATCGCAGGCTCTATTTGCTCCCGCTCTGCGCGACGCTTGCCGTCGCGGCGATCGTCGCCGCCGCGCTGAAATGCGCGGCTGCCGCGCTCGATACCTTGCCCGATTTTCCCCCTGCGTTGTCGTTCACGCTCGTCGTGCTGCCGCTGTTCGCGCTTGGCTGCTGGACCGCGAGGTTGGTCGCCTCGTTCTTCAACGCCGCCTTGACGTCCTGCGCGCTGCAGGCGTTCGACGACGCGCCGGTATCGGTCCTGACCGGGCTTGCGGCAGCGGGCCGCCGGCTGCCGCAACTGGCGCGCCGTGCCCTCTCGGCGATGACGACCGGATTCCTGATCAAGGCAAGCCATCGCCCCGCCAACAATGCCGACATGCTCGGCTTCATTCTCGCACTGATCTTCTCCGGCTTGGTCGGCCACCGCTATTTCCCCTGGGTCGCCGGGGAGTTCTTCGCGATGCCGCTGCTGGTCGACGGTCAGACCTCGCTTGCCGACGCGCGGAAGCGCTCGGCCGTGCTGGTCCGCCTGCACTGGGGCGAGCAGGCCGATGCCGCGACGCGCCTCGGCTATCTCGGCGCCGTGCTGGCGGCGGCCGCCGCGCTGGCGGCGATCGCCGTGCTGTTCGCGCTCGCCATCGCCGGAGCCCCGATCGGCGCGCTCGAGGTCTTGCTGGGCCTGCTGCTGGTCCTGCTTGCCGGCGCCACCTTGTTCGCGGCCCTCGGCGCGATCTACACCGCCGCCGTCTACCGCCGCGCCCTCAGCGGCCATGCGCCTGCCGGCTTTCCCGAAGCGCTGCTGCTCGGCGCGCTGGACCGCGACTCCTTCTGAGGACGCACTCCCTGCAAAAAAAAGACCGCCCGGGGGCGGCCTTTTCCGTATTGCTTCGATCCGTCGGCGCTCAGTATTGCGCGGTGACGATCGGCGAGTTCCTCAGGCAACGGCGCGCCGAGTCGATCTCCGCGTCGCTCGCGCCCTTGCTGCGCGCCCAGGCTTCCGCCGCACCCTGGCTGTACTTCGCGACATAGAACCGGACCACCGAACAGGAAACCCGACGCAGCGGAGACTGTTCGGCCGCCGCGGCAACCTGCGTCGAACCAATCAGAACAGCCACAATGAAAAACGCTCGCAGTCCCATCCAGGGCGCTCCTTTTCGAATCGAAATGTGTTTGAAAACGGCCGTCATCGGCCAGCGGTTGGGCGCGGATTGGCACAGGCGGCAACGGGAAGCAACCCCGGAAGAACATGGGGTCATGCGCGGTCGTGGCGGCGCGTGCAGAAGCCAGAAACACCCCGCGTTTTCAGGGAGTTACGCGACCGGCGAATTGCGGCGGCAATGTGGAATTTTGGATCAACCTTAAGATCGCAGGGAACTCCCGCCGC
>CAZDEZ010000122.1:0-7737 GCA_964504705.1 uncultured Bradyrhizobium sp.
CTCGACCTCGTCGGCCGCAAGCTGCCGCGCGACGGCGGCCGCGCCATCATGGCGTTCTTCGCCGAGGTGACCGCCTTCGTGAAGGAGAATGCCGACAACGAGGCGATGAAGCCCTACGTCGCCCCGCTCTCCACCGCGCTCGGCCATCTGCAGCAGGCGACCGGCTGGCTGATGCAGAACGGGCTGGCCAAGCCCGACAATGCGGGCGCCGCCGCCACCGACTACATGGAGCTGTTCGGTCTCGTCACCTTCGCCTTCATGTGGGCGCGGATGGCCAAGGTAGCCCAGGACAAGATCGCCGCCTCCGGCGAGACGGCGTACCTGAAGACCAAGCTCGTCACCGGCAAGTTCTTCATGGAGCGCGTGCTGCCGGAGACGTCCGCGCACCTCGCGCGCCTGCAGACCGGAAGCGGCACCACCATGGAACTGGCGGCGGAAGCGTTCTGAGACGCTTCGCTTCTTCGCCGGATCTGGTTATACATTACGATCATCATACAAGGAGGGCGTCATGCCTGAGGCATTCATCTACGATCACGTCCGCACCCCGCGCGGCCGCGGCAAGGCCGACGGCTCGCTGCACGAGGTCACCGCGCTGGCGCTTGCCACCGTGCCGCTGCGGGCGCTGAAGGAGCGCAACAACCTCGGGGAAGACGTCGTCGACGACGTCATTCTCGGCGTGGTCGATCCGGTCGGCGAAGCCGGCAGCGACATTGCGCGCTTTGCCGCGCTGAAGTCGGGCCTCGGCGAAGCCGTGCCCGGCGTGCAGATCAGCCGCTTCTGCGCCTCCGGCCTCGACGCCGTCAATTTCGCGGCCGCCCAGATCATGAGCGGCCAGCATGAGCTCGTGATCGGCGGCGGCGCCGAATCGATGAGCCGCGTCGGCATCGGCGCCTCGGGCGGTGCCTGGCCGATGGATCCCTCGATGGCGGTGCCGGCCTATTTCATGCCGCAGGGCATCTCGGCCGACCTGATCGCCACCAAATACGGCTTCTCGCGCGACGACGTCGACGGTTATGCGGTGCAGAGCCAGCAGCGCGCGGCGAAGGCCTGGGACGAAGGCCGCTTCAACAAGTCGGTGGTGCCGGTGAAGGACCAGAACGGCCTCACTATCCTCGCCAAGGACGAGCACATGCGGCCCACCACGACGATGCAGTCGCTGGCGCAGCTGCAACCGTCGTTCGCGGCCATGGCTGCGATGGCCGGCTTCGACGCCGTCGCGATCCAGTCGCACCCGGAAGTCGAGAAGGTCAACTACGTGCACCACGCCGGCAATTCCTCCGGCATCGTCGACGGCGCGGGCGCCGTGCTGCTCGGCAGCAAGGAAGCGGGCGCGAAGCACGGCTTGAAGCCGCGCGCAAAAATCCGCGCCTTCGCCAATATCGGCTCGGAGCCGGCGATGATGCTGACCGGTCCGGTGGACGTCACCGAAAAGCTGTTCGAGCGCTCCGGCATGAAGAAGTCGGACATCGACCTGTTCGAACTCAACGAAGCCTTCGCCTCGGTGGTGCTGCGCTACATCCAGGCCTTCGACATCGACAACGCCAGGATCAACGTCAATGGCGGCGCGATTGCGCTCGGCCACCCGCTCGGCGCCACCGGCGCCATGATCCTCGGCACCGTGCTCGACGAGCTCGAGCGCACCAACAAGTCTACCGCCCTGGTGACCCTGTGCATCGGCGGCGGCATGGGCACCGCCACCATCATCGAGCGCGTGTAAGGCGAAGGAGAACGAACATGGCTTACAAGAATTTCAAGTTCGAAACCGACGCCGACGGCATCGCGCTCGTCACCTGGGACATTCCCGGCCGTTCCATGAACGTGCTGGATGAGACCTCGACCAACGAGCTCGAGGCGATCCTAAAGCAGACCACGGCGGACGCCGCGGTGAAGGGCGTCGTCATCACCTCGGGCAAGGAGGCGTTCTGCGCCGGAGCCGACCTCTCCATGCTGGAAGGCATGAACAAGGAATACACGAAGGTCTTCAAGGAGAAGGGCGAGGTCGCGGCGAACCAGATGCTGTTCGAGCAGAGCCGCCGCTTCTCCCAGATCCTGCGCGGCATCGAAACCTGCGGCAAGCCGTGGGCGGCTGCGATCAACGGCCTTGCGCTCGGCGGTGGCTTCGAGGTGACGCTGTCGTGCCATTACCGCGTTGCTGCCGCAAATCCCAAGACCCGGCTCGGCCTGCCCGAGGTCAAGGTCGGCCTGTTCCCCGGCGCCGGCGGGACCCAGCGTGTGCCGCGTCTGGTGCCGCCGCAGGATGCAATGACCATCCTGCTCAAGGGTGATCCGGTCACCGTCGAGAAGGCCAAGCAGCTCAACCTGATTCACGCCGTCGTGCCGGCCGGAGACATGGTCAAGGCCGCCAAGGACTGGATCAAGGGCGGCGGCAAGGCCGTGGCGCCCTGGGACGAGAAGGGCTTCAAGCTTCCCGGCGGCCCCGTCTTCTCCAAGATGGGCGTGCAGATGTTCCCGGCGGGCAACGCCATCTACCGCCGCGAGACCTACGACAACTATCCGGCCGCGCGCGCCATCATGAGCTGCGTCTATGAAGGCCTGCAGTTGCCGATCGACGCGGCGCTGCGCGTCGAGTCGCGCTATTTCGCGCAGATCCTGCGCTCGAACGAAGCCGCCGCGATGATCCGCTCGCTGTTCCTGTCGATGCAGGAACTCAACAAGGGCGCGCGCCGTCCGGCCAGCGTGCCGGCGACGAAGATCAGGAAGCTCGCCGTGATCGGCGCCGGCTTCATGGGCGCCGGCGTCGGTTATGTTTCGGCCCGCGCCGGTCTCGACGTCGTCCTGATCGACCGCGACCAGGCCAGCGCCGACAAGGGCAAGGCCCACGCCAAGAGCGTGATCGACGGCCTGATCGCCAGGGGCCGCGCCAAGCCGGAAGACGCCGACAAGATCCTGTCGCGCATCACGGCCACCGCCGACTATGCCGCGCTCGGGGATTGCGACCTCGTCATCGAGGCCGTGTTCGAGGACCGCAAGGTCAAGGCGGAGACTTTCGCCAAGGCGCAAGCGTACCTGAAGCCGGACGTGATCTTCGCCTCCAACACCTCGACCCTGCCGATCACCTCGCTCGCCGAATCCTTTGCGGACCAGGGCCGCTTCATCGGCATCCACTTCTTCTCGCCGGTTGACAAGATGATGCTGGTCGAGATCATCCTCGGCAAGAACACCGGCGATGCAGCGCTTGCCGCGGCGCTAGACTACGTCCGGATCATCGGCAAGACGCCGATCGTGGTCAACGACAGCAGAGGCTTCTACGCCAACCGCTGCGTCGGCCGTTACATCGCCGAAGGCAACGAGATGTTCCTCGAGGGGGTGCCGCCGGCGATGATCGAGAACTGCGCCAGGATGGCCGGCATGCCGGTCGGTCCGCTCTCGCTGTCGGACGAAGTCGCGCTCGACCTCGGCCTCAAGGTGATCAGGGCGACCGAGGCGGACCTCGGTCCCAACGCCGTCAACCCTGACCAGAAGAAGCTGATGATCGAACTGGTCGAGAAGCAGAACCGCCTCGGCCGCAAGAACGGCAAGGGCTTCTACGACTATCCCGAGAAGGGCAAGGGCCAGAAGAGCCTGTGGCCGGGCCTCGCCGAGCTCCAGCCGAAGAAGCTCGACCCCGACACGCTCAGCGTCGAGGAGTTGAAGCAGCGCTTCCTGGTGGTGCAGGCGGTGGAAGCCGCGCGCACGGTCGAGGACAACGTCGTCACCGACATGCGCGAGGCCGACGTCGGCTCGATCCTCGGCTTCGGCTTCGCGCCGTTCACCGGCGGTACGCTGTCCTATATCGACTTCATGGGCACGAAGAAGTTCGTCGAGCTCTGCCACAAGTTCGAGGCCAAATACGGCTCGCGCTTCACCCCGCCGAAGCTGCTGGTGGAGATGGCCGCCAAGGGCGAGACCTTCTATGGCCGCTTCCCGCCGAAGAAGCAGCCGACCGCGCAGGCGGCGGAATGAGGGCAGAGCAGGGGAGCAGCCACCGGCGTCTTTGCGAGCGAAGCGAAGCAATCCAGCTTTGCCGCAGCAAAGATAGCTGGATTGCTTCGTCGCTCCGCTCCTCGCAATGACGGGAAACGAACAAAGGGGCCGGATCGTCGATCCGGCCCTTCTGCTATGGCGGCGCTACGGCCGCGCCTCGTCTTCGGCGGCCCTTGGAACGGGCGGCGGGAACAACTAAATGCATATGCATGGAATAGTCGAGATTGATGCAGCTGCATCAAGTGGGCTACACTCGCCCGTGAACTGGATGGGTCAGTGATGAAACGCAAGCCATCGACCGAGGCGACCGCCGCCTGGATTCGCCTGATGCGGGTGCAGAGCCGGGTGCTGGACGCCGTCGAGCAGGATCTGAAGAAGGCCGGCTTCCCGCCGCTCGCCTGGTACGACGCGCTGCTGGAACTGTCGCGTTCGCCGACCGGCGAGATGCGCCCGGTGGAGCTGGAGAAGCAGATGCTGATCCCGCAATACTCCACCTCGCGGCTGATCGACCGCCTGGTCGACGAAAATCTCGCCGTGCGCCGCGAATGCAAGATGGACAAGCGCGGCCAGTTCGTCGAGATCACCGAGGCCGGGCGCGAACTGCAGAAGAAGATGTGGGGCGCCTATTCGGCCGCGATCGAAAAACATGTTGGCTCGAAACTCAGCGACGCCGACGCGTTGAAACTCTGCGGCCTGCTCGACCGTCTCGGCTGCTCCTGCGGTGACGTGAAGGCGGCGGTCGCCGCCGCGGTCGCCAAAGAGGGCATCCCCGCCCGATGACATCGCCAGTTCCCGTTACCTCCGCAAGCCCACGGGCCTGCGGATGCCCTGCCACCCGCGCGCGTATCGTCGCAGCGCCCTTGATCCGGAAATTCCATGGCGCGTGACCAGATCGATATGACGCCGCTGACGTCGCGCGACGAACTCGTCGCCTGGCTCGCCGCGGGCGTGAAGCCGAAATCGGAGTTCCGCATCGGCACCGAGCACGAGAAGACCCCGTTCACGCTCGAGGGCCACAACCCCGTGCCGTACGAAGGCGCCCGGGGCATCGGCGCGCTGCTCGAAGGCATGCAGCTCCTGCTCGGCTGGGAGCCGATCATGGAGCGCGGCAACATCATCGGACTTTACGACGTCACCGGCGGCGGGGCGATTTCGCTCGAACCCGGCGGCCAGTTCGAATTGTCGGGCGCGCCGGTCGAGACCGTGCACCAGACGCAAGCCGAACTGATGGCGCATCTGGCGCAGGTGCGCGAGGTCGCAACGCCGTTGGGCATCGGCTTCCTCGGCCTCGGCATGACGCCGTCATGGTCGCGGGCGCAAATCCCCGTGATGCCCAAGGGCCGCTACAAGATCATGACCAACTACATGCCGAAGGTCGGCCAGTACGGCATCGACATGATGTACCGGACCTGCACGGTGCAGACCAATCTCGACTTCTCTTCCGAAGCTGACATGGTCAAGAAGCTGCGCGTCTCGCTGGCGCTGCAGCCGGTGGCGACCGCGCTGTTCGCCAATTCGCCCTTCACCGAGGGCAAGCCGAACGGTTTCCTGTCCTTCCGCTCGGAAATCTGGCGCGACACCGACAATGCGCGCGCCGGCATGCTGCCTTGGGCATTCGAGGACGGCATGGGCTTCGAGCGCTGGGTGGACTATGCGCTGGATGTGCCGATGTACTTCGTCAAGCGCGGCGACGACTATATCGACGTCTCCGGCTCGTCGTTCCGCGCCTTCTTCGACGGAAGAAACAATCGCCTGCCCGGGGAGCGGCCGACATTGTCGGACTGGGCCAATCACCTTTCCACCATCTTCCCGGAAGTTCGCTTGAAGCGGTACCTGGAAATGCGCGGCGCCGACGGCGTGCCGTGGGACCGGCTGCCGGCGCTGCCGGCGTTCTGGGTCGGCCTGCTCTATGACGAGGCCAGCCTCGATGCGGCCTGGGACATCGCCAAGAGCTGGACCGCGCATGAGCGGCAGGCGCTGCGCGACGACGTGCCGCGTTTTGGCTTCAAGGCGCGGATCCGCGACCGCTATCTGTTCGAGATCGCCAGGGAATGCGTGAAGATCGCGCATGAAGGCTTGCGGCGTCGCGGCCATGTCGACCATCTCGGCCGCGACGAGAGCCGGCACCTGGAACCGCTGGAGCGCACCATCGATTGCGGCCGCGTTCCCGCGGAGGAAATGCTGGAAAAATTCAACGGCGCCTGGAACCGCTCGGTGGAGCCGGCATACGGAGAATACGCTTTCTAGATCAGGGCGTTGAACGGCGTTCATCGGCCGTACAGGTTGCCGGCGTTCAAATGCGGAACCCGCGAAGCGCTCGCGGGCGGATGCGACTTCGAAAGCAGTGACGTGATGCGAATGGGCCGCCTGTTCGGGGCGTGGTTGGTTGCGCTCGCCTTCTGGGCGGCCGTCCTTCCAGCGCGTCCGGCGCAGGCCCAGGCCAATTTCGACCGGCCCGGCGGCGACTATCTCAGCGCGCCGGTGAACTCGGGCGATCCTGCCGAATGCGCGCTGGTCTGCGAGCGCGACCGCCGCTGCCGCGCCTGGACCTTCGCCTATCCGAGCGCCGCCAGCGGCGGCGCGGTTTGCTGGCTGAAGAGCAGCGTGCCGCCGCGCCAGCAGGACAATTGCTGCGTCTCCGGCGTGCGCGGGGCCGGCGTGGTCGAGCCGCGCAACGACGCGGTGGAAACCTCGATCGACCGTTTCGGCGGCGACTACAAGCATTTCGAGGTCAACGCCCGCGAAGGCGCCGACGCCTGCAAGGCAGCCTGCACCGCCGACGGCAAATGCCGCGCCTGGACCTATGCCCGCCCCGGCTACGCCGGCAAGGACGCGCAGTGCTTCCTGAAAAAGGACATCAAGCCGCCGCGCCGCAAGGCGGGATTCACCTCGGGCGTGGTGCGGTAGCAGTTGTCGCGATGCGTGATGCTGCAGCCGTCATTGCGAGGAGCGCAGCGACGAAGCAATCCATCGCGCCGCAAGCGGAGACGTGGATTGCTTCGCTTCGCTCAATGACGGCGTGGATCATTCAGAGTCTACCGCCAGCACGGTCACTTCCGGCCACAACTTCTTCCACCGCGCCGCCTTCGCCGCGTAATTCTCCGCCGAAATATTCGGCCCCGGATTCGGCCGCACGATCAGATTGGCCGCATCGTCGAATCCATCCGGCGCATACACTTCGTAGCCCTCGCGCGTGCGCCGCAGCCCGATCCGCGTGTTCCTGGTCAGGAACCGGTCGATGCCGTCGGTGGAGCAGGAAAGCTGGGGGTAAGGCAGGCCGTGCTTGTCCGGATACCACAGGTGCACCCGCGCCTGGTTGCGTACCTCCACTTTCACGCGGAGCCGCCTGAACACCGTGTCGAGCCGGTGGATCACGTCGTCCTCGGCTTCCCAGGACGTATCGCGGTCGAAATAGAACACGTCGTAATCGGCGATGCCGTAATCGACGGCGCGGCCGGTGACCACGTTCCACACGGTTTGCACCAGGCAGCCCGACACCAGCCACGCATCGGGCAGCGCCAGATGAAACAGTTCGTCGACAATGACCTTGTTGGCGGGGTTGCGCAGCGCGGCGGCGATGAATTCCTCGGAGGTCATGCTCCGCTCTCTCCCCTCATCCTGAGGAGCGGCGTCTTCGCCGCGTCTCGAAGGATGTAGGCCCGTCTGTGGCCTTCATGGTTCGAGACGGCGCTCACGCGGCTCCTCACCATGGAGACCTTTGCACGGATAGGAGGGACGTGATTCCCTTTTGAC
>CAZDEZ010000123.1:0-7064 GCA_964504705.1 uncultured Bradyrhizobium sp.
TTCCCCGGGGAGAGCACGAAATAAGCCGTCAAACCATTGCGCGGGGAAGGCCGGGTTGCCTCGGCTGTACCTGTCAAACCCGTGTGCGTTCCTTACTACCCGTTGCACACGGTGCTTGCGGGCGCAGCCAGCGCCCGGCCTTCCCTGCGCCCTCTAACCAGGAGGGAGCAACGAAATTGCAGAACCCGGGCGAAACCGAGCCGCGGGAATGAGTTTCCACGCCTCTCGTGTCCCGGACGCGGTGTAGCGTGCAACGCTGCTCCGCAGAGCCGGGACCCGCAACGTCCTCGCCTCGAGCGGCTGGGCCCCGGCTCAGCAGCGCACCACGATACAAGCGTATCGCGCTGCGCTGCGTCCGGGGCACGAGACATGCGCTCCTCGCAATGACGACGGATAGGGTGGCTTCGCAAACCTCTCCGCCCGCAGAGCCCGCCTGCGCAAATGCTGCGCCAAAACGCTACGACATCGCTACAATGGACCATGACGCGGTACACAACAGCCGGGCAGACGAGGGAGCAACACGCCATGACGAGACCGAGCGCAAAGGACATCAAGGCGATAGCTGATGTCGCCGGCGTGCCCGTGGACAACGAGGTTGCCGCACGTATCGCCAATTCGATCGGGCCGGCCTTCGAGAATTTTGCGCCGGTCGCCGGCACGCTGCCGTTCGATCTCGAGCCCGCGACCTTCCTGCTGGTGCACGCGCCGAAGGTGGCGAAATGAGCGCAGAGCCCGCATTGATGCCGCTGACGGCGGTTGCGAAGGCGATCGCCGAAAAGAAACTGTCCTCGCGCGAGGCGACGCAATCGTGCCTCGACCGCATCGCCAAACACAATCCGAAGCTCAACGCCTTCATGGCGATCGAGGCCGACGAGGCGCTGCAAGCGGCGGATCGTGCGGACGCGGCGCTGGCGAAGGGCGGCCCCAAGGGCGCGCTGCACGGCGTGCCGCTGGCGCACAAGGACATGTATTACGAGACGGGCAAGGTCGTCACCTGCGGCTCGAAGATCCGCCGGGATTTCGTCGCGACGACGACCGCCACCGCGCTGCAGCGGCTGAAGGATGCGGGGACGGTCCGGCTCGGTTCGCTGCAGATGGTCGAATTCGCCTTCGGGCCGACCGGCCACAACCCGCATTACGGCGCGGTGCGCAATCCCTGGAACACCGACCGCATCACCGGCGGCTCGTCGTCGGGATCGGGCTCGGCGGTCGGGGCGCGCCTGACCTTCGCGGCGCTGGGATCGGATACCGGCGGCTCGATCCGCATGCCCGCGCATTTCTGCGGCGTCACCGGCCTGAAGACCAGCGTCGGCCGGGTCAGCCGGGCCGGCGCGATGCCGCTGTCCTGGTCGCTCGACACGGTCGGGCCACTGGCCCGGACGGCCGAGGACTGCGCGTTGCTGACGGGGTTGATGGCCGGCGTCGACCCGGAGGACGTCACGACTTCGACGTCGCCGGTCACGGATTATCTGGCGGCGACGAAGCAGCCGGTCAGGGGACTGAGGATCGGCCTGCCGTCGGCCTATTATGTCGACGATCTCGATGCCGAAGTGGCGCGCGTCCTCGACGAGACCGTGGCCGTGCTTCGACGCGAAGGCGCCGAAATCGTCAAGGTCGAACTGCCGGACCAGCGCCAGCTTTCCGCGGCCTGCCAGATCGTGCTGGCGACCGAGGCCGCGAGCCTGCACAAGCGCTGGATGATCGAGCGGCCGCAGGATTACAGTCCGCAGGTCTTGATGCGGCTGCAGAACGGGCTGGCGATCCCGGCGGTCGGCTATCTGGAGACGATGCGCTGGCGCGGTCCGGCGCTGGCCGCCTGGCTCGCCGCGGTGCAAGGCACCGATGCCGTGATCGCCCCGGTCGCGCCGATGCCGGCGCCGACCATCGTCGAGAGCGACGTCGGCAACAGCTTGGAGGCGGAAGCGGTGATCCAGCGCATCACGCGCTTCACCCGGCCGGTCAATTTTCTCGGATTGCCGTCGCTGGCGATTCCTGCGGGCTTCACCGGATCGGGCCTGCCGGTCGGCATGCAGCTGATCGGCCGCTCCTTCGACGAGGCGACGGTCCTGCGAATCGGCGCCGCATTCCAGCGCGCCACCGACTTCCACGAGAAAGTGCCGGCATTGTCATGACATGCCCGCGCGTTGTCGCCGAGCGCGTTGCTATCGCTGCGCGGGATCGGCCCAGCGCTCGATCTGCGAGGCCGCAACCACCTGTTTCGGCTGATGGGGATTGAGCGTACCGGCGCTCGCGGTCCAGCCCTTCGCCAGGATCTGCATGGCGAACAATTTTGCGTCGACCTCCGACTTGAACGTCCGGGTCGATCGCGCCGTGCCGTTGCCGGGGTCGCGGTTGTTGTCCGGGCTGAATGCCACGTACCAGGTATCGGGCTTGGTCATGCAGCGACAACGCGATTGCGGCGGGAAAGTTTCGCGATGGAACCAGGTTCGAGTAGCAGCATTCAGCCGTTGCGGGACGGGCGGCTACCTCGCCTCCGCGACCGCCTCGACGATCCACCTGCGCACCGCCGCGATCCTGCGGTCGTGCGCCTGCTCGGTCCGCGTTACCAGATAGATCGTCTCGCCGCGCGCCGGCATGAAGTCGAACGGCGCGACCAGCCGCTTGCCGAAGCCCGGCCGCGCGCGGATCAGCGGCGCCATCGCCAGCGTGACGCCGAGGCCCTGTTCGGCGGCTTGCAGCATGGCCGGCACGCTGTCGAGCCAGAGATTTCCGCGCGGCTGCAATTGCGAAAGCCCGGCTTCCTTGAGCCAGGCCGGCCAGGCTCGCGGCTGGGTGGTGAGATGGATCAGCACCGCGCCTGCCAGGTCCTCCGGCCGGCGCAGCCCGGCCTTCGCCAGCGCCGGCGCGCAGACCGGCAGGCCCTTCACCTCGACCAGCGGCTCGAACTTCAGGCCCGCGGAATGCTCGCGGCCGTAACGGATCGCAACATCGACGCGGGAGGCGTTGAAATCCGCATATTGATGGGTGGCCTCGATGCGCAGCGTAAGCGCTGGATGGCGCCGCCTGAACCCGGGCAGCGCCGGCAACAGCACCGTGCTGGTGAAGAAGGGCAGCGAGGAGATCCACAATTCGCCGCTGCCGTCGCGGCGTTGCCGCGTCATCTCGCGCGAGGCTTCCTGCAGGGCCGCCAGCGCCGCCGATACTTTTGCGAGATAGCGCTCGCCCTCCGGCGTCAGCCGCACCGAGCGCGTGCCGCGGATGAACAGCTTGACGCCGAACTGCTCCTCCAGCCCGCGGATCTGGTGACTGATCGCCGACGGGCTGAGCGCGAGGTCGCGCGCGGCGCGGCGAAAGCTCAGCTGCGAGGCGGCGCGCTCGAAGGCGAGCAGCGCCGCGAGCGGCGGAATGGCCCTTAGCGGCGAGTCCGATGGGTGAATTTCATTCATCTAGGATGACGAATCCCCTTTTGCGAGGCCGCCAATTCTCGATCAGATTGGCCGATGGCTCAATACCGTTCATCTGCGGAGGAACTCGCCTTGCCGATCTTCGAAGCGCTGGATACCCCGAACCACTGGCGGCCGTCGCCGCTCGCCGCCGGTCCCTTTGCCGGGCTGCAGGGCGGCGCGGTGGCCAGTCTCCTGACCGCCGAAGTCGAGGCGGAGGCCGCCCGGCGCAACCGGGGCACCGCGATCGCCGCCGCCGCATGGTTCCTGCGGCCGGTGCCGATGGCGGATTTGCGCAGCGAGCTCAGGGTCGTCGGCGAAGGCGGCCGCGTCAGCGTGATCGACAACACGCTATGGCCGGTGGGCGAGGATACCCCGTGCGCCACCGTGCGCGTGACGCTGTCGCGCGAGCGCGCCGTCGAGGTGGCGGGCTTTGTGGAAACGGGCAGCGCGCCCGTCGATCCCGCGCGATATCCGGCGCGCACGGTTCATCTCGTCAAGGGCCGGCAATGGTTCATGGACGCGATGGAAGCGCGGTTCGGCGACGGCATCGCCTGGTTCCGGATGCATCACGAGGTCATCGCGGGCGCCGGTCCCCTGTCGTCCATCCTCGGACCTGCCGACTGGACCCATGGCATTGCGCGTCCCGTACGGAACGTGGTGGCCGATCCCAATCCGAACCTCACCGTCCAGCTGTTCCGCAAGCCGCGCGGCGACTGGGTCGGCGTGCGGGCGGAGGCGCGCTGGGTGCCGGCGGCCGGACTCGGGGTCGGCAGCGGCGCGCTGCTGGATGTCGAGGGCGAGGTCGGCCGCGTCTCGATGTCGGTCGTGCTGGTGCCCTTCCCGAAGCCCGCCATGGCGGCGAGCTAGCCGGGCGCACGGCTTAACAAACAGTCACATTTCGGCGCGTTCAGCGGCATTTTCGCCGTCCGGCGGCCGGATCGTTTAGGGTTAACACGACCGCAAATGGACGCTCGGGGCAAACACCGGTAAAAGCAAAGGGAATCGCGACTCATTTTTGCAGAGATCATACTTGATGGCAGCCGCTCCCGGCGTCCGGCGCTCCGAGCTCGGTGAGGCACTGCGCACCTGCCGCAACGCCTTTATCGGCGTCGGCATCATGAGCTGCATGATCAACCTGCTCTATCTGACCGGGTCGATCTTCATGCTCGAGGTCTACGACCGCGTGCTGCCGAGCCGCAGCGTACCGACCCTGGTCGGCCTGGTGGTGCTGGCGGGTTTTCTCTTCGTCGCCCAGGGCGTGCTGGACATGCTGCGCAGCCGCGTGCTCGGGCGCATCGGCACCTCGCTGGATGAAGCGATGAACGAGCGCGTGTTCGAGACCGTGGTGCGCCTGCCGCTGATGGTCGGCAGCCGCAACGAGGGGCTGCAGCCGCTGCGCGATCTCGACAATGTCCGTTCCTTCCTCGGCAGCATGGGGCCGGGCGCGTTCTTCGACCTGCCGTGGCTGCCGTTCTACCTCGCGATCTGTTTCCTGTTCCACTGGCTGCTCGGCGTCACCGCGTTGGTCGGTGCCGTCATCCTCGTGGCGCTGACCCTGGTCACCGAGTTGATGTCGCGCAAGCCCGCCAAGGACGCGATGACGCTGGCGGCCCGCCGCAACGATCTTGCCAGCGCGAGCCGGCGCAACGCCGAAGTGCTGGTGGCGATGGGCATGTCCGGCCGCATGACCAAACGCTGGAACGACACCAACGAGGAGTACATCGCCGGCAACCAGCATGCCAGCGACGTCACCGGCGGCCTCGGCGCCATCGCCAAGGTGCTGCGCATGATGCTGCAGTCGGCGGTGCTCGCGGTCGGCGCTTACCTCGTCATCTACCAGGAAGCCACCGCCGGCATCATCATCGCAGGCTCCATCCTGTCCGCCCGTGCGCTCGCCCCGGTCGACCTTGCGATCGCGCACTGGAAGGGCTTCGTCGCCGCGCGGCAGAGCTGGCGGCGGCTGAACACCCTGCTGGAGAAACTCCCCGCGCCGCAGACCCAGACCCTGCTGCATCCACCGGAGAAGAAGCTCACCGTCGAGGGCGTCGCCATCGTGCCGCCCGGCGAGCAGCGCGTCATCGTGCAGGACGTCAATCTCGCGATCGAGGCCGGCCACGGGCTCGGCATCATCGGCCCTTCCGGCTCCGGCAAGTCGTCGCTGGTGCGCGCGCTGGTCGGGGTCTGGCAGCCGGCGCGCGGCAAGGTGCGGCTCGACGGCGCCGCGCTCGACCAGTGGTCGTCGGACGTGCTCGGCCGGCACATCGGCTATCTGCCGCAGGACGTCGAACTGTTCGCCGGCACGATCGCCCAGAACATCTGCCGCTTCGACCCCGAGGCGAAGTCGGAGGCGATCATCGCGGCGGCCAAGGAGGCCGGCGTGCACGAGATGATCATCAAGATGCGCGAGGGCTACGACACCCAGATCGGCGAGCAGGGCGGCGCGCTCTCGGCGGGGCAGGCGCAGCGCGTGGCGCTGGCGCGGGCGCTGTACGGCAATCCGTTCCTGATCGTGCTGGACGAGCCGAATTCCAATCTCGACGCCGAGGGCGACGAGGCGCTGACCCGGGCGGTGCGCGCGGCGCGCGAGCGCGGCGCCATCGTCGTGATCGTCGCGCACCGGCCGGTCGGCATCGAAGGCGTCGATCAGCTGCTGGTGCTGAAGGACGGCCGCATGCAGGCGTTCGGTCCCAAGGAACAGGTTCTCGGCCAGGTATTGCAGCGCGTGCCGGCGCCGGCGCCGATCAAGGTCGTGTCCGAAGGCGGAGTTACGAAATCATGAGCCGCGAGGAGCTGAAGAAGGCGCAGCGCTCGATCCGCAGGCACCTCGTCGCCGGGCTCGCCGTGGTGCTGCTGCTCGCCGGCGGCATCGGCGGCTGGGGCGGCACCGTGCCGATCTCGGGCGCGCTGATCGCGCCGGGGCAGGTGGTGGTCGAGTCCAACGTCAAGAAGGTGCAGCATCCGACCGGCGGCGTGGTCGGCGAGGTGCGCGTGCGCGACGGCGATACGGTGAAGGCCGGCGACATCGTGGTGCGGCTCGACGAGACCGTGGTGCGCGCCAACCTCGCCATCGTCAACAAGACGCTGTACGGCCTGTGGGCGCGGCAGGCGCGGCTCGAGGCCGAGCAGCGCGGGGCCGAGGCGATCAAGTTTCCGGCGGCGCTGCTGGAGCGCGCAAGCGAGCCCGACGCGCGCGACGTGATGGCGAGCGAGTCGAAGCTGTTCGAGGTCCGTGTCAACGGCCGGGCCGGCCAGAAGGCGCAGCTGCGCGAGCGCGTGGCCCAGCTCAACGAGGAAATCGAGGGTCTCTCGGCGCAGGAAAAGGCCAAGGACAAGGAGATCGCGCTGGTCGAAAAAGAACTGGTCGGCGTGCGCCAGCTCTACGAGCAGCGACTGATCCAGATATCGCGCCTGACGCAGCTGGAGCGCGATTCGGCCCGGCTCAACGGCGAGCGCGGGCAATACGTCGCCGCACGCGCCCAGGCCAGGGGCAAGATCACCGAGACCGAGCTGCAGATCATCCAGGTCGACAAGGACGTCGCCAGCGAGGTCTCCAAGGAAATGCGCGAGACCACCGACAAGATCGGCGAATTCATCGAGCGCAAGGTCACCGCCGAGGACCAGCTGCGCCGCATCGACATCCGCGCGCCGCAGGACGGC
>CAZDEZ010000124.1:0-7015 GCA_964504705.1 uncultured Bradyrhizobium sp.
TCGGCGTCGGGGAATTCCATGATCACGACCTTGTCGCGCGGCCACTCGCCTTCGAGCACCACCGGGTGCTCGTCGGCGACCAGCAATTTGCCCTTGAAATTCCTGAACACGCCGAAGAAGCGCTGTTGATATCGATCGTAGCGCTCGCGTTCGGTGAATTTGAGCTGGGCGATGACGTAGACGCTCACATGATGCTCCTGTCTCGGGAGCATATCGGCAAAGCGCGCCCCGGTCGTCAAGCGGCGGCGACGGCACGTTCCCGGTGCGGGCGCGTCTGTTCGGTTTCCTGCATCGACTGCCGGAGCTCGATCAGCGAGCGGCGCAAATTGGTCTTGACGGTGCCGGTCGGCATGCCCAGGGCCCTGCCGAGGTCATCGCGGCTCTGCTCGCGGAAGTAGGCGAGCAGGATCAGGTCGCGCTTGGCCGGATCCATCTTCTTGATGACGGAAAAGGCGACGGCGCGGCGCTGCGCCATGTCGATCTCCTCGGCCGGATCGGGCGTCGAGGCCTCGACGTGCGCGCTCTCGTCGCAGAATTCCACCGTCGCGAGCTTCTGCTTGCGCAGGCTGTCGATGGCGCAATGCCGCGCGATGCTGGCCATCCACGAAATCGGCGAGGCGAGGTTGACGTCGAAAGAGGCGGCGTTGCGCCAGATGCGGACATAGACCTCCTGCACGATGTCTTCGGCGGCGGCGCGGTCGCGCAGGATGCGCAAGGCCACGCCGAACAGCTTGCGGCTGGTGAGGCCGTAGAGCCTGGCGAAGGCGGACTTGTCGCCGGATGCGACCTCGGCAAGCAGTGTGGCAAGGCCGTCCCTGTCACGGTCTCCGCGGATCGCTGGCTTCATGATATTGCCCCCGGCTTTGACGCTCGAGCGCCCGTATCGGGCATCGAGCTCTGCGGCCAAGTACAGGGCGGCAAGCCGGTTTGTTTCAGTGCGGCCGGATATATTTTCGTGAAGGCGATCGCCGCATGCTCCTGAAACTTTTCCGGATTGATCCGTATCTGCGGGGCCCCTATACCCGGACCGGGGCTTCCGGGGATCGGGGCGGCAGGTGTCTGACAGTGAACTCGCAACCACACTCGAGAAGGTCGCAGGTGGGGACCGGGTTGCGTTTCGCAGCCTGTACCTCGCGGTCGGGCCAAAAATATTTAGTATCTGCAAGCGGTTAATTAGGGACCACGCGAGCGCCGAGGATGCCCTGCAGGACGTCATGGTGCGGATCTGGGAGAAGTCGCCCCTGTTCGACCGGACCAAGGGGGACGCCATGGCCTGGATGGTCACCCTGGCGCGCAGCGTGATCTTCAATCGCCTCGCCAGGAAGCCGGCGCCGGCGCTGTCGCTGAGCGAGCCCGAGGTCGCCGGCATCGTCGGTCGGGTGTCCACCTCTGGCGACCCGTCGCTGGCGCCGGATTTGCGGCGCTGCCTCGGCGGCCTCAACGAACAGCACCGCCGCTGCATCGTGATGGCCTATCATTACGGACTGAGTTACGAAGAACTTTCGACGCTTTCTGCCGTACCTCTGGGAACGGTGAAGACCTGGATACACCGCGCGATCGGACAGTTGCAGGCATGTCTGAACCAGTAGAGCCCGACGACACGATCGCAGCCGAGTACGCGCTGGGCCTGCTGCGGCCCGAGGCGCACGCCAGTCTTGCGGCAAGGCTCGAATCCGACGAGGCCTTGCGCGTGTCGGTGGCACACTGGCAGCAGATATTCGCAGGCCTCGATGCGGCCGGGCATGACGACGAGGCGCCGCCGGCGGGCACGTTCGACCGCGTCCTGGCGCGCATCGACGCCGAAGGCCTGCAGCTGCCGGGCACCCGCACGCGGCGCGCCGAGGGCGCGAACTGGTTCAGCCTCGGGCCGGGCCTCCTTGCGCGCGTGCTGCACGTCGACCGCGCCCACAACCGGCAGTCGCTGCTGATCCGGATGTCGCCGGGCGCGGACTACAAGGCGCATGCCCATGACGTCGAGGAAACGACGTACGTCGTCGAGGGCGATCTGGCCTTCGGCGATCTCGAGCTCGGGGCCGGCGACTACCACATCGCAGCGGCGAAGACGCACCATCCGCCGGGGCGCACCGCCCGCGGCTGCATCGTCCTGGTGACGACCAGCCTTTCGGCCTGATCGTCGCTTTCGCGGTGAGCGGAAAAAGCCCGTGCCAATACGGGCCCGGAGCGGAAAGTCCGGCCGGCGTGCAAAAACCCGGGTTTCACCGCTGTCCTTGTTGGCGGTCGTTCGCTACATTCCGCTCATGTCGAACGACAATCGGGATCCCTCGCTGCCGGCGGAATTCGCCCTCGGACTGCTCCGCGGCGGCGAACGTGACGCCGTGGAAGCCGATGGCGGATTGCGCAAGGACGCCGAAGGCTGGCAGGCGAAGCTCGCGGCGCTCGATGCCGGCGACAGCGAGCCGGTGCCGCCGGGCTCGTTCGAGAAGATCCTCACGCGCATCGACGGCGAAGGCATGTCGCTGCCGGGTGCCACCACGAGGCGCGCGGCGGATGCCGATTGGCAGCAACACGACGAGGGCATCTCCTACCGGGTGCTGAAGGTGGACGAGCGGCTGCAGCGGCGGACGCTGCTGGTGAAGATGCTGCCCGGAGCGACCCTGAAATCGCACATTCACAGCTTCGAGGAAGAGTGCCTCGTGATCGAGGGCGACCTGCGATACGGCGACCTCGTGCTGCACGCCGGCGACTATCACCATGCGTGGGCCGGCGCGCACCATGCCGACGGCGTCACGGCCGGCGGCTGTCTGCTGCACGTGGTCATCGCGATCTAGGCCGCACCGAGCGCGCGCGCGATGATGTTGCGCTGAATTTCAGACGTGCCTTCGCCGATGATGTAGACCAGCGCGTCGCGATGGAAGCGGCCGGCCGGATACTCGCGCATGATGCCGGCGCCGCCGAGGATTCGGATCGCCTGCTCGGTGACGCGCACGGCCATTTCGCTCGCGACCAGCTTCACCTTGGAGGCGGTGGCAAGATCGATCGTGCCCTGGTCGACGCGCCAGGCGCCGTAATAGACGAACCATTTCGCCGCCTCGATCTCGGCGGCCATGTCGGCGAGCTTGTGGGCGATCGCCTGATATTCCACGATCGGCTTGCCGCGCACGATCCGCGTCTTCGCAAACTCCAGCGCCGTGTCGAACGCGCCGCGCGCCATGCCGATGCAGTTGGCGGACACGCCGACGCGGTTCTCGGCCAGCGACTCCCGCACGATGCGGTAGGTGCCGGTTGCGCCGCCGAGCAGGCAGTCGTCGGGCACGAACGCGTCCTCGATGTAGATCAGGCCGGTCTCCGAGGAACGGATGCCCTCCTTGTCGAGCTTGCTGATCCGAAAACCCGGATTGGGCAGTTCGACGATGAACAGGCTGATCGCGTCGGTCGAATGGTCCGGCTTGGTGCGCGCGGCGAGCATCAGGAAATCGGCCATCGGCGCGTTGGTGATGTAGAGTTTTGAGCCGCTGAGACGCCAGCCGCCGTCGACCTTCTCCGCGTGCGTACGCATGTTGCGGACATCCGAGCCGCCGTCGGGCTCGGACAGGCCGAAGCCGCCGATCTTCTCGCCGGCAAGTCCGGGCACGAAGAAGCGCGCCTTCTGCTGCGGCGTGCCGGCGCGCCAGATCGGCCACAGCGCCAGATGGGTGTGCGCCGACCATGACGCGGAGAAGGACTGGCACACCCGGCTCATCTCCTCGCGCACGATGCAGTCGCTGACCTTGTCGAAGCCGGAGCCGCCGTCGGCTTCGGGATAGCGTACGCCGAGCAGGCCGAGCTCCGCCCATTTGCGGAACAATTCCTTCGGAAACACCTCGTTCTCTTCGGCGTCCTTGACCAGCGGCGCCATTTCCTCGGCGGCGAAGCGGGCGATGGTCTCGCGCACCTGCTCCTGCTGCGGCGTGAACTCGAAATTCATGAAGCCTTTCCCCCGGATATTCGTTCAACGGCAGGGCAGTCTATCCGCAGGCCGGCGGCCAACGAATGCGCCAGATCAAATCAGAACGTCGGCGGCGTGCAGGCGCTGATCACCTCGCACGGCTTGTTGCCGATGCAGCGGAAGCGGTGCGGGCGGCGGCTCTCGAAGTAATAGGCATCGCCCGGCCCGAGGATGCGCCGCTCGCCGTCAACGGTCACTTCCAGCCGGCCGGAGATGACGATGCCGCCTTCCTCGCCGTCGTGCACCAGCGGCACGCGCCCGGTGTCGCCGCCGGGGCCGTATTGCTCGCGCAGGATCTGCAGGGCGCGGCCGAACAGATGATCGCCGACCTGCAGATACGAGATCGGCTTCTTGCCGATTTCGGTGAGTTCGTCGGCGCGGTAGAACGCCTTGCGCGGCCGCTCCGGCTCGATCGCGAAGAACTCGGCGAGCCCCATCGGAATGCCGTCGAGGATGCGCTTGAGCGCGCCGACCGACGGGTTCATCTGGTTGGATTCGATCAGCGAGATCGTCGAATTGGTGACGCCGGATCGTTTTGCCAGTTCGCGCTGGGAGAGCTTGTGCCGGCTGCGGACGAAGCGGAGTCGCCCGCCGATATCGACGCTCATCGGATTTCCCGTGTTGCAGCTGTTGCGGATCGGGCAAATATGCCTTGGTCGATCCAGCAAAATCAATACTTTAACGGGGGCCAGAAAAGGACTTGTTGAGCGATTCCGGCCATGGGACGGCTACCTACCCCCTCATAGAAGGAGTCGCGCCGTGACGGTTCACCAGATTCCCAACACCCTCGACCTCCAGGCGTTCTGGATGCCGTTCACGGCGAATCGGCAATTCAAGGAAACGCCGCGCCTGATCGCCTCCGCCGAGGGCATGTATTACACCAGCGTCGACGGCCGCAAGGTGATCGACGGCTCCGCCGGGCTGTGGTGCGTCAACGCCGGCCATGGCCGCAAGCAGATCGCGGCTGCCGTCGAGCGCCAGCTGATGAATCTGGACTTCGCGCCCTCGTTCCAGATGGGCCATCCCATCGCCTTCGATTTTGCAAGGCGCCTTGCCGAGATCGCGCCCAAGGGGCTCGACCGCGTCTTCTTCACCAATTCCGGTTCGGAGTCGGTCGATACCGCCTTGAAGATCGCGCTGGCCTATCACCGCTCCACGGGGCAGGCGGCCCGCACCCGCCTGATCGGCCGCGAGCGCGGCTATCACGGCGTCGGCTTCGGCGGCATGTCGGTCGGCGGCATGGTCAACAACCGCCGCGCCTTCGCCACGCACCTTCCCGGCGTCGATCACATCCGCCACACCTACGATCTCCAGCGCAATGCGTTCTCGAAGGGCATGCCGGCGCATGGCGCCGAACTCGCGGACGACGTCGAGCGCCTGGTGGCGCTGCATGGCGCCGACACCATCGCGGCCGTCATCGTCGAGCCGGTGCCGGGATCGACCGCCGTGCTGCCGCCGCCGCAGGGCTACCTGCAGCGGCTGCGCGAGCTCTGCGACAAGCACGGCATCCTCCTGATCTTCGACGAGGTCATCACCGGCTTCGGCCGGCTCGGCACGCCGTTCGCCGCCAATTTCTTCGGCGTCACGCCGGACCTGATGACGACCGCCAAGGGCATCACCAACGGCTCCATTCCCTGCGGCGCGGTGTTCGCCAGCCGCAAGGTGCATGACGGGCTGATGACCGGCCCGGAAAGCCAGATCGAGCTGTTCCACGGCTACACCTATTCGGCGCATCCGACGGCATGCGCGGCGGGTCTTGCCACGCTCGACATCTACAAGGACGAGGGGCTGCTGACCCGTGGCGCGCAGCTAGCCGACCACTGGCAGAATGCGCTGCATGCGCTCAAGGGCCTGCCCAACGTGATCGACATCCGCAATGTCGGCCTGATGGGGGCGGTCGAACTCGCGTCCCGCAAGGATGCGGTCGGCGCGCGCGGCTACGAGGTCATGGTGGAATGCTGGAACAAGGGCCTCTACCTGCGCAACAGCGCCGACTCGCTGGCCATGTCGCCGCCCCTGATCGTCGAGAAGAGCCATATCGACGAGATGATGTCGATCCTGTCCGACGTCATCAAGCGCGTGGCCTGATTGTTGCTTCTGTCGTCGCAGGGATCCTTGATCCCTGCAGCGGCGGATGCCGCGCCTGGGAGCCTCCAAGTGAAAGTCCTGATCCTCGGCAGCGGCGTCATCGGCGTCACCTCGGCGTATTATCTCGCGCGCGCCGGCCATGAAGTGACTGTTGTCGACCGCCAGCCCGCGCCTGCGCAGGAGACCAGCTTCGCCAATGCCGGCGAAGTGTCGCCCGGCTATTCCTCGCCCTGGGCGGGGCCGGGCGTGCCGGTCAAGGCAATAAAATGGCTATTGATGCGGCACGGTCCGCTGGTGATCTGGCCCAAGCTCGATCCGCGCATGTGGATCTGGGGGCTGAAGATGCTGCGCAACTGCACGGCAGAGCGCTATGCGGTCAACAAGAGCCGAATGATTCCGATCGCCGAATACAGCCGTGATTGCCTGCGCGCGCTGCGCGCAGAGATCGGCATCAAGTATGACGAGCGCAGCCGCGGCACGCTGCAGCTGTTTCGCCAGCAGAAGCAGCTCGATCATACCGGCGACGATATCGCGGTGCTCAAGCAATATGGCGTTCCCTACGAAGTGCTGGACCGCGACGGCTGCATTGGCGCCGAGCCCGCGCTGTCGAGGGTGAAGGAAAAGTTCGTCGGCGGGCTTCGGCTGCCGCAGGACGAGACTGGCGATTGCCACATCTTCACGCAGGCGCTCGCCGTGGAGGCTGCAAAGCTCGGCGTGAAATTCATGTTCAATACCAGCATCGATCGCTTGGTCGCGGAGGGCGAGCGGATCACGGGCGTCGTCACCGGCGCCGGACTGTTGCAGGCTGATGCCTACGTGGCGGCACTCGGCAGCTGGTCACCGCGATTGCTCAAGCCCATCCGGATTTCAATTCCGGTCTATCCTATCAAGGGCTATTCGATCACGGTGCCGATCGTCGATGCCGACGGCGCGCCGGTCTCCACCGTGATGGACGAGAGCTACAAGGTCGCGATCACGCGG
>CAZDEZ010000125.1:0-6132 GCA_964504705.1 uncultured Bradyrhizobium sp.
GCTGAGTGAATCCAAGGGAGCTGGCGATGGCAGCCGAAGAAGCGCGTTCGCGATTGGGTCGCGGTCTTGCAAGCCTGATCGGCGATGTCGGTGGCGAGGCCGCGCATGTCGAGCGGCCGCGCAACCAGCGCAAGGTCCCGATCGAGTTTCTCAAGCCCAACCCGCGCAATCCGCGCCGAGCCTTCTCGGACGCCGAACTGGGCGAGCTCGCATCTTCCATCAAGCAGCACGGCGTGATCCAGCCGATCGTGGTCCGTCCGGTGAAGGGCGCGCATGACCGTTTCGAGATCATCGCCGGAGAGCGCCGCTGGCGTGCCTCCCAGCTCGCCGGCCTCCACGAAGTTCCGATCGTGCCGGCCGACGTCAGCGACAGCGACGCGCTGGAGATCGCCATCATCGAGAACGTCCAGCGCGAAGACCTCAACGCGATGGAAGAGGCGCAGGGCTATCACGCGCTCGCCGACGAGTTCAAACGCAGCCAGGAAGACATCGCCAGGATCGTCGGCAAGAGCCGCAGCCATGTCGCCAACATGATGCGGCTGACGAAACTGCCTGCGGAAGTGCAGGGCTACATCTCCTCCGGGCAGCTCTCCGCCGGCCACGCCCGCGCGCTGATCGGCGTGCCCGATCCGCTCGCGGCCGCCAAGCGCATCGTCGAGGAAGGCCTCAACGTCCGCCAGACCGAAGCGCTGGCGCATGAAGAGGGCGTGCCGGAGCGCAAGCCGCAGAAGCCGCGCGCCGGCGGCGGTGCGGCCAGGCAGAAGGACGCCGACACGCTGGCGCTGGAGAAGCGCGTCAGCGATGCGCTCGGCCTCAGCGTCACCGTCAACCATCGCGATCCCGGCGGCTCCGTCCAGATATCCTACAAGAGCCTCGAGCAGCTCGACGAGGTGATGCGGCGGCTGGCGCGTAGCAGCTAACCTTTCCTGCGCGCATTCGCGGCGATCGCAAGCAACGTGCGTTGCGCGATCGCCGAAGCCAGCGATGTCTGCTTGCGCATGTCGAGGGCCGCGGTGGCGAGCTGGTCGATGACGGCGACGAGGCGCAGGGGAGTGAAATTGCGCAGCGCGGTCTCCGCGGCGCCCTTGCGCGAGAAGTGCAGGCGGGGGAAGCCGCCGTCGAGCACGGCCGAGGGCGAGGCGCCCTCTTCGACGGCGAGCGCCGATTTGTGCAGCCAGGCCGCATGGCGCTGCGCGGCGGCGATGATGATTCCGGGATAGGTGCCGGCGACCATCGCCTTGGCGAACTCGCTTTCGACCACGGCCGGATGGCCGGCGAAGGCGGCGTCCACGATCGGGTCGAGCTTCAGGTCGGAGGCGTCGGAGACGACGGCCATGACGTCGTCCAGCGTCACCTCGCTTTTGCCATGGGCGAACAGCGCGAGCTTGCGCAGCTCGTTGCGCGAGGCCTGGCGGTCGCCGCCGAGCAGGCCCATCAGCGTCGAGCGGGCGTCCTGGGCGATGCGCAGGTTCGACGGCTTCAGCTCGTCGTCGATCAGCTTCGCCAGGTCGCGCTCGGTGTCGGGATAGCAGCCGATCGCCACCGCATTCTTCGCCTTCTCGCAGGCCTTGCGCAGCGGCGATTCGGGCCGCAGCTCGCCCGCCTCGATGACGATGCGGCAGTCGCGGATCGGCGTCTCCGCCAGCGTGTCGATACCGCTTGCAAAGCTGCGCGAGCCGGCGCGGACGCGGATGGCGCGCCGGCCGCCGAACAGCGGCACCGTCATGGCTTCGTCGACCAGGCGCGACGGCTCGGCGGCGAGCTCGTCGCCGTCGAGGCGGACGAGGGAAAAGGGATCGTTGGGATCGTCGACCGCGGAGGCCATCAGCGCGTCGGCGCGTTCGCGAACGAGGCCGGCGTCGGGGCCGTAGAGCAGGACGATCGGCCGGCCGGGATCGGGGCGGGCGAGGAAGCTGTCGATTTCTTTTCCGCGGAGTGCGACCACGACGGGGGGCGTCAGGTACCGGCGGTGAAGTAGGACGCCAGGCGCGTCTGGATGTTGTCGGCGATCTCCTGCGCGGCGCGGTCCTCGGCGTCGCGGAAGGCGCGGGCGCGGGCGAAGCGCTGCATCTGGCCCGGGATGTCGTAGGACACCCGCGAGAAGGTCGAGCCGGTCATGACCGACTTGTTGGTGGCGAGCTCGACCAGATTGTACTGCGCGTCGATGCCGTAATTCTCGGACGAGGGCAGCGCGGTGTTGGGATCGAGGATCAGCGAGGAGCGGCTGGTCGAGAAGCGCAGCACCAGCTTGTGGGTCGGCGGCAGGCCGGTGGCCTGGCCGTAAAGCTTGAACGCCAGCGCGTTGCGGATCTCCACGCCAAGGCGCGCATCGCGCGAGGCGTTCGGCTTCTCCACCGGCGGCAGCTCGATGCCCATCAGCTTTTCGCGCAGTCCCGGCGTGCCGTCGGTGCGCTCGGCATACATCGGCTGGAAGCAGCCGGCCGTGAGCCCGGCCAGGGCGGCGACGGCCAGCACCCGAACGGCGATCCTGCTCTTAGCCGACCACATTGACGATCCTCTTGGGCACCACGATCACTTTCCGTACGGGCTTGCCGCCCAAAGCCAATTTTACCGCATCGAGGGCCAAAACGGCACCCTCAATTTCCGCGTTCGGCGCTTCGGCGGCCACTGTGACTTCACCGCGCTTCTTGCCGTTGACCTGGACGACCAGGGTCATGGTGTCTTCAACCAGCAAATCGCGTTCGATTTTGGGCCAATCGGCCTCCGAAATCAGCCCGGACTGGCCCAGCGCCTGCCAGCATTCCTCGGCCAGATGCGGCATCATGGGCGAAATCAGTTGAACGAGGATGACCGCCGCCTCCCTGACCGCCCAGGCGAGGTCCGGCGAGGGGTTTCCACCCTTTGCCAGCACGTCGGCCAGCGCGTTGGTGAATTCCCGGATGTGGGCGAGGCACACGTTGAAGTGCAGCCGCTCGATCCCGGTCGAGACCTTGTCCAGCGTGCCGTGGCCGGCCTTGCGCAAGGCCAGCGCCTCGGCGCCGAAGGCGGCCGGCCGCGCCGCCGGGGCTGCCCTGGCGAAGGCGGCCGACTCGTTCACCAGCCGCCACAGCCGCTGCACGTAGCGCGAGGCGCCCTGCACGCGCTCGTCGCTCCAGATCACGTCGCGGTCGGGCGGGGAGTCCGACAGCATGAACCAGCGCGCGACGTCGGCGCCGTAGGTGGCGATGATGTCGTCGGGGTCGACCGTGTTCTTCTTTGACTTCGACATCTTCTCGATCGGGCCGATCGAGATCGGCTCGCCGCCGTAGATCATGGTGGCGCGACGCTCGCTGCCGATCATCTCGATCTTCACCTCGGCCGGCGTCACATAGGTGCCGTCACCTTTCTGGTAGGTTTCGTGCACCACCATACCTTGCGTGAACATGCCGGCGAACGGCTCCTTCATGCCGATATGGCCGGTTGCCTTCATCGCGCGGGTGAAGAAGCGGCTGTAGAGCAGATGCAGGATCGCGTGCTCGACGCCGCCGATATACTGGTCGACCGGCATCATGCGGTCGACGACGTCCGGCGTGGTCGGCGCATTCTCGTTCCAGGGATCGGTGAAGCGCGCGAAATACCAGGACGAATCCACGAAGGTGTCCATGGTGTCGGTTTCGCGCTGCGCCTTGCCGCCGCACCTGGGGCAGGCGACGTGCTTCCAGGTCGGGTGATGGTCGAGCGCGTTGCCCGGTCTGTCGAAGGTGGCATCCTCCGGCAGCGTCACCGGCAGGTCCTTGTCGGGCACCGGCACCACGTCGCATTTCGGGCAGTGGATCACCGGGATCGGGCAGCCCCAATAGCGCTGGCGCGAGATGCCCCAGTCGCGCAGGCGGAAGTTGACCTGCCGCTCGCCCACCGGCGCGTTGCCGCGGGTCTCGCGCTCCAGCCGCTTCGCCACTTCTTCCTTGGCCTGCTCGATGGTCATGCCGTCGAGGAAGCGCGAATTGATCATGCGGCCTTCGCCGTCAAAGGCGGTGTCTGATATGACGAATGTCTTCGGGTCCTGTCCTTCCGGGCAGACCACCGGGATGTTGCCGAGCTTGTACTTGTTGACGAAGTCGAGGTCGCGCTGGTCGTGCGCGGGGCAGCCGAAGATCGCGCCGGTGCCGTATTCCATCAGCACGAAGTTGGCGACATAGACCGGCAGTTTCCAGTTCGGGTCGAACGGATGGATCGCCCTTATGCCGGTGTCGAAACCCTGCTTCTCGGCGGTGTCGATAACCTCCTGCGCGGTGCCGATCTTCTTGATCTCGGCAATGAACGCCGCCAGCTTCGGATTCTTTGCCGCCGCGGCTTGCGCCAGCGGATGATCGGCCGCGATCGCCATGAACTTCGCCCCGAACAGCGTGTCGTGGCGCGTGGTGAAAATCTTCAGCTCGGTCTCGCCGGCGGGCGAGGTGGCCGGGTCCAGCGCGAAGCGGATCAACAGGCCTTCGCTGCGGCCGATCCAGTTGCGCTGCATCAGCCGCACCTTGTCGGGCCAGCGGTCGAGGCCATCGAGCGCGTCCAGCAGTTCCTGCGAGTACTTCGTGATCTTGAAGACCCACTGGTTCATCTCGCGTTGCTCGACGACGGCGCCGGAGCGCCAGCCGCGGCCGTCGATCACCTGCTCGTTGGCGAGCACGGTCATGTCGACCGGATCCCAGTTGATCTTGCGCTTCTCGCGCTCGGCCAGTCCCGCCTTCAGGAAGTCGAGGAACATCTTCTGCTGGTGCTTGTAGTAGGAGGGATCGCAGGTCGCGAACTCCCTTGACCAGTCCAGCGACAGTCCGATCGACTGCAACTGCTTCTTCATTGCAGCGATGTTGTCGTAGGTCCACGCCTTGGGCGCGACCTTGCGTTCGATGGCAGCGTTTTCCGCCGGCAGACCGAAAGCGTCCCAACCCATCGGGTGCAGCACGTTGAATCCCCTGGCGCGCATGAAGCGCGCCAGCACGTCGCCGAGCGTGTAATTGCGGACATGCCCGATATGGATGCGCCCCGACGGGTAGGGGAACATCTCGAGCACGTAGTATTTCGGCCGCGGATCGTTGTTTTTGGAGGCGAAGATCGCCTTGTTGTCCCAGGCGGCTTGCCAGCGGGGCTCGGTTTCACGGGCGTTGTAGCGGTCGGGAGTCATGAAAATACTGGTTTTTTCGAGGATTCGGGGCCGGCAAAGGCGGGCGGAATAGGCCACAAAAGACCGTAAGGGGTCAACGCCTTGGGGGTCGGTCTGCGCGGTCGCCGCAGATACAACCCGTTGTAGTGCCGGGTCCTTCCCGCAACGCGAGCAGGATTGAGGGGCACTTAACCATTTCGTGAGACCTTCGCCAGCAAAGAAAAAAGAAAAGGCAGACCCACAGGAAGCAAGAGTCCCCCCTTGGCCGAGGCGTTCGACGAGCTGGATTTCGAGTATGTCAGCGGCGTGGCCGAAAAGGCCATGCGCGCCATCACCGAGCAGCGCGTTCCGCCGACCCCGCACAATTTCCACGTCTGGTTCAAATATGCGCTCGGCGCGCCGGTCGAGCTGAAGCGCACCATCAACATCCTGATCTCCCAGAAGCGGAAGTTCGACGCGGCGACCAATCGCGACCTCTATACGACCTATGTCGGCTCCAGGGGTACCGACGAGGCGGTCGCCCAGCAGGTCTCGCAGCAATTGCACGGCGTGCTGGCCTCCGCCCGGCAATTCCTCAACACAGCCATCGCCGACAACCGCACGCAGATCGAGGCGATCAGCAATGTCGCCGACCGCTCCGAGGTCGGCACCGATCCGCGGCTGCTGGTCGAGACCCTGATGGGCGAGCTTGCCCGGGCGGCGACGCGCGCCACGCGGCTCGAGACGCAGTTCGCCGAAAAATCGCGCGAGCTCGACATGATCCGCGAGTCGCTGTCGCAGTCGGAAGCGCGGGCGCGGACCGATACGCTGACCGGCTTGCCCAATCGCCGTGCGCTGGAGGAGTTCGTCCGTGTCGCGCAGGCGGAGGCGATGGAGCAGGGCCGGCCGCTCAGCGCGCTCATGATCGACATCGATCATTTCAAGCAGTTCAACGACAGGTTCGGCCATGGCGTCGGCGACCAGGTGCTGCGGCTGGTGGCGAAAGCCCTGCGCGACCGCGTGCGCGAGGACGATTTGCCGGCGCGCTATGGCGG
>CAZDEZ010000126.1:0-5753 GCA_964504705.1 uncultured Bradyrhizobium sp.
CCGCGCCGCCGGCGCCGACGTCGTGCATCGACTTGGTGCAGGCCAGCGTGTTCTGTCCGTCGATGTTCATCGCACAGGAGCCGCACACGCCCTCGCGGCAGGAGCGGCGGAAGGTCAGCGTCGGGTCGATGTGGTTCTTGATCCAGATCAGCCCGTCCAGCACCATCGGGCCGCAATCGTTGACGTCGACATGATAGGTGTCGACGCTCGGATTCTTGCCGTCGTCCGGATTCCAGCGATAGACCCGGAACTCGCGCGTCTCGGTGGCGCCGGCCGGCTTCGGCCAGCTCTTGCCGCCTGATATCTTCGAGTTCTTCGGAAGCGCGAATTCAACCATCTCAAAGGCCTCTCGTCGCCGATCAATACACCCGCGCCTTCGGCGGGATGTACTGCACGTCGTTGGTCATGGTGTAGTCGTGCACCGGGCGGTAGTCGATCGTGGTGTTGCCGTCCTTGCCGATCCACGCCAGGGTGTGCTTCATCCAGTTCTTGTCGTCGCGGTCGGGGAAATCCTCACGCGCATGCGCGCCGCGGCTTTCGGTGCGGTTGGCGGCGGAGTCCATCGTCACCACCGCCTGCACGATCAGATTGTCGAACTCCAGCGTTTCGATCAGGTCGGAATTCCACACCAGCGAACGGTCGGAGGTGCCGACGTCGGATATGCCGCCATGCACCTTGTGGATCAGGTTCTGGCCCTCCTGCAGCACCTCGCCGGTGCGGAACACCGCGCAATTGTTCTGCATCACGTGCTGCATGCCGTCGCGCAACTTTGCCGTCGGCGTGCCGCCGGAGGCGTGGCGGTAACGGTCGAGGCGGCCGAGCGCGAGGTCGGAAGAGTCCTGCGGCAGCTCCGGCTGCTTGCCGTTTGCCGTCAGTTTCTCGGCGCAGCGCAACGCCGCGGCGCGGCCGAACACGACGAGGTCGATCAGCGAGTTGGAGCCGAGGCGGTTGGCGCCGTGCACGGAGACGCAGGCCGCTTCGCCCACCGCCATCAGGCCCGGCACGACGACATTGTCTTCGCCGTTCTTCTTGGTCAGCGCCTCGCCG
This sequence comes from uncultured Bradyrhizobium sp., assembly GCA_964504705.1. Lineage (GTDB taxonomy): Bacteria > Pseudomonadota > Alphaproteobacteria > Rhizobiales > Xanthobacteraceae > Bradyrhizobium. Next base: position 1,048 of record CAZDEZ010000126.1, read on the forward strand.
TGGAAGTTGGTGGGGATGCCGCCCATGTTGTAGTGCGCCGTCGGCACGATCGGGATCGGCTCGCGGGTGACGTCGACATTGGCGAAGATCTTGGCCGATTCGGAGATGCCCGGCAGCCGCTCGTGCAGCACCTTGGGATCGAGATGGTCGAGGTGCAGGTAAATGTGGTCGCGCTTCTTGCCGACGCCGCGGCCTTCGCGGATTTCCATCGTCATCGCGCGCGAGACCACGTCGCGGGAGGCGAGGTCCTTGGCGGAAGGCGCATAGCGCTCCATGAAGCGCTCGCCTTCCGAATTGACGAGGTAGCCGCCTTCGCCGCGCGCGCCCTCGGTGACGAGGCAGCCGGCGCCGTAAATGCCGGTCGGGTGGAACTGGACGAATTCCATGTCCTGCAGCGGCAGTCCGGCGCGCAGCGCCATCGCGCTGCCGTCCCCGGTCTGGGTGTGGGCTCCGGTGCAGGAATAGTAGATGCGGCCGTAGCCGCCGGTGGCGAGAATCGTAGTCTGTGCCCGGAAGCGGTGGATGGTGCCGTCGTCGAGCTTCAGCGCGATCACGCCGCGGCAGACACCCTGGTCGTCCATGATCAGGTCGATGGCGAAGAACTCGATGAAGAACTCGGCGGAATGGCGCAGCGACTGGCCGTACATCGTGTGCAGCATGGCGTGGCCGGTGCGGTCGGCGGCGGCGCAGGTGCGCTGCGCCTGGCTCTTGCCATAGTCGACCGTCATGCCGCCGAACGGCCGCTGATAGATCTTGCCGTCCTCGGTTCGCGAGAACGGCACGCCCCAATGCTCGAGCTCGTAGACGGCTTCCGGTGCCTGGCGCACCATGTATTCGATGGCGTCCTGGTCGCCGAGCCAGTCCGACCCCTTGACGGTGTCGTACATGTGCCAGCGCCAGTCGTCGGGATGCATGTTGCCGAGCGAGGCCGAGATGCCGCCTTGCGCGGCCACCGTGTGCGAGCGGGTCGGAAACACCTTGGTGATGCAGGCGGTGCGCAGCCCCGCCTCGCTGCAGCCGACCACGGCGCGAAGGCCGGCGCCGCCGGCGCCGACCACGACGACGTCGTAGGTATGGTCCTCGATCGGATAGGCCTTGCCGTTGCTGGCCGGCCCGCTGCCATTTGCGGCCTTGCCGTTGCCGTTGGCCATGGGGCTAAACTCCGGAAGAAAGTTTCAGGATGGCGTAGATCGACGCCAGCGCCACCGTGATGCAGAAGAAATTGTTCGCTATCACCAAAGCGAGCTTGGTCTTCTCGCCGTGAACATAGTCCTCGATCACGATCTGCATGCCGATCTTCATGTGCCAGGTGCTGGCGACGATGAAGAGCAGCAGGATGATCGCGATCGGCAATTGCCCGAGGATCTGCGCTGCGCCGGCCTGGTTCCAGCCGCGCAGCATCAGCACGATGACGACGACCGGCACGATCAGCAGCGCCATCGCCACGGCCGTCAGGCGCTGGCGCCAGAAATCCCTGGTACCGGAATGCGAGGAGCCGAGCGAGCGGACGCGGGCGAGCGGGGTGCGCAGCGAGGAAGGACCGCTCATCGGCCGGCTCCGATCGCATAGGCGATGATCCAGACCAGCACGGTCAGCGAAATGCCCGCGACCAGCGCGCCCCAGGTCAGCGCTTCCCGCTCGTTGGCCTTGAAGCCGTAGCCGAGGTCCCAGAAGAAGTAGCGGATGCCGCTGACGAGGTGATGCAGCAGCGCCCATGTGTAGCCGAACAGGATCAGCTTGCCGATCAGGCTGGCGGTGAAGGCCTGCACGTAGGCGTAGGCCCCGGGGCCGGAAGCAGCGGCAATCAGCCACCAGGCCATCAGCAGCGTGCCGAAATACAACGCAACGCCGGTGGCGCGGTGGATGATGGACAACGCCATCGTCAGCGTCACGCGGTAGGTCTGCAGATGCGGCGAAAGCGGTCGTTCGATCCTGGCGGTCATGGCGGCTTTGAAAGTTGGCGGGGCGGCTGCGGCCCGGCGCAAGCGCGTAGATAAATTCTATTTACGGAGTCGAACCAGACAGCGCAATCACGAAAACCGCCAAATTCGAACGATGGTTCATACCTACGTAGGAGCCTTGTAGGAGCCTTGCATTTGCGTGCGTTGACATCGATCGGGCAACGCTCGAAGGCTGGTATACCTGAAGCACGATTCATGAACGTTTGCGATGGCAGCGTTCGCCGCGAAGGATACCGGTGATGGCCATCGCAGGGCTCAACCCCGCCGAGCTCGTCGAACTGGCGCTGCTGCTCCTGTTGGTCGGCGCAGTGTCCGGCTTCCTCGCCGGAATCTTCGGCATCGGAGGCGGCGCGGTGCTGGTGCCGGTGTTCTACGAATGCTTCCGGCTGGCCGGCGTGCCGCTGGAAGTGCGCATGCCGCTCTGCATCGGCACGTCGCTGGCCATCATCATTCCGACCTCGATCGCCTCCTTCCGCGCCCACTACCGGCGTGGCGCCGTGGACGTCGCGATCCTGAGGCTGTGGTGGCTGCCGGTGGTGATCGGCGTGCTCGCCGGCGCCGTCACCGCGCGCTTTGCACCGGAGCGGCTGTTCAAGATCGTGTTCGTCTGCGTCGCCTGGTCGGCTGCGCTGCGGCTCCTGCTGTCGCGCGAGAACTGGAAGTTCGGCGACGTGCTGCCGACCGGGCCCTTGATGCGGATCTACGGCTTCTTCATCGGCCTGCTCTCGACCCTGATGGGCGTCGGCGGCGGCCTGTTCGCCAATCTCATGATGACCTTCTACGGCCGGCCGATCCACCAGGCGGTCGCCACTTCCTCGGCGCTGGCGGTGCTGATCTCGATCCCCGGCGCGATCGGCTACGTCTATGCCGGCTGGCCCGCCGCGGCGCGCTTTCCCGACGTCGCCGCGCTGCAGCTGCCGTTCTCGCTCGGCTATGTCTCGCTGATCGGTGCGCTGGTGGTGATGCCGACGACGCTGCTGACGGCGCCGCTCGGCGTCAAAGCCGCGCACGCGCTGTCGAAACGCAAGCTGGAGATCGCGTTCGGCTGCTATCTCTTCGTCGTCGGGGGAAGGTTCGTCGTCAGCCTGCTCAGCGGGCAGTGACGGATGGGTAGAGCGCAGCGAAACCCATCATGCGTCCGCAACGAAGGTGATGGGTTTCGCTGCGCTCTACCCATCGTACGATTCCCGGACTAACGCGGCAGCCGAACCTCGCTGTGGCGCCACATGCGCAGGTCGCCCGCACCCTCGACGCGGCCGGCTTCGGCGAGCGCGATGATGCGGGCGGCGATGATCTCCGGATCGATCGGATTCAGCTGTGCCTCGCAACGCGTGGAGACGTCGCCGACGATCTTCGCCATCTTCTGTAACCTCGGCTTCAGCATCGCGAAGATCAGCGCGTCGAGATAGGCTTCGCTGATTTCATCTGTCAGCGACACATCCTCCCAGCGCAACTTGCTGCTGATCCGGGGAGGATCCGGCGGCTCCAGTTCGGGATGTTCGCGGTAGAGCGTCGGCAACAATCCGAAGTGGAGCGTGTGGTAAACCTCGAACAGCATCTTCTCAAAGCGATCTCGCTCAGCCTTGCCCTGCTTGTAAATAGCAACCTCCGCTCGGTTGAAGGCGCGGCTCGCGTTGAGCAAATGCCTTTTCACTTCCGCAGCTTGCTCCCGGTCCATGCGTGCATTGTCCCCGTCCCAATGGCCTCGCCGTAGCGTAATACGGGATCGGCAACCGCGATAGTGCTGACTGCGCTCACCGCGAGGAGCACGCTCGAAGGCCCCAGCTCGAGATTGCTTCTGGCTGTGATCTCTTCACAGTCGGCGGATGGTTCGTTATCAGCCTGCTCAGCGGGCAGTGACGAATTCGTAGATCTGTAGGATGGGGTAGAGCGAAGCGAAACCCATCGCGTGTCCGCAACGAAGGTGATGGGTTTCGCTGCGCTCTACCCATCCTACGGCAGACTCACGGCCGCAGCCGCACCTCGCTATGGCGCCACATACGCAGGTCCCCGGTGCCCTCGACGCGGCCGGCTTTCCCCAGCGCGACGATGCGGGCGCCCAGCATTTCGTAACTGATCGCCATGGCGCGCTCCTGACAGTTGTGGAAGGCCTTTGCGATCGCCGTCGCAGTCTTCTGAAATCTTGGAGTAAGGGCCGCGAAGATCGCCGCGTCGATGTCGGCTTCGGAAACCGAATCCGGCAGCGACACATCCTTCCAGCGCAGGGTGCTGCTGATGTGCGGCGGCTCGTCCGGGGGCCTGAGCTCGGGATGCTCCTCGTAGAGCGCCCGCAACAATCCGAAGTGCAGCGCGTCGTGCACCTCGAAGAGGATTTCCGCAAACGCCTTGCGCTCGTCCTTGTCGAGCTTGAACATGGCCTCGGTCACGCGATCCAGCGCGTCGGAGGCTTCGAGCAGATGCTTCTGGATTTCCGCGGCGCGGTCCCGGTCCATCCTGTCGCTCCGTAAGGCAGGGCAGGGTAACCCGCTACAAGCGCGCGCGATAGCGGGTCGGGCCCGCCCTTCTTTGAGCTCCGGGAGACCGGCATTACGATTTTCACAATTTTCTCTTGACTATTACGCAAATCAGAACTATCTTCCCCGCCATCCCGTGCCGCCTGAGGGGCGTATCATGATCGCCACGACACGTTGGCGCGGGTGGCGATGGGCCGCGGCCGGCGTCAGGTGATCCTTCACCCGACGAAACGTCGGCGGCGGACGGTGAAGTCGTGTGGTCCTGGCGCCG
>CAZDEZ010000127.1:0-5253 GCA_964504705.1 uncultured Bradyrhizobium sp.
CTGTCGGACCGGTTCGGGCCGCTGCCGGTGGTGCTGACCGGCTCGATCGTGATCGCCGCGTCGCTGGCGCTGGCGAGCCGGGCCAACTCGCTGATCGAGTTCCAGCTGTTGTTCGGTCTGATGGTGGGAGCGGCGACGGCGGCGATCTTCGCACCGCTGATGGCGACCGTCACCGGCTGGTTCGACACCCATCGCAGCCTCGCGGTGTCGCTGGTTTCCGCCGGCATGGGCATGGCGCCGATGACGATGTCGCCGCTGGCGGCCTGGCTGGTCTCCCGCCATGACTGGCGCACGACGATGTTGATCCTGGCAGGAATCGTCGCGGCCATCATGATTCCGGTGTCGCTGCTGGTGCGACGGCCGCCCGCGCTCGCCGCATCAGCCGCTGCAGCCGGCGATGCCGGTCCGCAACCGGAAATGTCGCGCAGCGAGGCGCTCAGGTCGCCGCAATTCATCATCCTGCTCGCCACCAACTTTTTCTGCTGCGCCACGCATTCCGGTCCGATCATCCACACCGTGAGCTACGCCATCAGTTGCGGCATCCCGCTGATTGACGCGGTGTCGATCTACAGCGTCGAGGGACTGGCGGGTTTGTTCGGCCGCATCGGCTTCGGCCTGCTCGGCGACCGCTTCGGCGCCAAGCGCGTGCTCGTCATCGGGCTGCTGGTGCAGGCGTTCGGCGCGCTGGCCTACGTGTTCGTGCGCGAACTCGCCGCCTTCTATGCGGTGGCGGTCATGTTCGGATTCATCTATGCCGGCGTGATGCCGCTCTATGCCGTGCTGGTCCGGGAAAACTTTCCGCTGCGCATGCTGGGCACGGTGATGGGCGGCATCGCGATGGCCGGCAGCCTCGGCATGGCCACCGGCCCGATCGCGGGCGGGCTGATCTACGATACCTTCGCCAGCTACGCCTGGCTCTATATCGGCGCCTGGGGCATGGGCATCGGCGCGTTCCTGATGATCATGCTTTTCCGGCCATTCCCGAAGACGCGAGGACCGGCGCAGGCAGCGTCGGTGGCAGCGTGAGCGTTGAAGCGGTCGCACGGCAAACGGACGACGGCTCATTCCCCGCCGAAATATGCCGGCTTGCCCGTGGTCCAGGTCTCGCCCCAGAGCTGGCCGCCGCCGTCGATGGTCAGCGTCTCGCCGGTGACGAATTTTCCGGAAGGCGAGGCGAGGTAGACGCAGGCTTCGGCGATGTCCCAGGACGAGCCGGCGCGCATCATCGGGTTGGAGCGCGGGTAGGTGGCGCGGGCCTTCTCCGTGTAGACGTTCCAGCCCTCGGTCTCGATCGCGCCGGGGGCGACGCAGTTGACGCGGATGTTCAGTGGCGCCCATTCCACCGCCACCGCACGCGACAGGCCGATGACGCCGCTTCGCGCGGCGATGCTGTGGGCGATGCCGTAGAGGCCGTGCGTAGTCACCACCACGATGTTGACGATGCTGCCGGCATGCTGGTGATCGCGCCAGCGCTGGGCGGCAGCCTGCATCATGTACCAGGTGCCGTTGAGGTTGGTGTCGATGACGGCGTTCCAGCCCTTGATCGAGAAATCGATCGCCGCTTGCGGAAACTGTCCGCCGGCGCTGTTGACGAGGATGTCGAGACGGCCGTGTTCGTCCCAGACCTTGTCGAACATCCCGCCCACCTCGTCCGGCGTGCGGATGTCGAGCGCATGCGCGGAGGCTTTCAAGCCGTGGCCGGCGAGATGGGTGACGAGCAGATCGAGCTTGGCCCGGTCGCGCCCGGCCAGCACGACATATGCGCCGAGCCGCGCGAACAGCCAGGCGACGGCGCGGCCGATGCCGCCGGCGCCACCCGACACCAGTGCAACCTGGTTCTTGAGCGCATCAGCGGCGTAGACCGTCGGATGCGTCGCAAGATCGTGATCGCTCGACTCCGGTTTCTGGCGGTCGGCCATGTGCGGCGAGGCCCTTGCTGTTTGCATTCGCGTCCGTAGATTAGCCGCCCGATCGACAAAGAACAGATGGCATGCCCGATCTCTCCGCCTTTCCCGTCACCCGACGCTGGCCCGCAAGGCATCCCGACCGTCTTCAGCTGTACTCCTTGCCGACGCCGAACGGCGTCAAGGTGTCGATCATGCTGGAGGAGGTGGGGCTTCCATACGAAGTCCATCTCGTCGACTTCAACAAGGACGACCAGAAGACGGGCGAATTCCTGTCGCTGAACCCGAACGGCAAGATTCCGGCGATCCTCGATCCCGACGGACCCGGCGGCATGCCGCTGCCGCTGTTCGAGTCCGGCGCCATCCTGCACTATCTCGCCGAGAAGACCGGCAAACTGCTGCCTGCGGACGCCGTGCGGCGCTGGCAGGCGATCCAGTGGGTGCATTTCCAGATGGGCGGCATCGGGCCGATGTTCGGCCAGGTCGGCTTCTTCCACAAATTCGCTGGGCGCGAATACGAGGACAAGCGCCCGCTGCATCGCTATGTCGGCGAATCCAAGCGCCTGCTCGGCGTGATGGAGGCGCATCTTGCCGGCAGGCAATGGTTCATGGACGACGAATACTCGATTGCCGACATTTCGATGCTCGGCTGGGTGCGCAACCTGATCGGTTTCTATGGTGCGCGCGAGCTCGTTGGCTTCGACGAGTTCAGGAATGTGGCGGCCTGGCTCGAGCGCGGGCTGACGCGGCCGGCCGTGCAGCGCGGGCTCGAGATTCCGAAACGGGGATAAGGGGGCGACCGGACATGGCCAACACCATCTACGGCATCAAGAACTGCGACACCATGAAGAAGGCGCGCGCCTGGCTCGATGCCAAAGGCGTCGCGTACGACTTCCACGACTACAAGACGGTGGGAATCGCGAAAGACAAGCTAAAGGGCTGGAGCGACAAGCTCGGCTGGGAGACGCTGCTCAACCGCGCCGGCACCACCTTCAGGAAACTACCCGATGCCGACAAGGAAGCAATCACCGAGAAGAAGGCGCTCGCGCTGATGTTGGCGCAACCGTCGATGATCAAGCGGCCGGTGCTGGAACTCGGCGGCAAGCTGCTGGTCGGCTTCAAGCCCGAAACCTACCGGAAGGAGGTCGGCAAGGGCAGGAGAGGCTAGGGCCGGTATTCTGAAATCAGAGCTGCCCGCCAAATTGTTGCGGGGTACCCCCACGGCACGTGCCTGTCGGGAGGTGCTCGAAATCGGGGCGAAACAACGCGAAAGATTTCGACTGTGTCTCAAGCGCGACAGTATCGTGTTCGTAGTTTGGCTAGCCTAAGGCCGGCTGAGTCAGAGCGCGTCGCCTTAAACAACAGCGCTCGGCTCCTTTTTGGGGTCAAACAAATGTCATTGCGAGCGATCAGTGCACTCCTGTGTAGTGCGGTTGCCTTTGGAGCCATCCAGGTCAGCGCCACTCCCGCGAAAGCCGACAGCAAGCAGGATCTCATTCTCCAGCGCCTGCATGCGTTGGAAAAGGAGAACCGGGCCCTGAAAAGCCGCCTTCAACGTGTCGAGGGGGCAGGGGCCACCCGCACCAGCGGCGCGCCCGTCGTCTCTACCGCGCCCGCGCCGCAAGGCCCGCAGGGCGCGATGGCCAGCGCTCCGCCCGCCGGTGCGGTGCCAGCCAAGGCCCCCGTAGCCTTTACCTGCGATCGCTACGGCCCCGGATTCTATGGCATCCCTGGCGTGCCCGGCATGAGTGGCTGTCTCAAGGTCGGCGGCTACGTCCGCGCGCAAGGCGCCTGGGGCGCCAGCGGCGACGGCATTCCGACCGGCGCCGATGCGATGGCGCCGCAGGGCGTGCAGACCCGCAGCAATTTCAACGACTCGAACTACCAGGCCCGTGCGGCGGTGTCGCTCGATGCCCGGCTTCCGACGGCCTATGGCGACCTGCGCGGCTATGCCCGCTTCGGCGCCGAGATCATCACACCGTTCGGCGGCACATCCCCGACGGGCGGCGCGCTCCTGGGCCAGCCGAACGCGCCGGTGATGTTCTGGGATCGCGGCTACATGCAGTATGTCGGCGTCACCATCGGCAAGACACGATCGCTCTTCGACCTGTTCGCGTTGACCGACGGCCATCTCACCTATGGCAATCCGAGGGCCAGCGGCGACACCAACCTCTACGGCGTGCTGCTTGCCGGTTACACCGCGAAATTCGGCAACGGCTTCTCGGCATCGGTTTCGGTGGAAGACCCGAACGGCCACAACAAGGTCGGGCCCATCAACTTCGGTCTGGCGGGGTGGGGCCTCGGCACGCTTGGAACCAACCAGTTGGGCGGTCAGGGCCTCAATCAACGCGGCTACTCGGTGCCCGATATCATCGGTAATCTGAGAGTCGATCAATCCTGGGGCTTTGTCGGGGTCACCGGCGCAATCCACCAGGTTGCCGGCAGCTACTATTCCGCACCCAATGCGGCCTTCCCTGCTCCTGCCTGCGCTGGAGGTGCGGTCGAGGCTTGCGGCAATCCGGACGACAAGTATGGCTGGGCCGTCTCGGCCGGCGGCCAGGTCATCATCCCGGGAACGCTGCGCGATACTTTCGGTGTCAATGCGGTGTACAGCCAGGGCGCAGTCGGATTCGCCACCCGCGGCGCGCTCTGGCAGATCTACGGCAGCAACTCCAGCGCCGGCTTCGGCTGGGCCACGGACGGCATTTTCGACAACACCACGCCGGGCTGCGTCGGGCTCAATTGCCGGAGCCCCATCGAGCTGACGACCGCGTGGAGCATCAACGCCGCCTACGAGCACGTCTGGAGTCCGGAGTGGAAGACCAGCGCCTACGGCTCGTACGCCGCGATCAGCTATAACCAGAACGCAACTGCCATCATCAACTCGCATCTGCCGGGCGCGGCCGGCACCAGGCCGTGCATCGTACCCGTGGCAGGCGCCGTCCAGCCGCCGCTCAATATCCCGGTCGGCTCCGACAATTCCTGCAGCCCGAACTTCAGCTTCTGGACGGTCGGCTCGCGGACGCAGTACAGCCCGGTGGCCTGGCTCGACCTCGGTGTCGACGTGTTCTACACGCACTTCAACACCGCCTATAAGGGAACCAACGTCACGCTGAACGCGAACGGCGGCCGTCCGGGCGGCCCCTACACCATCGAGGACCAGCACGTGTTGTCGGTGCTCGCCCGCGCGCAGATCAACTTCAATCCGTAGTCGTTCGCCGACAGACGAAATTGCAAGCGGCCGCCCACGAGGCGGCCGCTTCGTTTCGGTGCCGAAAAGTTCGTCGCGAAGAATCTAAAGCGGGATGGGGTTAGTTTGAATCGATTTGGGATTCCCAAATCAGCTTGT
>CAZDEZ010000128.1:0-4868 GCA_964504705.1 uncultured Bradyrhizobium sp.
GGCGCCGAGTGGCGGCGGGACCGGAGCCTGGACCGGAGGGGCTGCGGGCGCAGCGACGGCACTGGGCGCGGGCGCCGCCTGGGGTGGCGGCGGTGCCACTGCCGTAGCGGGCTGCTGTTCGACCGGTGTCGCAGGGGGCGGCGCAGCCGTTGTTGTCGTCGATTTGTCCTTCGACTTGGCGGCCGGGGCGTCCTCGCTCTTCTTGGCCTTCTTGGTGTTGTCGTAGACGCCGGGGATCTGCACGGTGCCGCGGTCGGGGTCGATGCGGATGGTCTTGCCCCCATACTCGATGGTGTACTGGGCCTGTGCTGCGCTGCTTGCCAGCACGATGGCAGCGGCAGCCAAGAGCTTCTTCATAACGGCCTCCTGAAGCGGGTTCCCGCCCGAAGCTCTAGACTTCGGCGGCTCAAATCAGCGTGACCTGGGTCACTTTCAAACCATAAGTCGTGACCGCACGGCTTCGGTTCAATCCCAACGACGGGCGAATCTAGTTTCGGCGCAAACAGCCGTCAATTTCCTGAAAAAACCGCAGTTTCGCCGGTCCAAATTGCGGCGTTCAGGCCTCTCCGCCGTCACCGCGCAGGACGTTGGCGATGGCACTACGGCCCGCCATCTCGTTGCGCAGATCCTCGAATCGGCGACGCGCATCGGCTTCGCGATCGTCGACCATCTGAACGGCCGCCTCGCGGCTCATCGGCCCCGAGGTGATGGCAGCGGAATTCTCGCCGATGGTTTCGTCGACGAAATAGTCCTCATTGTCGCCACGCCGCACCGACCATTTGAAGCGGATCGAAGCCATCGGCCCGGGACCTACCTTGAAATAGCTGTCGTCATCCGGCTGCTCGGGTGCCAGCGGCTTGTCCTCGATGACCGCAATGGCCTGCCGTTCGGCCCCGCTTTGCGGCTGCACGCCAGCCTCGTCCTCGGCGTTGCCGCGAATGCTGGCGATGGCCGCCAGCGCATGGTCGGTTGGATCGCTGCTTGTCACGATCGAGCCTCCGGATTTGAACTCCGTCAGCGGAATCGGTGTCCCCGTTGCCGCGCCGGTTTCCTTTCCTCGCGTGCGAATGAGGCTGAGTTTTGGCGCTGCCGGAGGGCCTGCTTACGTGCATACCGGCGGCAGTTTGTCCTTCCAGGGCCGCTCCTGCTCGAGCTGGCCGGCGAGGCGGAATAGCGCCGCCTCATTGCCGAGCCTGGCCGAGAACATCATGCCGAGCGGCAGTCCGCCCTTGTTCCAGGCCAACGGCACGCTCATCGAGGGCTGGCCCGACATGTTGAACATCGAGGTGCCCGGCATGTAGCGGCGCAGGATCGGGGTGATATGTCCGAGATCCTCCGCCATGGTGTTGAGCTCGCCGATTTTCACCGGCGGTGCGCAAAGTGTCGGGCACAGGAACACATCGCAGGTCTCGAAGAATTCCGCGAGCGCGCGCGCGATCCTGAAAGCATCGAGTTCGGCGGCCACGTAATCGGTGGCGCTGGTCTTCTGCGCGTTATGGCTCATCGCCAGGGTCAGGGCTTCGAAATCGTCAACCGTCATCTGGCGGCCGAACGCCGCCTCCGTCATGCGGACGGTAAGCGCCGTATTGCTGCCGACGATGACGGCCATTACGGCGGCCGGATCGACCGGGAGGGTCGGCGCGCGTTCCTCGACGTGATGTCCGAGCTTGCCCAGCATGCCCGCCACATCGCGAACCGCCGCGGCGACTTCGGGATCGATGGCATCGCCGTTGGGAGACCGATCCGTGAATGCGATGCGCATCCGGCCGGGATCGCGGCCGACTTCCTGCGAGAACGGCCGCTCCGGTGGCGGCGCCACATACAGGCTGGTCGTCTCCGGCCCATGGATCGCGTCCATCATGACCGCGCTGTCGCGCACGCTGATGCTCACCACATGGCCGCAGGAGAAGCCGCCCCAGCCCTGGCCGCGGTCCGGGCCCAGCGGATTGCGCGCACGGGTGGGCTTCAGGCCGAACACGCCCGAGGCGGATGCGGGAATGCGGATCGACCCGCCGCCGTCGCTGGCATGCGCCATCGGAAGGATGCGCGCGGCGACAGCCGCCGCGGCGCCGCCCGACGATCCGCCGGAGGAATGCGCCAGGTTCCAGGGATTGCGGGTCGGGCCGAAGAGCCGTGATTCCGTGGTTGGCATCAGCCCGAATTCCGGACTTGAGCTCTTGCCGAAAATGGCAACGCCGGTGTCGAGGAAACGCCGGGCGAGGGTGCCGCTGTGGTCCGCGACGTTGTTGCGGTAGACGCTGGCGCCGAATGTCGTCACCGTCCCCTGCAGCAGGTCGAGATCCTTCAGCAGGAAAGGCACGCCGGTGAAGGGACCGTCCGGCAGACCCGTGTCGACCTGTTTCCTGGCATAGTCGTAGTGCTTGACCACGACGGCGTTGATCTGCGGATCGACCTTCGCTGTGCGCTCGATCGCTTCGTCGAGCAACTCCCGCGCGCTCACCTGCTTCTTGCGCACGAGATCGGCAAGGCCGACCGCGTCATGCTTGCCGTATTCCTTGAAGGCCATGGGACACCCGTTTCAATGCAATGCGCCCGACCTCGCCGGGCGCCGTTCCAGCGCAAGCGATCAGCCGAGGACGTCCGGATTGATCACGTTGGCCCGGATCGGCGCGCCGTCCAGTGCGCTCAGGATGTTGCGAGCGGTCTGCTCGCTCATGCGATCGACGGCTTCGCGGGTCACGCCGGCGACATGCGGCGCGGTGATGATGTTGGGCAGGCCCAGCAAGGGGTGTCCGGCCGGCGGCGGCTCCTGCTCGAATACGTCGAGGCCGGCGCCGGCGAGCTTTTTCGACACCAGCGCCTCGTGCAACGCCTTCTCGTCGACGATGCCGCCGCGGGCGGTGTTGACGAGATAGGCGGTCGGCTTCATCAGCTTGATCCGCGCGGCGTCGAACATCCCCACGGTTTCCGGATTCTTCGGACAGTGGATGCTGACGAAATCGGCGCGTGGCAGTCCGGCCTCGAGGCTGGCGACCGGCTCGCACCCGGCGGCCTTGATCTCGGCCGCCGGCTTGTAGGGATCGTAGATCAGGACGTTCATTTCCATGGCAAGACAGCGCTTGGCGGTGCGGGTGCCGATGCGGCCGAAGCCGATGATCAGCACCGTCTTGCCGAAGAGATCGTAGGGCAACGCTCCCAGCCGCGCGGCCCATTTGTTGTCCTTGACGATGGAATCCATTTCGTAGGCCCGCTTGGCGAGCGTCAGCATCATGAACACGGCGTGCTCGGCGACGGAAGGCGAGTTCGCGGTGCCCGCCACCATCAGCGGCACCTTGCGCTTGCTCAGCGCTGGGACGTCGACGGCGTCGAAGCCCACGCCGATGCGCGTCACCACCTTCATGTCCCCGGAAGCCTCGAGCTCGGTCTCCCCGAAGCGGGTGGCGCCCAGCGCCACGCCATGGACGGGCGCGTGCTCTCGCAGCTTGGCCTGGAAATCCCCCGCCGAAATCATGTTGGGGAATTCGACCATCTCGATGTCGTCACGTTCGCCGAGAAGTATGCGGCCGGCCTGCGAGAACGACTCCGTGATGAAAATCTTCTTCTTGTTGGACGCCATTGCCTGCCCTTGGTGATGCCTTCGGATACGCCGTCAAAGGACGGCGCCGGTCACCTCGTTTAGCAAATGCATATTGTTGAGGTCCACTGCCAATCGGAGCGGGGCGCCATCCCGCGCGCCTGCATTGGGATTGACCCTGCCGCAGACCTGGGCGCCGTGCAGATTGAAGTAGATCAAGGTCTCCATGCCCATCGGCTCGGTGACGTCGAGTACGGCATCGAAGGGCTCGATGCCGGGCTCGACATGCGCGCCTGCCTCGGTGACATGCTCGGGGCGAATGCCGAGCAGCAATTTATCGGTACGCGGAATTTTCTGGTAACGCGCCGCTTGCGCAGCCGGCAGCGGGAAGGCGATCTTGTCGCTGAGGCGGATCTGCAGCTTGCCGCCGACATCCTCGAGCTGGCCCGGGATGAAGTTCATCGCCGGCGAGCCGATGAAGCTCGCGACAAAGCGCGTCGCCGGCTTGTGATAGAGCTCGGTCGGCGTGCCGATCTGCTCGATGCGGCCGTGGTTCATCACGACCACCCGGTCGGCCAGGGTCATCGCCTCGACCTGGTCGTGGGTGACGTAGACGGTGGTGGTGCGCACCTTCTGGTGCACCTTCTTGATCTCGATCCGCATCTGCACGCGCAGCTTGGCGTCGAGGTTCGACAGCGGCTCGTCGAACAGGAACACTTTCGGATTCCGCACGATGGCGCGGCCCATGGCGACGCGCTGGCGCTGGCCGCCGGACAATTGCTTCGGCTTGCGGTCGATCAGCTCGACGATGTCGAGCATGCGCGCGGCTTCGTCGACCCGCGACTTGATCTCGGCCTTGGGATAACGCTTCAGCCGCAGCCCGAACGACATGTTTTCCGCCACCGTCATGTGCGGGTACAGCGCATAGTTCTGGAACACCATCGCGATGTCGCGGTCCTTCGGCGGCACGTCGTTGACGACGTCACCGCCGATCAGGATGTCTCCGCCGGAGATGTCCTCGAGGCCGGCGATCATCCGCAGCGTGGTGGACTTGCCGCAGCCAGAGGGGCCGACGAGAACGACGAACTCATGGTCCGCAATGTCGAGATCGATGCCGCGCACGGCCTCGACCTCGTCGTAACGCTTGACGACCTTGCGCAGGTTTACTTCGGCCATAAGTCCCTCAACCCTTTGTCGCACCGGCAGTGAGGCCGGCAATGTAGTAGTCCATCAGGAAGGCGTAGATGATCAGCGGCGGGGCGGCGCCGAGCAGGGCTCCCGTCATGATCTGCCCCCAGTTGAAGACGTCGCCCTTGATCAGGGTGGTGATGAT
>CAZDEZ010000129.1:0-4416 GCA_964504705.1 uncultured Bradyrhizobium sp.
AACGCAAAAGGGATTGACTGATCGAGGCCCGTTACAGAAGGGTGGGCAAAGGCGCGGCAGCGCCGTGCCCACCTTCAAGAGCACAGCGGGAAAGGTGGGCACGCTATCGCTTTGCCCACCCTACCGTTTAAAGCTTCTCCGCCAGCTTTTTCATCGCCGGCCTGATCGGGCCGGCGGCATCCTCGTAGCCGTCCCACGCCTTGCTCTTAGCCAACAGCGCCGGCACGGTGCGCACGGTGTAGCGCTTCGGATCGAGATCGCCGCGCACCTGCGCCCAGGTCAGCGGCATCGACACGGTGGCGCCGGGCCGCGCGCGCGGCGACAGCACGCCGACCGCTGTCGCCATGCGGTCGTTGCGGAGATAGTCGAGGAAGATCTTGCCCTTGCGCTTCTGCTTGGACATGTTGAGCAAATAGCGCTCGGGATCTTCGCTGGCCATCCACTGGCAAATCCCGAGCGCGAACGCCTTGGCTTCCTTCCAGTCTACCCGTTCCCTTGCGCCCGACTTAAGCGGCGTCACCACGTGCAGCCCCTTGCCGCCGGTGGTCTTGCAGAAGCTTTCCAGCCCTACCGCAGAAAGCCGCTCGCGCATGTCCCTGGCGGCCTCGATCACCGCGGCGAAATCGACGTCAGGCGAGGGATCGAGATCGAACACCAGCCGTCCCGGCACATCAGGCGCATCCGGCGCGCAGTTCCAGGGGTGCAGCTCCACGCCACCGGATTGCGCCACCGCGGCGAGGCCCTCGACGCGATCGATCTGCAGATATGGCTTGCGGTCGCCCGAGACCTTGACGAGCTCCAGCAGCTTCGACGTCCCCGTCATGGCATGGCGCTGGAAGAACGTCTCGCCGTCGATGCCGTCGGGCGCGCGCACCACCGAACAGGGCCGGCCCTTCAGATAGCCGATCATCCAGCCGCCGACGGCTTCGAAATAGTTGGCGAGGTCGAGCTTGGTCACCGGCTTGCCGTCGCCGCCGTCGGGCCACAGCGCCTTGTCCGGATTGGAGATGGCGACGCCCATCACCTCGGCGCCCTTCTTCGCCGACGACCGCGTGACGATGGGATTTGCGACCTGGTGCCTGGTGGGCATCTCCGCCTCCACTTCGCGCGCCGGCTTGTCCTCGCGCAGGCCCTTGAAGGCGGCCTGGCGGATGTTGTTGTCCGCGGTCCAGCCGGCGAACTCGATTTCGGCGACCAGCTTCGGCTTGAGCCAGTGCACGTCGCGCGCCTGCTTCGGCGCGTTGGCGCCGCTGAACGGATTTTCGTCCGATGCATTGGCCTTCAGATGCGGCATCAGGCGCCGCACCGTAGCGGCGCCGAAGCCGGTGCCGACGAGACCGACGAAGACGAGATGCTTGCCGCGATGGACACCCGCCATCAGCGAGCGGAACTTGCCGCCCGTGGTCTTCCAGCCGCCGAGCACCACCTCGTGCCCGGCGCGCACTTTGGCCTTGGTCCAGCTCTCGCTGCGGCCGGAACGATAACGCGCGTCGAGCTTCTTGGAGATGATTCCCTCCAGCGCCAGCTGCTTTGCCGATTCCAGCACCGCCTCGCCGTCCTGCTCGAAATGCTCGACATAACGGATCAGCTTCGCCTTGCCCTTGCGCGCCTCGAGCAGGCGCTTCAGCCGCACCTTGCGCTCGTGCAACGGCAATTGGCGCAGGTCTTCGCCGTCGGCAAACAACAGGTCGAACGCGAAGTAGACCAGATTGGCCGTCTTGCGATCGGCGATGGCCGCCTGCAGCGCGGAAAAGTCCGGCAGGCCCTTGTGGTCGATGGCGACGATCTCGCCGTCAACAAGCGCATCCGGCAGGCCGCGCCCCTCCTTGGCGATCTCGGGAAACTTGTCAGCCCAATCCAGCCCCTTGCGCGTATTCAGCGCGACTTCGCCGCCCTCGACGCGAAGCTGCACCCGATAGCCGTCGAACTTGATCTCGTGGCACCAGGTATCGCCGCGCGGCGGCCGCTCCACCGACGCGCAGAGCTGCGGCGGCACGAAGTCCGGCATGGCCGATACTTTCTTTGCCTTGGCCGGCTTGACCTTGGCCGGCCTGACCTTAGCGGGCGCCACAGCCTTGCTCTTCGCGCGCGCTTCCGCCGCCGAACCGCGATTGGAATCCCAGGTGGCATCCGCCTTGCCCTTGCCGTTGGCCAGCATGAACGGCTTCGGCGCCCGGCCCTTGCCGGCGGCGATCTGCGCCATCGAGCGGCCGGAAGCGACCGAGCGGTCCTCCTTCACAATGTCTTCGCCGCCCTCGCGCGCATATTCGTCGCGGTGCTTGATCAGCAGCCAGTTGGTGCGCTTGCCGCCATAGCGGTCGCCCTTCATCCGCACCAGCACCCAGCTGCCGTGCAGTTTGCCGCCGTGCAGGGTGAACTTCAGGTCCCCCTTCTTGAATCCGCGATCGGGATCGTCGGATTCCCAGGTGCCGCGGTCCCACAGCATCACGGTGCCGCCGCCATACTGGCCTTCGGGAATGGTGCCTTCGAAATCGCCATAGTCGAGCGGATGATCCTCGACCTCGACCGCAAGGCGCTTGTCGTGGGGATCGAGCGACGGCCCCCTCGTCACCGCCCATGACTTGAACACGCCGTCGAACTCGAGCCGCAGATCGTAATGCAGCCGCGTCGCATCGTGCTTCTGGATCACGAACCGCCGCCGCTTCGAGGGGGCCACCTTGGTTTCGCCCGAGGGCTCCGAGGTGATCTCGAAATCACGCTTCTTCCGGTAGGTGGTCAGGCTCTTGTGCACGAACGGTCCTTCGCAGGGCGCGCCACGGGGCAGGCCTCACGGAACGAAAACGGACGGTATCCGTTCAGGTTCCTGGAAACCCGGTTCTGGAGATTGTAATGGCCCCACGCGCCTATTGGAAAGGCTCCCTGAAGCTGTCGCTGGTGACGTGTCCGGTGGCGCTGTACCCGGCCTCCACGGCAGCCGAGAAGACCCGCTTCCACATGATCAACCGCGAGACCGGCAACCGGCTGAAACAGCAGATGGTGGACGAGGAAACCGGCGATGTCGTCGAGGGCGACCAGAAGGGCCGTGGTTACGAGTTGAGCAAGGGAAAGTACGTCGAGATCGAAAAGGACGAACTCGAGGCGGTGCAGATCGAAAGCAACCACACCATCGAGATCGACAGCTTCGTGCCGCGGGAGGAGATCGACAAGCGCTATCACGACCGCCCCTATTACATCGTCCCGGACGGCAAGGCCGGCATCGATGCCTTTGCGGTGATCCGCGACGCCATGAAGGACCAGGACCGCGTCGCGCTGGCCCGAATCGTGCTCACCAACCGCGAGCACGTCATCGCCATCGAACCGCTCGGCAAGGGCCTGCTCGGCACCACGCTGCGCTATCCCTACGAGCTGCGCGACGAGGCCGACTATTTCGACGGCATCCGGAGCCCGCGGGTGTCGAAGGACATGGTCGAGCTGGCGAGCCATATCCTCGATTCCAAGGCCGCGCATTTCGACCCCTCCGGATTCAAGGACCAGTACGAGAATGCCTTGAAGGCGCTGGTCCGGCGCAAGGCCGCCGGCAAGCCGGTGAAGGCGGTCGAGCGCGAACGGCCAAGCAACGTCGTCAATCTGATGGATGCGCTGAAACAGAGCCTGAAGGGCGACCGGCATGGAGGCAAGCGGCGCTCGCGTTCGACCGCACGGCGCAGCACCGCGCATCGGCGTCCTGCGCGGAAAGCGCATCGCTCGTCAGCAAGGCAGCGGCGAGCCGGGTAATCAACTCTCGTGTCCCGGACGCGATGCAGCGTGAAACGCTGCGTCGCAGAGCTGGGACCCATGCCCTCTAAACGCAGCTTTCGGACGCAACTGGACCCCGGATCAGCAGCGCACCACGCCGAAGACGGCGTGCTGCGCAGCATCCGGGGAACGCCGACGTCTTGCATTGCCCGCCATCCAAAGGCATTTTCCTTACCGAGTACGCCGCCCACAACAGAGCGGCCCCGGGAGGACAAAGATGGCTTTGACGATGTCGCACGTCGCAGGACCGACCACCCCTGCGGTGCGGGAGTGGACGTTCGGCGACCTCCTGCGCAGGGCGGCGGAATCCGCTCCCGATCGCCTCGCACTGATCGCCGGCGTGCCGGACCCGGCGCTGCGGCGGAAGTGGACCTATGCCGAGCTCTATCGCGAGGCACAGCGCACCGCCCGCGCGCTGCTCACCCGTTTCAAGAAGGGCGAGCGCATCGCGGTGTGGGCGCAGAACGTCCCGGAATGGATCATGCTGGAGTTCGGCGCCGGCATGGCCGGCATGGTGCTGGTCACCGTCAACCCGGCGTTTCGCGCCAACGAGGTGCAATATGTGCTGAAGCAATCGCGCTCGGCCGGCGTGTTCGTGGTGAACGGCTTCCGCGGCAACCCGATGCTGGAGACGGTGCAGGCGGTGAAGCCGAACTGCCC
>CAZDEZ010000130.1:0-4329 GCA_964504705.1 uncultured Bradyrhizobium sp.
GGTTCGGGCGCGGCGGTCTGCGCGATGCGCGGCGGCGCGGCTTCGGGCGGCGCACCGCCGCCGAGCGAGGTCGGCGCGAGGCTGGCAAGCGAAGCCTTGGCGTCGACCAACACCGAGCGCGTCGCGTCCATCGCGAAGAACCCGACGGTTGCGGCCACCGCGGTTGCGGCGATGACGCCGGTGACGACGCGCGCGGTGCGCGGCTTGTCCCGCTTGCTGCCGAACGTGTATTCCGGCCCCTCGTCGTCAAAGCCCTGCTGGTCGTATTGCTGATCGTCCGAGAGGAAGAGCGGCACCCGGTCCTGCGGCAGCGGTTCCAGCTGTCTCGATTCGGGACGCTCGTATTGATAGGTCGGGTATAGACCCGGGTCGTTGATGGCTTCGTCGAAGCGGTCAAACGGATCGCTCGTCCGGACCTGCCTGGTACTCTCCGCCATGATGATGCTTCCCCGCTACTGATACGCAACGACGGAACGAGAGGGCATCGATTTTTCTTGTAGTGATGCTGCCCCAAGCGCCCGCTACTGGGTCATGAATCTCCTCGCGATTAGGTTGAAAAAACGACGTTCATCGGCGCGAATCGGGAAACATTTTGTTTTGATTGAGGCGTATTCGCCCAATTCAATCACATAAAAATGCGTCGTTAGCGCCGCGTTGATTTTGCCTCGAACGCTTAACGCCTGTGGAATCCGCGTGTTCGCGCGTCGCACGGAGCGCGGCGGTTAACCATCTACCGCGCTCCAATTCCGGCGAAATCCGCGCGGCCCCCGGTACACTACGGATGCGCCGGGAACCCGCGAAATTTCAGGGGTGCAGGATCACCTTGCCCATCGCCTGGCGCCCGGCGAGCACTTTCAGCGCGTCGGCGGTTTGCGCCAGCGGGAAGGTGCGGTCGACATGCGAGGAGATTTTTCCTTCCGCCGTCCACTTCACCAGCTTATCGAGGTTGGCGCGGTTCTTCTGCGGATTGACCCGCGTCCATGCGCCCCAGAACACGCCGCGGATGTCGCAGCCCTTCAGCAGCGCGAGGTTGAGCGGCATCTTCGGAATGTCGCCGGCGGCAAAGCCGATCACCAGGAAGCGGCCTTCCCAGGCGATCGAGCGCAGCGCGGCTTCCGCATACGTTCCACCGACCGGATCGAAGATGATGTCGACGCCCTTGCCGCCCGTCAGCTTGCGCAGGCCTTCCTTCAGGTCTTCCTTCGAATAGTTCAGCGTCAGCTCGGCGCCATGTTGCTTGGCGAATTCCAGCTTCTCGTCCGACGAGGCGCAGGCGATCACCTTCAATCCCATCAGCTTGCCGAGTTCGCAGGCGGCGAGCCCGGTGCCGCCGGCAGCCCCGAGCACTGCGAGCGTCTCGCCGGGCTTCGGGCTGGCGCGGTCTTCCAGCGCATGCAGCGCGGTGCCGTAGATGATGATGATTCCGGCGGCGCGGTCGTAGTCGAGATTGTCCGGGATCTTCACGATGGAAGCCGCCGGCAGCGCGATCTTCTCGCGCGCGCCGTTATGGCCGCAGGAGGCGACCACGCGGTCGCCGGGCTTGAGGTCGGTGACGCCGGCGCCGACGCTCTCGATCACGCCTGCGACTTCCGCGGCCGGCGAGAATGGGAAGGGCGGCTTGATCTGGTACTTGCCCTGGATCATCAGGATGTCGAAGAAATTCAGCGCCGCCGCCTTGATCGCAATGACGGCTTCGCCCGGTCCCGCCACCGGATCGGGCACATCCGCCAGCACGAGATCGTCGGGTTGGCAGAATTGCGAGCAGAGAATGGCCTTCATGGATACCCCTGGGCTTGCCGGATTGGTTGGTTTGCCTGCTTCATGCCGGATTTGCAGCCGGGCTACAATCCGCAAAGGTGCATGACCGGCGGCGATGACCGGCGGCGGGGAGGATAAAACAATGTTTGAAAAGAACCTGCTCAAGGGCAAGCGCGTCCTCATCACCGGCGGCGGCTCCGGGCTCGGTGCGGCGATGGGCCGGCGCTTTGCCGAGCTTGGTGCGGAGCTCGTCATCTGCGGTCGCCGGCTGGAATTGCTGGAGCAGACGGCTGCCGCCATGCGCAGCGACTTCGGCGCAACTGTCAGCGTTGCAAGATGCGACATCCGCGACGGCGGCGCGGTCGATGCGATGATGGACCGCCTGTTCGGCGAAGCTCCGCTCGACGTGCTGGTCAACAACGCCGCCGCGACTTTCATCGCGCAGAGCGAGCATTTGTCGTTCCGCGCGGCGGATGCGATCCTCGCGCCGACGCTGCACGGGGCGATGTACTGCACGCTCGCGGCGGGCAAGCGCTGGATCGAGCGCCGCCACAAGGGCGTCGTGCTTTCCATCCTCTCGACGTCAACCATCACCGGCCGCGCCTTCACCGTGCCGTCGGCGATGGCGAAGTCGGCGGTGCTGGCGATGACGAAGAGCCTCGCCGTGGAGTGGGGACCGAAGGGCGTCCGCACGGTCGCGATCGCGCCGGGTGCCTTTCCGACGCCGGGAGCGAGCGGCCAGCTTCGCCCGGAAGGCCGCGAGGAGAGCTGGGCGCACCGCAATCCGCTCGGCCGCCATGGCGACCATGCCGAACTCGCCAATCTCGCCAGCTTCCTGGTTTCCGACCAGGCCGGTTTCATCAATGGCGAGATGGTGGTGCAGGACGGCGGCTCGCATCTGCGCAGTTCCGGCGCCGAAGACCTGCTGCAATGGACCGAAGCGCAATGGGAGAAGCAGCGCGCCGCCCGCGCGAAGAACTGAGGCGGCGTCTTGGCACGTTAACGTGCCGGACGAGGTGCACGGCGGGACTAACTGCCTTCCCAAGCACGGCTTTCCCGGCTATCCATCTCGCCTTCGATGATGGCGGCGCGGGGCCATCTTCAGGTCACAATGATGGGGGAACGAGACCGGATCATGGTACGGCAAATCCTCACATCGCTGCTCGCGATCACATTGGCATGCGCAGGCGCAAGTTTCGCGCTGGCGCAGGGCACTGCGCCGCAGGCGGCGCCCAAGGCCGCCAAGAAGGAGGCGCCCAAGCCGCCGGCCGCGGCGCCGGCCGCAGCCGCCGGAGGCGCCGAGCCGCAGCTGCTCGGCCAGTACGGCACCTGGGGCGCCTATACGGCGACGCCGGCCGGCAAGAAGGTGTGCTTCGCGCTGGCCAAGCCGTCCTCGTCGAAGACCAATCCGCCGAACCGCCCGCGCGATCCCGCCTATGCCTTCGTCTCCACCCGCCCGGCCGAGAAGGTGATCAACGAAGTCTCGATCATGATCGGCTACCAGCTCAAGCCCGGCTCGGAGTCCTCCCTCGAAGTCGGCGGCGCCAGCTACGCCATGTACACCCAGGGCGACGGCCTCTGGATCAAGAACGCCGCCGAGGAGGAGCGCATGGTGGACGCCATGCGCAAGGCCGCCGACGTCACCGTCAAGGGCATGTCCGCCAAGGGGACGGAGACCACGGATACCTTCTCGCTGAAGGGCCTGTCGCAGGCCCTCGACCGCATCGCGCAGGACTGCCGGCGGTAATTGCCCGCAGAACAGCGTTGTTTGGGGGTCGCAGAAGGCCTATTTGATGACTCTCGACCCTCATGGTGAGGAGGCGCTTTAGCGCCGTCTCGAACCATGAGGCCACAGACGGGCCTCCATCCTTCGAGACGCGGCTGCGCCGCTCCTCAGGATGAGGGGAGAAATCTCGCAAGAACGAATATGACGGCCACGACGACCGAGACCATTGCTGCGGCTCCGCTCGAAAAGCAGCCGCTTGAAACCTATGTGCCGCCGGCCAAGCCGTCGCTGATCGGGCTGTCGCGCGCGGAGATCGCCGAGCGCCTCGGCGAGATCGGGGTCGCGCCCGGCCAGCGCAAGATGCGCACGCAGCAGCTCTGGAACTGGATGTATTTTCGCGGCGCAAAATCCTTTGCCGAGATGACCAACGTCTCGAAGGACATGCGTGCCGAGCTGGAGAAGCATTTCACCGTCGACCGGCCCGAGGTGGTCGCCGAGCAGATTTCTTCCGACGGCACCCGCAAATGGCTGCTGCGCCTGCCGAGCGGCGACAATGCCGAGCGGCCGCACGAGGTCGAGTGCGTCTACATCCCCGAGACCGACCGCGGCACGCTCTGCGTCTCCTCGCAGGTCGGCTGCACCCTCAACTGTTCGTTCTGCCACACCGGCACGCAGCGGCTGGTGCGCAACCTCACATCAGGCGAGATCGTCGGCCAGGTCATGGTGGCGCGCGACCGCCTCAACGACTGGGCCGACCGCGAAAACGGCAGCCGCCTCGTCACCAACATCGTCATGATGGGCATGGGCGAGCCGCTCTACAATTTCGACGCGGTGCGCGATGCGCT
>CAZDEZ010000131.1:0-2866 GCA_964504705.1 uncultured Bradyrhizobium sp.
CTTCACCGTCCGCCGCCGGCGTTTCGCCGGGTGAAGAGATCACCTGACGCCGGCAGCGGCCCATCGCAACCCGCGCCACGTTTCGTGACGACCGCGAAGCGTCCCTCATGGCGGCACGGGCTGGGTCCCATATAGTTCTGATTTGCGTAAGAGTCAAGAGGATTTTCGCAAATCAGAATCGTCCTGCGAACGCAGGGAACCATAGCTACAGGCGGTTGTGGGTGGAGCACGCCGGAGCCACAGCATCGTGCAAGGGCAGGCAGTTGTGGTTGATGGGTCCCGGCTCAGCGCTCGCCTGGCCGGGACGACGCTACCCCGCCAGCGCCATGCCGGCTTCGTCCACCAGGCGCACGAAGCCGTGCTCGACCACGGTGTTGCGGCCGCGGTGTTTGGCGGCATAGAGGGCGGCATCCGCGGCCTCGATGAGGTCGCCGGGGCGGCCGGCGTCGCTGGGCAGGGTGCAGGCGACGCCGATGGAGACGGTGACGGCCTTGTGGCTCGAGGTCGCGTGCGGCAACTCGAGGGCCTGGATGGTGGCGCGCACGGTCTCGCCGACCTCCATGGCGCGCAGCGCGCCGGTGTTGGGCAGCAGCAGGCAGAATTCCTCGCCGCCATAGCGTGCGGCAAAGCCGAGGTTGTCGGCGGCGACGCCGGCCAGCGTTTCGCCGAGCCTGGTCAGGCAGGCATCGCCCTCCGGATGGCCGTAGGTGTCGTTGTAGAGCTTGAAGTGATCGACGTCGATCATCAGCAGCGACAATTCGCTGCCGTATTGCTGCGCCTTCATCCACTCGAAATCGAGCCGGCTCTGGAAGCCGCGGCGGTTGGCGAGGCCCGACAGCATGTCGATGGACGCCATCACCGTGAGGCGGTCGTTGGTTGCAATCATCTCGCGCTCGCGCTGGGAAAGCTGCGCCGCCATCGCGTTGAAGGCGCGCGCCAGCGGGACGAATTCGGAAGGCAGGCGGCTGTGGGAAACGCGCGCCGACCACTCGCCCTCGCCGAAGCGCCTGGCGACGCCGGTCATGGTCTCGATCGGCTGGATCAGCAGCTTCTCCGCGCCGATCAGCGCGCCGAGCAGCACGAACAGGCAGACGAAGCCGAGCTGCAGGTAAGCCGTGCGGATGTCGCGGTTGATCGACGCGGTCACCTTGCTCTTGTCGACGCTCAGCACCAGACGCGCTTCGGTGCCGGCAATGCGCATGAAGCTGACGTCGCGCCGGGCGCCGTCGGTGGCAGTGAAGGACATCGATCCTTCCGGTGCGTTCGACAGCAGCGCCTTGTCGGCGATCGCCGACATCAGGGGAAGCGTGTCGATGGAGCGGCCGATCATGCTGGCGAGATCGTCGGGCGCGGCGAGAATGGTTCCCTCGCCGTCGATCATGACGGCGGTAAAGCCCGGCCGGCCGGAGAGCCGGGTCATGCTCCGGGACATCCAGTCCAGCGTCACGCCGGCGACGACGACCGAATCCTGGCGCGGATCAACGGCGGATACGGGATAGGCGGCCATCACCATCGGTTTGTCGATCTTCCTGGCAACCAGGAAATCGCTGAAGACGAAGTCGCGGGTTTCCCGCGCCTTCCTGAAGTAGGGGCGGTCGCTGACGTCGAGGCCGGCCGGCGCTTTCAGAACCGAACATTGCACGCGGCCGTCGGCGCCAACCACCATGATGTTGCGGATCCAGGGCAGCGGGAGGCTCTCTCGCATCAGCTCGCAAGCGTGGGCGATCCCGGAAGCGCGGACATAGGCGGTCGCTTTCACGACGGTCGCGACGGAGGCAATCACCTCGCGCTGGGTTTCGGCGGTGCGTTCGGCGAGCTCGCGGAATTCCTGCGTCGCCTGCGCAAGCTGCCCGGTGCGGGCCTCTTCCAGCGAGCGGACGCGCTCCATCATCAGCGGCGCGACCAGCAGCAGGGCAAGCAGCGCCAGCCGGGCCCGGATACCCAGCAGTTTCCTGAGCTGCACCCTCTTGCGGTTGAATGCGACGCGCGACATGTTCATCCCTGACCCCGGACCAAGGTAACGGGAAGGGTTCAAAAAGGCCTTCCCGAACTTGGTAAAATTCAAGGAAATCCCGCCAACGGCGGGTCGGTGCGAGCGAGGCGATGACGTCGGGAGCGAATGAGGTAACCGCGCCTTTACCAAGCGGTCTTGCCGCCGTGGAGCAGGAGATCGCGCGCGCCTGCCGAGATTTCGGCCGCGACCGCGCCTCGGTGACGCTGATTGCGGTATCCAAGACCTTCGGTGCGGACGCCATCGTGCCTGTTATTGCGAATGGACAGCGCGTGTTCGGCGAAAATCGCGTGCAGGAAGCCAAAGCGAAATGGCCGGCGCTGATATCCACCTATCCCGGCCTCGTTTTGCACCTGATCGGGCCGCTGCAATCCAACAAGGCCAGGGAGGCGGTGGCGCTGTTCGATGCGATCCATTCGGTGGACCGGCCGAGCATTTGCGAAACGTTAGCCAAGGAGATCAAATCCCAGGGCCGCCACCCGCAATTGTTCGTGCAGGTCAACACCGGCGAGGAGCCGCAGAAGGCCGGCGTCGCGCCGCAGGACGCCGATGCCTTCATCGCCGCTTGCCGCGACAAGTATGGCCTGGAGATTTCGGGACTGATGTGCATCCCGCCGGTCGACCAGGCGCCGGCGCCGCATTTCGCGCTGACCGCGAAGATCGCCGCGCGCAACGGCCTGAAGAATCTCTCGATGGGCATGAGCGCGGATTTCGCCACCGCCATCCAGCTCGGCGCCACGCATGTGCGGGTGGGCTCGGCGATCTTCGGGCATCGGTGATTTGTCGGGAGACCCTCACCCTGGAGACCTTTGCACGGATAGGAGGGACGTGATTCCCTTTTGACCGGATGAGTCG